>PBVT01000015.1 GCA_002728755.1 Myxococcales bacterium
TCGGTGGCGCAAGCTACGAAAAGAAGAAGGCTCGTAACGAAGAGAAATAGCTGAAAAGCGGAACGACGAATTGGCAACATTATATGACTCCGAAAGTTGGGTGGCGTTATGCATACGCTCGGCGTCTACGGAGATATACAATTGTTGACCGATTGTCAGTCTTTTCTTTCGGAGCGCGGTGGTCGCCTTTTAGAAGTCTACCGGTTTCCCGCGTTTCTCTTTCATCCAATACTCTAAAAAGACCCCGTGGTTGCCGATGGTAGTAAGGAATTCAGGGGTCGGGATCGCAGGCATAGTCCGGGATTTGTAGTAGCCTTGTTTCTCTACGTGGTCGAGATATTGCCGAAGATGATCATCGGAATCGGCTTCTAAGATAGAGACGAAATCGTACATTCCGATGGTCACAAAGGAGCTGACCAGGGTTACGTTATGATCGCTTAAACCTTTCTCTATGTCGGCGAAGAAGGCCTTGGGCTCACGGACCTTGTCCAATCCCTTCGGTGTGAATTTAGAAAGTCGAATATACGTCGGCATGGCTATTCTCTCGAAACGGAGCGGTGATTCTCAGCAGGTTTTGTTCGATCCTATTCTATGGTTTACCGCAGGTCGGCGGCTTCGGTCTAGTCGACTTCAGCTCGTGGACAGTCGTCCTTGTGAAGCTGGCCTACGACGGTGCTAATTGTTTACCGGCTCACTAGCGTCGACTTCCAGCCCAGCATATTCGCGCCACTGGCCTCGTAAGAAGGGGAAGACCAATACGATGGCCACGGTGGTGAGGGCCAGGGTCGTTCCGACCCAGAGTCCACGGACCCCCAGATCGGAACCGAAGGCGAGATAGGCTCCCAGAGGAACCCCGAGAACCCAATGCCCGATAAGATTGGCCACAAAGGGTTTGCGGGTGTCGCCCGTTCCTCGAAGGACTCCAGCGCCAATAACCTGCATTCCGTCGGATATCTGAAAGGCGGCTGCAAACATCAATAGGACACCGCCCGTACGAACAACCTCGGCGTCATCGAGAAATACGCGTACGAGAGGCTCCCGAAGAAGCAGGAGCAAAAGGCTGGTGCCCACCGTGTATAGAATACCAAGGTAGATCGACAGGTTGCCGGCCCGTTGGGCGCCGCGCCGATCGCCCTGCCCCAGGCAATGCGCCACCCGTACACTCGCGGCTACAGAGATTCCCAGGGGAACCATGAAGGTCAACGCAGCGTAGGTCCAGGCGATATGATGGGCGGCCAGGCTGATTTTGTCAGTCTGGGCTGCGAGTATCGTGATGGTACTGAAGGCTCCGACTTCTACCAGAATATGGAGAGCGAAGGGACCTCCAAGGCGGAGAATTCCGGCGATCACATCAAGTCGAGGTTTGGCGAAACGGAATTGGTATTTCTTCTGGATATCGGTGTGATGGATTGTGATGTACAGGGCGATAAGAAGAACAAAAGCCGAAAAGGTGCTGGCGTAACCGGCTCCTTCGGTTCCCATCGCTGGCATTCCCAGATGCCCATAAATGAAGGCCCAGTCGGCCAGGGCGTTGAGCAGATTTCCTACGATGACGATGATCACCAGGGGGCGGACGGTCCCAATACCCGACAGGAACCCGCGTTGCGCAGCGAAAAGAAGAAAGGGTGTAAAGGACCAGGCTCGTGCCCAGAGATAGACTGAGCATTCGTCTCCCACTATGGGGTTCTTCGCCAGGGTGCTGCCGATGGCAGGGCTGAGCAGAAGCACGGGCACGGTAATGAGAATGCCGGCCGCCAACCCGATCCAATACGCCTGCATTAACAAAGAGCCGCACTGCTCTTCATTACCCGAGCCAATACGTTGCCCGATGATCGCGTCGAGGGACAGGAGCGCGGCGGAAAACATAAGAGCGATCACGAAAAAGATGGCGTTCGCGATGGCGACTCCACCGATGGCTTCGGGGCCGAGCCCCGCGACCATCCAGGTGTCGACAAACCCCATCGCTAAAAATCCAAGTTGGGCTAAGGCCAAAGGCCAGGCGATGGCCAGTATCTTCTTTATTTCCGACTTGGATTCGGTTTGGAGCAGGCTCATCGATACCATACCGGCAGGAACGAGGCGTCGTGCCTCGGAGGGTTATAACCGTAATCGATTGGGCAAGAAGGAGCAAAAGCGGTACAAAGACATATGCTCGATTTCTCTCCCAAAGCCCTGCTGGTCCTGGTTTTGCTGGTCATTGCATGCGCAGTGGAGGCAGAGGGACCTTCTTGTGAGGAAGGGCAAACCCGCGAATCCGCCACCGCCTGTGGACTCAACGAAGAAGGCGTATTCATGCAGGATTGCACGGATGGGCAATGGGTCGACAACGAGACCTGCACGGGCACCGACATCTGCCGAAACGGTGGAACCCAGGAAGGTGCGACGGTCTGTGGCCTTAACGAAGAAGGCGTGCTCATGCAGGACTGCACCGATGGCCAGTGGGCCGATGGCGAGACCTGTACCGGGACCGATGTCTGCGTGAACGGTGATACCCGGGAAGGTGCTGTCTCCTGTGGGGATAATAGCGACGGTGTTTTCATGCAGGACTGTGTCGACGGAGCTTGGGTCGATAGCGATCGATGCAGTAGCACGCCTGTCTGTCTCGGTTCGCCTGCCTATTGTGACCGCCCCTATAATGAATTTACACAGGTCTGTACTCATAACGCGATGGCGAGCGAGGCCTACGAGTTCTTTCTTCCGTGGCCCAATCAAATCTTTTCGATTCCGCAACAATTGGATGACGGAGTCCGGTGCCTGATGATCGATACCTATGAGTCCGAAGGTGAGCTGTTGGCCTGTCATGGACTCTGTGCCCTTGGGAGCACTCCCCTGGTGCCATTGTTAGAAGATATATCCGACTGGCTCGAGGAACACCCAGACGAGATTGTTACCCTCATCATAGAGGCCCATATCGACGAGGATCTCACACGTGTCGCCCTACAAGAGGCGGGTCTTATGGCTGCGGGCGATGTGAGCGACATCATCTATTTCCATGACGGTCCGCCTGGCACACCCTGGCCTACCCTTGGGGCCATCATCGACAGTGGTCGGCGCCTGGTGGTGTTCTCCGACGAGGGAGGGATCGAAGGTGGATGGCATCTTGATTGGCGAGCCTATGGTTGGGAGACCCCGTTTGGCGAGATTGATTCCTCCTGCGAACCGGGGCGAGGCACGCCGGGAGAGACCGAGAACCAGGTCTTCGTCTTCAATCACTATTCTTTATGTGATTTCGGAGGATGCGAGGAGAAGTCCCTTGAAAACAACAGCTTTGAGCCCTTCTTCACACGCGCCAAAGGCTGCTGGGCGACGGATGAGCTGAAGAACCCCCATGGTCAGATCCCCACCTTTCTGGTGGTCGATCACTATCATGTTCCCAATCCGGGCACACAGACCGAACGCCCCGATGTCTTCGACGTGGCCGATGCGTTAAACGCGGCTTGGCCGGACCCGGCAGCGCCGCAGGAATCAACCGAGTGAGCGCCAAAACGACTGGAACGGGGCCTGCATCATCGAAGGATAGGCCTGACAGGGCGTAAAACACTCTGTGCACCCGATCCATGGCTCCAATCGTGTTTTGAATTCGGCACTCTCGATGGCGCTCGGGATATCGAAGTCCGGTGCCTGGAGCGTAGCTAGCGGCTCGTCGTGACGGTCGCATTGCAGGATCTCACCGTATGGACTGATCGTCAGAGAGGAGAAGCCGGCTGTACAGGGGATGGGTGCGTCTGGACTAGGGAGCGCCTTCGCGGAGAGGCGAAGATAGGTTCGAGCGAAGAGATTGGATAGCCCCGCCCTAGGAAGAGATTTGGCCACGGTCTGCAAGACATCTTTAAGGCGGTCGTCGGCGCGCGCGTCGATATTCTTGATGCGCCCTTCTGTGAGCACCTTACTGTCGTTGGCGATGGTGACGACGTTTCCGTCGGCAAGGGAGTTCATGCGGGCGAGGAGCTCCGACACCTGGTCGAAATTGGCTGGTGATAACGTGGCTTGAAAGGACGGCGTAAGATTCGGGTA
Organism: Myxococcales bacterium; assembly: GCA_002728755.1. Classification (GTDB taxonomy): domain Bacteria; phylum Myxococcota_A; class UBA9042; order UBA3505; family UBA3505; genus UBA3505. The sequence continues at coordinate 4,015 of PBVT01000015.1, forward strand.
GGTTTTACTCAGCCTTTGCAGCCTCTCCATGGATTCTTCGACTTGAAGGTGTCCGTCCACGCCTCGAATTTTCGTATAGGTGTCCCCCAGGCCATCGAGGGACAGGGTGACCATGATCGCTCGTTTGGGGTACGCCTTCGCGATGGCTCCAAATAACCTTTCTACCTTTTCGGGGTCGAGTCCGTGGGAAGAGGTGGACATTACCCGTGCGTAAGGGCTTGCGTCGGCTACATTACGTACCAGCTCTTCGGCGTCGTCGCGATCGGTGATCTCACCGCCCGTAAAGGACAGCCACCGAAGATGCCGACCGACCGATGCGGCGACCCGTCCAAAATCAGCCGCGGATAATTCTTGTGCCTGCTTTTCTGGCTCTCGCTCATACCGAGTCCAGATCAGACAGGTCTTGCACCGGCTTCCGCAGGAATAGGTGGTGAAGAATTCCAGCTTCCACGGAAGCACCGTCTTCCTCTTACGCAGCCCACGGCTGACTCGAAGCAGCTCGCGGAGCAGACCTGGCGTTTGTTGCGCCAGAATAAAAGACGCGCGGCTCGCCATATCAAGACCCCAGATTCAAGGCGTGACGGACCAGATGCATGGCGTTGCGGATTTCGCCGCCTGGATTGGCCCAGAGCTGGGGCCACCGGCGCCACACATGTTGCACAAAGCGGTCGGGTCGAAGATAGAATCGTCGATAGAAATCCCGCTGCAGCTGTAGAAGGTCGTCTCGATCACTGCGGGTTGGTGCAGGGATGAACTTATTACCTCCCTGGGCGCCCAGTTCCGGGTAGTTGGTCATGGCCTGCGTACCAGGATAGGAAGCAAAGATATGAAGCTGTACCATCGAGGCTTTGAGCTCTTCGGCCAGGCGTAGGGTTGCTCGGCGATCCTCGGCGGTCTCTTCGGGTATGCCGATGATGAGATAGGCGACCACTTGAATGCCCGCCCTGTTTAAGGCTCGAACACCGCTCTCGTTGGCGGCTGTGGTGGTACCCTTCTTCAAGAGCTTTAACAAACGGTCACTGCCCGTCTCGATCCCACAGGCGACGCTGGTACAGCCCGCGTTCTTTAAGGCCTGCGCGATCTCGTCGTCGATATCACTGGCTCGTACCTGCGCGCACCAGGAGAGATCGCCTCGGCTGGATTGAATGGCCTGGGCCAGGTCAAGAAAGCGTGGTTTATCCAGAGCGAAGAGGTCGTCTTCGAAATAGACACCCGTGGCCCCCAATTCCGATAGGAGCCGCATTTCCGAGGCCACGCGCCCCGCGCTATGGTTTCGATAGGGTTTACCGAAGCTGGCGCGCTCTACTTCGGAACAGAAGATACAGGAGTATGGACACCCTCTAGAGGCCAATAGATAGCCCATCTTAAGGGCGCCTTTGGGCTTCAAGGGATAATGGAATCGATAATTGGGCTGGAGTAGAAGATCGTGCCTCGGGATGGGTAGGCGATCGATATTCTGTTCCAATGGCCTTGGTGGAGTCCGGACGATATGTTCCCCATCCCGGAAGGCGATCCCCAGGATCTCTTTTCGTTCCTTTTTACCGTGTAAGGCCTGCAGCACCGCGAGGGGTACGCGGTCAGATTCTCCGGTGCTCACGAGACTCGAAGGACATCGGCTCAATAACCATTCGGCTGCGTGGCTTGCCGGTGGGCCCACCCATAGAATGGCACGCTCGTTGGCACAGGCAGCGGCCGCGATGGTGGGAGCGTGCGGGAGCGCTTCAAAACTGGGACGAATCACCACAAGCTCGGCTGGGTCGGAGCGTAGGCGCCCCGTCAGCGTTTCCAGGTTGATTTCACCGGTCGCCGTCTCGATAAAAGCTACGGAATGACCCTGCTCGGATACCGACGCCATGGCTGTCCCCAGGTCCAGGGGCGCGAGGTTGTGCTTGGGGTGGGGAACGTCCGAAAAAACGGGCGCTTCCAGATTGAGGAAGAGGACGCTCATTTTCTCAGCTCATCGGGCGGATCGGTCAGCATGGTCTTGATTCTATCACGTTCCGAGGCGCGAAGGTCGGGATAAAAGGGAAGGTACACCAAGGTCTGGGCTAAAGACTCCGCTTCGGGGTACATCCCGATGGAATCATTTCGAAAGGCCGCCAACTGTTGTGGAGACACCATCCATGTAGGCTGTGAGTCGATCCCGAGGCTCCGTAATCGTTTCTGGGCCGATATTCTATCAGAACATCGTATGGCGAATTCTAGGGGTACGGGCCGTGTACCCTCCGTGGGGTGCTGGACATGGCAGCATTCTTTCGCCAATGGGTACCATTCCTCCCAGAGCTCGCGGCGTGTCTGGGCCCGAGCCTGAAAACCCGACAAGGCCTGTTGCCCGAGAATGGCTTGTGCCGGTCCCAATCGACGCCCCACATTTGGTGGGCCCGCGTGGGCGAGAGGGTCTGTGGAGTCTACAAATCGGTCGTAGAGTGGATCACTTCCGAAGGTGGCGAAGAGGCGTACACCCGGCCAAAGGGTTGTGTCGAAGAGGAAGGGGCGTGTCAGCAGCTGCATAGATAGCACCATGCTCATCTTCTTGAGAACTGCCAGTCGGCCAGGAGCAGCCGCGATCTCTGTTTGCGCGAGGAGGTGCTCATATAGTTCAGGCCGTGTAGTGGTCACGACGCCACCATCGATGGCGTTGATCTGTTTTCCTTTGCCCAGGCTGAAGATCGCGGCGTCGGCCAAAGCACCAACGGCCTGTCCCTCCACCTCAGCCCCTGGAGCATGGGCTGCATCTTCGATGATGAAGATGTTTCGCCCTTTCAATTCTTCTGCCAATCGATCGACACGAACAGGGAAGCCTTCCAGGTGGGTAGCGATGATAGCGACGGTTTGGTCATCCACCGCCCCAAGAAATTCTTCGTGACCACAGCAGAAGGTTTCCGGGTGTACATCTACGAATCCAACTTTGAAGCCAGCAGCTTGCACTACGTTCGGGACGATACTCGCGGTCAGAGCGGGCAATAGAACGGTGCCCTCCCTGCCCTGCTCCTTCAGCCAGCTGAGCATATGCCAAAGTCCCACACGGGCTCCAGCTACGGGCATACCATAGGGGGCCCCAACCATCGCCGCGAATTGTTCCCCAAACTGACGCTCCATATCGGATAGACCAGCGCTACCTCGTGACGTTAACGCCTTGATAGCTCCGCCAACACCGGCGAGCGGTGCGGGTCTCTTTCTGGGGATAGTGGTCTTCATATATATTCCTTGCCTCTAAGGCTCTATCATCAGATTCTGGAGATCGCACGTCAACGCGTGCGGATGTTGACCGAACGCCATAGATGTCTTAGGAGCCAGGGTACCCCTGCGAAACAGGAAGAACGTCCTTTGGGTTTACAAGATATAGATACAGTAGCCGAAAAGGTACTCGCGAAAAATATTCGTGCCGCAGCGCGAGCCATGCGTTGGGTCGATGATCGCGATCCCCGCGCCAACGATCTATTGCGCAAACTATATCCCCATACGGGGAATGCGCTGATCCTTGGGGTCACAGGAAATCCGGGCTCGGGCAAGAGCACGTTGGTAAACGCGTTGATTGGCCAATATCGCGCCAATGGAAAAACTGTGGGTGTTTGTGCCGTCGACCCATCGAGTCCATTTTCGGGTGGAGCGATACTTGGCGACCGAATCCGTATGCAGGACCATTTCAACGACGATGGGGTGTTCATCCGCTCCCTGGCGACACGTGGCCACCTGGGAGGCTTAAGTGGCTCCACATTGGACACGGTCACCATCATGGATGCCATGGGGCTGGATGTGATCATCGTGGAGACCGTGGGGGTTGGCCAGGACGAAGTAGAAGTTGTGCGCATGGCGGATACAACCGTCGTCGTCGTTGTCCCAGGTCTGGGAGACGAGATACAGGCATTGAAAGCGGGTATCCTCGAGATCGCCGATGTCTTCTGTATTAATAAGGCCGACAGAGACGGAGTGGATCGTTTAGAAGCGGATATCCAGTCCATGCAGGAATTCGATCATGCGGCGGGCCGATCCTTCCGCCCCGTGATACGCACTGTTGCGATTCGCGGTGAAGGGATCGGCGAGTTATGCGAGGCAATACAAGCCCATGCATCTGGGAGTGATGCCGATGGGCGGCGCCTTACGGGGCAAACGACCATGCGTCTTCGCACGGTGCTCGACGATCGCCTTCTGGGTGGTGTGTTGAAGGCGTTGCGAAGCGAAGGCACCTTCGAGGATGCCGTCGCTCGTATACTTGATCGGAAAAGTGATCCCTATACCGAAGCGGAACGGCTTATTGCGCGTGGAATCGAGCTTTTAGCGCAGGCCGGTGACCCGCCGGAAGCAAACTGAGGCCGCAGTGGGCTCGCCGGCCATGAAGGGCTCTCCCGTCTCCAACCGGACCCTGTGGCTGCCTGTGGCCTGTGCGCTCGGAGCAGTCTCCCTGCTATGGCTCTTTCTTCCAGGACTGGGACCGACGGTTCGAGATTCTTCCCTGGGCCCCTTCGGGTTATTGGGGCCAGGCCTGGTCATGGTGGTGGGTGGCGCGCTCACGATATTTGCTGCATTACAATCCCGATATGGGAACCTGGCTGCCCCGGGTCTACTCCTCCTGAGCTATGGGTTGGGGGTATTCGAGATGCAGACGGGTTGTTCGCCCTGGCACCGATCCGTTCCCCAACCCTTCGGTGTTGGTCCCGACCTCCTGCTGGTCAGTACGGCGGGCCTCCTATTCGCTGGGAAAAAACGGGCTGCCCGGTTTTGCCTTGTAGGAGCAAGCATTCTCCTTTTTGCTCCGGTCGCTGTGGTAGAGGCGACGTCCTCCACCCCAGCCATTCGCTATAAGCCTGGCCTTTTCGGGTTTACTGACGACCCATTTTCCGCACCAGACTCTGCAACCTTCTGGAACCTTATCAGCGCGTGTCATATTGCGATTCTGCTTTTACTAGCCTATGGCGCGTGGAGCTGGCGCGGTGTCTCGAGTCGAATGCTGTTGGGCAGTATGCTGGTCTGGGCGGTCTGTAGTAGCGCTTTCGGCCAGGGGGGATGGGCAGAAGCCATCGGTGTCTGGTCCAGCCTGGGCCATATTGTGGTTCGTGTTGGGGTGCTCGGGCTTCTGGCCGTGGGCGTTTGGACTCTGACCTCGGAACGAGAGAGCGCGATCTCTACTGAGGTGGTGTTGGCGGGGCTGGTCTTGCTCGTTTTTGCGTTGTTGAAATGGCAGGGGCTCCATTGGTCAGCCACGGATGAGAATGTCTATTTCTATGCGGCGGCGAAGGTGCAAGATGGGATCCTCCCATACAGGGACTACTTCTTTGCTCACCCTCCCCTACGAGTTTTTCTGCCGGGCACAATCTTCGCCATCTTTGGGTTCTCGGTGTGGACAGCGCAGCTCATCCCCATCGTTGCCGCCATGGCGTCGGGCATCCTTTTATGGCGCATCGTTCGGCACCAATCCAATGGCCTGACCGGTGTTCTGGCCATGGCACTCTTTCTCGGTGCGACCCAGACCCTATTAGCCAGCACGGATATGACCGGAATCAATATGACGACGGCCCTGGTTTTGGGGGCCGTGCTGGGAGCAGTAAAGGGTCGCTATGTTTTGGCCGGGGTGCTCCTTGGTATGGCAACTGGCGTAGGAATGATCGCGGTTTGGTGGTTCCCGGCGCTCTTAATCTATTGTGTTCGTGTCGGTGGTTGGAGCGCTTGTGGTCGGTTCGCTGCTGGTTTTTTCGCGCTGGAGCTCTTGGTGCATGGCGGAGGCCTGCTGCTTGGTGGAGAGGCCTACATGGATGGGGTGTTCCGATTCCATGGGCTTAAGGCTCCAGCAAATCCGGGGTACGAAAATTTCGGGATGAACCCTTTCAAGGCGCTCCTCTTCCTACCGGGGAACCTGGAAGTTCTGTTGACCAGCACCGGGTTCAAGAAGGTCATGTATTACCATGGCATGGAGCTTGGATTGCTGGTTGGGGTTGCGATCCCGTGGCTGGCCCTGACCTGGCGGCGCCAGCGAAAAACAACAAAACAGACTGCGGTCACCAACCAGGGTGTAGAGTTATGGTTTCTCGCCTTCTGCGCGGGGCTCGCGTTCATGGCGTCGATTCGTGAGCAATACGATTTCTATTGGGTGGTCTTTTTACCGGTCGTGGCCGCCCTGCTAGCACTCGCGGGTCGGAGCATTACACATCACTTCGCACATCAGACCCCAAGGCGGGTGCTGGGAATGGTCCTTACGGCGCTGCTTTTATGTGCGTTTATGCCGTCGAATACGGCGACGACTCGCTTCGCCTCCGAGGTCAAAGACGCGGGGAAAGTGATTCATCTGGACTGGCGTTCCTCGGCCCCTGCAACAGGAATAGACGGCTTTACCGCGTCCTTGTTTTTTAAACCCGAGCGGGTGGTCGGCGAGCTGGAGACGTCAGTGTTTCGTTATCTCTGGAGTAAGAAACGGAGTTTCTCGAGTGTTGACCAATTTGCGAGGGTTATTCGGGAGCGCAGAGCGAATGGAACACTGCCGAAAGATGCGACTCTTACGGGGGCGCAGGGGATTGCCCCTCTTATCGCCCTCCGGGCGGGGATCCGTATGAGTGGAAACGAGGTCGACACAAATGCCAAGGTTTTCAAAACCGGAATCCGCGCTTCCGCCCGGTTCTGGTCGAAGGCGTGCAAAGACAATCTAGAGATTTTCGTGGGTGGCGAAAAAGGCTATCTGGGTAGCCGCTACCTTCGAAATAGTGTCAGAGGAGAGACCCTTCGGCGCATGCTGAAAAGAGATATCGTTGCGATTGAGGAGCCTGGGTCCTGGGTGCGTAGCGCGAACCTCGGCTGGCGCACACGTACCAACCGTATGTATTTTCTACGGGAAGGCGCGGATGTGTGCAGGCTTGGGCGTTGGTATATTTCCGAGACCACGGGCCCAGCTCAGTCCACCATACGAAAGACCCTAGCTCCGCGGCTCCGTTAAGAAACGTACGTGGATATGGTCGTCGTGGCCGCGAGAATGTCGAATCATACCTACGTGGCGTCTACGTGGGTATTGGAAGATCCGAGCCCGCTCCGAAAGGGTCAGATAATCTTTCGCGTATTCATAAAGGAGCTTTTGGATGCTCCGGTTCACGAAGATGTATTCTACCTGGCCACTATCGATCAGTGTCTTTAGGAGTCGCCACGTACGAGGCACATCCAGGCTATTGCGGTTGGCCACGAAGTAGCTTCCTCGATAGGCCGCGTTCTTAGGTACATAACCAAGATCTACATCCTGACCGTTCTGATGGGATAAATGGGGGCGGAATCGCCCTCCTCCGGCGAGGCTCAGGTCCCCGATAACGAGCGGAGGCATGTCCGGATCACAGCGGTTGAGCCGTTCGACGGTCCCGAGGAGCAGGTCAACGGTCGCGCTTGTTCCATACGCCTCTCGGGGAGTTCGTACGAAATGATAGGGCCCTGAGGGCATGGCTTCGCCGTGGATGAGTCGTCCTCGGCTTGGTCGGCCGGTGGCAACACCCGGGCTCTTGTCGGGATGCGCTTTTACCAGAATACGTCGCCAGGGTTTCAAACGACGAATATTATTACGACCGATCAGGTGTTCGGGTCGGTCTCCAAACCGAGCAGCGATCTTCTCCACGGTGTCGGATGGGTGAACCTTATAGGAGATCCAGCGCTCGGTCCGGTTCTTCCGTACGTCCGCGAAGATATGATTCAGGTTGGTGCCCAGGGGGCCGTCCAACTGGCGGCACTCTTCGGAGATGGCGTCCATGGCATCCGGATAGGGGATGAATGGTGTGGATCGCTTGAAGAAGGTCGCAAGATCTAGGACTGGAGCGGGTGGTTGGCGAATCTTGAGTTTTTGGCCAACAACCAGTGTCTCCGATTTCAGCCCGTTCCAATGCACAATCGCGCTGGCAGGAATGCCCTGTTTTCTGGCGATTCGGCTGATGGTATCGCCCGGACGTACCACATAGGTACTGTTCGGTCCCGACCAGGCACTGGAATCAGCCGTTTTTTCGTTTGGATCGGTATTGGCGAGAGTCACGGGGAGTTGGTAGGTCTCCCCAAAGGCGATCTGAATGTCTTCTGCGAAGGGCGCGTGATGGGCCTGCAATGGACGCACTTCTACATGATGCGGACCTTCCAGGAGGTCCATAACGACCGGGGCCCAACCGACTACCTTTCCGTCGACGTATACGAGGCCGTGTCGGCTCCGGGCATTCGGCCGTCGGATGCGAACCTTCAGGGTGCCCATCCGCGGCTCTGGGTTGAGGTTATATTCGTGTACTCCACCTGGCACGGTCTCAAAATCGATATGCACCGGGTCGTAGCCGACCTTGTCGACCTGCACTACATGGGTGCCGGGCATAAGATCATTGCTGGCCCACGGTGTACGCCCCACATGTTTACCGTCTAGATAGACATCGGCGTTCGGAATGTCGCTGGTGATTTTCGTTGTGCTTGGGATGGACCGAAGATGTAGACGCACCTCCATTCCATCGGTGCCCGCACCCATATCGACGATGCGGCGTACAGGATAGTACCCACGTTTCAGAACGGAGATATCACTCGTTCCTCGAGGTACTGTGCCTACCCATGGAGTTTTGCCGACCGTCACACCACTCAGGAGCACATCCGCTCCCTGGGGCTCCGTGTTGAACTGGACGGTAATGTCGCCGTTCATAGAACGGGCATTCACGGTTGGCTGGGCCCAGATAGCGAGCCCAATGAGCAGCGCCAGCGCCAGGATGGGGATCCGGGTGCGGCGAAAATCTATGTTCTTCTGATACAACATGGCGCGGGAATCTAGTCGGGTCCTTTAAAATTTACAAGGGCTCGCACGTGAGTACGTCGGTTTTTCAACGGATTTATGGTGTCTCAGGTTTTGCCTTTTGAGCGTGAAAACGCTCTCTCCGCTTATGAAACCGGTTCCATTGTGTTTGCGGAATGGGAATCTGGATAGGGCTTCCTCGAGACAAAATATCTGGATTGGGAATGTCATTCACCTGGAGAATCAGGTCCGCTGGGATCTCAGCAAATTGCGCCAGATGGGAGAGGGTTTCACCGGCGGCCACGCGAATCGTCAAGGCGCCACTGCCCAGGGCCGGTCGCATGGTTGTCAGCACCGCTTCTGTTGGTGCCGGCCTGTCCGGGACCCGTAGGATCTCTCCAGGGAATACGGGGTCAAGCGCCCTGCCCCCATTCAACTGTCGTAAGAGAAGCACCGTGGCCCCATAACTCTTGGCGATACTGCTGGCCGTCTCGCCCTTACGGACCTGGTGAACACGAAGAGGATCTCCTTGTCGTCCTTGGGCGATCTGTGGTCTCGGGCTCTGGGTCTTCGAGAACTTACGGCGCGCGTTCCGAAACCGGTCCCACTGTCGATCCGTTAAACGAAAGGAGAGGATGCTTCCTTTGCGGAGACGTTCTTTCGGTCCAAATCCAAGGCGACGCCGAACCTCTTCTATCTTCAGGCCCGTCCAGCGTGCGTATTTGAGGAGGGTTTCACCAGTACGGACATTAAACATACGCCCCTCGGCACGAACCGCTTTCTTCGCCGGAGCTTTCTTTACCGCCGCCTTCGGGGCTTGAGCCAGGCCAAAGGAAGGTGCGCCAATGGTCATGCAGAGACCTGCTATAAGCCATAGGGCGTACGAATTACGGGCTTTTATTCTGAAAGACATGAGGGAAAACTACCGTCGTTCGAAACCTGCGTCCACCACTACATGGTTGCTCACATGGTGGGTGGCCTGGGTGCCAAATACCCCGACTGGTGATTGTGTCCAAACTTTCGTGATTCGGTGGTATAGGATAGAACCATTAGCACCTCCCTCATCAGGATAGATAGGACCTGGATTTGGCGACACTTGACGCCCATACGCTAACGGCCCTTCCGGCTTCGAATCGACGCCGTTTTCTGTCTCGTTATGTGCGGGTGTTTACAGGTACAGCGTGTAATCAGCGATGTGTCAGCTGCCCGTTCCCCGCAGATGTAGATCGTTCGTTCCGATCCAAAGCAGAGATACAAGCGGGATTGCTATCCGCGAAAGAGAAAGGCGCCACGGGCGTGATCTTGTCTGGTGGCGAGCCTACCATTCATCCGGAAATGCCTGCGCTCATCCAAGAGGCGCGTACTATGGGATTGGCGGTTAGTCTGGCAACCAACGGTGTGTTTCTCGCGGAGCGGAATGTTCTGGAGAGTCTCTACCAGGCGGGTGTTGGACGTATTCAGGTTCATCTCTTTAGTGGAGACGCAGCTCTTCATCAGAGTCTGGCGGGAGGCCAATCGAACCTCGAAGCGAGCCTGGCGGCCATCGAGCGTCTGGTAGGCGATGGAATACCGGTGCTGGTTGTGGTGCCTCTAGTAGCGGACAACCTGACTTCTCTTTCCATCTTGATGGAGAAGCTTCAAAGCCTGGGCGTTGAGCATGTGCATCTGACAATGCCCGATCAGGTGCGCCAACCCGAAATGCGCGCTACTCTCGCAAATGTCCGAGCGGCGATCGCGCCGGTCCTGCGGGATGGAGCGGTGCCAAAGATAAGTTTTGATCGCATTCCACTCTGTGTGGCACCGAATCATGTCGCAAGACACCTCTATTTACGTCATCGGGATCCATTACGAGGTTCGGTTGAGGAATCGGCTCTGTGCTGGACATGTCGGGATTGTGTGGCTTCCTCCCAATGTGACGCGCCACTAGCTCGTGGTGATGATGCTCAGGAAATCGTGGCTCTATCCCCTTTTCTGTCTCCTCGTTCCAATTCCTTCAATTACATTCCAAACGAATTTGTGGCCGACGTCACCGATCTTGCCAAATGCCCGATCGCCGCAGGAGATGTCGATCCGCCCGAGTTTGACCGGCAACGGGAATTCTTGATGCACGCCCGAGATCGTTTGATTACGGTGGCGACGGACAGTGGTGATTTCACAGGACCAGAGCTTAGCGCAGTGCGCGATGGCCTCGGGCAGATCTATCTGGATACCAGCGATAAGTTGCTCCTGGATGACTTCGACCGGGATCTACAGCCCTTGCGGCCGGCCACCGAATGTACGACGTGTCCCTCGTTGGGGAGCTGCCCCGGTGCCTTCGAGCTTCGCCCGCTGGAGATCGGATTTGGAGCGTCCGAAGCGCGGGTGGATGGGATTCTTTCGAAACTTACGGGCCGTGTTCTCGATGTGGGCGTAGGTGAGCCCGTCTCGTTAGCGCGGGTCTTTGATTCGGCCAAACATGATGGATTGGGTGAAATGCCCTTTGAATACATAGGGATAGAGCCCGATCAGGAGAGGATCGATGAGCTCTCTTCACGCCATCCCTGGCTTCACCTTCTTCGGGCTGGCGCTGAGGATGCCGACCTTTGCGCGAAGGTGGGGGGTGATAAAAGCCCCTTCGACCATATTCTGTTGCTCCGATCCTATAATCATGTTCGGGATCTCCACGTGGCCTTTGAGCAACTGTTCTCCATGTTGAAGCCCGGCGGAACGATGCTGCTCGTAGAAAACACTGTGTTCGGTGTAGTTCGTGGACGCAAGAAACTCTGGGAGTTGGAGCAGATGGAAAAACAAGGGGGTGCCCCTTTCGAGCATTATCGAAACCATCTCAGCCATGAGGCTCTTGAGGTGCTCGCACCGTTCGATCTCGAGGTCCTTGAGCATATGGCTGTTGGAACGACGACCGCGAACCAATGGATTCTCTGGTTGAGGAAACCCGCATGATGAGGTCGGTGCCAAGGTCGGATCACGCGGTACGTGTAAAAAATATTCTCATTTCGGGCATCTACACCGGTTCAGGCTTGACCTTTGCTCCGACCTAGGCTTGATTCCCAATGCCCACGTAATTATGGATGGAACGATGGACGACGTGATCAAACAAATAGAAGAAGACGTAAAAGCCAATAAGGTGCTCCTGTATATGAAGGGCAGCAAAGTATGGCCCCAATGCGGTTTCTCAGCGACCGTGGTTCAGATACTTCAACATCTCGGCGCTGACTTCGAGACGCGTAACATTCTTGCCGATCAGGAGCTTCGCGCAGCCATCAAGGTCTTTTCCCAATGGCCGACACTGCCGCAGCTTTATGTAGGTGGCGAGTTTGTTGGGGGATGCGATATTACGCGACAGCTTTTCGAAAACGGTGAGCTCGAGACCCTGTTACGGGACGCGGGAGCCATCAGCGAATAAGATACGGGGGGCTGTGTGGATTTACCAGAGGGCCAGAACTCGAATATTACGAGAGGGCGCGACGATTTAGCCAGTTGGCTGGCTTCGCAACCCGACAACTATTTCCAGTCGGATGACGGCCTGTCCCGAGGTTTACGGATGCTCATGGGTGACACGACCTATGAGGACTTCCATCCCGCGTTGGATCGTTTCGGGCGCGAGGCGGCCGGGATTGACGGAGCGACCCGAGAAAACAATCTGCATACCAACCTACCCCGCCTGGACAGCCGGGATGGAATTGGTCGGGTGCAGGACCGTGTGACGCATCATCCCAGTTATCATGAAGTGGGTCGTGCGATTTATGGTTCGGGAGTTATGACCTCGCTCGGCGACAGTGCGTATCCCAATCTTAAATCTTTGAGCCTCTTCTATATCTCCTCAATGAATGGAGAAGCGGGCCATAACTGCCCTCTGGCCTGCACGGCGGGTATCATCAAGGTGTTACAGCATGTGGCGAATGATGCGCTTCGTGAGAAGTATCTCCCCGGGCTGTTGGACCCTGATTATGAAACACGTCTGCATGGAGCCCAATTCCTGACGGAGATCCAGGGCGGATCCGATGTTGGCGCTAACGCGACGACCGCTTTGCCTGTGGAGGGCTCGGCCGATCTCTATACATTGGTGGGCGAAAAATGGTTCTGCTCCAATATCGACGCCGATCTCACCTTGATGACCGCTCGATTGGACGACCCCGCCAAAGGAACCGCTGGGTTGGGTCTTTTCCTTCTCCCCCTTCGTGCCACAGACGGAAGTCCGAATGGCTACCGGGTGTGGCGTCTGAAGGACAAGCTCGGCACTCGCTCCATGGCGTCGGGTGAAATCGAACTGAACGGTGCGCCGGCCCATCGCATTGGTGATCAGCAGAGCGGCTTTCGCCATATGATGCGGTATGTGATCCATACCTCACGACTATTCAACGCGATGGCCTGCCTGGGGAATATGCGTCGGGCTACCCTTGTGGGGGTCAGCTATGCACAAAATCGGGGTGCTTTTGGCCATAAGATCGCCAATTATCCGTTGGTACAAGAGACCATCGCCGATATGCGCAGCGATACCGCCGCGGCCCGGGCGGCGACCCTTCGGCTGCTCTTCCAGCAAGACACATTGGAGGTCCCCAGCCACGAAGCTGCGGTGGATACAGCCGCGCAACGTATGGCGGTGAATCTGAATAAGACAATATCCGCTCGATTTGCCCACGAGGTGATCAACCAGGGGATCGAGCTGTTGGGCGGAAATGGGGCGATTGAATCGTTCAGCGTTCTACCGCGCCTTCTTCGCGACAATGTGGTCTTCGAGAACTGGGAAGGGACCCATAATACCCTGCTGGCACAATGGCTCCGTGACGCCAAGGGCCGAAATATGGATACGCCCTTCTTCGCATGGCTACGTGGCCTTCTAGAGGCGTTGCCGACCGACGGTTGCCTTGCGCCCGTCCGATCCGGCGGACTCTCCACTTGTGACGAACTTGAACAGTCCATGCTCGAATTACGAGATATGGATGATTCCGTAGCCAGTCTTCGTATGCGTGTGCTTGGGGAGAAGATTGGTTGCTTGATGTATTGTGCCTGTCTGGCCGCCGAAGCTGCCTACGCCCGTTCTGCGAGTCGTGACGACGCCGAGGACACCGAACACCTGGCCCGCTATTTCTACGATCGTCGCGTCCAGCCCCCGTCGGAGCGCCACGATGCGGAGTATTTGAATCGTTTACGGACTATCAACCGTTGTACCTGAAATAGGTGGGCCCGATGAAGGTGAAAGAGAAGACGGATTCGTTGCTGCGGGTTGTATACCGACGCAAGGTGGTTATTTTTCTATGCGGATTCTTCGGGATCCTTGGAACGATATTTGTGTTTTTGATGTCTGGCGAGGTGTCCGTTATCTGTGCAAGGTCGAATGCGACCGGCGGTGATGACCATTGCCAGATCGAAAATCACTATTTGTTTCGTAGTAGTCACCGGAGCATTCCTATCTCGGAAATTCGCGGGGTGCGGGTAGCCACCCATGGTTCCCGAGGTGTATCGGCTGGAGACGGCGACTCCGATACGTGCCGTGTGGAGATTATCACAAGCGGGGGGATTCGCCCCTTGAACACCGCTTATACCAGCCATTGTGGAGCGCACTTTCAGATGACGCAAAAGCTCCTGGGGTTTCTGCAATCGGAAGAGACGGCGCGCGTGGAAGTGAGTATGGATACATGGGCATTTGTATACGTGTTTTTGGGGATGGACCTTTTTGCGCTGCTTTTCCTATTCCTGTTTGGGGGAGCCCGTATCACGACCTTTGATAAAGGCCAGGGTGTCATTACAGTTCACTACAAACGCTTTTTCCGACCCATGAAGGAGAAAGTCAGCATGAGCATGAATGACTTTCTTGAAGGGAAAGGAGCGGGAAATGTACCGGGTCGAGTTAATCCCGGATTGGCCGCCCTTGATCTGGTAGAAGGCACGGGGCTAATAAACCGGTTTATTGGCTGGTACCCTGGGCGAAAACGCCAACGACGTCGTATAGAGGCCGAAGTTACTGGATTCTTAGGGGACAGCGCTGAAGCTCCAGGGGTATCGTAACTCCCTTGTTGTAGCGGTCAGGCGTCTACAAGGTCAGTCGCTACCAAAGCCGGGGAATCCGAGCGAACCGCCGCATTCTTCCATGATGAGGCCCAATAGCTGGGGCAAAGCGCCCGCCAGGCCATCACCGCCGAACCCTTGGCCCGAGCTGGCGAGATTCCCGATAAGCTCCTGGATGTTTTCCTGGGTGCATTCGTAATCTTCGATGCAGCTCTCTAAGACCGTGAACGCCGCGTTGGCCATAAAACGTGCGGCCGGATCGCTCGCGTTCTCTAATACAAGCTCTTCGCAGCCGTCACGCACCACATCTTGACCAGCATCCGCAAGCTGGGGGCAGCCGGCAGCGAGAAGCTCGGCACCGGGTATTTCACAATCCCAGAGTTTGTTGCATATCTCCGGAATCAGCTCCATGCAGTTTTCTACTACGGGATTGTTATGCTCGGTCCAGTCGGGATCGTAGACAGGATTGTCTTTGGGCTTCTCCACATCAGGGACTACATCGCGTTCCTCTTCCACATCGGGAACTGCGTCGGTAAGGATTGGTACGTCTCTGTCGGTACCCTCGACCTCTCGAATGTCTTCATTCGCATCGGTGACAACCTCAAAGTCCGGTTCCAGTACGATGCTATATTCCGACGTAGGGCACGCTAGCAGCGGTGCGCAAAGTGTGAACAGTACGAGATTTTTAATTCGCTTCATGCTTGGCTCCGCGCGATGAATCGCGAGTTTGCCAATTCCCAAGGCCTCTTTCAAGCCAAGGTTGTATTTTTTTACCGCCCTATTTGCAAGGGCTGGTTCAGCCTACGGCGAACGAAGTTCCACATCCACAGGTTGCAGTCGCCTGAGGATTGGTGAAATGGAAGCCGGCGGACTGTAGGCTGTCAGAGTAGTCCACGACTGTATCCCCTAAGAATTTCATGCTCTCGGGGTCCACACAGACCTTCAGGCCATCGAACTCGAGGATCTTATCCATCAGTCCCGGTTTGTCTTCAAAGTCCATATCGTAAGAGAAGCCAGAACAGCCTCCTCCAACAACCATAATACGTAACATCGCCTTTTCGGCTTTTTCACGTTCCATCAGGGACTTGATTTTCGTAACGGCGGATGGGGTCAGGTCAAGCATGGTTCAAACTCATGGGTTCTGGATTGAATACGGGCACGGAAGTACGCCTATACTCTAAAATTAGGGATGAAGCGCCGAAAGGTCAACATTTGTCGCAGTTTTTTGGCCGCAAGGGGCTCTTTACGGTGCGTAAGATGACCTTAGTTGTCACTGTCCGAGTCGATGGTCTCGGATTCGTCAGCCTCGTCTTCCGTCACTTCGCTTGTTCTTTCCTCGACGTCTTCTCCGCCGGTGCCAGTATCAGACGCATTACCCGTCCCCGGGAAACAGGATAGAAATTGGACATGTGTTTGGGGGCCGTTGACGAAGATACGTGCCTTGCAGAGTTTGCCATCGGCCGCAGGGAGGCTGAAACTGTCGTCGTCTACGGTGATCGAGGGGTCGTCAGCGTTCACAAGGGTATAGTTGTAATCGCCGGGATCGATACAGGCATAGGCTGAGGGGCTGCCGCAAAGGGAGGGCCGGTCCTGACATACCTTCCAGAGAGGTGGCATCGCCTGGCAATCGTTATCGCCCGTGCTGCAAAAGGTGCCAGCGACCTCATCCGTTGTGTTGAGCTGTTGGTCGATAAAGAAGGCCATCCATCCGCCCGGACAGACACTGTCGACGGTGCAGGAAGTGGAAAGCAAACCAACTACGAGGAGGATTCCAAACAGATTTGGTGTTCTCATCACCTTCTCCGATCCAAAAAGCTTTTCCATAGAACCACGCCGCTTCTGTTAAGGCAACAAAGATCCAGGCACCTTCTACGGGTTGGCATTTGCCTGGCTCGCGTCACCCTCTTCTCGCTTCAGTTTTCGAGCGAAATATACCCAGGAAATTACGAAACAAACCGTGCATAGGATCGATGTCAGATAACTGAACCCGATAAAGAAGTTCAGCCCCGAAACCTGCGGTTGTCCTATCTCCTTGTATAAAAGCACACCGATGCTACCCAGATATCCGAAGGCGTCCGTAACATAGATCATGAAGCCAGCGGTCCCCAGGAACCCTGCTGCTCCCAGCAGTCGATCAAAGAACACACTTCCAAAGGGCACGTACGCGAGATAACAGCCAAGGCCGATGAGGACGAACCACACTACGTCTGGTATCAATCCAAGCTGAAAAGCCAAGGTGGCGGCTCCAATCATGCCCGTGCCCAGCATCATCATCACATGAAACACAAAGAAGGCCCGACGGTTTCTGCGCACCCACAACATCAACCCGAGGGCCAGAATTACACCTAGTGCGACCGGCATCTCTGTGGTGGCCAGAATACTGGGGGGTATTCCTTTTACTCGTTGCGAGAACTCGGGGTCCTGACCCGTTAGAGTGGCGTAAATCCGTTGGGGCGGAACCCCTGTACATTCGGTGCTGGCCGAGCAGTTACCAATAAGCTCTTTCCCGCGTTTCGCCTCGCGCTTAACGGTCGCTCGTAGTTGTGCCAGGGGCCTCGCACCACGGTAGCTGGTACCATTTATGAAGAAGTGCGGTGTTCCCTTCGATTTATATCGTTTTGCTTCGTCTTCATTGCGAGCTAATTGGGCGTGGTACCGGTCCCGGTTTTGCTCCATATCCCGTTTGAATCGTTCGATATCGAGCCCGATGTCCTGGGCATAGCCGATGAGAATGCTGTCTTTCACCGCACCTGGGGCGGAAAAGAGCCTCTTCTGCATAGGGAGATATTTTCCCTGCTCGTTGGCCGCGAGAGCGGCGACGGCGGCCTTTCTTGCGACCGGGTTCCAAGCTCGTAATTTGATCACCACCCGAAGATCGTCTCCGAACTCTTCCACCAACGCGTCTACGGACTCGCTGGCTCCCTTGCAATGGCCGCAGGTGAAGTTACTGAATTCAACCAGAGTCACGGGGGCCGTGGACGGTCCATGGCCAGGCTCATCGTCGTAGACCTCCACAGCGACTGGCTTGCGGAGCACCTTCCATATGTCCACCGCGAAATTGTCTCGATAATCGCGATAGGCGGTGACAAACATAAACAAAAATACCAGCACCACCAGACCAAAAGAGTACCGCGCGAAAAACGCACGTCGTGTGGCCCCGTCCATGGGGACTCGGCGAACCCTATGGGCCTCATCTTCTTTCGATGGAGGCGGGACAAGACTTAAAAGCCATACGGCGACTACGAGGAGAGGCGCAAAGAGCATTCCGGTGACAAAGGGCATCCATTGCTCGGAGACTCCGTTTTCAAGTACGGAGAAACCTGCGGCCTTCACGAATCCACTGGCGAGAATATAACTGGCGCTTAGGCCTGCAGCGAGCCCTTCGGTAAGTCGTCGTCCCTCTAAAAAGCCAAATACGAGGCCCCAGATCATGCCCAGGGGCAGCCCGTTCAAGAACAGGAATAGGATGCCATAGGGGTGTGGCACTAATGCGAAACCAAGCAGGGCCAGCTCGGCCGCGCCTATATACAATAGTATAAGCTTTGCCCGGCGGGATGGTGCGACCTCCGAGACATATTTGATCCCGATAAATTTCGAGAGGCAATAGCCGACAATCTGCGCGATAACCAGGACAACTTTATAATCCAGGCCGATCCCAAACAGGTCCACGTGTAGCCCGGAATAGCTCCCCGAGGCGAAGGGCTTACGGAACGCGTACATGCAGAAGTAGGTCGTAAAGGCCGCCAGAATCGCATAGGTGGAAAATACTACGGAATTAGACCTTGAAAGCCATTTGGAGATGGGGTGTTCAGCGGTCCATATAGGCGTTTCCGATTGCACTTGTCCTGGCGCTCCTGGGCAGATGTTCGAAACCCTCGCACCCCCGGGGTGTATGGTCAAGCCATCGCGAGACGCTTTGCGTCAAAGTGCGTCTCGTGCGAGACTTGGAAACTGTCCGATTTCAATGTAGATTGGCGCAATCGGCATGCGAATTGCTATATTCGATACTTGGGTTGGGTCGTGTTGGCCCCACTTTTGTCGAAAGACGTACTGTGGAAGTGAGATGATGTTGAAACGAAACGAGTTACAGTTCGTAGTGCTGGTCTGGATTTGCATGGCTTTGGCGTGCGGCTCTGATCCAACCTCCAGTGCGGGGGATGAGGGCTGGAATACACTGGACCAGGGAACGGATGGGTTACTTGTGCCGGATGCTCAATTAGATCAGGCGGAGACGACCGCCCCATGTGAGCCTGTCTTTTCGGACCCAGAGCCTGGGACCTTCGGTGCGCCCTGTACGTCAAATGCCGACTGTGCGGATCCCTTCTGTCTTCCCAGTCGATTTGGCAGTATTTGTAGCCAATCCTGCATCACGGATTGCCCCGAGGGCTTTATCTGTAAAGGTATCGATCTGGGTAGTGGAGATCTGACCTTCCTTTGTGTCGATCGAATGGAAACGCTCTGTATGCCATGTAAGGATAGCGCGGACTGCCAGGCACAATATGGCGGGGAGAGTGCAATCTGCCTGCCCGGTGGAGAGGATGGCAGCTTCTGTGGTGCCGATTGCTCCGATGTCCCCTGCCCTTGCGGCTACACCTGTTCGGATTATGTGGCTCCAAATGGGCTGAACTATAAACAATGTGTACCCGATGGCGGCCAATGTGGATGTAGCCAGCGTGCTGTTGAGTTACAGGCCACCACGGAATGTGAGACCAGCTCCCAGTTCGGCACGTGCAGTGGGGAGCGATATTGCACCGTGAGCGGGTTGACCAACTGTGATGCTTCGTTCCCTGATCAGGAGACCTGCGATGGGATCGACAACAACTGTGACGGGATCACAGACAACCTTGAGGCGGGTGGAATCACGTGTCCAATCACCAATGATATTGGCACCTGCCCAGGGACGCCTGTCTGTGAAGACGGTGAGGTGCTGTGTCTTGGTGAGGAAGCTACGGAAGAGATCTGCAATGGCCTCGATGACGATTGCAATGGTGTAACAGACGATCCGTTCCCCAACAGCGATGATGACACCATGCCAGATTGTATCGACGACGATGACGATAACGATGGCGTAATCGACCCCGACGATAATTGCCAGCTTGATCCGAATCCGCTGCAAGAGAATAACGACGGAGATGAGATGGGTGATGCCTGCGACCCCGACGACGATAATGACACCATCTTCGACGAAGATGACTGTGCGCCCTTTGATGGCCAGGTATATCCGGGGAACCCCGAGACCTGTGACGGTAAGGATAACAACTGTAACGGGCAGATCGACGAAGGCATCTGTGACGACGGGAACTATTGCACGCAGGACCTATGTGATTCGGGCGGTGGATGCACAAACAATCCGCGTCCAGACGGGACCCCTTGCGACGACGGTACGGTCTGCACCCAGATTGATATCTGCCAGGGTGGACAGTGTCAGGGTGGAAACGAGCTGAATTGTGATGATGGAAACCAATGCACTACGGACGAATGCAATCCAGTGACAGGTTGTTCCAGCATCAACAACTCGGCGTCGTGCAGTGATATGAATGAATGCACCTTGAACGACTCTTGCCTGAATGGCGCCTGTCTTCCTGGGCCCACGGATTCCTGTAACGACTCCAACGTCTGTACAGCGGACAGCTGCAACCCGGCCACCGGTTGTGTGAATCAGGCCATCGGTGGCGGTTGCTCGACGGGTATCTCCCAATGCGACACCGGAAATTGTCTGGGAGGCTCCTGTGTGCCTGTAACGGGGACAGCATGTAACGACGGTGACTCCTGTACGGATTTCGATCAATGCACGACCAACGGTTGCTCTGGCCAGGAGAAGAACTGTGATGTCACCTGCCAGCAACAATGTTCGGGGATTTACCTCGGTGGCGCGTTCTGCGTATTTGGCGGCTGTGTTTGCGCTGGAACCTGTATTAATTTCTGATTCCAGGTCGATGTAGATGTACGGAGATCGTCGTATTTGACGGCCTGCACAGGCTCTATCCCTTGCGATTGTTACCATTGGACAGTATCCAGGCCCCATGAGTGATCGTCCCAATAGACTTGCTGCTCCCTGCAACGGGTTCGCAGGCATGACCCGTACGGAGCTTCGCGAATGGGTCGCGGAAGCTGGCTTCCCGGCCTACCGCGGAGATCAGGTTTTTGGATGGGTGCACCAGAAACGTGTCCTGGATCCACAGGGTATGAAGAATATCCCCGGTGTTTTACGGGAAGCTCTCAGTTCGATTGTGGAACCAGGGCTTGTCCATGACGAAACCCTGGTGGCGAGTGACTCCACCCGAAAGTTGTTGCTCAGTACTCCCGACGGTCAGCGTATTGAGACGGTTTTGATTCCTATGGGTGATTATTACACCCAATGTCTGTCCACCCAGGTTGGATGCCGTCTGGCCTGTGATTTCTGTTTGACGGCGAAGATGGGACTGAAACGTCATCTCTCCGCACGGGAAATCGTTGATCAGGTGCATCTTGGTCGTACGATAGATTTGGGTGATCAGAGGGTACGTAATTTCGTGTTTATGGGTATGGGGGAGCCTCTCGACAATCTAAACGAGTTGGTCTCTGCCTGCCGGATTATGCTGGACGATAAGGGGCTTGATATCTCGAGTCGTAGAATCACGGTCTCTACGGTCGGGCTTGCGCCTCGAATACCCGAGCTGGGCGAGGCGGTTCCTGTGAATCTAGCGGTCAGCTTGAACGCATCAAACGATGAACAACGTAATCAAATTATGCCGATTAACCGTCGGTACCCGATGGCCGCTCTGAAGGAATCCCTGAAGGCCTTTCCTCTACCGAGTCGGCGACGTATCACCATCGAGTATGTGGTTCTGGGCGGGTTCAACGATACGCAGGATGACGCACGCCGACTGGCCCGCTATCTCCATGGCTTAAAGGTGAAGGTAAACCTGATTCCGTGGAACCCCTTTGAGGAAGGTCCCTACCTGCGCCCCTCGAATGCGGTGCTTGATCGGTTCCAGAAGATCCTTCTCCAGGCTGGGTTTGCGACGAGCGTGCGAACGAGCAAGGGGCTTGATATCGGCGCCGCCTGTGGCCAGCTCGATGGGGTACCTGTCGCAGCCTAATCGTCGTCAGAGGCTGGGACGTAGATGGGTAGACGCACATGAAAGGTCGCGCCGACCTTGGTGTCCGTGTCCAGATCGACCACACCCTTAAGGTCCTGGCAAAGACCACGGGCTCTTGTGAGTCCCATCCCGTCATGTTCCGCGATCCCCTTGGTGGTAAAGCAGGGGTTGAAGATACGATCCCGATTGTCTTTGCTGATTCCGGGGCCATTGTCCCGAACGGTGATATGCACCTCACGCTCGGTGGCTATTACTTCGAGTTGAATCCTGTTTCGACTGCGATGCTCTTTATCCAGGCTTTCGGCTGCATTGGCCAAAAGGGCCATAAGCACCTGACTGAGAGCGCCAGTTCGCCCTTCGATCAAGGGGAGAGAGGCCGGGCATTCCTCTTCTAGAGAAGCGACTTCCCAGATCTGGCGTCGTTTTAAGACCACGGCGCGACGTATCTCATTCAATACGCTTATGGGCACGATCGATTCATCGGAGACATTCTGAGCCAATTTCTGCAGGTCACTCACAAGGCCAGAGACATGAGTCAGCTCGGCGGCTATATCGGCCATAGTCTTCTCGAACTGCTGTAGGTTCTGCTGCCCTGGCTGACTCACGAGTCCCATGCGAATCATGTCTACATTCGCTTGCACCTCACTCAGGGGGCCACGTATCTCGTCCGATAATGCCTCCGCAAGCCGGCCTACCTCGATAAGATGTTCTCCATGTTTGAGTCGCCGCTGGATGCGATAGGTGTCCATGGACAGAGATAGAAGGCCAGCGAAACGGGTTAGCAGAGGAACCTCCGCTTTACCGAGCACGAATGGGCTCCTGGAGATGACCGCTATGGTCCCGCAGACTGCTCCATCCAAGAAGATTGGCATGATAACGCCGCTCTGTTTCTTTTCCTCGTCTGGGGTGCCTTCGTCGGAAGGCCCCTGCCCATCCTGAGGGCCGATGATCTTGGCTTTTCCCGAGGAGACAACGGATCCGGTAAAACCGCCCTGCCCCTTTAGTACCCGTCCTGAGAGATGAGATAGAGCTCCCACGGCATGTATGCATCGAAGGTTTTCGCCGACGGTCCTTGTAACGGAGGCTCCATCTGCACCCGTAATCTTCACAATCCAGGAACAGATAGATTCCACGAAGTCGTCGAGAGGCACGCCCGTTCGAAGAGAGTGGATCAGCTCATGAATCGCTCTGGTTTCCGCCATAACGCGCACCAGGCGACTTGCCGCTGCACTTTCGGCGGCTTCTCTCTCGGCCGGTGCCGGTCTCGATGGCTCTCTTGGCATAGTCCGAAGCTTAGTTCCCGGTTCCATTTCGTGCAAGTCATCATAGGCTTCTAGAAGCGATTGTTGAATCAAGGGGTAGACCTGCATATGCTTTAGAGGTAGAGGAAGTCGTAGATGAAGAATCCAATAGAAAATATTGTGCGCACCGGGATTATCAAAAGGTGGATGACGGAAGCCGGAACGATTCGTGTCCTGGGTGCGGAGATCGGCCAGACCGTGCGCGACGCGATGGAGAACCAGCCGCTCAACCGCGCAGGCGCGGAATTCGTCGGTGAGTTTCTCGTCGGAGGCGCTCTGTTGGAGCTTGCCCTGGCCCCGGCGGACCGTGTGTTGTGTACGCTCGATTCCGACGGCCCAATCGGCAGCTGCTCTGTCGATGTCTGGCCGGGGGTGGCTCTTCGTGCGCGGGTGGATAACCCCACCCCGGATGTCACACCACTCGTTGGCCCGAACGCGATCCTGCGTGTCAGTCGACAGCCAGCGCGCGGGGGCGAAGTCTATACTACGGCCATCCCTATGCCTGGGGACAACATAGGCGACGCATTTCAGCTCTATGCGTTGCAATCGGAGCAAGTGTTGTCGTTCATTGCTTTACGCACAACCATGGAAGGAGAATCCCTGGAGCGGGCCACTGGCCTCCTCGTTCAGGCGCTTCCAGGAATGGTTCATGAGGATCTTGCCGCGATTACTGCATGCCTGGAACAGCATAGTTTCTCGGACCTCATTGGATCCGGCGCTACCATCGCGGAGTGCGTCGACCGTATGTTTGGGTCCTTGTCCATGACATTTCTAGGGGCGGACCCAGTGGGCTTCCGCTGTCGTTGCAGTCGTGAGAGTGCGGTAGCGGCCGTACGTTCCTTGTCGGAAGAGGACCTCCAGGATCTTCAGGGTGGTGGCACGGAGGAAGTCGAGTGCGAATATTGCGGTACGACCTACCATATACAAGCGGCGGATCTGGCCTGAATCGCACCGCAAGATCCCCTATAAATTGAGTCCTTGAATACAACCGTTGACTCCAGGGAACAGTGCGAGGTAGATTCCGCCCGCCTGCTGCTGATCAAGGACCATTTATGCCTACCGTTGTTATCACTGGTGCCGCCGGTTTTCTGGGGTCACATCTATGCGATCGGTTTCTAAATGATGGATACCGCGTCATTGGTATGGATAATCTGATCACAGGATCGCCGGATAATATTGAACATTTGTTGGGAACGCCGGAGTTTCGGTTCGTAAACCAGGATGTAACCGAGTTCATCTATGTTTCGGAGCCAGTCGATGTTGTGCTTCATTTCGCGTCACCTGCGAGCCCGCCGGATTATCTGAAACATCCCATCAAAACTCTCAAGGTCGGGGCTCTTGGAACCCATAAGACCCTGGGCTTGGCGAAAGCCAAAGGGGCCAAGTTCCTCCTGGCGAGCACCAGCGAGGTGTATGGGGACCCGCAAGTACACCCACAGCGTGAAGACTACTGGGGCCATGTGAACCCTACGGGACCCCGTGGTGTGTATGACGAAGCGAAGCGATATGCTGAGGCATTGACGATGGCCTACAACCGGGCGCATGGAGTGGATACGCGCATTATCCGTATCTTCAACACCTATGGGCCTCGAATGCGACTCAATGATGGGCGGGTGGTTCCGAATTTTATCTACCAACTGCTGACGGGTAATCCGATCAGCATTTATGGCGATGGCGAGCAGACGCGGTCTTTCTGCTATGTCGCGGATCTGGTCGAAGCGATTGTACGAGTCGTGAACCAGGATGAGATTGACCCATTCAACCTCGGAAATCCGGTAGAGATCAGCATGTTGGAGTTGGCCCAGACGATGGCCAAAATGGCAGGTACCGAATGTCAGTTCGTATATAAGGATCTTCCAGTAGATGATCCGAAACGTCGTCAGCCCGACATCTCTCGCGCAAAAGAGGTTCTGGGTTGGGTGCCTGGCGTGTCCCTTGAAGAGGGTATGCGTGAGACCTTTGCGTATTTCAAAGACCGTATGCCTGTGACTCCCTGAACGGAAGATCCGTTGATGAACGAACGCGAGCGAACACGAAACTTCTCGATTGTCGCGCATATTGATCATGGGAAGTCGACCCTGGCGGATCGATTGATGGTCCTGACCGGCGCGGTCTCGGAAAGAGAAATGCGGGAACAGTTCCTGGACAATATGGACCTGGAGCGTGAACGCGGAATCACTATTAAGAGCCAGACGGTACGGTTGGAGTACGCGGCGGATGATGGTGAGACCTATACGTTGAACCTTCTGGATACTCCCGGACATGTAGACTTTTCCTACGAGGTGAGTCGCTCTCTGGCTGCATGTGAGGGGGCCTTGTTGGTGGTGGACGCCACCCAGGGGGTTGAGGCACAGACCCTCGCGAACGCGTATCTAGCCGTGGAAAGCGATTTGGCTCTGATCCCGGTTGTGAATAAGATCGACCTGCCCTCCGCAGAGCCGGAGCGTGTGCTCGCCGAGGTGGCCGAAGGGATTGGTATCGAGGTCGATCAGGCTGTCCAGGTTAGTGCGAAGACCGGTATCGGGCTAAAGGATCTTGTAGAGACCATCATACGCGAGATACCGCCCCCAACTGGAGATCCCGATGTTCCCCTTAAGGCCTTGATCTTCGACTCCTGGTACGACCCCTATCGTGGTGTAGTCGCCCTTGTGAGAGTGTTTGAGGGGACCCTGAAAGTACGCAGCAAAGTGGAGTTCATGGGGACCACTTTGAAATCTCAGGTTGAAGAGCTCGGCGTCTTTGCTCCTCGCCCGAAGCCTGTGCAGGAATTACAGGCGGGTCAGGTTGGCTATCTGATCACGGGTATTAAAGACATCCGCGAGATCCGGGTGGGTGATACGGTGACGACCCAGGAAGATCCTGCCCAGGTCAGCATTCCTGGCTTTATCCAGATGAAGCCCATGGTCTTTTCCGGGATTTACCCCGTGAACTCGGAAGAATTCTCTCTACTCCGTGAGGCTTTTGAGAAGCTGGCGTTGAATGATCCGTCCTTTACCTGGGAGCCAGAGACCAGTGATGCCCTTGGGTTCGGGTTCCGATGTGGGTTCCTGGGGCTTCTACATATGGAGATCGTCCAGGAACGCCTCGATCGCGAATACGGCATGGAGTGCATCACTACCGCGCCGAACGTTGTCTATAAGGTGGTTCAGAAGGATGGGGAAGAGAGCTATATTGAGAGCCCCAAAGATTTACCGGATGGGCAATATCTCGAGCACGTAGAAGAGCCGATGGTCGCGGCGACTGTGCATGTGCCGGGAGAACATCTGGGCGCGGTGCTGAAGCTGTGTACGGAAAGGCGCGGCACACAGACAAATATGCACTATATGAGTACAAACCGTGTGCAGGTAACCTATCGCCTTCCCCTCGCTGAGATCGTATTCGATTTCTTCGACCGACTTAAGAGCACGACCCGTGGCTATGCTTCCCTCGATTACGAGGTGGTGGGCTACGAGGAGTCCCCGTTGGTCCGCCTTGATGTGATGATTAACGGGAAAATCGTAGATGCTCTGAGTGTTATCGTGCACCGAGATCGTGCCTACCATCGTGGTAAGGCCCTCGTCGCAAAGATGCGTGCCATCATACCAAGGCAGATGTATGAGGTGGCGATACAGGCCGCCATTGGGAACCGGGTCATCGCCCGTGAAAGCGTCCGAGCGTATCGCAAGAATGTGACGGCAAAATGCTACGGCGGCGATATCAGTCGCAAAAGAAAGCTTCTGGAACGCCAGAAAGAAGGAAAGAAACGAATGAAGCAGGTCGGGAACGTGGAGCTTCCACAGGAGGCGTTCTTGGCTATTCTCAAGGTGGACGAATGAGCGGCGAGGAAAAACCACGTCGACACCGGCTTCTCAAGAAACATGGGAAAAAGTTAACTCGTATTGCCGAGGATGCCCTGGCACGAGACGAGGTTCTCGCCGCTGCATCGGACATAGCGGAGACGCCAGGTTTGGCGGCGCGAATTCGAGGAGCTGGCCAGTTTATCCTGGACTGGTGCCTACATCGTCACCGGCGAGACGAGATTCTTGATCCTGCAGCGAAGGACAAAATTGCTCGGCGGTCACGACGAGTAGCTACCATGATCGCCGCCGAGTCGAAATCGGTCGATCGAGAAGCCTTTGATTATAATGTTCGCAAATTGGAGAAGGCGTTGATTGTGAATGGGCTTTGGAGCGCAAAGTCCTTTTGGCGGGAGATTATCGAGGCGTTCGCTGTTGCTGCACTTATCGCCTTTTTCGTGCGGTCTTTTATTGCCGAACCATTCAAGATCCCGACAGCCTCTATGGTGCCTACCTTGCGGGTTGGCGATTATATCTTCGTAACCAAGTTCTCCTATGGCCTGCGGGTTCCTTTTAAGAACCAGCATATGATTGAATATGATCATCCGAACCGAGGGGATGTGATCGTCTTCGAATACCCCGACCGAAAGGATCCAAACGATTACGGAAAGAATTTCATCAAACGGGTGGTTGGAATGCCCGGTGATCGGGTGCAGCTTATAGATAATGTACTTTCGATCAATGGGACGCAGGTCACGACCCAACTTGAGGAAAAAGGTGTCCCCTGTGACGATGGTCGCTCGGCCAGCACGACACAGTCGGCCTGTCATTGTGACGTCCAGAAAGAGACCCTTGCGGGTACGACCTATTACACGCAGCATTTCTCTGACGACGCACATAACCGACTCCGTTGCCCGCCCGCGGAATGTGGTAATGGGCTATGCGAGGCCTTTGAAACCCCGATGGGTTGCCCCCAGGATTGTAGCCAATCTAGAGGTCGACCCAGCACAAATTATATGCCAGATTGTTGCGGCGAACCGGATTGGCCAGCGACCGGTCAAGGGGCGGTCGGCCTGGTAGCGGTTACGCCGAATGAAGGAGGCCAGGTGGAGGTCCCAGAGGGCCATTATCTGGTGATGGGTGATAATAGAGACAATAGTCATGACGGACGAAAATGGGGGTTCGTTCCCTTTCAGAACATTAAAGGAAAGGCCTGGATGATCTGGTGGGCAAGCCGAAAGTCCCGGATCTTCAGTTCCGTGCACAAAACAGCGTCAGGTGGAGCAGCACATGCAGCTGGTAAATGAGCGAATATTAATCGATGCGACGGCTCTTGGTAGAGTTGTTAGACGAATGGCTGTAGAGACCATCGAGAAATCGGAGGGGCTCGACAATCTGGTTCTGGTAGGAATTCACACGGGTGGCGTGCATCTGTGTGAAAGAATCGCAAATGCCATAGAAGAGGTGGAAGGCGAACGACCGAATTCCGGACGTATCGATATTACTCTCTATCGAGATGACGCCTTTTTAGGTTTGCCACGACCCGTCATCGGTGAGACCCGTATCCCGAACGACAGCATCGCAGGCAAGACCGTGGTGTTGGTGGATGACGTCCTATTCACGGGACGAACGGTGCGGGCGGCATTGAACGCCCTGCTCGACTTTGGTCGACCATCGAAGATTCTTTTAGCGGTACTTGTAGACAGAGGGCGGCGAGAGCTGCCCGTACAAGCCGACATCGTTGGCTACAATGTGACCACGGGCCCCATGCACGTGGTCGAGGCGGAGCTAAAGGAGTCTGGTGGAACCGACCAGGTGGTCCTCTACAAACGCAGGACAGACGCACAAGAAGGGGGTGCATGATGGACCCGATGAATGCTGGCGGGGGGCCCTTGCGGCATCTCCTGGGCCTCGACAATGTACCGGCGGAGACCATCCAATTAATATTGGATCAGGCCATTCACATGAAGGATATCATGTCGCGCCCCTTTAAGAAGGTGCCTGCGATGCGAGGTACTACGGTCGTAAATTTCTTTGTGGAGCCATCCACCCGGACCCGAATCTCTTTCGCCTTGGCAGAAAAGCACCTATCGGCTGACACGGTCTCGTTCAGCCCGTCGACCAGTAGCCTGAGTAAAGGGGAGACCCTGCTGGACACAGCTCGAAATTTAGAGGCGATGCAGCCCGATATCCTGGTTATACGTCATCGCGCAACCGGGGCACCGCATTTTCTGGCCCGTGCCCTGAACTGTAGCGTAGTGAACGCGGGAGACGGAATCCACGAGCACCCGACCCAGGCCCTACTCGATCTTTTCACGATACGAGAGAGCAAGGGGAGGCTCGCGGGCCTGAAGGTCGTGATCGCCGGTGATATTGCACATAGCCGTGTGGCGCGCTCCAATATCTTCGGCATGGTCTCGTGCGGTATCGATGTGCGCGTGGCTGGCCCACGGACGATGTTGCCCCAGGGGATCGAAAATCTAGGGGTGAAGGTCTTTGATCGGCTTGAGCCCGCGGTGGAAGGTGCCGATGTGGTGATGATGTTACGCATACAGCGGGAGCGCCTCGGCGAAGCCTTGTTCCCGTCGGCCAGAGAATACTTTCGGTTCTTCGGCCTGACGAATGATGTTCTGTCCCTGGCGGATAAGGACGCGATTGTAATGCACCCTGGGCCTATCAACCGATGTGTCGAGATCGACCATGATATTGCCGACGGTCCACGTAGTGTGATTCTAGACCAGGTTACCAACGGAATCGCGGTGCGCATGGCGGTCCTGCATCTTGTGAATCAAGCAAGATTAGAGGCTCGGGGCGTTGGTACGGGTGGCCCAACGTCGGTTGAGGCGATGGAGGAAGGAACATGAGCGAGCAGGGAAAAGTTCTGAACCCCTTCAGCGGGGAGGTCAGCGATATTACGCAGGAGTTAAGCGCCAAGCTTGGCGCGGATGATACCGAAGGTCTACGGTACGTGGCGCCGCCCCTGGTGGACCTTGTGGCCTATCCCCAGGAACCCGGAAACGAACATCGTGAAACACTGGAAGAGCTGGCTCGCGCTGCGCAGATTGGTGGTGTCGGTCTTGTAGGGCTTATGCCCGACGTGACCCCAGTGGCGGACCACGACGGTGTTGTACGTACCTTACGTGATGGAGCGGCGACAGCGGAAACGGGAGTGGAATTC
The DNA here is from genome assembly GCA_002728755.1 of Myxococcales bacterium. GTDB lineage: Bacteria > Myxococcota_A > UBA9042 > UBA3505 > UBA3505 > UBA3505. The sequence goes on from PBVT01000015.1 coordinate 34,074, forward strand.
ATTCCCCACGGTGCGTTGAGTGTTGGCCTTGGGCACGAAGATATTGCTCCTATGGGCGAGTTGAAGGCGGCCGGTGTTCGGATGGTTACCGATGGTGGGCAGCCCATAAAGAACACGGGCTTCATGCGCCGGGTTCTAGAGTATGCGCGGAATTTTGACTTGCCGGTCTTGATGCGTCCCATGGATCCCTATCTGAGCGCGGGCGGACTCGCGCCGGAGGGCCCGATTGCGACACGATTCGGCCTCCCACCGGTACCCGATGCCAGCGAGCGTCTAGGCGTGTTGCGCGCGGGAGAGATGGCCTTGTTGACCGGCGCAGAGGTGGTGCTCTTTCCCGTAGTAACAGAGCAGGGGCTCGACGCCCTTCAGGCTGTTCGTAGCCGAGGGGCAAGAGTTCGGGCCGGAACCGCCCTTCCCTATCTCCTCTGGAATGTAAATCACCTGCAATCCTATGACGGCTTGTATAGAGTAGACCCGCCCCTGAGCCGCATCTCCGACGTGGAGGCCCTCGCCGAAGCGGTTCGTAATGGCACCATAGACTTTGTCGCGAGTGGGCATCGGGCAGTCAACGCCTCGGAGAAAGAGACAGAGCTACCCATCGCTGAGCCCGGGATGGCGTCAATGGCCCACATCTGGACATTGCTCCATCAAATTTCTGTAGAGCAGAATATACCGGTGATGGACCTGGTGAAATGCATGACAGTCGGGCCAGCGAAGATTCTGGGGTTGGATTCCTGGGGAGCGCAGCTTGGGGTCGTTGACAGTGTCTCACCCCAGAGTGCGGGTGAGCTGAAAGGAATGGCTCGCAACATGCCGGACTTCGGTGTAGATAACGAACGATTGCGTGTCCTTTGGGACACCACAACTTCCCGTGCAGGGATCATTGGAGCAACAGTATGAAGCCGAAAGGTGCACTTTTAGTATTGGCAGATGGACGCGTTTTTCGTGGCACGTCTTTGGGGGCCCACGGTACAGCAACCGGAGAGGTGGTGTTCACCACCGGTATGACAGGCTACCAGGAGACTCTTACGGATCCGTCCTTCGCAGGACAGCTGATCACCTTCACCTATCCACATATCGGAAATTATGGGACCAACCCCGTAGACCCGGAATCCGCCGCGATCCATGCGAAGGGTGTGATCGTTCGTTCCGCGACGAAAACTCCGAGTAATCAACGGGCGACAGATAGCCTCACGAACTACCTCCGCGAGCACCGCCTTGTAGGAATTGGTGATGTGGATACGCGAGCCCTGACGAGACATATCCGCTCCCAGGGATCCATGCCCGCCTTGATCTTCAGCCCCTTTGACGCGGACAGTGCGGACGCCAACGAGGTTCTCGCGAGTCTTAAGGAGACAGCGGCCGGCATCCAGGGAATGGCTGGGCAAAACCTCGCCCATCAAGTCTCCTGTTCCCAGCCCTATCAGTTTGAGGGCAGTGCCGGAACAACGGCCGAGGCTGGTGCGGGCCCGAAGGTGGTTGTGGTAGATTACGGGATGAAGCGAAACATTGCCGCCTCCCTTGCCCGGAGAGGTGCGAGTGTCACGGTAGTGCCTGCTTCAACATCGGCACAAGATATTATCGATCTAAAACCCGACGGCGTGGTCTTGAGCAATGGCCCCGGCGATCCTGACGCGGTCGATGGTGCGCCAGAGACGGTCCGCTCTCTTCTTGGCCAGGTCCCACTCTTTGGCATTTGCCTGGGTCACCAGATCATGGCGTTGGCCGTGGGCGCTTCGACGTATAAAATGAAATTTGGACACCGGGGTGTAAACCAACCGGTGCAGCAGGTGGGAAGCCATCGGGTGTATATTACCAGTCAAAATCACGGCTTCGCCGTAGACCCCGACACCCTCCCCGCGGAAGCGACTGCCACCTTCATTTGTCCCAACGATGGGTCCCTGGAAGGCTTTGAGCTGAAGGATTCGCGCGCTATGGCTGTTCAGTTCCATCCTGAGGCCTGTCCTGGGCCACAAGACACCGCGTTCCTATTCGATCAGTTCATCGAAGGCATACGGTAACTTCGATTACTCTTTTGCCTTGGGCTTGATCTCCATGGACATGGTTAGCGTCATGTGCATGGTCTGAGACTGTCCACCATTATTCGCGGACATCACAGCGTTGGTGGTCGTGTCCATTTTGAGCGCAGGCACGACGCTGGCGAGGTTCACGCTCATCGTACCGGTACCGGTTGTGGTGAGAGAGTCCATTGTTGCGGTCACGCCAGGGGGAGCGTCCGGGATAGCCAGCGGCTGGGACCGGGCGGTCTGCTTCATGGTTAAGCGTAGTTTTACAGTCGTTTCGGTTCGTTCCAGGATCTCATAGGTTGCGACTTGTTGTACCTGGACCCCATTGGAGGAGACCGATGTTTTTGCTTCCCATTTTGCACCTACACCGACCGCTTCTTCTGGGAATGGGATTACGGACTGCCGCATGCTCTGCTCGACACTGTCCATAATCTGGCGAGCATCTTTGCTCGTGCCCGCCTTCAAGACCTGCTTATAATTCTTGAACTGCCCACGCGTTGTTACTTGCCCCGTGGCTTCCACTCCTTCCAGGTCCTTGAGGCTGGTTTGCATGGAATCCCGCATAAGCTTATTGCCGCCTTCGCCAACGACGGTAGCTCGCTTGATTTTCGTCCGATAGGCAAGGTCTCCTGTCTCTGCGTCCACAGACGAAGGCGTGGTGGACATCGCCATCTCCATTGTGGGCAGGACCATCTTGGGGATGGGTGTGCCCCCTCCCGCCATCGCCATGGACATATCGAGGCGGTATACAGCCGTCTCCTTCCCCTCTGCGCCGAAGGAGTACCGTAGAGGTGTCCGTGGCTCTGCACCCGCTTCAAGTACCTTGACGGGCTGTTGCGTTACGCTTGTAGCCGTGTCACTGGCCGCGGTGTTGGCTTGCGCATAGAGCTGCCCAATACCGCAGGTCGCGATAAGGCCAGTGATAAGGAGTCCGGCGAGGATACGGGAGGCAAATCTAGACATTGATGTTCTCCGAATGCGATGGGTCGGCGATCTAGGAATCTCGGCACTCTAATCTCTGCGCTCGAGTGGATCAACATTCCTTTACAGATACCAGCCTTGAAACCTCTGAAGGTTCGTTTCCATTTCCAAAATACCAGGGGGGTGTTTTGGTGATGGAGCGAGATAAGCCAGAAGTATGGGGGTAAACCGGCAATTTACTTGAGCTGAACGGACAGCCCAGGTAGAAGAGCGCTTCGAATTTTGGGCCGGAATATCCGGTGTCTGGTGCTTTTAACAACGCGCGAGGAAATGATGAATACGTTTCGCATTTGGAATACTTTGGTTTTGGTAGCTGTGTTGTCCTTTGGTGTTGCCTGTGGTGGAGACTCCGGTGATACCGGTACAGAGCCTGTAGGCTGCCAGGATTTAGACAATGACGGGGCGTTCGGTGCCACGGCGAGTTGTCCCTCTGGACAAGATTGTGATGATGGCAATGCCTCTCGTTTTCCGGGTGCCACGGAGACCTGCGGCGATGACATCGATCAGGATTGTGATGGTTCCGATGCCGCCTGTTGTGTAGACGCTGATAACGATGGCGTTTTCGCTGCGGTACCAGAGTGCCTGGAGGGCACCGATTGCAACGATGCCGATGGCGGTATCTCTCCAAACGCGGAAGACATCTGTGGAGACAATATCGATCAGGACTGCGATGGCACCGACGCAGCCTGTTGTGAGCCCGTTTGTGAGTTTACGGATGGAAGCCCCGTGACATGTGGTGATGATGGCTGCGGTGGTAGCTGCGGTGAATGTCCGGAAGGCGCCAACTGCTTGGACGGCACCTGCTTCGTCGGCTCACCCGACTCTTGCGCAGGCCGTTGTGATAGTTACGATGATCAGGCCAATTGCCAATGCGATAACCTATGTTTCAACGCTGGCGACTGTTGCGAGGATATGTGCGACGAAGGTGTCTGTTTGGAGGTACCATCGCTGGCTGGCCAATGTGGCTGTGATGATCTCGATGGTGACGGTTACGGCGAAGGTCCCAACTGTCTTGGAGCGGACTGCAACGACACGGACGCAACCGTTAACCCTGAGGAAGAAGAGATCTGTGAAAACGGCAAGGATGACGATTGCGTCGATGGTGATGCGGAATGCGAATTCGTTGAGTGCACCGAAGAGACGGACACCGATGGCGACGGGTACGGAACCGCCAGCGGATGTGAGGTGAAGGATTGCGACGACACGAACAATGCTATCTTCCCCGGTGCAACAGAGATCTGCGGCGACGAGATCGATCAGGATTGTGATGGCGTCGATCTACCCTGCTCGGGTGTCGACTGTATCGACGAGGACGGAGACGGCTATGGGGAAGGTACAGAATGTACCGGCCCCGATTGCAATGACTCAGCCCCGAACATAAACCCGGCCGGAACAGAGGCGTGTGGGAATTCACTCGACGATGACTGTGATGGCACCATCGACGAAGACTGTCCCGAAGACTGCGTCGACGCGGATGGTGACGGTCATTATTCCGTTGCCAGCTGTGAGGAAGGTGATGATTGTGATGACACCAACGCTACAATCTCTCCTTCGAAGGCGGAGGTATGTGACGATGGTGTTGATCAGGATTGCAATCCGGACAATGAGGCCTGTGACCCAACCGCTTGCATGACCGACGAGTCTTGCCCTGCGTCCGAGTGGTGCGACACCAATACGGGCAACTGTTATCGACCAACGATGTTGCAGTGGTGGGCGCCCGTTGTGTACGCCGACACGAACGCTTCCGGATTAGGCTGGGACTTCTTTACGACTGTCGACTTTGATGGCGACACTACCGCTGGCAACAATGGCGATCATATTGAATCCTCCCCATTGAAAGCGGTGGTGTATACCTCAACAGTCGAAACAGGCACGCACGCATACCTCGGTTACTATTTCTATTTCCCGATGCGCTGGAGCGATGCCCTTTTCTTCGGTACGGAGTACGAAAACGCGATGCGTGGTGTTCTGCTTGTTGTCCGAAAGGGTGATGGCGAGGGATATGGGCAGTTGGAGCTGGTTCTCACAACTACAGAGAACAATATCCGGTCCTACGCCGCGGCCGGCATGAGCTTTCTTCCCATTCCCATTGGTTCAGCAAAGCTTGTGGATGAAGATGGCCATATGCGTCCGGCGATATACATTGACACTGAAAGTCATGCCATATCGGCGAATAAGAATTGGGAAGACGGATTCCCCGGTGGAAATGGGGTGATTTACACCTATGGATACGAGTCCACGGTGCCTGAGAATCTGATTCAGGATGCCACCTATACGCTGACCCCCCTCACGGATAGCATCTGGGCTGATCGTTTCGAAATCGGGCCAACCAAGATGTTCGATGAGTTTGGGCACTTCGCCGGTGATGACACCGACGATCGCAGCCTGGCCCCCTGGGGATTTGTCGATGCCTCCTCGAGTACGACCGTTCTTGCGGGTGAGTTCCTCTATGATCCTGCGTCTCTGGTGCAGCGCAAGCACGTTGTGGGATGGGGCACATTCGACACGCGCTATGTAGAGAATGATTTCGCTCTGTCCGTCGAGCTCTTGGACATGTACGTCTATGAGGACACGGACGGCTTTGGTGCTGGCAATCCCGATGTCTACATCAACCTCTACCTCCACGATGGGAGTGGAGCGGAACGTCGTGTACTGGGTGAGAGCACTGGTCTACAGAACAGTTGGAAACAAGACGAGGTGGAATTGAACACCTATATCAACTTGATGACCAATCTGGAGCGTTATTGGTTCTACGGTCTGGAGTACCCCGGCAAGCCCTACTTCGGTATTGAGATTCGTGATGCGGATACCTTATTCGACGACTGGCTGATGAATCCGGGCGAGCGAAGCTACCAGACATTCCTCGGTTATAAGATTGTAACCTGGGAATATAGTGATGCCGCGATCAAGGTGACCAACCCCTGATCGAAACGGGCCCGATGGGCCATATTTTCAAAAAAAGCCTGGCTAGATGCCGGGCTTTTTTTTGTTCGCCTTGAGCTTGAGCGCGTCCATTGCCATAATCATACGTCGGGATGTTGGTAAGGTAGAGAGGTTTATGGCGAACTTTCGGCATAAAAGGCGATGCATCGTTTTCGTTTGTTTCAGTCTAATTACAGCCCTGGGATTGGTGCTGGCGAGTGGCTGTGGCAAAAAAGAGACAGCGAGCACCCCTGTACCCAAGGGGCCAATGACCCTGCTCCCAAAGGATGTCTTTTTTGCATTCTCATTCGACGCGACAGGGTTTTCGCCAGCTACAAGAGACGAGATTGAGATCTTGTTATTGGATTCTGTCCCGGAAGATGCGCAGCGGGTCTATAAGCGTTTTCGGGAAACAGCCAAGGGTTTTACTTCGGGCAAGGTGAAAGGCTTCGTGGCCGGCGAACTACCCAATAATAAAGCGGTCGGCCTCCTGATGCTCGACTTCGACACTTCTCTCTTCCTGGAGGCCTTCAATGAGGGCATGAAGACGGCCGGTATACGAATGCAGCCAGCTGGTGAGTTCAATGGTTACCAATTATGGAACGGCGTGAACTCGGAAGGGGTTGGCAAGGCCGTTTCGGTGTTGGATGAGAGTCGAATCGCGATTGCAGAGGATCCGGAAACCCTTCAATTGCTACTGCAGTCCATCTCCGGAGAGGCCCCTACCCTCGTGGATAATCCTAGAATGTATGAACTGTTATCTAAACTGCCGCCCACGGGACAGTTCAAGATCGTCGGTCACCCCGATGATCCGGATGTAAAAAGCCTCTCGCTCGGGTTGGAATTTGGCGACGTCGCCACCACTGCGCAGATCTTCGTTCATATGGCGGAGGTCCCGACGGGGGAAAATAGAGTCATCCTTGATAACTTTGAGAGCACCCGTGGAACCCTGGCTTCTGTGATCGCCGTACAAGCCCGCCAAGAGCTCTCCGATGCCTTTCCAAGGCCCGTTTTGGATCAATCAATTAAACTTTTATCGGAGATCATCCGAAATATGAAATTGAAACACCACGGGAAAGCACTATCCATACATACCAGCGTAAATTCGACGGTATCCGACTTTTTTGGTTGGCTAAGGGTGGTTGCGATGGCCCGCAGTGTTAGCGATGCGGTTCGCGATGGGGTTCAATAGTGCGGTGGCTTAAAAGGAATTGGAAGAGCGAGATCCGTCCGGTCATTCGGTTGGCGGGAGTTCTGGTTGTTTTTTCGCTGTTTATCGCCGGCTGTGAAGCGGAAGAAGGCCCCTTCACCCTGGAAAAGGATGCGGCCCTTGAGATCCAGCCCGATGGCCCGATCGTATTTTTTGAGGGGTCGATGTCTGTGGGTGAAACCCAATGCCGTAATATCCTCGTGCGTAACACTGGAGACGGCGACCTTTTACAGCTTAATGCCATCTACCTTGAATATGACGCACCGTCTGAGCCAGCTCCCGCCTTTTTCCTCAACGATGTCCCCGCACCTGGAACATTAGTATCTGCCCTGGGGCAAGGTGCAGGGACGGGTATTGGTGAGGAGGCTGAGATCCGTCTTTGTTATCGGCGGCATGATGATGGGCATATGCGGATTGCGAATCTGGTGATTGAAAGCAACGATCCCAACAAGCCGAAGGCCATGTTCCCCATCGAAGAGCAGGAAGGCCAGGCCCTTCTGGTTACGGTCCCAGCGGAGGTCGTTTTCTCCTACGTCGAGGTAGGAAAGTTTAAGGATATGATAGCTACGGTGTTGAATACGGGGTCGGAGCCCGTTGAAGTCGATGCCCTGGCTCTTATTGGGGACGAGGGCTTTACGGTCTTTATTCAGGACGAGGGTGTAGAATATACCGTATTGGCAGGACAGGACATGGCACTTGATAACCCCATCTCTATTGGCTCCAACGAGTCGTTGGTGTTGCGGGTTCGGTTCAAGCCAACATCAACCTTCCCTCGTGCGGCGGCTGCAGCGCTGGACTGGCGGTCTGGGAGCGCAACGGGCACTCTCTCCATGCCGATTCGTGGGAACGAAGGGCCGTGTATCCATCTCGAGCCTGCCGTCGTTGATTTTGGGTTTAAAAAGGTTGGTGGAACTTACGGCTATGATGTTCAGATCACAGCCTGTGGCCAGGATCCTTTAGAAATTCGTAGGATTCGGCTTGGAGACAGTGGCTCGCCAAATTTCGTGCTCGATGAAAATTCGTTTCAGATTCAAGGTGGTACGGGCTATGAGTCCGCGGAGTGGCCGAGTTCCACCTATCCGGCTGTTATACCGCCCCAACGATCTGCACGTTATATCGTCCTATACACACCGACCGAACTGAGCCCGATGGATGAAGAAGGGACACCTGTCCCCGAGGTAACGACGGGCTATGTGGAGACAAACACCTTTGAAGGAGAAGTCTCATTCACGGTGAATGGTTATGGCTCTACAGAGGCGTGCTCTACGGCCGTGATTACGGTGGAGCAAGGGCTTAATGAAGTCGCGCCACAGACCGTCCTCGACGTGTCCGGGAGCAACAGCATTCCGGCTTCCGGGACGATTAGTAACTATGTCTGGAATGTGGAGCGACCCGAAGGGGCGGAGGGCTATTTCTTTCTCGACGATCCGGTTCATGGAACCGTCGTCATGGGAGACACAGCGGTTTATCCCGATGTAAAATATGCTCTCAATACGGCGGGTGTGTACCGCTTCCGACTGGATGTGGAGGACTCTGCTGGAAATGTCTCCTGTCTCCCCGCGTATCGCGAGATTACCGTGATACCCGATGAAGCGATTCATGTGGAGCTTACCTGGGAAACTCCCGGAGACACCGATCCTTTCGATGGCTTTGGTTCGGATATGGATCTCCATTTCGTACACATCCAGGGGGCAAATGCAGCCGACAATCCATACGACTATTTCCCTCCACCCTCGGGTGATGGATTGGCAGATGGCTATTTCGACCCCACCTGGGACGCACATTATTGGTGGAACTCGGGTATCACCGTCATTCCGGACTGGGGGACGCTCGCTGTAGAGGGCGACACACCCACTCTCGATCGAGATGACACGGATGGTACGGGCCCTGAAAACCTGAATCTCAATCTACCCGAAGACGGCATCAATTATAGAATTGGCGTGCATTATCGTTACGACAACGAATTTGGGCCCTCCACACCGACGGTACGAGTCTACATTTATGGAGTCCTTACGGAGACCATCGTGGGATGCCCTATGACATCGTGTAGTTTATGGGATGTGGGGATCATCGCATGGCCAAACGATATGGTGGACAGCTTTGGATGTGACAACAGCAACCCTCTAACACCCTGTGGCACAAGCCCGGAATGCAGTCATGTGGTGATTCAAGACTACGCCCCTAGCGTGGCGTACGGACCGGCGTTTAAGGCCGTCGCTTGTGATACCGCAGAGGATTAGTGGATCGGTATCCACCGTAGGACAATGTCGGTCTCGTCGTCGTTGGTAGATGTCCAGCCTACGATGGCGTTGTTGATATCCACTGGGATCAAGAATGGGCGCTTCTGGTCCCCTTCCCAGGTTCGATTTATCATCTGACGTGGCCCAACCAGTCCCCCGCTTGCATTCCGTCGCTGTAGTTCGATGCCATGCTGGTCATAGTCCAACTCGGTGCCGGCGATGTTGAGCGCATCTCGGGATGGCCAGGTGATGAGAATCTTACTGTCACTAAGATGTGCTACGGCCGGAGAACCCTCCGGTTGTCCTATGTTGGAGTTCACGGTTTCGGTGGTCAATACTCCCATCGTACCAAGGTAGATCCGTGAACAGTCGATGTTGTGATGATTGACGTTGCTCGCTTCATCCGACTGCCAACAGACCGTGGCCTCTGTGCGGCTGGGGTTTACATCCGCGGCTAGATAATGGGCGATATCCGCAGTGGCGTTCAAGACGAAGGATTCACCAAGGGGCTGCCCGAGATGATCAAGCTGTCGTACTCGAACCTTTTGTGTGCTGCCGGTCGCTTCCATACTTCGCCATGCGAGGAAAAAGCTTGGACCTTCGAAGGCCGTATCCGTACGCAATGGGATGAGTATGGGATAGGCCTGGTTATGACTGAACTGTTTGCCGACCTCTATGGGATCCACATCGGGCTCGACGATATTCAGGTCACTATCCAATCTGCGCAAATAGATTCCCACATGGTTGATGCAGCCCTGGCAGAGCCAGCCATCCCACACCAGAAAGACATCTCCGGTGGGCGGGTCAACCACGGGTTGAGCGTTGTTGGCGGTAGCAATCGTATTGTCCCATACGAGGACGGGATCGGTCAGGAATGTCCCGTCGGATTGCACCGCACGCACGTAGGGGCGCGACCCCAGTTGGCCGAACGGGGCGCCACTCCAGGCCACGTAGAACGTGTCTTCGTGGGCGGTAACCCGTGGGAAATGGTGTGCGGTTGTGCCGGGCGGGTTCAGTGTCAAATCGGGCACCAGAATCTCGCCATCCTCTGTTAAGATCTTTGCCGCGATCCGGTCCTGATTCTTCGGGATGTAAACGATCATGATATTGCCGTTATCTGTACGAGCGCCGTTCGGATTTGATCTCTCTACGTTTACCGAAGCGTAAAGATGTTTTTCCGGACGCCCTGCGTCATGTTCGCCGTCCCTGTGGAAGGTTCGAGTCCAGACTGTGTTTCCTTCGGCGAAGGCCGCGACCCAACGATCATTGGAGTCGGGCAGAACGATGGCGGTGCCCTGGTGCTGGTTCCCTTCTGGCACAGCGTTGATAATCATGTCGGGATCTTTCGAGAGCATCGTATCGGCGAGGTTGAATATATTGGCGCGTACCGCGGAGCCAATCGAATCACCGTCGGGATGATCGTATAGGACAACGAATCCGGGCTCCAGCCCGTCGAAGTTTCCTATTGATGTAATGGTTAAGGCGTTGGAGCCCACTTCACCCAATGGGTAGGTTGTGCCTGTCAAAGCCCCATTAAGGAGTTGATAGACATCGGCCCCGTGTTGACTGCCATCATCAGCGGACCAACCCGCAGCTACGAGTACATCGACTGCTTCGTTGATGGCCCCAATTCGTACGGAGGTGAAGCTGCTGTCCGCGGGTGCGTTAGCGATGACTCCGTAGTCTTCTTCCAGGTTCGCCTTCTCGTATCGTCTGGCCCGCACTTCTTTTCCGTCGGCCGAAACCCAAGCGATCACATACCCTCCCTCGAAGGTGTTGTTGTTGTTTGGGAATGCCGATACGTCGAAATGTGCGACCGTGGAGATCTCGGAAGCCGGAATCAAATCCACAGACGTAAGAGGTTGCAGGTCGCTTAACAGTGTATAGCGGACGTCGCCACTCGTGGGGGAGTTAGCGGTTGCCCCTACCAGGTTGGCCCCCTCAATTACGGCGAATCCGGTCTGGGACACGGGAATAATCTCACCATTAAAGGTTTCGATCTTCGCGACCTCTGGCTCACCCTCAACCTCATAGATGAAGATGCTCTCTGGGCCGGCCGTTGTATATCCCCCGAAATCGTATTGTTCGGCTGCCAGGCTTACTTTGGCTACGCCGCTGGACGAGCCATGATAGGTTCGTTCACCCGACATAATCAGAACGAATTCGCCTATCGCGTTGGCTGCACACTGTCCGGGCTGCCAGGTCTCCGCGCTAAAGAAGGCGCCCGCATTGAGCGTCCCCACATTGTTCATCCTTGTGCCGAAGCGGTCAGATATACGGTATCTGTCGACGTTCCCTTCATTCCAGTGCAGGACGTATCGACCAAATCCCAGGGACGTTCCCCGGACGGTCGTGACGGGGCCATTTGCTAACGCCAGGATGTCTTCTTCGCAAATATTGTCCTGCCCAAGACATACACCGTTGAAGCAGATGTCACTGAGTGTGCAGTTGTTCTCATCATCGCATGGAGTGCCCTCTTCCGCGTTATTCGTTTTATTGGAACAGAAACCATCTTCACAGAGACCTTCGACACATGGGTTCTCGTCGTATTTACAGTTCGTGTCATTGGGAAGCGCCGCATTCACGCAGCCTGTGTCCGGGTCGCAGCTGTCTATCGTACAGGAGTTGTCATCGTCACAATTGCTGACGGAACCGAGACATAAGAGGCTTGCTGGCTCCGTGCTTCCCTCTTCCTCGGGTGGCACCAATGTACACTCGTCGTTGTCCGTACAGGCATTGCCATCGTCGCAGTCTGTGCCTTCGGGGCTTGGGATATGTTGGCAGGTCCCGTCGTCTTCATTGCAGCTGTCCACGGTGCAAGGATCGTTGTCATCACACGGCTTGAGTGTTCCAGAATGGCAGCTAGACGCAGCGCAGGAGTCATCCAGTGTGCACGGGTTACCATCCTCACAGGTGGCCTCGTTGGGCACGTGGAGGGCCTGGTCCGTTTTGGTGTCACAGAGATCGTCTGTGCAGTCGTTACCATCATCGAGGAACGATGGGCCTTCCGTGCAAACACCATCCTCACAATAATCAGCTGTGCAGTTGCCGATGGTGATGGTGCATGCGGTGCCATCTTCGATGTTTGTTGGGTGACAGGTATGGCCCGTTTCGTCACAGCTACAGGTCTTTGTGATGCAGGACTCGTCTTCGCAGATGGGCTCACCTTTACAGACCAATTGGGTGTCACAGCTTTCGCCCGGCGCGCACTCCATGCATCGGTCGTCGGTGGTACAGCAATCCCCATCACTGCAGGGGTCGCCCGCGTTCAAAACTACACCAATACAGTCACCGCCCGCATTGCAGGTGTCTCCCACCGTGCAAGCGGCCTCGTCATCACAGGGCTGGTCCACGAGAATGGTTTGTTCACAGAACCCATTGGCCCCGCAGATATTCTCTGTGCAACTATTTTGATCGTCACAATCGCTGTCCTCTACGCATGGGGTACCACCGGGCCCCGCATCCTCCGTCTGGCTAGAGCTGCCACAGCCCGCGAGAGCAAAGCCGAAGAAAACAAGACAGGACGACACAAAATAAGTGACTCGACACATAAGTACTCCCAAAATTGCAGGACGGGCCCCTCCCTGAACCATATTGAAAATGGCTTCATTGAAAGAGACCAGAATCGTCACGAGGCGCATCCAAATAGTTGATTTATGGGTAAAAAAGCAAGTGTTGGCTTAGATACTCCCCAGTTATCTATCTATTCGGTCCGTTGGTGATCGAACTTAAGCCGTAAATGTTCCTGATTCTTACTTTTATTTTTGATATGCTCCTGCCCTGGAGAACGAAACGTGGAAAACAGACTAAAAACAATATTGGTATTTCTTCTTGTTTTGCTTTGGGGATGCTCTGAAGGGGCCCTGAAGCCTGTCGATGGTCCCTGGCATGGAGACGTCATCGAATTCGAGGTAGAGGGTAGCAAGATCCTCTGGGTCGAGATGCCCGGCGTGCAATGTATTGGCACCAACGATGCCGGTGATAATTGTGGTGTGGCATTTCAGAGCGAACGAATGCAGGGGCCCTTTAAGGTCAAGAACGCCCAATTTTCCGCGACTCTTATCTCCAACAACCTTTACCAGTTGGAGATTGTTGAGGGACGGTTCCTATCTCCATATGAAGCCGAAGGGACCTATAGGCTGGAGGCCTTTGGATGTTGCGTGAAGACGGGTGCCTTTGTGGCGAGCTCGGAGGAGCGTCCACCGGTGGTCCAGGACACGGGAGGCAGCTCGGATACTGGCTCGCAACCCGACACGACCACGCCCGTGGATACTGGCAATCCACCTCCCGATATCGTCACGACGCCACAAGATTGCGGTGAACCTATGGTGCCATTAACCTTTGGGGGCTGCACTCCGCCTGCTACGAATGCTGACCAGAAGGCCGCCTTGAGCGAGGTGAATAAGATTCGTGGGTGGTTGAAGGTACCGCTTATCAATGGCCACACATCCCTGAATCAATCGTCGCAAGCGCACTGTGAATGCTATGTAACCCATTATGACGCGGTCTATGCCGCCGGCATGAGTGGTCATCAAGAAGATACGAGTTATGAAGGGTGTTATGGGGTAGATTTCTGGGATCGTATGGCCCACTTTGGCTACGACAAACCGGCTTCCTTTGAGATCATGTCCTTTCAGGCCGACCCCGTGGCAGCGGTGCATGGATGGACACATACCCTCTATCACCGCCTTCCTATCGTTGACCCCTATACTTTGGAGGGCGGGTACGGTGGCGCCGCAGATGGATGGGTTATGTGCGACACCATGAATTTTGGATCGGGGAATGTGGCAGGAAGCGATGCTATCGCGATTCTCCCCTTTGATGGGCAGGTCGGTGTCGCCACAGCCTGGGACGGAAACGAGCTTCCTCAACCCCAGCCGCCCGATGACGGATACCCTTCTGGGCCCATAATTACCGTAACGACGGGACCGGACCTCAACCTGAAGGTGGACACCTATTCACTTCGTCATGAAGATGGAACGGAGGTCCCCGTGATATTTCTCGATGAGGCGGTCGACGGCTGGCTCGTACGAACTACAGCGCTGTACGCACACTCGCCGTTAGACCCGGTAACTACCTACACGGTGAGCTTGTCGGGGGAACTGAACGGTTCCAGCTGGAATAAGACCTGGTCGTTCACTACGGGCCTGGCCGACTACTATTGGGATTATAATATCCCTGCACCATAATTGCGTATGTGCTTGAAATTTCGATGGTTCCGTTCTAGAACCTCCTGTGATGGCGCATGATTGGGAAAAATTGGGGGGCGAATCTGGGAAAGATGCCCCGAAAGGCCGATGGGGACGAATGCTCAAAATGGGCGGCCTCGGATTGAGCGTCTCTGCGTCTGAAATTGCACGTCGTGTGGCACGGCGGGTCGGCTCCAATGATGACAAGAGCAGCGAGGCGGATACCCGCGCGAGGAAACGTCAGGCAGAAAAGATTGTAACCGTTCTGGGTCAACTCAAGGGCGCGTCAATGAAGCTTGGCCAATACTTGTCGAGTGACCCCGACCTCGTGCCCGATGAATACCTGGATACACTGACAGCGCTGCAATCGACCGCTCCACCCATGACGTTTGCCAGTGTCCGTGAGGAGATAGAAAAAGCTCTCGATCGTCCTCTGGAAGCCGTGTTCCAAACCTTCGACCCTGAGCCCATAGGCGCTGCCAGTATCGGTCAAGTGCATCGGGGACAACTCAAAACGGGGGAATCGGTAGCGGTTAAGGTTCAGTATCCGGGCATCGTTGACACGATACGGAGTGATCTTCGGAATCTCCGGTCTATCTTTCTCTTTGGGCGCACCTTCATCGACAAAGAGAAACTCGATGGCTATCTGGAAGAAACGGAGCGCGCGTTATTGCTCGAAGCAGATTATGTGCAAGAAGCAGAAAACCTGCGTCGCTTTTACAATCATCTGAAAGACCGTGAGGGTGTCCGGTGCCCCTACCCGTTTGAGGAATGGACCCGGCCGTCTGTCTTGGTGATGGAATATATCGAAGGGCAGAAATTCGACGAAGCCGTTGAGTCTTTGGACGACGACGACGTTCGTATGGAGATGGCGCAGCGGTTCATGGAGACATACATTTGGATGTTCCACGATCTTGGGGAAATGCATTCGGATCCTCACCCTGGCAATTTCCTCTGGGACGAGGAAGATAACCTCGTATTTCTTGATTTCGGATCTGTGAAAACCTTCGAGCCCGGCTTCACGGATGGCATTCTGGATGTGTTAGCGGCCGTTTGGGCGAATGACAAAGAGCGGGCGGCAGAACTATATAAGCCTCTTGGCTTTGGCTCCAAATTAGACGAAGGCGAAGAGTTCGACCCGGATCTGATCGATCAGATTCATCAGATCCTATTAACACCCTTCATCGAGGACCGGCCCTTTGATTTTCGGACATGGCGCCCTCGCCCGGGTCTGCAACGTCTGATCTTCAAGGATCGCCGCGTGATGAAATTGGCGCCACCAAGTGAGGCTCTGCTTTACCTTCGCGTTATAGGCGGGCTGAAAGGCTTCCTCACCAAGTCGGGACTCAAGGTGAATATGCACCGGGTAGTCGTCGACGCGGCCTTACGCCGGGGTCGCATCAAAGAGCGGCCCTATCGCGACGATTAACGCGTTCGCATGCACATGGCAGCTTCCCGCTGCGTGTTCGCGTCCATTACACATAAGAGCTGCTCCTTTCTCCCCGAACGAATGCAGGTCTCGACACAGTTGGGCTGGTCCCCACTACGCCCGCCAAATACGACGTCATTTTGCGTAAAATTGGGGCTGTCCTTTTTCCGGAGCGTCTTGTGATAATGGTTACAAGCACGCGCGCAACCCCCTCGAGAGGGCCGTCCGGGCGCAAACCAGGCTACGACGAAGAGCCCGTATTTCTTACAACTTTTAACACAACTCTTCAGTAGCTTCTGTTGTTTAGCGTCTTGCCGCTTATTGCGAGATTTCTTGGTTTGTTCCCCACCGAGCAAAACGCCTTCACACTGTGCAGGGCACGACTTTCTATCAATCTTTCTACAAGAATATAGAAACGAGCAGCACGCAATGACCAATAGGATTACGTATGCATGTTTGGCGACGCGGAACATCATACTGCGCAGGTTATGTCTCTAAGAACATTCCGTCAAAGTATAGGACGTCATGACGAATTGCCTATAGGCAGCCTTGCTGCTCCGCGCATCCCCCAAGAACGATCAGTGGGAATGAAAACCCTGGCGAGGACTCTACGCAGTTGTCGACGCAAGACTGTGCTGGCCCGGAACAGGAAAAGACACAATCGACTACCGCCGTGCATGCTGGATCATTCATGCAATCTGCCAACGCCTCGGTGCAATTCTCACCAAGGCAGTCCAAAAGCGCCTCGGTGTCTGACGAGCAGTCTTCTGGGCACAGCAGCTCTTCGCCGTCTTCACAGACATTATTCCCACAGGCTGGTTCCTGGAAACAGTCTTCTGGGCAGCTTGTTATTTCTCCCCCTTGGCAAATCCCGTCGCCACACACTGCCTCAGCGCAGTTGGCCGGATTGTTCTCACATGCCTCCGGGTCCTCGCAATCGTATCCCTCTACGCCGCAGGGGTATTCTTCCGATACACAGGTGGTTTCACAACAGTCTCCTCCATCCCAATCACAGCTTGCGCTGTTATTTCCCGGATCACACCAGCCATCGCCGACCCAGTCCTCCTCTTCACAGCCGCTCTCGGGCTCACAGTCTTCGGGGCAGAAGAAGTTCTCGGGGCCCTGGCATATACCATCGCCACATTCCGGCCCGCCTCCGCCTCCGGTGCAATCCTCTGGGCAGTTGAAGCCGTTTTCGCCGGGTTCACATTCATCGTTTCCACACACCGCGAGTTCGCCACAGTCTTCTTCACAGCTGAAGATCTCGGGGCCCTGGCACACACCGTCACCACATTGGGGGCCGCCACCGGGTCCATCACAGTCGGCAGGACAGTTGAATCCATTTTCGCCCGGCTCGCATTCACCATTGCCACACTCTGTCTCTTCTTCGCAGTCTTCGGGGCAATAGAAGACTTCTGGGCCCTGGCATACACCATCGCCACATTCCGGGCCGCCTCCGGGGCCGTCGCAATCCTCGGGGCAGTTGAAGCCGTTTTCGCCGGGTTCACATTCGTCGTTTCCACACTCGGCTCCACCTCCCGGGCCGTCGCAATCACTTGGGCAATTGAAGGGGTTTTCCCCTTCCTCACACTCGTCATTCCCGCAGACGGCCCCCTCTTCCTCGACGCAACCGTTGAGGACCGCGCATCCGATCAGGGCATATAGAGTGGCTTGCCCTTCTCCGCCAGCCTCTTCAAGGCATTCTTCCTCACAGGCCTCGTCCTCGTCACAGCCCACCATGCAGAAGAAGCCGCCGATACATTCCTCCTGTCCCAGACATTCTTCCCACGTCTCACCGCAGTTTTCTTCCACGCAGGCAAAGAAGTCGACAGGCTCATCGAGACATTGGTCTTCATAATCGGAGCAGCAGTCGCCGAATTGCTCGCAAGCTTCGTTGCATTGGCAAGGCGCGTCCGCATCGTAATCACCACACCGTCCTTCACAGGAGCCCACCGGGGTGGTGCCACAGAATTCCATATAATCCTCACAGCAATCGTCGTACTCCATGCAGGCAAAGTCACATTGACAGGGCTCGCTCTCGTTGAAGTCTCCGCAACGGTCTTCACAGGTGCCGTCCCATGGGGGAGCACAATCCTCGGGGCAAAGGTATGGGTCTTCGTCGTCGCCGCAGAAGCCATCACCACAATCTTCCAGCTCGCCGGGCAAACAGTCGTTGTCAAAAGCGCAAGCAACGAGCGCGAGAAAAACCTCCGCCGCTGCGTCACCGCCCGTCTCGGCACACGTCCCTGCGCAATCGGGAGTGCTCCCACAGTCAATAAAGCACCCCATCTTGTCTTCACAGCTATTCGAGCTAACACAGTTCTCCAGCTCCGATTCGCAATATTCGAAGACACATTCCGTCGGCGGTGGTGGCGGCTCACAATCTTGCGGGCAGTTGGTGTAGTTTTCCGGTTCCTGGCAGCTGTCGTCACCACATATGGGGCCGACATCCGGCAGGCAGTCCTCCTGTCCGCAGCTTATAAGCTGCAAAACAAAGTAGGCTGTTATATCGGGCACATTGGCGAGACATGCGTCGATGCAGTCAGCGGGGTTGGCGCACTCTGTTACGCATAATGCAGCGCTAAAGCAGCCGTCTTCGTCTTTGCAGGCTTCATAGTCTTCTTCACATTCCTTCTCGAAGCATTCAAAGACCTCTTCCTGGGCTTCACAGTCCTTGGGGCATCCCAGCCAGGTCTCATCTCCATTGCATTCCCCATCACCACAATAGGGATCCTGCACGTCGATACTTGTATCGGTTCCCGTATCTTTCCCCTCGTCGGTGCCCAGGTCTTGTGAGGTGTCGGGGAGTGTCGTGGTATCGGGAGCGTCCTTGGTTTCTGTTACATCAAGAACGAGCCCGTCCATCGGTAACGGAGGATCGGGTAAAGGAACGGAAAAGAAGCCATCCCCGGGGCAACCATATAGAGAGCCTGCGAACAAAATTAGCAGCACTTTAATAGCGTGTTGGCGGACCAATGGTGTGCCTCGTTCTGTAGAATTATCCTCCCATTTGATACCAGACTTGGGGGCCTCCTTCAAAACACATGCTTCGATCCGCCCCACACAGTCTGGTTTTTGTGGTGCACTTGCGGCAATGTTCGTGGTTGCATAACGTGGGGTCGCCGACACTCTTCGATACACCTGGATGCAGGAATGTTACGTTTGCTCACGTTGCGAAATCTCCTCATTCTGCTCATAACATTTCTCCCGAGTTTTGGCTGGGGAGCCCCAACCCGTGTGGCCCTGGAAACCAGCATGGGGGATTTGGTCGTGGAGCTGGATACGGAGAGATCTCCCAAGACGGTCCAGAACTTTCTTCGATATGTGGATACGGGATTCTATAACGAGACTCTTTTCCACCGTGTGGTGGACGGTTATCTTGTACAGGGGGGCGGGTATACGCGCGGTTTAAAGCGAAAGCCTGCCTTTGAAGCGATCCCCCTGGAAGCCGCGTCGACCCTGAAAAACACCCGAGGCAGCATCGCGATGGCGCGTATCCACACCAAGCGGGATAGCGCTCGCGCAGAGTTCTTTATTAACGTGGTGGATAACCCAGCTTTGGATTCAACGGCCGGTGGCTACGTGGTGTTCGGGCAGATCATCAAAGGCATGGAGATTGTAGACGCGATCGCCACAGTGCCGGTTGGAAGCCTGGGGCAGCATCGCCATGCGCCCAAGACCCCCGTCGTGATCAAACGCGTCCGCCGCATTGAAGAGGCGGTGCCTGCTACGGACGATTCCTGCGCGCCAGCCTGTTCCAACGCGGTGGATGTTATGATGCGCGGATTCAAGGAGAAGGATCCGAAACGGTTCGATTCCGCCGCATTGGAAGGTTTACGTCCGACCGCGCTAACCCAATGTCTGTCCAGCTGTCGTTCGAACCCCATGTTGGCGGAATGCTATAGCAAGGCAAAGACGACAAAAGCCTTAAAGGCGTGTGGGCTATAACTTTAACGCTCTCCCCTTTCGTGGACTGGATAGCCAAGGTGTTTATCGGGTATATTAGGGAGCTATGAAGCTGCGTTACCTTCTGTTTATATGGCTGGTCTCTTTCTGTTTGGGATGCCCAACCGAAGAGGCAGGCAAATACCCTGTTCTCGTCGTCGCGATGAGCGCAGACGTCGCGGACTATAATAGTGCGGACCTACTGGAAATTCGTATGCGTGCTTCGAATAGCGGACAGCTCGCGCCAGCGGATGGGTACCGCTCCATCAACATCAATTCGTGGGACTTTTCAAAAGGCCCGTACCTGGTTGAGGTTGTGCCAAAGTCCATACAGGGGCCCGTACAAGCCCATGTCGTCGCGTACGACAGCGCAACCAAGACGACGGTCGCAGCAACCGTTGTCCCCATGAATCTCGAGACGACGTATAGCGAAGTCTATATTTTATTGAAGCCGGCCTCGGCCTGTGATGCGGATGGCGATGGGATACCCAATTGTGCGATGCCCGGCTGTTGTCAGGATCCCAGCCAGCTCGTGCAGGATTGCAACGATGAGTCGGCCCTTGTCCATCTATTTGCCGACACTGCCAGCCTTGGTCCCGATATATGTAACGGCCTGGATGACGATTGCGATGGGAGCGTTGACGAAGACCCGCAACCAGAGAGCTGTGATGGGCTCGATAACGACTGCAATGGACTGGTGGATGATGGTCTTCCGTCGATAACCTGTGGCGAAGGGATCTGCGAAGTAACCGTCCCTTCGTGCACCGGAGGTGTGCCCGTCACCTGTACGCCGGATATGACCAACACCTTGCCGGAAAAATGCGACGGTGCCGACAACAACTGCAATGGAGAAGTGGATGAAGGTCTGGACGGGGCCGGGCCGGTGTCGGCGTGTGATGGGGGAATCGGTGTCTGCGGTACTACCGCCGCTACACGGTGTGTCGGCGCCAGTTGGGTCTGTGACGTCTCCGCGCTCGGGGATCTCTATGAGCCGACCGGAGAGACGCTATGCGATAATCTCGACAATAATTGCGATGGTCGTGTTGATGAGGAAATCAACCAGGCCTGCGATGTAGGATGTGGTCCGGGCACCAGCTTCTGCGCCAATGGCCTATGGACGGCCTGTTCGACTCCGGGAAGTCTAGAATGTTTTGACTATGCGGACTGTGAACCGCGCCCGATGTGCGTGACCAACTGCCCTGGCCCACCGCAGGAAGTCTGTAATACTTTGGATGATGATTGCGATGGGATCACTGATAATACGAACGCCAGCGGCTGTACGAACTACTACTTCGATCAAGATGGCGACCAATATGGCGCGGCGGGTGCCCCCCAATGCCTTTGTGAGCCTTCGGGAAATTATACGGCGCTGATGGGTGGGGACTGTGATGATAGTGATATCAGCTGTCATCCCTGGGCGAACGAAGTCTGTGATGGAAAAGACAATGACTGCGCGAACGGCATCGACGATGGACTGTCGGCCACGGCCCCCAGCTGCCCTCTGCAGGCCGGTGTCTGTGCCGGGTCGAAGCAGGAGTGTAAGTTCGGTGGGTGGCAGGCCTGTGGCCCGAGTGCCGGGTATGGCGCCAATTACCAGCTATTGGAGACCAGCTGTGATGGGGTAGATAACGACTGTGATGGCCAGGTCGATGAATCGTCGGTCGAATGTGAGGACTACGAGGATTGTATCAATGGAAGCTGCCAGGCGATTGGGTGCCCATACCCACAACTTTTGCTGAACAGCACCTGTGATGATGAGGCAAATACCGCGGTCTGCAATTGGGACGCGGGGGGCTGCTGTAAATCATCGAACCCCGCATTGAACTGCAACCCCTGCCTGTTTCTTGCTTCCTGCAACTGCCTTGATCCAGAAGCTTGTGAGCAGACCGGCTTATGTGACTGCCCCTATCTTGAGTTCTCCGGGGAACAGTATCTGGAAATCGATGATGAAATAGATCTTATGGACTTGTCTGACGGAGATTTCACCGTGCAGTTCTGGTTGCGAGCGACGGAAGGCCTCGGACACCGCCCCCTTTTATTCTGGGGAGATCGGGATTCCACAGGTTTCTGCCTAAACCGCTACCTTCGTTTACGCGTGCGTAATAATAACAAAGTAGAGGCTTGGCTCGCTGGCGTGGATGGCACAACCCATGTGGAATCCAACATAATGATCCCCAGCTCCAATGGTGGGCCGGATGAGCCTTGGCAACATGTCGCCATCGTACGGTTCCAGGGCGAGAAACTGCGTGTTTATGTAAATAATACACAAACCGATGCTATCGATATATCGGGTGCTATGAACCTCAACGCGGCCGGCAAGCCAGACTCCTTTGGCCATATCTTTATTGGGCAGGACCGGTATGAGTGTGGATCCTGGACCGACAGCACCTTAAGCTTCATCGGCGATCTGTATAAGGTTCGGTTCTGGAACCGGGGCCTTTCACATAACGAGATTGTGGTCAATTCCGGCGAAGAGCTCTTTCAGTTTGAAACGTCTGGCATGATTGGGCGCTATCGTATGGACACAGGTTGTGGGGAACTGATCAATGAGCCCGGTGGCCCGATGACCGCCGCGTCGATACATTCCAATTCTCCAGCACCTCTTCCAGCCTGGAAAGTCACACAGGACTGTGAGGGTGTTTCCTCACCATAAAAAGATCCTCCGCCGTATTCGGTTATGATTGCAGAGCCTTCTGCGACCTATGTTTCCTGTGCAGGTCCTTGCGTTGTGGATGCGGAGAACATAAGAATGACTTCCGCCTAAACCCGAGGATAGCCATGCACTGGTTGCACCGTTTCAGCTTTCTGATCCTGATCGCCGCACTGGTTCATTGCGGTGGGGATACAAATGTGGCCGATGTTCCCACGGATAATTGGTCCCCTGATATCGCCACAGATAACAGCACCTCCGACCCAGGAAGTGATACCGGCAGTGATGTTTTCCAGCCACCGAACGAAACGGTCGAGGTTATAACCTGCCCAGCTCCTGATCTTGCGGCACCGGACTCGGGCATATGCGCGGTCATCGGCGATGGCGGCGACCGCGTTCTGGTTGGCACCATCTTACGTCCCTCCGAGGTCTATGAAAATGGCGCTGTCCATGTGGCGGCGGACGGTACGATCAGCTGTGTCGGGTGCGATTGTCTCGATTCTGCGAGCGAAAACACCGTCATCTATTGCCCCGATGCGGTTATCAGCCCCGGCTTAATCAACGCCCATGATCATATGGGTTGGATGGCGGATCGCCCCTGGGTGGCGGACGAACATAATGTTGATCCAGCGCTGCGCTGGGAACACCGGCATGACTGGAGACGCGGCAAACGCGGAAACCCGAAGATCTCCACCACCGGCGGTGCCTCCAGTGAGCAGAAATCCTGGGGTGAACTTCGGTTTGTGTTGGGTGGCGGAACCAGCATCAATGGTTCTGGCTCAGTCGCTGGGCTTCTTCGAAATCTCGATCGGTACGACGCGATGGAAGGACTGGATGGAGGTTCGGTTCATTACGAGACCTTCCCCCTTGATGATGCCAGTGGCGCGATGAAGAGCTCGGGTTGCGACTATGGTGATATCGATGGACCGTCCAATGCAGACGCCTATACCCCGCATGTGTCCGAAGGCATCGACCCCGAGGCTCGCAATGAGTTCCTATGTCTTACAAGCACCCAGGATGGCGGCAAGGAGACCCTGAAAAGCAACTCATCCATTATCCATGGCGTGGGTGTCCTGCCCATCGATGTGGCACAGATGAGCGTCCTGGGCATTCGTTTGATCTGGTCCCCACGTTCGAACGTAAGCCTGTATGGCAATACCGCGCCGGTTACCATGTATCATCAACAGGGTATCGTGATCGGATTAGGGACCGACTGGATCCCCAGCGGCTCGATGAATATGTTACGGGAGCTCGCCTGCGCGGACCTTCTGAATCGCGAGTATTACGGTGGATACTTCAGCGACGAAGCCCTCTGGCGAATGGTGACCGTAGGAGCTGCACGTACGCTACATTTCGACCAGCAGATTGGCGTTCTGGCTGAGGGTAAGGTGGCCGATATCGCGATCTTCGCGAATAGCGGGCGAAGCCATTACCGGTCGGTCATCGAGGCCGGGCCACAGGATGTAGCTCTGGTCCTTCGAGGGGGTAAAGTGCTGAGTGGAGATACCGCTCTTGTGGAAGCCCTCGCTTCGGATTGCAACACTCTGGATGTATGTGGAACCGAGAAACGTGTTTGTCTGCAATCCGAGATTGGGAAAAGCCTATCACAGCTGCAAAGCAGTGTGGGAGCTATGTACCCCCTCTTCTTCTGTGACACCCCCGAAGACGAACCCACCTGTGTCCCGAGCCGAACCCTGATCGAGGATGCGGTGGCCAACTCCAACAACTACCCCGTGCTTGAAGCACAGAGTGATGTGGATTCTGACGGCATTGCTGACGACGTGGACAACTGCCCGTCAATCTTCAATCCGATTCGCCCCCTGGATGATGGTGTGCAGGGAGATTTTGACGGTGATGGCGTTGGAGATGCGTGCGACGCCTGCCCAATCGACGCGGACGCGAGCGATTGCACGTCCTTCGATCCCGACGACTCCGACAACGACGGTATCAAGGACTTTTCAGATAATTGCCCCCAAAGCCCAAACGCCGACCAGGCCGATGGTGATTCCGATGGCAAGGGCGACGCCTGCGATCTATGTCCGACCGTCTCGAACCCAGGTAGTGCGGGTTGCCCGTATACAATCTATGAGATCCAGGATGTGACGGCCGAGCGGCATCCACCCGATGGCAGCCAGGTGGAGACGAGCTGCACGGTGACGATCGCCAATGTGGCTTCCTTGGGGTTCTGGTGCCAGGATCGCGCCGGAGGCCCCTACTCCGGCATCTTCGTGTATACAGGCTCGGAGATGTCCGTCGTGGATGATGGGAACGGGTTTCGACCGGTAGCCCCCGGCGACGATTTGGCGATCAATGCCACCTACGTNGAATATTATGATCTCTCTGANCTCACCAACCCCGAAGTCTCCCTGGAAGGGGTGGGCGAATTACTCTCNCCCGAGGTTGTATCTCCCGCAGCTATTGTGGCTGGNGACACCTATTCGGAGAGCATGGAGGGCGTGTATATCCGNATCGAAAATNTAAGNGTGATCGTAGAGAACGCAGANGGGGANAAAGATTACGATGAGTTCGTCGTTACGGGAGATATGCGGGTAGACGATTACGCCCTCGAAGGGACCACCTCTGGGGGGCTATTGGACAACACCTACCCCGTAGGCACGCACTTCACCCATATTACCGGGGCCTGCCATTACAGCTTTGGGAACTATAAAATCCTCCCGGGCCGCCTTGAAGACCTATACCAGGGGCCACCCCAGGTTACCGGTTTCTCGCCGTCCCTGATCTTCCAACGCGAAGGGCATAATGGCGCGACCATGCCGAGCGAATGGCATGTCCTTCTGAACCAGGTCGTGACCGAGCCCACCAAGGTCGGCCTCGTCTCCGCGAACCCAGCCGCCGTATACGTTCCACCCTCCGTTGAGGTCGCCCCTGGTAGCGACCGCGTAGAAGTCCCTGTCTCAGCATACCGAGTGGGCGACGAGAAGGTGCTCGTAACGGCCACCCTTGGAGAGAGCGCGGTTACGGGTACGGTGGCCGTTCTCGCCATGGAGAGCCCTGCCGAGTTGGCCGTCCTCAGTCCGTCGACGGTACAGTTGATGGCAGGCTCGAGCGCCGAGCTTTACGTCAGCCTGGATCGCCCTGCTCCGAAGTTTGGTGCATTTGTGCATTTTGAGACGACGACCAACGCGGCCGGCGAATCCTTCGGTTTGTTCGACCCCGTGAAGCTGTATATCCCCTATAATGCGATGGAGGGCTCGGTGAGCTTTATAGCGGGTGAGTTCTCGGGCACAAGCCCCATACACGCCACGATCGGAGATGATCCGGGCTTGCATATTGTCGCCTCTATCCTCGACCCGAACACCACCCCCCTCGACATTTCGGGCTGGACGTTGGAGCAAGAGGAAAAGACCAAGACCTTCGTATTCCCCGAAGGTACTACACTGTTACCAGACACCTACGTCGTCGTAGGACGAAAGGCCGATGAAGTTGCGTTCACAGAGGCATGGCTTGGCCCAAATGGCGTCTTCTCGGAAGGCGTTCAGTATTTCAACGCCGGAGACGGGTTCCTGGTAATTAATAGTAGCGCAAAGGGCATTCTTTTGAAGGATGCCGATGGAAACCTTGTGGATGGCCCCACCCTCGACATTGCCTCCGGGAAGACCCATCAACGGATCGTACCCCTGGGTCCTTCCCAAGACGACGCTAGCTGGGAGAGCGAATCGGCCGGTTCACCGGGACTACAATCCCCTGCCACACCTGGAGACGGACAACCGATGCCTGCCCAGACATCGGGGATCTATATCAGCGAAGTTTCCGACGCGAGCGGTAGTGGAAACTATATCTACGAGTTTGTTGAGCTCTACTACGACGGGCCTGCTCTCTAGTTTAGCCTTGCTGTGCGTCGCCTGGTTCGAGCCCAAGTGTATTGATGAGCTCAAAATAATCTTCGGGTGTGTCGATCTCCATGCAGAACGCATCGCCGATATCGTAGACATTCATAACGTGTCCGCCACGAAGAAGTTGATCAATGGCGCGCTCGTAAAAGGCCTTTGGGTTGTTCTGTAACAGGATCTCACGGCGTAGATACCGCGCCATACCTGGAGAGAGCTTGTACACGCCAAAGGCCTCACCAACGCTCAGGTCTTCATTTACATACTTGCCGAGGCCAGTGATTTGATCGCCACCCAGGAGGACCTTGATCTCCTCTTCTCCGTTGCGTTTGCGATCAAGAGCTGCGACGGAT
The DNA here is from genome assembly GCA_002728755.1 of Myxococcales bacterium. Lineage (GTDB taxonomy): Bacteria > Myxococcota_A > UBA9042 > UBA3505 > UBA3505 > UBA3505. The sequence goes on from PBVT01000015.1 coordinate 60,868, forward strand.
GCCCCAGGATGAGCGACCACACCGGGGATTACCGTCTCGTCATAGAAAACGTCTGCGTTCATGACGAGAACCGTCTTCTCCTCGGTGGCTCGAAGAGCGAGGGACAGAGAGTAACCGGTATTTGTTGATCGGTAATCGGGGTTTTCTACGAATTGGTATCCGGGAAAACTCTCCCGGAATAGCTTCGCCTGAAAGCCAACGACCATCGTGACGTCTTTGATCCCCGCCTCTTCCAGGAGCCGAAGCTGACGATGAATGAGAGTTTCATCACCGATTGGGAGGTAACTCTTGGGTCTACCCCGCGTGATCTCCGCTACACGGACACCGGCTCCAGCACAGAGAACGATTGCGCGAACATTTTCAGTCATGATCCGGTTCCTTCCTTGATATCGCCGCTCGGACGAGTCAGCTGTCTGCCTCGATACACCAATGCGACGATCAATACCAGGGGTTGGCTAATTCCTATGACCAATAAGGACCATTCGGGGTGTTGAAGACAAAGGGCCAACCCTACCCATAGATAAAGATCCGGCTCGCGAAACTCGACGATCTTCAAAACCACGCGCCACCAGGTGACACGTTCCGGCCCCGGTGGAGCCGCATCGAGCTCACTCTGCCCCTTCTTCAGCGAGTCCGCGACCGCCAGCCATTTCACGTATCCGACCATCACAGGTGCAAATACCCCTAGAAAGGCCAGATGCATATACCAGAGGTCGCCTGTTCGCTGTATGGAGAGCTCAGCCAACGCCGCAAACAGAATCAGAAAGCCTAGAAAATCGGTGATCTTATCAAGATAGGACCCCAGGGGTGACGATATCTTGCGGTAGCGAGCGAGCTGCCCATCCGCACAGTCGAGGGTCAGATTCAGTTGCAGCAATATAGCCGCTAGTACCCAGAGAGAGGGGTCGCCCCAAACCATAATTGCGCTGGTTGCGATGACGAGAGCAAAGGAAACCACGGTCAGAAGGTTCGGTGTAATCCAGGAGATCCCACCAAAGAGCACTAGAAAGAGATATGCGCTTGGCCGCCCGAAGCAGATACCCCAGAAATCCTGGTTGTTCGTGGCTGGGCCGATCGCGATGCCTGGGCGTAAAGCCTCAGCTCGGCGTTTCATATTGTCGTTGCTGTCTTGCACTCTTTACCTCACTAAGACGACGTGCGGCGGGTCAAGGCTAACGTAGGCAGGTAGGGACTACAACTTTGGTTTTTCGCGTTGCGTATTCTTTTTTGCGAGGCGGACCACAATCGTCCCTGCGATACGGTCATGAACGAGCTGCCGGTCTTTATTCGAGACGCCCAGAACAATAAGAAAGCCCACGACGATATGACCAAGAAAGCCTATCCCCAATGGTAGGAACCAGAGGTAATAGCTCAAGTACCGCATCACGGACTGGGCACTCGTGGGAAAGGCTAACCGCTTTTTACAGAGGACCTTGAGTCGTAGGATCTTTTTCCCCGGTGTTGCCCCTACGAGACTCCAGCAAAAGATCACAGCGATCGCTGGTAGCACATTCCAGATAACAAATGGGCCGGGGCCGACGACTCGGTTGCCCTGGAGCAACTCTTCGAGAACCTGGGAACCGTACACCATGCGCACCATCAGCTCTGTGGCCAATGTGAAAAGAATCAAATCAATCATGAAGGCCGAGCTTCTCTGAAGAAGTGTGGCATATGGCGGAGAAGCGTTCGACATCATAATCAACCTGTCATGGCCTGGTATAGGAAAGGCAGGGATGCATCGAGGCGGTAATCGATGCTGCTGTGGTTATCGTCGAACTCTTCGTATTGGTGGGGGATCCCGTATGCTTTCAGCTTCTCAATAAAGAGGCGGGTGCCGTAGTGGATGTTGTATTGGTCACGCACCCCTACGTCTATGAATACGCCATCCAACTTCTTGAGGTTTTCCTGCGCTACGGGGTCCTCAATAATATGGACGGGATCATGGGCCAGCCAGCGGCTCCAGGCTTCGGGATCTAGCGCGCAGGTGTGAAGATCGACCGGTAGGCGGATTCCAAAGGGTTGGTCCGGATCCGGATCATAGGTCGCAGCCATCGCCAGAATCATCAGAGCAGCGAAATCACTGCCTGGCACCTTCTTTCGTTTCGCCAGCGCTCCTAGGAATTGTTCAATATTGCGATCATAGCGGGCAAGTGTATTTACGGTCGCCGGAAAATCTGGCCGATACACAAGGTCGAAATTCATATCACCGGAATGACACGCGATGGCGTTCCAGAACTCTCCATGTTTAAGACCATGAATAACGGCACCGTACCCTCCGCTGGATTTGCCGAGGACTGCCCGGCACTGGGGGCGAACCCGGTATCGGCTTTCGACCGCGGGAACGAGCTCTTCTAAGACATAATCTTCGTAGAGTCCCATTGCGGCTGAATTGATATACTGGTTCCCGCCAAGGCTTGTAAAACAGTCAGGAAAGACGCCAATCACGGGGCCCATACGCCCCTCACGACATAGGCGGTCCATTCGCTGGGGGACGCTCTCTCCAAAACTCTGCCATGCAAGACGCTTAAGCCCCGAACCGGTAAAGCCCGCGAGGTCTACCATCAACGGGTAATCCTCGTTCGATTGGTCGTACCCTTCGGGCAGATATACCGCGACCGCTCGTTCGGAGGGGTCTCCTACGAGATTGTTGCGGAGCGCGGCCGAAGAGAGCACGAACGTCTCGACTCGACCATGCGGTAGTTCAAAATTGTGTACTGGCATGCGATTTACCTAATGAACGCTTTGGCGTGCATCTCGCGCCTATCATGTCCGCCCGTATTGGTCACGCCCCACGAGCCACCGGAGTGTTCACCCGCCCCAGTTGCTTTTCGCTTCCAGGGACGGTCGCGGCGGAAGATTGATGAATTCGTCGGGGAAATAATCAACCACATAGCCCAGGATGGAACGGATCGAGATGATGCCGCTCGGCTGACCATATTCATCCACGACCGGGAGATGGCGGAAGTTCCCCTTCTCCATAGTGTATAGTGCTGCCGCTACGGAATGTGTCTCTGCGATGGTTACCGGATCCTTCGTCATGAAATCTCGGACCGACTGATCGCGCCAGTCCCCGGACAATCCTGAGAGGCGAAGTAAGACATCACGCTCGGTAAAGATTCCTGCCATTTTGCCCGCCGTATCCAATACAACGGTTGCCCCCTGGTGGTTCAGGTCCATGCCATTCAACACCGAGGCTAGTGACATATTCTCGGACGTAAAGACTGCGTCTCTCCGGCAGATTTCGGACACCTGTGTTGTGTTAAGGATCTCTAAAAGGTTCACAATTCACCTCTTCCAGGACGTCGCTAGAAGCCAAGCCAGCTCAGCCGCCCCCAATGTCTTGCCATTCGTTGCCTATTGCCTGCTGCCCTTTACTGTTGCCACCCAGAAGCTCCGAGAGGTGTTCCGTCACATCACGTGCCGTTATAAGCCCCACGAGCGCAGCGTCGTTATCGACAATGGGTATATTCCGATACCCACCAATGACCATCATGTTGATCGCGTAGGAGACACAGTCCTTTGGCCCTAAGGTCTCGGGATTCCTCGTCATCAGGTTGCGGACCGCAATCTCTGCCAGGTTATCGTTATGCGTGGCCATATACCGCAGAAGATCACGCTCCGTAAAAATCCCCACGACCATCGATTCATTTGCCACAACCACGCACCCGACATGACGATCACGCATAATCGCCAAGGCACTGGCCACCATCGTTTCTGGGTCACATATGGGCAAATTCTCACTGAGCATCAGTGACGAAACGGTTTGTTTTATCTGTTCCACCCGCTGCCTCCTTCATGGGCCATAACGGAATCTATCAGCCTGGTTTTACCAAAAACCGACGCCGACCCCCAAACCGATTGTCCGGATCTGGAGGGCTGCTGTCAATGCAGAAAACCCATAGAAGCAATGCGAAAGTTAAAGGATCTGTCGCAATAAGGCCTTTGCCTGGTTTCCGTACGATCCACCGAATAAATTCACATGCACGAGAACGGGATATAGCTGGTACAAAGGCACGCGCAATTCCCAACCCGGTGATAAGGGGAATGCCTCGTGATAGCTTTGAAACACGGTCTCGCTAAATCCGCCGAATAGACGCATCATCGCGAGATCGACCTCTCGATGTCCCCCGTAGACCGCTGGATCAATGAGTACCGGTCTGCCGTCTCGATCCGACATATAGTTTCCTGCCCACAGATCTCCATGCAATCGTGCGGGCGGCTCTTTCGGCCCGATACGTTCTGAAAGCACTTTTTGGAGGGCATCAAAGGCCTCCACAAACCCGCGTTCCACCCGTCCCGTCTGATGGGCCAGTCGGACCTGCGGCCAGATACGGCGTTCCCAATAAAACCGTGCCCAGTCCGTATCCTCTGTGTTGTCTTGGTCGAGGCGGCCGATAAAGTTGTTTGTAGCCAATCCGAATTGGGCCGGCGCCGAGCGGTGCAAGGCCGCAAGTTGTTGCCCCAGGACTTCGTCGAAATCGAAGCCTCGCCGACCTCCTTCTACGAAGGACAGACATAGATATCCTCCATGGCCACCCTCCCCGTTCCATACGGAGAGGACCTTCGGTGTTCGTATGGCCTGGGCCTGGTCCAACCAGATCAGCCCAGCCTTCTCCGCCGGAAACATGCCGTCGGGGCCTTTCGCGTGCGTTTTCAAGAAGACCCGCCGCCCATCACTCAAATCGAGAAGCCAGGCCTCGTTGATATCACCACCCGCGATACGCTTTCTCTGGGTAATATGGGTCCCCAGGTCTGCCTCTACTCTGCCCCAATCGGTCATCTATATTCCATGTTCGCGGCGAATATGGGCGAGGAGCTGTTCACAGGCTTTTGTGCATAGGTCCAGGACATCTTCGAATCCCGTGGGGCCGCCGTAGTATGGATCGGGCACACGCGAACCCGGGGGGGAGTCCGGATCAAAATCCCGTAACAACTTCACCTTCGCTCGCTCCCCGTTATTGGGAGCCAAGCTGGAGAGTGCCTTCAGGTTGTCCATGTCCATCGCAAGAATATATTCGAATTCAGGGAAATGCTTTTGCCGAAATTGACTCGCTCGGCTCGTCAACTCGATACCACGCCTCTCCGCTGCCTCTCGGGAACGAGAGTCAGCCTTCTCCCCTACGTGCCAGGCACTTGTACCGGCGCTCGAGATCTCGATCTCGTCCGATAAGCCGGCTCGGTTTACGAGATCTGTCATCACACCCTCCGCCGTCGGTGAGCGACATATATTTCCAAGGCAAACAAAACAAATTCGAATCGTCATAGTAGTCTCCTGTCGCCGAGGGGATTCCCAAGCTAAGTACAGATGCCCGTGGAATCGTCAAATGGAATCCCGGCACACGATGCGGCGGGAACCATCAAGAACCACGGCGTTGCCTCTGAAATTGCTTGGATTATGGGCTGTCATATGCCATAAGCGACAGTCTTCCGACGGTTTGACTGGAAAAAGGACCGCTAGAGTCCTATATTCTTGGTATTGGCCCTTCGCCCTTGGGAACGGATGCATTTTGAGTAGAGACACCATAAAACAAGATCCCATCGTGGATGACGTCTTAGACGCGACGTATAAGTACGGCTTTGTCACTGACGTCGATGCCGAATCGGCGCCTCCCGGATTGAACGAGGATATCGTTCGCTTTATATCGGCAAAAAAGAACGAGCCCGAATTTCTGTTGGAGTGGCGACTCAAAGCGTTCGAGAAATGGAAGAAGATGACGGCCCCGCAATGGGCAAAGGTCTCCTACCCTGAGATTGATTACCAGGAGATCTGTTATTACTCGGCACCCAAGAGTATGGAAGACCGCCCCCAGAGCCTCGACGAGGTGGATCCCAAACTACTGGAAACCTATGAGAAGCTCGGCATACCCCTGGCGGAGAGAGCCGCTCTGGCTGGCGTAGCGGTAGATGCTGTCTTTGACAGTGTCTCTGTGGCTACCACTTTCAAGGACCAGCTGAAGGATGTGGGCGTTATTTTCTGTTCTATCTCGGAGGCCGTGCGGGAACATCCCGAGTTAGTGAAAAAGTATCTCGGATCCGTAGTGCCGGCGACAGATAATTTCTTCACAGCGTTGAACTCTGCGGTGTTCAGTGACGGCTCCTTCGTATACATCCCCAAAGGGGTTCGTTGCCCGATGGAGCTTTCCACCTATTTCCGAATCAACGCGGCAAATACGGGCCAGTTCGAACGCACCCTGATCGTGGCGGATGAAGGCTCCTACGTGAGCTACCTCGAAGGCTGTACGGCTCCCATGCGTGATGAAAACCAGTTGCACGCAGCGGTTGTAGAGTTGGTGGCGCTTGGTGATGCGGAGATCAAATACTCCACGGTACAGAACTGGTATCCGGGAGATGAGAATGGTGTCGGTGGTATCTACAACTTCGTAACCAAGCGAGGTGCCTGCCGTGGAGATAACTCCAAAATCTCCTGGACACAGGTTGAGACAGGTTCTGCGATCACCTGGAAATACCCAAGTGTTATCCTCCAGGGTGACAACTCCATCGGCGAATTCTACTCCGTGGCTGTAACCGCCAACTACCAACAAGCCGATACCGGAACCAAAATGGTTCATATTGGTAAGAACACCAAGAGCACGATCATCTCCAAAGGAATAGCCGCAGGCCATGGCGACCAGAGTTATCGAGGGCTTGTGCGGGTACAGAAGGGAGCTGAGGGCGCTCGAAATTATACACAATGCGATTCCCTGCTACTGGGAGACCGGTGTGGTGCGCACACCTTCCCCTATATTGAAGTTATGAATTCCACCGCACAGGTGGAGCACGAGGCTTCAACCTCCAAGGTTAGCGAGGATCAGCTCTTCTACTGCCGCCAACGCGGTATCTCAGAGGAAGACGCAATTTCCATGATTGTGAATGGATTCTGCAAAGAAGTCTTCCGAGAGCTTCCGATGGAGTTCGCTGTAGAGGCACAGAAATTATTGAGCGTAAGCCTGGAAGGCGCCGTAGGCTGACCAGATTCCGAATGAGGAAAGCAAGATGTTGGAAATTTCTAATCTTCATGCACAGATCGATGACACCCAGATATTAAAAGGGCTCGATCTTTCGATTAAGCCTGGTGAGATCCACGCGATCATGGGCCCAAACGGTTCGGGCAAAAGCACCTTAGCGAAGGTCCTGGCCGGCGATGAGGCGTATGAAGTCACGGATGGATCGGTCACCTATGAAGGGAAGGACCTTCTCGACATGGCACCAGAAGAGCGCGCTTGTGAGGGACTTTTCCTGGCGTTTCAATATCCTGTGGAGATCCCGGGCGTAAACAACACCTATTTCTTAAAGGCTGCCCTAAACGCCATTCGAGCGCATCACGATGAAGAAGAACTCGACGCCTACGAATTCCTCGCTCTCGTAAAAGAAAAGATGGCGCTCCTGGAGATGGACAAGAGCTTTAAGAGTCGTCCCGTAAATGTGGGCTTCTCCGGCGGTGAGAAGAAACGAAACGAGATCCTGCAGCTGACGGTCCTAAACCCCAAGATGGCCGTCCTGGACGAGACCGATTCCGGCCTCGATGTGGACGCCCTTCGTACGGTGGCCAAGGGCGTCAATTCCCTGCGCGATGAAAACCATTCGTTCCTGGTAATCACCCACTACCAACGCCTTTTGGACTACATTGTGCCAGATTTCGTTCATATTATGGTGGATGGGAAGATTGCGCGTACGGGTGATAAGTCCCTCGCTCTTGAAGTGGAAGACAAGGGCTACACAACGACGCAACCCTCTGCGGCCCCCTGATTCGATCAGGCATGATACAAAGGACTGGCATGCAGCACTATCAGGACCAGCATACGGCGCATCTGCGCGAGAGGGCTTCACGGGATGATTCCTGGCTGATGGCCTTGCGTCAGGATGCCATGAACCAGTTTCTCGACACCGGGTTTCCAAGCTCGCGCCAAGAAAACTGGAAATATACCGACATGTCTCACCTGGATGGAGGGCCTTACGAGCTGGGTCAGCCTTCAGGCGGCACGGGCGAGATCGACGCATTGCTTACGCAAGGTCCGAGCATCGAGCCTCACCTCCTATTCGTAGACGGCCTGCTTCACCGGCGGAGCCTTCCGGAAGAGGTACAGTCCACCAAGGCAGTCATCGACAGCCTGGACGCCGTTTATCACGGACGCCGCGAAGAGATCCAAGGTTTACTGGCCTCCTCCCCAGACACCGGGAAGCAGCCATTCGTCTCCTTGAACACGGCGTTTTTATCCGATGGTGCGTACATTCGTATTCCACGAGGAACCCATCTGGAAAAACCGATTCATCTGGTGTTCATCTCCGGGACCACGGACGCCCCTACGGCCTCCCACCCCAGAAATCTTCTAGTCTTTGAAGATGGAAGCTCTGGAACGGTGGTAGAGCATTTTATAGGGCCCGATGAGAGCGCCTATTTCACGAACACTCGTACCGAGATTCATGCCGGGGCGGGAGCCAATGTCACCCACTACGTGGTGGAGCGACAGGGGAATATGGGTGTACATGTTGGATCCGTGGATGTCCGCCAGGATCGTGATAGCAACGTGCATTCCCATACCTTCTGGCTCGGTGGAGAGCTCGTTCGCAACGACCTCAACGTACGATTCCTGGCCGAACATGGGTTTTGCCGTATGGAGGGGCTGTACCTCCTCGCAGACAAACAACATGTCGACAATCATACGCGCGTGGATCACGACAAGCCCCACTGTACCAGCGTGGAGCTCTATAAAGGCATCCTTAGTGATCGATCCCGAGGCGTCTTCAACGGTAAGGTTGTCGTAGCGAAAGATGCCCAGAAGAGTGACGCGCAACAGACCAACCATAATATTGTGCTGTCCCGTAACGCACGCATAGATACGAAGCCGGAGTTAGAGATCTACGCGGACGATGTGAAGTGTAGCCATGGTAGCACCGTCGGCCAGTTAGATGCCGATGCGCTCTTCTTCTTACGTGCGCGGGGTATTCCGGAAACACAAGCCAAACATATGCTCACAGCTGCATTCACCACGGATCTCGTGGAAGCCGTCAAGGACGAGGACTTGCGTGAGTATATTTCTGAACTGGTACGGATTCGGGTTGAAAAGCTCGAGCAGGGAACGACATAGGACTCAACATGTTATTACATCCGCCAACAGAAGATCTGGGCTCACCACAGCAGGCAATATTTGATGCGATCATCAAGTCTTTGCAGGAATGTTATGATCCCGAGATCCCCGTGGACATCTACGAACTTGGGCTGATCTACAGTGTGGATGTCGGTGAAGATTGCGAGGTTGCCATCAAGATGACGTTAACCTCTCCGAACTGCCCTGCAGCACAATCCCTACCTGCCGAGGTGCAGATGCGTGCGGGTGACGTTGAAAAAGTCTCTTCGGTGAGTGTGGATGTAGTCTGGGACCCCATGTGGACCCCAGACCTTATGTCCGACGCTGCCAAACTAGAACTGAACATCGATTAGAACACCGGAAGGAAGAATATGGGCAATCATCAGACCGATTTTCAGGGTGATATACTCGAGGCCATTCGCACCAGCATTACCGATGCGATCCCCGGAGCGAAAGTTGAGGCCACCGGTGGCGGTGGGCATTTCTCTATTGAGGTCATCTCCGAGGCCTTTGAGGGCAAACGGCTCCTCGACAAGCAACGTATGGTCTATATGGCAATCGCCCATTTGATGGCTGGCGACATGGCGCCCGTACACGCGGTAGACAGCCTGAAAACCATTACGCCCTGATCAGCTGGGAAACGGTACGAATTCCCCGGCCCCATACGTGTTGAGATAGGAACGGGCGATTCCAGGGCATTGTTTTATGGCTGCACAATCGACGCAGCTCTCCGGGTAGGCTGAGAACTCGGCTTCGATAAATTGTATCGGATAGAGGTCGTTCCCAGATACATCATCAAGGTAATGGGTTTCACCAAAGCCCGACCGGCTGATGTTCTTATGTTTGGCATCACCCAGTATGCAGTTGGGGAAGCCCTCAAAGACGAGGGTTATCCCGAGCTCCTCTGCACGCGCTTGAGCCTCTACGATCTCGGATTGCACCTCATGGAACCGAAATTGGATGCCGTCCCATTGGCCACCCTTCCCGGCCGTTGATGGGAACACGACCTTTACCTGGTATTTTGTGCCGAAATTTGTTGCGCAATACCCGAGATACTCGAGAAGCGTACCCTGGTTCTGGCGGGTCATGACATAGTTCAACATCAGCCAGACATCACGCTCCAACAGGTTTTTGATCCCTTCGATTGTCTCGTAATGGCCACGACTGTTCGTGCCCGAAATAACCATACTCGCATCTTCTATATGGCTATGAAACGAAACAATCGCTCGACCTAGCCCTTCAAAGACTGCCTGATCTGCAAAGTCTGTATCAGAGAAGCTTCGGCCATGGGTGTTGATATCCCACCGAATTCCATGTTGGTTGAGGGCTGCCACTACACCCCAGAAATCTGGATGAATCGTCGGCTCTCCACCGGTGAGCACGACCTGGCGCACACCCTGACTCTGGAGGTATCCCACACGACGCATCACTTCTTTCATGGGTTGAAAGAAGGCCTCCATACTGCCGGTGTTACTACACATGGGACAGTCGTTATTACACTGCTCTCCCAACCGAAAGAGCGCAATGCTCCGAGCTGTAACAGGCAGGTGCGCGGGTTTCCGTTTACGAAGCAGCCGAACGGGTTTCGGCGCCGCTGGTGCGTCGTGTCCACTCATCGTTTGATCATACCAGGAAAACCCTGGGCCCCGAAGGGCTCTTACCGAATGGACTTGATCTGGCACCCTACGCGGGTCACACATGCAGAGAGAGTGTCACATGCACCTCGTGCGCAGGCGGCGTAGCCATCGACGACCTCTTTTCGGACCAGCGAGATATGGCTCGAGCACCAGCTCGCAAAGGAATCGACCGAGGAAAGCCCACATGTGGTGGCTTTGCCTACGAGCGCACCGCAGACATTCTTATGCACTTCAGGCATCGCCTTTTGTGTTGCGCGGAAGCAATGCCCGAGCAGTCCACCAGAACCACCTTTCTCCAGGGAAGCGCAGCTCGTGGATTCCATGCAGCTGACATGCTGACTCAGGGCCTTATCATTAAGCAGTAGGGCCTCCAGTGCGAGACGATCCTCACAGGCGGGAGCGTCTTTGCATGTACGGGCTTTTTTGCAAAGTGCCTCTGCATCCATCGCGACGCTACTCGGCTTGTACTGGCAACGATCCAACTTATATTTGGCACCAAATCGACCGGCCGGACCGCCGCCATCGGGGCTCGATGTCTGTTTCGTCAGATGTGCATCGGGACCAACACCGGGTTGGTTCTGGTATTCTATACGTGTGGTGTCCCCATTCGGCCCTCCGTCATAGAGCGTCCGCTCCCAGGGAACATCTTTGGTTTCTTCTTCATCCGCGTCAGGAGTAGCCTTGGATTCCGCCACATCCTTCTCCGGCTTGGTACCAGAAACATCCTTCGGGCCCGGTGCAGCAGCACCACCTGAATTGCCTGTGTTACTCGAAGTGACCGGTTTCTGTTTCTTACAATTCAGCAAAGAAACGACCATCAATAATGCGATTGTGACTACCAGTAGGCGATTACGACCCATAAGGACCCTCTAAACTGCGGAATGGATGGTTTGCTGGGCTTTCAACCCAGCCGGTTGGATTGCGTTATCATGCTTTGAAGCGTGGGGCTTGTCAAAGGATGTATCCTTGAAAATCAGGGATCCGGTAACGGGCGGAAGACACCAGCCGTAAGGCGAGCATCCAGCACTTCGGATTCACCACGCACCCAGCGAGCCCTCTCGGGAAAGCCTCTGCTTTCCTCTTGCGCTGCCACCCTCTCCAAAGACGCCAACGCGAGACGCATCGCGTCTGGCTCGGTAAGGATGCTCTCATTGTTTCTATTGTACATGGGGAGCATATACCGAACGAGCGCACCATCTCGCCATGCCAACTCCGCCAACTGCTCGATCTCCGACACATTACTCTTCAATATAACCATGCTGTACACAAGGCTGCCCCGAAACAATCCCTCGGCTCGCCGTGCAAGCAGGGAATCAAGGTTGGTTCGTACTCTCTCGTACGCCAATCCCCGGTTTACGGTGGCATAGGTCTCGTCGGTGGCTGCGTTAAGACTGATCGTTAAATTCGAGAACGGCACATGCCCCAAACGCTCCTGCTCTCCAGGCGTCAGATACGAGCCATTGGTTGTCAGGGATACGCGTAGTTGGGGGTATCGGTTGAAATCAACCGTGGCGAGGAAGTCTCGAAAGGGCATAGAGGCCAAAGGCTCGCCCCCGGCGGCTTCGATCAGGTGCAAGGTGCCCAGGTAGTCTTCGAGCTGCTCATAAAACTGCACGCCGTATTGGTCGTCGAGGGTGCCGATTTCACCCCATTCACACATCAGGCAGTCATAGTTGCAATAGGTTGTGGGCGTTAGACACAACTCCATGGGGCGTGCCTTTAGAAGGTCGCCGCCATCAAGCAACTCTTCGACCAGGAGGATCTGGTTTTCTACGAACGCGTGGGGACCGCCCCGCAACATAAGACGCTCGGCCCTTTGCATAGCCCCTTGGAGGTGCGGGCATGTGCTGCGGCAGGTCTTGGGCTCATTACTGCTCGCCAACGCCCGTCGGAACGCGCGCATCGCGTTGCTATTCCACATGCCGGCGATATCTGAGGGGTCCGTAAACGGTGCTGGGGCCGATTGGAAATCACTGCAACATGGCCCAAAGGTTCGCTGCGTCGACATCTCGAGTCGCGTCCACGGTAACGTACATAGTGTGGTGGGCAGCTCGCTCGCCGCGAGCACATCTCCCAGGGCCAACCCGTCATTGGGCTTATCGAGAAGGCGTCTTCGGATCAGATCTCGCCAATTGCCCTCACCCTCCGGGCTCTGGGAGACCCCTGCTTCGGCTTGCATTACGGTCGCGATGTCGCTTTGCGACAGGAGCAACGCCAATGCTTTCCCTGGGGCTACAATCTCTTCAAATACCAGGTCCGTTTTCGCATAGGAGAGTTCGAACTGACCCGCCTCGAAGGGACTTCGCTTTTCGGCCTTGTCCTTTCGCGGCACCACGAAGAACCGGGTTTTGCCCGGTCCGCCGCGGACTGTGATTTCAAGTCGCTCGGTGGTACCTGCGATGCTCTCGATTTCCCATCCGTCTCCCAAGTCTGCGCCACACTCGAGTGGCCCCGCCTTCGCGAAGACTCTATGCGCTTTGGAGTTTGTATCTGGGTCCGGCGTGTTCATGAACGGATAGTAACCTCTTTACCAGTGTACCCTCTAGAGTTTGTGGGTTCTAGGTATATTGCTGATCGTCGCTCTCAACGACTGTTCTTAAGTCGCGGTACCTGACAATGCTCTTCGGAGCGAAGCGCCCCCCGCCAGTTCTCGTTTGGTTTCGTCCCCATATCGAACACACAGCGCACGCCCCACGACCCCGGCATAGTGTCAGGGGCCCCCTCTGCCGTCCGAGTCTCAAGGTAGATCGGGAAATTCAGATAACTTCCGCCCCTTACAAAATGGCGACAATCTTCGCGATCTGGCTCTCTTGGGTCGCGGGTCCCATCCGGCATAAAACAATGGGCCGTCTCATCAAAGCAACCGTACACCCATTCCCATAGATTTCCTGCCGAATTGTGAAGGCCATAGGGACTGGTTGATGAAAACGCGTCTGTGGGTGCGGGACCTCTCCACCCATCCTCTGGCACACCAGATCCACCAGGCTGACATTCTGCACCGCAGAAGTTTGCTTCCGCGCCCGTCCACTCAGCTCCCCAGGGGAGCACGAATCCCTCGGGGCCACGGGCCGCGAGCTCCCACTCTGCGCTCGTGGGCAAGCGGCCTCCCCGCCAGGCGCAATACCGGACCGCATCTCGATAGGTCGGCATGATGGCTGCGGTACGCTCTAAGGGGCTACCGGCCGACGGTTCGTATTCCGGGCAGTATCCCGCATGAATACAGGACTGGCGGCTCTCTTCGCTTGCTTCATTCTGGTCAATGCAAAACGGAGAGATGTGGACCTTTGTTGCCGGGCCATCATCCAAATACCAATTGATGTTCCCCGCGTAACCCTGACGTCGCTTTACGTGTTCACGACCACGGGCGATCTGGGAGCCCGAATAGCCGTAGGGACTCTCGGTCGTCTCTGGAACGTAGCAGGTTCCCTCTGGGCATGGTCCCTGCACACACTCGCCAGCCTTTCCTGAAGGCGGAGTATCTAGAGGGGCAATTCGGACGGGGGCGGGGTCGAGCGGCTTTGGCCCGTCCCTATGATTATCCCCATCATCCCCCACCTTGGGGCCTGCCAGTCGTTTTCGGATGAGCGGGACAAGCGCCTCGGCCGCTAGCTTCGCATGAAGCAGTTTCCCTTTCTCCGTCCGATGACAGATATCCGTGAAGTTCTCTCGCCCGCCCTGGATGGTCTTCGCTACGTCCAGGAGCAGCGTCTCTGACTCCGTAGCAAAACGGCGCATCGCTTTATTGTATCCATCCACCATATCTCGATACGCGGTGAAGCTTGGCAACATCGGCCATAGATAGCGTACAACAGCATCAAAGTAGACTTGATCGCCACCTTCTACTGTGGGGACCGCCAGTGTAGACAGGACAAGTTGGACCCCTTGCTCCCAGGTCGTTCTCTGGAGCTCCCATAGGGGGGCCAAAACCCGACCCACGAAAAAGTTGTCGCGCCACTGGCGCTGCGGTGCGGGCAATTGGTCAATCCACCGTTTACGAGGAGAGATGATGTCCAACAATCCTTTTCTGGGACTGGGCACGGAAAAGATCGTGTTGGGGTTTCGCCCGAGGGCATCAGCCAACACAGCAAGTGCCCGCATATGTTCAAATACGAGATCGTTCCTACCCTGGTAATACACGACGATATGGGGACGAATCGTCGGCCAGAGCTTTTCGTAAAGATATCGTGTTGTATGCACGTTGCTCGCCGACACACCGAG
>PBVT01000016.1 GCA_002728755.1 Myxococcales bacterium
CTCGGTGGTCGCCCCCGCCACTGTCCGCACCTTACGACTCTTCAGCTCCACCGAACGAATCGAACTGGATTCCGAGTCGGCCACATACAAAGTAGAGCCAATCACAGTGAACCCGGACGGCTGCGCAAAGGCCGACGATGGTCCGACTCCATCGAGTTTTCGCTCGCTCCCATCCCCCGCAAAGACCATCGCGCGGTCCCGGTTCAGATCGGCGAACCAGAGCTGATGGCTGCCCGCGTCCGCCACCACCAGCCCGCCATCATAGGAGGAGAGGGCCCAGGGTGAATTGAATCGAAACGATCCCAGTGGATGCACTCCAGAGCGCTGGTTTCCCTGGCGCCCGTCCCCGCCGACCGTCGTCACTGCAAAGGTCTTGAGATCGACGCGGCGCAAAGCATGGTTCTCGGTATCGGCCACATAGAGTTGTCCGCGATGTATCGCCAACCCCTGGGGCGCAAAAAACCGTGCTGTCTCGGCTGATCCGTCCTGTAACCCAGCCAATCCCGATCCGATGGTCTGGATATGCCGTCCCGTGGTATCGGTCACCACGATCCGGTGGTTCCCCGTATCGCTGATGTACAATCGAGAACCGTTTTTCGTCGCCTGCGCCAGGACCTTACCGGGAAAGTATAGAGGCCCATCGATCTTGCCACGAGGCTCTAAGCGCAGGGGTAATCGTTTGGGAGTGGTCGCCGGACCTTTGGTAGCATAGAGAGCCATCGCCTCCTGGATGAGGGTATCGAGGACGTCCCGCTGCCCTTCTCCGGACAGAACGCCGAGCACCCGCCGGTCGGGTCCGATAAGAGCAAAGCTGGGCCAGGCGTTGATCCCCATGGTTCGCCAGATTTGCATTCCTTTATCGACGACGACCGGGTGTTCCACCTCGTAACGGAGTACCGCTCGACGTACCTGGTCCGGCCTCTCCTCGTTCTTGAACTTGGCGGAATGTACCCCAACCACCAGGAAGGGATCGTCTTTGTAGCGATCTTCCAGCCAGGCCAGATCGGGCAATACATGAATGCAGTTGATGCAGCAGTAGGTCCAGAAATCCAAGAGAACAAAGCGCCCTGCCAGATCCTTCGAAAGCGATAGAGGCCGGGAGGTGTTGAACCAGACCTGGTCCGCCCCGAAGTCGGGAGCCTTGATGTCTGCCATATAGATGGCCTGTAACCGTTCCCGTATGGCCTGGGCCAGATTTTCACGGTTGGTCACGGCTTCGTTCAACTCCCGTGACACGTTGCTCTGCGCCCAACCCGGCGAAGACAGGCCCATAAGGCTCACCAGGGTGATTAGCAGATTTCGCAGCCAGATACGCGCTGTCATCATTACTCCCTATTGGACGACGCTATGGGATATATAACGCCTTGACCCTCGCACCGCATTCCATCATCGTACCGATACGTTCCTCTGATCCTTTTCCTACCGGTGAACTCTAGCCATGAAGGCCAATCCACCCTTGATCTTAGCAAGTACCAGCAGCTATCGAAAGATGCTCCTGGATCGATTGGGGCTAACCTTCCGCTGCGTTGCACCCAATTGTGATGAATCGGCATACGGGGGACTCAAACCCGACGACCTGGCCACCACCCTGGCGGTCGCCAAGGCCGAATCTCTGGCAGCCGAGGCGGGATTGATCATCGGCTCGGATCAGGTCGTCGATCTCGGAGGCGAAATCCTGG
The DNA here is from genome assembly GCA_002728755.1 of Myxococcales bacterium. Taxonomy (GTDB): domain Bacteria; phylum Myxococcota_A; class UBA9042; order UBA3505; family UBA3505; genus UBA3505. The sequence continues at coordinate 1,680 of PBVT01000016.1, forward strand.
GTAAGCCCGGCAATCGGGAGCGGGCCATCGCCCAGCTGACAGCCATGGCTGGACGATCCCATCGATTGATCACCGCCGTAGCGGTGCACGAGTCTGCCACGGGACGTACAGAGGTAACTACCGACGTCCATACTCTACAGATGCGCTCTCTCTCGGCGGCGACCATCGCCCGTTACGTGGATTATGAACAACCCTTCGACTGTGCTGGCTCCTATAAGTTGGAAGGCCGCGGCATCGCCCTCTTCGATCGGATCGACGCCGACCCGGAGACCGCGGACTCCAACGCTGTGATCGGACTGCCGATCACCAAGTTACTACAGCTACTTCGCCGCTTTGACTTCGAGCTCCTCGACCTCTGATCAGGGGTCGGTGGTCTCTGGAGCAGCCACTACGATATCGTCCGCCGAGCGGGGAAGAATCATATACTTGCCGTAGGAGTAGTTCACGATCCCAACTACCTTGGAGATGGTCTCACCCACAACGAAGTTCAACTCGTTGTACATGAACTTATCGTCGATGATGACACCATCGATCTCGTACTCACCCCATTGGTTGGGGCCTTCGGCAGGAACCAGGTCGTGAATTTCAACCAGGGCCCCTTCGTATTTCTCGATCTCTTCGGCCGAGGCGAAGGTCTCTGCCGTCACTACGCTTGGAGCCGGTGCTTCGCCCTGCCCCGTCATTGTGGCCACATCGGCGCTTACCTGCGTATTGCAGTAGAAGTCGGTAGCGCTACCCTCGACGCTTAGGAGATCACCAATCTGGAAATCCGTAGCCTCGTTCTTCGACACCACCAACTGAACGCCGGAATACATTCCACCCGCCTGATCGGCCACATAATAGCCATCCAGAGCTTTGCTCTCGTCGCCGTTGCCGTCGTACGCCACAAAGCGAGGAGAAATCACCACCACATCCGTAAGCATGATGCCATCCGCGAGGTTTGTGAACATGGGCTCATCACCAGCTCCAGCGCCACATTCGAGGCCGGCCTGCATCTGCTGAATCTCCGCGACGGTCATGCTCTGTCCACCCACCAGCTCTACACCAACAATGTCATCGGCGCTGCGGGGGCAGATTCGGTAATTCCCGTAACTGTAGTTCACGACTCCCACGATCTCCGTGATGGTCTCGTTGAGAGGAAGGTTCAATTCGCCATACATGAAGAGGTCGTCAATGACGGCTCCACCTTCCAATTGGGTTTCCCCGTATTGTAACGCTTCCGTGGCCGTAACGTCCTGAAGGCGTACCAGGGTCCCCTCATGAACCTCTCCCCCTCCGTCGGCAAATTCTGCACTTGTTACATCGACGGGAGCGGGGACATCCGTCTCGCCTACCTTGACCGCGATCGCGGCGCTCACCTGCGTCATACAATAGTATTCGCCCGCTTCGCCTTCGATATCGAGTAAGTCACCGATCTGAAAATCGCTTCCCAGGTCACGGGAAATCACCATCAGCGCACCGGCCGAGGTTCCACCCGCCTGGTCGGCTACGAAATAGCCATCCAGGGCGTTGCCCTCTTCCTCTGGGGTAAAGGCGTCGAACTTGGCGCTCACCACGACGATCCCTTCCAGACTCAAACCCTCGATATGGGTAATGAATGGGGAATCTCCGCCCACACAATTCATCGCCGCAGACAACTCCTGAATGCTTTTCAGGCTGATCTCTCCGTTGCCCGTTGTATCGGTTCCCGCGGTATCGGTTCCCGCGCTATCTGTTCCACCATTATCCGTTCCGCTGGTGTCGGGCTGGGAGTCCGCAGCCGTACCACAGGCGCTAAAAAGGAGTGTACATATCGCGAAAATAACTTTGATTCGTGTCCAGGACGTCATTGCCTCTATCCTCATATTGGGGCTTTTCGAAGGGGGGAAGATGCCCTTTTCCCTATTCCGCGTCAACGAACTAGCCAAAATCCAGAAGGATCTCAACGTACTGGCCGGGATTGAATTCCCTATCGAACGGTGTAAGGGGCTCGAATCTCAAGCCAGAACACGTAGCTCGTCGTCAACCCCGAGATCTCCTAAGACCTCCCCGACCAGATACAGGGAGCCCACCACCAACGTGGGCTCTGTTCGCTCCTTCAGGAGATCAATAGCCGGCCCCTCATAGACTCGGAACGCCCCGATCTCCGGCAAGTCATCGGCCAGAGTATTCGGTGGTACCAGGAACTTCTCGCGGTCGCCCACGAGGGTCAGTCGTTCCAGGATCGGACGAAGCCCATGAACCATCGAACGATGATCTTTGCCGGGACGCGCACCAAAGATTACGTGAAACCGGGTATCGACGTAGATCCTTTGCAGTGCGGACACCAACCATTCGATCGCGCTCGGATTATGTCCCCCATCAAGGATCAAAAGGGGTGTGTCGGCCACCCGCTGCATACGACCGGGCCAATCGGATGCCGCAGCCGCACGAACGCATCGTTCGAAATCACTTGGTGAGGGGTCCTGGTGAATCTTCAAGGTCGCGAGGGCCAGGGCCAGACTGGAATCGAACACGGGTAGATGGGGATCGGCCCCTACCAGTTCCAAACAATCGTCCCCAAGAGTAAATGTCGGTTCCGCCCCACGGGATAGCTGGAAGTCACGCCCCTCCAACAAGGCGTTTCCCGCATCTATCCAGGGCTGTGTCGTCGCCCCCAGAACGCAGGGGATCCCGTCTCGCATGATCCCCGCTTTCTCTCTGCCGATGGATGCCAGGTCGTCTCCCAGTCGATCCATATGATCCAGATCGATACCGGTGATCACCGATACCGCCGGCTCGAAGGCGTTGGTCGCATCGAAACGACCGCCCAAACCAACTTCCAGAACCAGAATCTCGCAGGCCTGGGTTTTTGCGAGTAACCCGGCCACCAACGTCATCCACTCAAACGGGGTTAAGAGACCGGCGGAGCAGCGCCCCTCTGGGAACTTTGCCAGACAAGCGGTATGGGCATCATCCAGATCCTTCGTAGAGGTCTTTACACCATTGATACGAAAGCGTTCCTCTACATGCACAAGATGGGGCGAGGTATATAGAAACGTCTTGAATCCCAGCGCGCGGTATCCACTCTCGATACGCTTGGCGGTACTCCCCTTCCCATTCGTCCCCCCCACAAGAATGACGTCCGCGTCGAGATTGCGCAGTTCGAGTTCATCCAACGCACATTGGATACGCTCAAGGCCCGGCTGAATACCACGCCCCTCGATCTCTCCCAGAAACGAAGAAAGACTCACGCAGCGCTCTTTTCGCTCTGCACCTTTTTGGCACTGAGCACGAGATACCGACGGAAATAATGGGTCGCTGATTCCACGTCATGCATGGCCAGACAAACCTCTCCAAGGGTATAGACGAGCTCTGTAGTCTCTTGCAGGCATATTGCAGCTTCGAATTCGACGCGAGCCCTTTCGAGAGCCCCTTGCCGAAAGAGGGTCTCACCACTCTTCACACGCTCCTGCCAGACTTCGAGAACCTTTCCTTTGGCTATTTTTGTCATGGCGGGCTCCTGTCCACTGATCTGCCTTACACCGTTTCCAATCGTCCCATTCACCACTCACTTTAGAGGTCTTTAAATTTTCTTTTGGTTCCAACCTCAAGAGCAGCAAATCTCGGGCCGATTTATTAGATCGTGGACAAAATACGATCCCATTTTTTTGATCCGCGCACCGACCGAACGTAACCTTCAATCACCTTGAGGAGGTTCATCATGCTACACGCCAAATCGGCACAACTTCGTTTCTCGACCAACGACAATCTTCCAGCAGACGTACTGGCTGTTAATGCGGGTGGAATCACCATCGACCTGCACGGAGGACGACCTACCGCCACCCATGTCTGGGTTCGCTTTGGGTTACCCGACAACTCCGGGGAATGTCTCGCCCTGGGTACCATCATTGAATCGTGCGACCAGGTCCTGCGTATTCAATTCAAGCATCTGTTTCCAGATATGCGACAGGCCTTGGATAGAGCCCTCGCGAACTGTGATGCGGATTCGGAAATGATGGTCGCCTGAGCGATCGAATATCGCGCCTATAGCCTTTTCAGTGAAGTTTGCTTGCACCCGATTGGATCGAGTGCTATAAGCCCGCGCTCCGCCAACACATTTTTGTTGGCGAGACCCATCCGGGGCCGTAGCTCAGTTGGGAGAGCGCTTGAATGGCATTCAAGAGGTCGTCGGTTCGATCCCGATCGGCTCCACCACGGATAGGAAAAACCCGGCATTCGCCGGGTTTTTTTTTACCTACGGGATCACGCAGAAGGTGGGGAACGTAGAATCCAACCCTTCTGTATAGGGGCTATCTGGCACGCCCCAGGTATGGTTGAGCAGAAATGGATATAACCAACCGCTTACTCCCATGGGGACCGTATGGCCCATGCCGTGGTTGCATTCAATCACGAAATGCCCATCTTCGCGGAGCGACTCACTAAACGCCAGGGACGTCGACTGAAAACTCAGGAAGCCCCCGTAGACGTCCGTATCTCCGCCCCAGGAGATCGCCACCGGAAGGTCATGTTCTGGGGTCGAATAGCTCACCGGCTGCCCGATTCCACCACTAAAGGTCGCCGCCCCTGCCAGGTATTGCGAGCGACGAATGACCAACTCCGTGGTCCAAAGAGCGCCAGCGCTAAATCCAGCCGCGTAGATGCGATAACCGTCGATCTTGTATTGCTCTGCTAGACAAGCCAGTAGATCATCAAAAAATACGAGATCGGGTGGAGAGGCGGACTGACTACCCGAATCCCATCCCAGAAAGTTCTGCCCCCCCTGTGGAGCAACCACAATCGCCCCATGTAGATTTGCGGCCTGACTGGCCCCCATCCAGGCTGCAATATTGACCGCCTGATCTCCGAGCCCATGAAATAGGAACACGACGGGGGCACCCTCTGGTTCAGCCGGTAGCGTCAAATGCACCGACCGCGTCATACCACCCGAGGGGAAGTTCTGGCTTCCCGCTCCGAGAGTTGGACAACTCCCGGCAGAATAGCTGGGAAATGGCGTGGGGGATGTTACCTGGCCTTCGTCCACAGCGACGGCTACATCTTCACCCGGGCCCACATCGTCGGACTCACTTGTGTCAGTCAACGACATCGCATCAATCGTGTCCTCCGGATCTCCAGAACCGCACGCGACGACACATAGCATCGCCACCACACCCAAACACCACCAGAGCTTCCGAGCCATCATCCACCTCTATACGCCCATGCTCGGAGTATCATGGGGAATTTCGCCCCCCACGTCCAACCGCAAAAAAAGGAAAGCCCGGGGCAACCCGGGCTTCTCTATTCATCGACCTGGAATAGGATCAGATCTGATCGAGCAGCTCGCTCTTCTTCTGCTCGAACTCTTCCTGCGTAATCGCCCCTGCGTCGAGCAGTTTTTTCAACTCGAAGATCTGCTCTGTTTCATTGGGTTCCGGAGCGGGTGGTTCCGGCTGGTTCCCCGGCGTCGCATCCGATTTCGGCTCCTGCGAGGCCTTCTTTTTATCCTTTCCATAAAGGAGATAATTAGCCACCGCCAATGCCAATATTATCACGAGGCCTGCACCAATCAGACGAACCATTCCCTACCTCATCCTCTCTGAGCTATTCCAGTCTACCATCGAATACACCGACGCCCCAGCCGTACTTAGATTTCAGCTTATTGGGCGGAGGGGTTCAATTCAAAGTTCTGCAGATACTTGAAGAGATCTCCGTCGGTACTCAGGACCAATCGTGTCTTCCCTCCGAGGGTTTTCTTATAAGCGTCGAGAGAGCGTACAAAGGCGTAGAACTCACGCGAGACCGCGTCGCGATCGTAGGCTTCGGCGTAGATACGTACGGCGTCACCATCCGCTTGGCCGCGGATCTCCTGGGCCGTTTTATAGGCCTCGGAGTCAATACGGGCGAGCTCCCGCTGCATCTCACCGATGATCTCCTGCTCACGCGCAGAACCGATGGCCTCTACCGCCTTCGCGATCGCGAGACGCTCTTCACGCATTCGCTTATAGACCACGCGAATAATCTCGGCGAAGAAGTTCACATCCTTGATCTGCATATCCGCCACCGTGATGCCGAACTTCTGCTCCAGAGGTACACAGTCTTTCACACTATCCTCAGCCGTACCTCGGTCCGAGCAGACCACAAGGACCTTCTCAAGAACATTGCCGACCAGCTTCTGACGACCCAGACTGATGGGTTTTGCCAAGAGCGCACTCAGATCTTTATCCGCCACAGCGCTCTTATCGTCACTGGTTTTGATCTCCTGTCGCTCCGCATACTTGAATGTGCGCTGCTCGTTACGAACCGCCTCCATCAAGGAGACTTTCGAGACCACATTCTTCAAACTTGAATCGATACGGGCATCAATAACCTGGTGTCCCTTATCTGGACTTCGCAGCGCTTCGTAGAACTTACGCGCATCTACGATCCGCCAACGGGCCCAGCTATTGATGACGATATCTTTCTTATCCGAATCGATGTACGGGCTGGGTTCGCCATCCCACGACAACAGACGACGATCAAAATAGATCACATTCTGAATGAAGGGGACCTTGAAATAGAGACCAGCTTCCGCACGGGTGGCCTTCACCTTCCCGAATTCGAGTACCAGGGCGACCTGTCTTTCATCCACCACGTAGACGGACGAAAAGAGCGCTCCAACGCCAAGACCAATCAGCAGAAAGAGAACTACGATACGAAATGTTTTTTGTTCTGGGGCTGCCATGATTATTTCCCCCCCTTCTTCAAATCGAGAAGTTTCAATACTCCGTCCTCAGCTGCATCGATCACCATTACATCGGAGACCTTCGGTAAGAATTTCTCCAGGGCTTCAAAGTACAGACGCTGACGAGTTACTTCTTTGTATTTCTCGTATTCGCCCAACACCTGATTGAAGGCCTGGACCTCACCCTCGGCGCGATTGATACGTGCGTTGGCGTACCCTTTGGCCTCCTGCACCATTCGACTGGCGCGACCACCCGCTTCCTTGAGCTTCTGCTGCTTTTCACCCAGGGCTTTGTTGACCTTGGCTTCTTTCTCCTGCTCTGCCTGTTGTACTGCGTTGAATGCATCTTGCACAGCCTCGGGGGCCGCCGACCGTTTCAACGTCACGGTCTCGATATTCACCCCGGCCTTATAGGCATCGAGCATAGCCTGCATACGGCGTCGAGCATCTCTTTGAATGTTGAGGCGGTCGAGAGTGAACACCTCATCCACAGAGCGATTACCAACCTCCTGGCGCATGACGGCCAGAGATACATCACGGATTGTGCCGGGCACATCCTGCACCTCAAAGAGATATTCTTTGAGATCGATGATTCGATACCGAACCTCCCAGGTCACCATAACCAGATTCAAATCACCGGTTAACATGAAGGCCTCGGATACTGCGGCTGGTGTACGGCTCTCGGTCACACTGGTTTTACCCGCCGTAACCGTACGAAAACCGAACTCTTCCGCATGTTGGGTCTGTGTTCGCGCCTTATAGATGCGGTCGATATTGAAGGGAGCCTTAAAATGTAAACCGGGACCTGTGGTGGTCACGTATTTCCCAAATCGAAGCACTGCCGCTTCTTCGTCTGCATCTACCGTATAATAGGAGGTCGCCGCAGCCCAGACGCCAACCAAGAGGATGATCGCCATAATCACAATCTTTACGATCCTTTCAGGCGGCGGCATACGATCCCGCACTTCATTCCAATCAAATTCTTCCATTTCGCAATTTCCTTCGCTCTTTCAAAGACAAAAATGAGTACAACGCACCAGCGATTCCCCACTGAGGAAGGCGGAGGTTAGCCCGACCAATCCCGGGACGCAAGGTATATATTTGAACCGTAATTTCGGTTATCTATGCCCGGTCGATTCCCACGACCGGGAGTACTTCAAGCCACAAGCTATGCAAACTTTTCACATATAGAGCGCATATGCCCGGTTTTTCGTCGTTTTACTGCCCAATCCCGCCCATACAACCAAAGACGCTGACAATTTTGTCACAGACACATAAGCTACTGTTTTTGCTGGCCTTTCACAGGTTCCACATAAAACGCACCTTGGGTAACAATAGGGAACAAAGACCGCGGCCTGACATTTGTGTCCGGTTTTTTCGTCAAAACGACCAAAAAACTTTAGAACAAAACCTAAAACAAGCCATTTTCTGTTTATTTTCATGCTATTACCTGAGTCGGCATGGTTCCTGCTTAGAGTATGGGTGGGATATTACTGTATGGAGTTGTTATGAGTTTTGAGCCTGCTGCCGCGACTGCTTTGAAACAATCACCGGAAGAAATGCACGAGGGGGCGGTTGATGACCGTATCGAGTCCGAACCCGCCGAACGAAAAGAGCCCAAGACAGACGCGAAAGGGCTGAAGGCTCTACAGACAGCGTTATTACAGAACAATCTCCTATCGTATCTGCGTGCCATTGGCCGGATACCATTATTGGATCGAGAAGGAGAAGCTGAGCTCGCCGACCTCCTTATGGATGGTAAGTGTCTTGTGTTGGAAGCTATGAACGAAGGCAAATGGCTGAATCGCTTCTGTCGCGATTTCATCCAGGGCTTGGAGAAAGACGAATTTCTTCCAGACCGCCTGATTTCCAATCGTGAACTCCGAGAAGACGCCCGCCTTCACGCTCGGGCGAAGTTCAAGGCTCTGGCCGTATGGACTCTTGAACACACTCCCGACATCAACAAAAAGAACATGGGTGCGGAACGTATGGCTTACCTCTCCGAGATGGTGGACCATTATCGCAGTCATATCCACGCAGAACATTTCTGGGCCTACCTGATGCGATCCTATGCAATCGCCGTCCGCATCCGCGGCTCGAAAGCCCGCCCTCTTCGTCCGGAAGTAAAAACCCGTGCGGACCGAATCAATCCGATTCCGCAGCGTGCACGTGTTCGCGCCCGCCGCCTCTATCGACGCGGGATCGCTCGTATGGACGAGGGGAAAAACGGACTCGTTCTCTCGAATCTCCGTTTGGTTGTCGCGATCGCCAAACGATACTCCAAACGGGCCATGAGCCTCCTGGACCTGGTTCAGGAAGGAAATATGGGTCTTATGAAGGCGTCTGAAAAATTCGATCATCGACGCGGTCATAAGTTTTCTACCTACGCGACCTGGTGGATTCGTCAGTCCATTACCCGCTCTATCGCCGATGACGGCCGCACCATTCGCGTTCCCGTACATCTGCTCGATGCCTGGCAGCGCCTGCGTCGTGCGGAAGGGGTGCTTCAATCCCAGACGGGTGAATTCCCAACAAACCAGGAGCTATCCGAAGAGACCGGCCTGGATACCAAGCTTATTCGACGCATTCGTAAACTGGTACAGCCTGTTATGAGCCTCGACGCTCCGGTTGGGGACGACGACGCGACCGTTATGGACCTCGTCGGCGATCCCGAATGCGTTGATCCCCAGAAACCCGTTCTTCATCAGGACCTACACCGCGCCCTATCGCGGGTACTGGCGTCCCTCACCGAACGGGAGTCAAAGATCATCCGTATGCGTTTCGGACTGGGCGAACGCCGTACATACACCTTAGAGGAAGTAGGTTCCTGCTTTAATCTCACACGAGAACGTATCCGCCAGATCGAAGTGGCTGCCCTCCGCAAAATCGCGGGCAGTCAACGTGGAGAGTCCACTCTTCTAAGCGTGTATATGGAGGCTTAGGCCAGGAACATTCAGGTCCGACCGCTGTCCGATATCCCCTCCCATTGGTACAGCGTGTCGTGGCCTGGGTGCGGAGTTACTCCGACTCTTCGGCCTTTGTCTCCTCTTTCTCTTCCGACTCGGGTGTTTCCACCACCGGTGGAGCAGTATAGCGACCCACCACGACCTGTGCTGGTCGTAGCACTCGACCACCGTGTTTATAGCCCGGCACAATGACCTTCAGGATTCGACCGTTCTGGGCTGAATCTTCTACGTCGTCTGTCCGTAAAGCCTCATGGCTCTCCGGATCAAAGGTGTCACCCAGCGGTGAAAACCGCTCAAGCCCCAGATCACCAAGTTGCACCAGGAACTGGCGGTAGATCATCTTCACTCCCTCCAGAAGATCCCGCGTATGCTCTGTCACAGGGATAGAGTCCAGAGAGTGCTGAAATGTATCCAGTACATGGAGGAGTTTTTCGAGTAATTGCCCTTTTGCACGATTTACGGCCTTCGTCTGCTCTCGCTCGAGTCGGTCGCGCATGCCATCACGATCGGCTCCGATGTCCTGGAGACCACGCGCCAATTCATTGATCCGCTCGCGCCGCTTTTCCAGCTCGCCTTCCAGGCGCTCATTCTCTTCCATAAGACGACGAACGTTATCCTCGGAACAATCCAGGGCAACGGGCTCAACCTCTGGTTCGGCCGCACCACGCTTATCTACAACACGAAACCCTTCTTCCTGAGGTTCTGTTGCAGTTTTTTCTTTTTCTGGCATTTCCATCTCTACTTCCTACACACCTGTTCGACGGTCCGCTGCAAATTAGATCACCTTGCGGAAGAATCAACCCCTCGAGACCCGTGAATACTCTTATTTGACCAACTCGGGATAAAAGCGCTGGCCAATACCACGAGGATCGCCAACCCCCAGCTCAATGGCCTTCTTATAGTGGACCGCACCCCGAGCCCTATCGGACCCAGGCATCGGTGCTCCCATCATGAAGGCCAGGGCATAGTGCACTTCGCCATAGTTGGGATCGAGCTCCACGGCCTTATTATAATAAGAGATGGCCTTCGCGAACTGAAAGCCATTATCCACGGCCGCATACCCGAGAACCCGATATACCGCGGCTGCCTTGGGATACTTTCCCTGCAGAGATTCCAACTGCTGCGTGGCCCCCACGGGATCCCGCTGCCGACGATCCACATGAAACACCCGCCGAAATGCGTCCTGAAAGGCGGTCCGATCGGGTCCCTCTGCGAAGATTTTCTCGACTCGAGCCAGCTCGGCAACACTACCTGGACCAGTAGGACGTAGGATCATTCCCTGCGTTGGCGCTTTGGGAGTCGCCGCACCCGACCCTGCGACTGGAGGGTGACCCGCTGGAAGTGCTGGTCTACGTTTGGGTTGCGCCGAACCGATGGGTGGATGCCCCGCCGGTAGCCCAGTATTACGAGGAGGCGCCGCTCTTCCCCCAATGGGTGGATGACCGGCTGGAAGTTGACCCGCTCCCGGTTTCATATGCGGATTCGCGACGGGTCCCGGTTTCGTATGGGGATTCGCGACTGATCCCGACGATGGATTGGTATTCGGTTGCTGAGTATGAGGGTTCGACTGCCCTGCGTTCGTCTGATCATCCACTGGCACCGTCTTCTCAGATGTACAGCCGAGTGAAACCAGAACCACTAGACCCAGACCAAGTAGCAACAGATTCGTAATTTTCATTCGCCGCATATGTATTCTCCTATACCGCGCGGGCTATTTCACCACGCAAGATAAAGCCTATTTCGCAACCATCAATGGCGCATCGTATACCTGTCCATCCACCGGCCCACAAGAGTGGTCGCGCCTCGCAACCAATTCTGCTCCGCGACATAACTATCGCAGAACCGTATCCGTATCGAACCCTCTTTCAAATCTAGCTCGGCAGATTCTAATTCACTCCAGTCGACCGAAAACTCAGCACTTTCGGGCATAAGAAGTACGAGGCCCTGCGTGGTTCTGTACCGGAAAATAGCCAAAACCGTCGTCGGCTGTGCCTCGTCAACCAGGGCAATACCATCAAGATCTATGCGTGGAGATGAACTCATAAAAATCTTTATAGAACAATCTGCACAACTTGGGTAGCACCTTCGAATACGGTTCTTTTGCGGACTGTATCACACGATGTTACACCCAATTCAAGGACCGTTCTGGAGACCTCCATTGGCACCCATCGAGAAGCATCTGGACCAATTACATAATGCCACTCTATTCAACGGCTTGAGCGATGGCGACTTTTCGTTATTGCTTGGAGCTATGCGCCATATAGAGCTCCAGCCAGGTCAGATCCTTTTTGAGGAAGGTCGCGCCGGTGATTCCCTCGCGGTGGTAGCAAGCGGAAACCTTCGGGTGAGCGTGAAAAAACCCGTTGGGGCTCCCTCGTGGGTCTCGGAGATTCGAGTCGGAGATGTGGTCGGCGAAATGTCTTGTGTGGATCCAGCCCCGCGCTCGGCCACCGTAAGCGCCGTGCAGAGCGCCGAAGTCTATGAGCTCAGTCGGACAATGCTGGAAGGCCTTCATATCCATGCGCCGAAAGTCGCCATCGCGCTCGTCCGTGGAATTATCGAACAGGTCACTCTGCGCCTGCGGGACACCAATTCGCAGATTGAACAAGCTCTGTCGTCGCTGAACATAGCAACAGAAAACGCGGGACAGGGTTCTAATACCAGCTCCCCGATAATTGCAGACCCCTCCGCCCAGGCCAATCACTACGGTGCCACTCTACACCTGGCGGAACTGCCAAGCCTGGGCTCGCTGACCACCGAAGATCTCGCGCTTCTACAGACCGTAGCACCGCCTCAGCTCTACCCGGCCGGTGCCAACCTATGCAAAGAAGGTCAAACGGGGGCCTCGTGTTTTCTGATCGCAAAGGGGCACGTACAAGTTATCAAGTCCATTCAATCCATAGAACGACTGCTAGCAACACTCAGCCCTGGCGCTCTTGTCGGGCAGATGTCTCTCGTAGATTCTTCGCCGCGGTCGGCTACTCTACGCTCCGCAGGGGATGTGGTCGCTCTGGAACTGGGACGAGATGTCTTTGAGAATTTGCTGCAAGCGAACAGCCCGTTGGCCGTGCGCTTCCAGGAACAGATCGCAGTCGCGGGCATCCGCCAGCTACGGCAAGCAAACCAACGGTTTGCGCAACTATCCGATAACCCGCAGGACCCCCGAACTGGCTCCATCATGGGTGCCGTTCAACGTATGCGGAAACAACAACAAGAAGAGTCCGACGAGGCCGCGATGCATTCCGTTCTTACATATATGCATACCGCCTTGAACGAATGGGGGCTCTCCATGAAAGACCTCGACCACATCAAGGTGGCCAAAGAAGACGGGAAGATATCCAATGCAGAAGTTTCGGCCCGAAAGCACCGCCCGAAATGAAAAATCCAGCACGGATTTCACTCCAGACGTCCCCTTTCCTCTTCCCCTTGTATCACGGCTGTTGCGACCTACCCTCAGCAACGTTATAACTCTGTGCTCGTAGACTCTCGCGACGGGACCAAAATGAAGTGCCGCTACTTTTCTCTTCTCTTCTTTCTTTCACTTCCGCTGGTGTTGGCCTGCGGTGGTGCCGAAAAACAATCGGACATCTCGCTGCTCAAGGATCTGAAGAGCGCTGACTACAGCCTCTATGGTCGCCAGTGCACGGCGCAGAGCCGACAGTTTCAAGCCGATCTGAAACTACAGAAATACATTCCGCCCCGGTTGAACGTAAACATCCTGAAGGGTGTACCGTCGAAAACCGGAGAGCACGTGCTCCATGAACGGGACCTGGTGAAGAGCCTCGTCGATGGCTCGACCCGCATGGTTCTTGTTGAGTCCGCCAGTGGTCTTGGAAAAACCAAACTTATTGAAGCGATTCAGGCCCAGACCTGTAATCAAATACCCGCGTTTCGCTTCGATCTGAAGTCCACAATTCTGCCGGCCTTAAGGGCCAAATCCAACGACGACCCCAATACAAAGAACGCCGTCTTAAGCGAAATCGCCCGGCTCACCGGCAAGGATGAATCGGCGAGTGAGATGCGACGGCTTCACGCTGGTCTTGCCAATGGACCATGGCTTCTTCTACTGGACGCCATGGACGAAGTCGCCCATTCGGACCGCAACGAGATCGTGCGTGAGATCAACGCCTTGCGCGGTCAATACGGGACCACGATGCGTATCGTGATCTTCTCCAGACCTCCCATCTATACCACCGTATTTGGTCTAGGTCCGGTGGATACCTGGTTACAGATCGCTCCACTCACCTGTGTTCAAACAAAGGAACGTATACAGAAATATCTGGGACAGGACGCCAACCGCTTCTGGCTGTTCGCGGCCGCCTTTGGTCTCGACCGGACCGTTGAGAGAAATGGGAAATGCCAATACACCTACATGTCTTCATACCGAGATGTGAATGTGGCCACATCGTTGGCAAAGGCCAGCCTGTTCGACGCGAAACGTGCAGCGATGATCGATCTAACCCAGATCAATCGAGGTACGATGTATCAGCATTTCGTACGTACAGAGATCCGCGAATTAGCCAATCGGTTGAACTGGTCCTCTGAAGAGGTCCTGAAGATGATTGACCGAATCATCGTCGAGAAGAAGCCCAAACCTGGTGTGCGAAGCATCCGTTTCACCCTGGATGAATGCGCAAACGCCACACGGATACCGGATAAGAGCCAGGCAAGAAAGCTCTGTGACCAGCTGTTCCGCAGTCCGTTATTCCGCCGGTTTGGAGAAACGTTCACCACCACATTGAAGAATCAATCCGTTATTGATTATTTCGTGGCTCGTTGGCTGGACCGGGAAATCGACTGGGGCAAGGATATCAACTGCGACCGCCTGACGGAGCTGACTCCAATTTTTGAATCCAGCGAAGTGGTGAGTTTCCTGGTTGGACTCGAACATGCCAGTCACTGCGTGCCGAACGTCGTCGCGTCCCTTTGTGAAGCCGGTGTGCATGCCCAGGTCACTATCGATTATCTGGACAAAGGGCTGCCCTCGGGGATCACGCGTGTTCAGTATCTACAACAAACGGGCAAGCATGCAGACGCGGCCGTGCAAGGATGTATCGATGCAGTCCTGGCCGCGCTGAAACCCGCGGCTACACCCTGAGCATCTAATCCAGATCAGCGGCCAGAGCGACCCGCGTTTCCGGAGCCAGGTCCACCTCAATCTCCAGGCCCGGCATATCAATGCCAATATGGGTAGGCGCTATCCCTTCACAAGGGAATTTCAGGTACTGCACGCTTGATAAGCGGTCGGTACCCACCTGCCGATCATCATAGATGGCACGTACGATCCGATCGTCAGCACATCGCAGATAGATATGTTGGGGCAGGCCCAGCCATTTCCGTAAGACAATGTCCCGCTGCAAGGGATCATCAATCTCGATGAGCAGCGTACAGCCCAGCTCTCCAGATGTACCCAGAAGCTCGTTGTAGGTCGTTAGTTCGTGTTGGATTCCTTCTTCATCCGCGATCTGCTCGATACGCATCATCTCCTGAATCTGGTAGCGCATCGTAGCCGCATTCTCGAAAAGGAATGTCAGGTGGCTCCCTAGGTGCACACGCCGGACCGCTTTAATCTTCAGGATCTCCGCACGAAAGTCGGGACGTTCCTGCTCATACCGTTCATTGTTGACAATCTCTTCGCGTAGTACCAATGGCATGAATCTCTCCCGACTAGTCCTCAGATTTGGCTGGGTTCGGAAATCCGTCCTCTTCGTAGGCCCGTGCCAGTACAGACATCGGGTGCATCGGCTTCCTACCAGCGTGTTGTTCAAATTGTAACGCCGCAAGTGGGCAATCCGTAGCCCAGACTTCCGCCTCGTTCTCTTGTAACCCATCAAAGGATTTCTTGCCGATTCGTGCTGACGCTTCAAAGGTCTCTACACGCATGGCGTAGGTTCCATTATGGCCACAGCACTCCATGGTCGTCGTCGGCTTTACACCGGGGATCTTGCGCATCAAATCCCGTCCCTTGAAACCCACGCGCTGTGCTCGAAGGTGGCAGGGCGTGTGGTAGGCCACGGTCGCTCCCGGACTGCTCTTGAAGTCCGTATTGAATCGCTCTTCCTTTCGCAAGGACCAGAGATATTCCGACGGATCGGAGACCGCCTCTGCCAATCGCTGCGCTCGCTCTGCGTCCTCCGCATCGACCAGTTCTGGCCATTCGCGTCGCATCATCATGGAACATGTTGGATTGATGACGACTACGCGTGCCCCCTTTTCAACAAAGGGCATCAATTGATCGAGGTTCGCACGAGCGTTGGCTCGTAATGTTTCCAGATCGCCGTTCTCCCAGGCGGGCATGCCACAACAATGTAGACCCCGTGTACAGCGAACATCGACCTGGCTTTTTCCCAGCACCTGGACAGTGTCCTTACCGATCGCTGGTTCGTTATTTTGCACATAACAAGTCTGGAAAAGTACCACCTCACCACCGGGTTCCTCACGAATAAGCCCTTCAGAGTCGGCCCATTTCTCGAAAGATGTCGCGGCGAAGTCCGGTAGATTTTTGTCTCGATGGATTCCAAGTATTTTTTCCAGAAACCACCGATGGACACGGCTTCGATTCAAGGTATTGGCCAAACCGAGGCTCTTTCGGGCCATGCCCGCCGCCCCATCGGGATTTCCCAAAAACCGTTGTCGACGAGTCAGCCCTTCTTTGCGTACCCGTTGGGCCATGACGCGATGAACCAGCTTCGGAAAGTCGAGCTGAAATTCATGGTTATCGCTCGGAGTATACGGACATTCCACTTCGCAGAGCTTGCATTGAAAACAAGACTGCATGACCGACCCGGTCTCCTCGTCGGTCAACCCCTGCACACGCCCGTCGTATTTGTTGTCGATCAGATCGAAGAGCATCGGGAAGGTGTCGCAGTACTTGAAGCACATACGACAGCCATGGCAGACCTCAAAAACGCGGGTAACCTCTCCCTTTAAGGCAGCCTTATCCCAATAGATCTCGTCCCCTGGATGGTAGGACAAGCCATCAGTTGGCAGATACGAAATACGCTCCTCGGCCATTCGTCTGGGTTCCTTTCCGTGCTAAATAAGAGCAAAAACGCAAAGGTCCGCAGTCATAGACCCCGGACCCTCGCATTATGCAATAAACGATTTCTTTCTTAGAAAGACTCGTCCAATAGCTGCTGGAATCGACCAGCGTGAGATTTTTCAGCTTTCGCGAGAGTCTCAAACCAATCCGCGATCTCGCCAAAGCCCTCTTCACGAGCAGCCCGCGCCATACCTGGATACATATCCGTGTACTCGTGGGTCTCGCCAGCTACGGCTGCGGCCAGATTCTCTTCTGTGCTACCGATGGGTAGTCCAGTCGCAGGGTCGCCAACCTTGGAAAGGTAGGCCAGATGACCATGGGCATGTCCGGTCTCGCCTTCCGCTGTCTGACGGAAATTACCTGCGATGTCGGGATATCCTTCTACATCCGCCTGCTTGGCGAAATAGAGATAACGGCGGTTCGCCTGGGATTCGCCAGCAAACGCGGCCTTCAAATTATCGTGGGTTCGTGTGCCATTCAAATCAGACATGTTCCTAAACTCCTAGATACGTCCAGCATTCGGGTAAATACGGTGATGTCAGTGGTACCAGGTTTTCCCCGGTATCGTTACTCATCAGGCGGACCACATTATGTATAAATACCGATTGGGTCAACTCGAAAACCGCGCTTGCCAGTAACCACTCAGGAAGGTAACCAGAGTACATATCGTCTGGCCTCCAACGGAGTGAATTATGGCACGAACACCTTCCACAATGCTGCTTCCCCTTGGGAGCAAGGCCCCTGACTTCCAACTGCTTGATGTTATAGACAATTCTCAGTGTTCCCTGGTGGACTTCTCCGACCGGCATGCGCTGCTTATCATGTTCATCTGCAACCATTGCCCCTTCGTGATTCATGTACGGGAGGAATTCAGCCGACTCGGACGTGACTATGGAGATACAGGTCTTGGCATTATCGCCATCAATTCCAACGATGTGGCCAATTACCCAGATGACAGCCCCGATAAGATGCGTGAACTTGCCGTCGAGGAAGGCTGGAACTTCCCCTATCTCTTCGATGAAGACCAGTCCGTAGCCAAGGCCTACCAGGCGGCATGTACGCCTGACTTTTTCCTCTTCGATGGAGACCAGCAACTGGTATACCGTGGCCAGCTGGACGGTAGTCGCCCAGGAAACGACGTTCCGGTGGACGGAACGGATTTACGAGCCGCGATCGACGCGGTACTGAGCGGAGCATCAATTCCAGATCCGCAGGTGCCAAGCCTTGGCTGTAATATCAAGTGGAAACCAGGCAATGAGCCCGACTTCTGGACCCAGTCCTTGTCCTGACATCGCGGCGTACCAACCACGGAAACATACGCCACTCGCCAGAATGTGAGAGCAACGGTACACTGACGAATACGGGAGACCAAATTTGGGTCAGGAGGATGTACCATGAAACAAGTTGCCATTGGTTCCTGGGATGCTTTGGAAGACCGCGTCCCAACGTATGCGCTGGTATCCAACGTAGATCTTGTTGTCATCCGCTGGGATGATCAGATCTCTGTTCTCTATGGGCGCTGCCATCATCGAGGGGCCCTCTTAGCCGACGGTACCATCGAGGGCGAGAACCTGCTCTGCGGTGTTCACGGATGGGACTATCGCTACCAGACAGGGATCAGCGAGTATAATAACGACGAAGCGCTGGACCGATTTCATGCCTGGGTTGAAGACGGTACCGTCTATGTCGACGCAGACGAGATCGCAGCCTGGGAGACGGACCATCCACAACCCTACCATCGGGATGAATATCTGGGCACATATGCCGATGTACACGGCGCCGAGGAAGAGCCGCATACCAAGGTTATCCATGAGCTCGCGGCCCATGGGCTGTCTCGAACCGGACATCACGGGCCGAGCGCCGCGATGGGTATCCCTGCTCCAGAGCTACCACGCTGGGATGACATTCAGTTCGTGACCGGCCAGCTCGCAACCCTTCCCCTGCTAGAAGACGAACCCGTCGACACAAAGCTTGTGATCGGAAAGAACGCCAAACGCCCCCTCGTGCTGGAGATCCCACTCTTTGTCTCCGATATGAGTTTTGGTTCCCTCTCCTACGAGTCGAAAGTGGCTCTGGCTCTGGGCGCCGAGCGTGCAGGCACGGGGATCTGTTCTGGTGAAGGCGGCATGTTGCCCGATGAGCAGGAGGCTTGTAGTCGCTATTTCTACGAACTGGCGTCGGGCCGGTTCGGATTCTCCATGGACAAATTATCCAAAGTACAGGCTTTCCACTTCAAGGGTGGGCAGGGAGCCAAGACCGGTACAGGCGGACACCTACCCGGACATAAGGTTACCCCGGAGATCGCTGCCGTCCGTGGTCTTAATGTAGGACAGACAGCCATCTCCCCTCCACGCTTTCCCGATTGGGACAGCCTGGAACCCTACCGTGAATTTACACAGGCGGTTCGGGAGGCTACGGGCGGTATCCCCGTCGGATTCAAGTTGTCTGCCCAGCATATAGAGAAAGACATCGACGCAGCCATCGACATCGGCGCCGACTACATCATCCTCGACGGACGAGGCGGTGGCACCGGATCGGCCCCCCTGCTCTTCCGTAACCATATCTCCGTTCCTACGATACCGGCTCTGGCTCGAGCGCGCCGACATCTGGACGCCTGTGGGCAGGATGGAATTACCCTGATCATTACCGGGGGATTACGTAGCGCAGCGGACTTTGCCAAAGCCATGGCACTCGGCGCAGACGGTGTCGCCATCGCCAACTCGGCCATCCAGGCCATCGGTTGTCTCGCTATGCGCGCCTGCCACACTAATAATTGCCCGGTGGGGATCGCGACCCAGAAAGAGCATCTACGCAAACGACTCGACATTGAACTCTCTGCACAACGCCTGGAGCGGTATCTTACCTCAACTGTCGAGCTGATGACTGTCATGGCCCGCTCCTGCGGCCATACAAAGTTGAGCGACTTCACCGAGACCGACCTGGTGACCTGGCGACGCGATATGTCGGACCTGTCCGGTGTGCGATACGTCGGTGTCGGCTGAACCTCTTCCCCATATAAGGAATACAGCATGAACAGAATGGTCTGGCGCACCGCCCGATTCATACTCCCCATTGGGCTCGTAGTTCTTCTCCTCTGCGGTCCCTTCACTTCGACGTCTACCTACGCGCTTGTGCTTGGTGAAACCAACGCATCGGATGACAGGATCGCGTTTACAGAAAATCGAAATCAATGGGCGGACAAAAGCCATTTCAAGTTCTGGGATCATCATCAGACAGTCTCCCTCCTCTCCGATCGGCTTCTATTCCATAGCTTCCGTTCGAAAACCGAAACACCAGTCGTAGGTCTACATTTCGAAGATGCCACCCAACACACCACCGTGCATGGATTGGAACGTCGCCCGGAGGCTTTCCACTTTCTGATTGGAAACGATCCGGACCGCTGGCAACGACACGTTCCTCGTTTTGACGTGGTCCAATACCGCGAGGTTGGCCCCGGCATCGACATCTTCGTGCATGAACGAGACCAACAACTGGCCTACGACTTACGGGTTCGCGATCTGTCGAGCCTGTCTGACTTCTCGATTCGCTGCCAGGGAACAAGCCACATAGAGCTCGACGCAGACGGTGGTATGCTGCTGCGCACCTCGATAGGGACTCTTCGCCAGACAGCCCCACGGGCCTGGCAGATCGACCGAGACGGCACCCGGCTTCCTGTCCAGGCTCGCTTCGTGCTCCACGATGAACTGCGATTCGGCTTTGAAGTGGTGAACGCACAACCGGATCTGGAGCTCATCATCGATCCGACCCTCTACTGGACAACCTTTGTGGGTGGAAGTGGCATCGACATCAGCCATGACATCGCGTTCACAGACGACGGCAGCAACGATCTGATTATCGTGGGTGAAACCGCATTGGCGGGCGAATTACCCGGCGACTTCCCTGGTACGGGGAGCGTCTACCAGAGCACCCCCGGCGGCACGACCGACGCCTTCATCGCTCGCCTCGCTGGCAACGGTCAGAGCCTCGTCTATGCCACCTTTCTTGGAGGAACGGGGATCGACAAAGCGACAGAGGTAGACATCCTCTCTACTGGAACAACCCGCATCGCCGTCGCGGGAACAACCGAAAAAGTAGCGGACGCTAGCAACGATTTCCCCACTTCATCGACAGCATTTCAGAGCCAATTCAGCCAGGGTAGCCCAAACGATGGATTTGTGGCCGAACTCTCCATCGATGGAACACAGCTGTATTACGGCACCTTTTTCGGTGGAAATGGTGACGACATCATCTATGGGATGGAGTATGCAGCGGACGAGAGTGGCGATATTCTCATCGCAGGAATGACGCGCCGCCTATTCGGCCCTATGCCATCGTTTCCCACCACCGAAAACGCGTACCAGGCGCAGCATAACGCGGGGGCGGTTCGCGATGGATTCATCGCGCGTATCAAGACCTCCGAATCGGGCTTGGCGTTTTCCACCTATTTCGGGGGTAATGGTGACGATATTATCTACGCCATGACCCAGGCCCTCGACGGTTCGGGTGATATCTACGTCGGGGGTGAGACCGGTTTGATCCTTACAGCCCCGAGCTCCTTTCCCATAACGGAAGGGGCCGTTCAGCCCACCTTCAGCGGTGACAGCGGCACCGACGGTTTCGTAGCTCGACTCGTACCCGACGGAAGCGACATCGTCTTTTCCACCTTTCTGGGAGGTAACGACGACGACCGTGTTCTCGATCTGGCCGCCGTCGATGATGGGACAGGGGCCGTCGTCGTCACCGGTAACGCCGGATTTGTGGTGGGCACTACAACCGCATTTCCTACCACGGAGGACGTCTATTCCAACACCTCCAGTGGAGGGCCCAACGACATCTTCCTTCTCCGTTTAACCCATGACGGAACCATCCTCGTATTTTCCACTTTCATTGGTGGCAGTGGGCCAGAAGGACGCACCAATCTGGAGTTGGCCATCGGGCCCAGCGGAAAGATCCTTCTGACGGGTGATTCTTCATCCGCAGACTTTCCTACCACCGAAGACGCCTGGTTTACGGGGGCGATCTCTGGCCTTTGCCCGGATCCTACCGGTGCGGTCAACCCCTGCTCCGACGCCTTCGTGCTCGTGATGGATCCGGTCGGCTCGAATCTACTCTTCAGCTCTTTATTAGGGGGCGCATCGGGTTCGTACGATGTCGGCCGTTCCATTCGGGTGCATGGTGAAGAAGCCGTTGTCGTAGGAACAACCGCGGCTGCCGATTTCCTGGCAGAAACGACAACGCCACAGATTGGACCGACCGCGTCGTTTGATGGATTTATTCTCAGCTTCAATCTGGGCGATGTTCCCCTGCCCGAAGAGGACCTGGGCGGTGGGGACGATGACGCTGGTTTGTCGGATACGGGCACACCAGATTCGGGGACCACCGATGAGGGCAGCACCGATGTCCCAGTCGCGGATGAAGGACCAGGCGAGGACAGCATACCCGGGGATGAAACGTCGACGCCGGACACCACACCAACCGATGACTTTGGTGGTGAAGGAACGAGCGACGCATCGACGGAAACAACAACCGCGCCCGACACCAGTTCAGACACGGCAAGCGATAGCGGCCCGGTAGATAGCCCCCCCGAAACGGATTCCGGAGGCTGCGGTTGTCAGCTCCATAAAACCGAGACAATACCACCTTCGATCCTCTGGATTCTGGGGTTGGTCAGTCTGTGGTTTTTCGTCCGCCGACGGGACACTCCAATGGCGTAATATCCAGAACGTAGTATTCACGCCATAAAATGCATCGTCGGACATCGTTTTTTTCGCTCCCCGGTTTCTGTACTTTCACCCCATGGAAATGCATACTGAGTAAGCATTTGAACGGGAGTCGAATCACCTTGAATCACAAGGGGTTAACGGTAACCCTCACGCTGTTTCTATTACTGATCATCGGAGCCTGCTCCGGCGGTGATGGTACCAGTGCGGGTGATGTTTTGGGTAAAACCGATGCAGGGGTCCCCGATACCCCCTCCCAATCCGACGCCGACGGCATAGGAAATCCCGTCGACAGCGGCCCAGATACAAAGACCAATTCGGACAGTCAGACAGACGTTCCGAGTACAGCCGATATCGACGTCTCGGATACACAGGGGGACTGCCCCCCCGGAGCGGGTTGCTTTGGCCAATCCTGTGAATCGACAGGAGATTGTCAGTCCGGTCTCTGTGTTCCCTTCCTGGGGGATACTGTCTGTAGTGATTTTTGTGATGGTACCTGCCCAGAAGGTTGGGCCTGTAGTCCCATCGAGACGGGTGGCTCCGATGTCATCTTCGCGTGCGTATCGCGCTTTACCCATTTATGCCTGCCATGCACGACCTCTTCGGATTGCTCTACCGGTGATAATGAAAACGTCTGCATCCCCTACGCAGACAAGGGCTCCTTCTGCGGCGCGTCCTGTTCCGAGGAGATCCCCTGTCTGGACGGCTATATGTGTGAAGAGATCGCCGACGTGGATGGGAATATCAGTTCACAATGTGTCGCCATCGGCAGTGAGTGCTCTTGCGCGACCAAGGCGGTTGAGTTGGGCCTGTCCACCGTCTGCTACATCAATAATGTGCATGGAACCTGTTCGGGACAGCGCGTTTGCTCTCCATCTGGGTTGACCGAATGCGATGCGAAGGTTCCCGCTGCTGAAATCTGCAATCTCGAGGACGACAACTGCGACGGAGAGATCGACAACAACATCTGTGACGACGAGAACGAATGTACGGAGGATATCTGCGACCCCTCGGCGGGCTGTCAGTATATTCCGCTCGATGGCACCCCTTGCGATGACGGAAACGCCTGCAGCTTTGGAGATCAATGTGTCGAGGGGGCCTGCTCCGGCTTTGAGACCTTCTGTAACGATGACAACCCCTGCACCGAGGATATCTGCAGTGAAAACCAGGGCTGTATCTACGAACCCCTGGATGGATTCTGCGAGGATGGCGACGATTGTACCCTCGGTGATCATTGCGAGGGTGGGACCTGTATCAGCGGCATAAGCATCACGTGCGACGATCATAACGAGTGCACGGACGACCTCTGTGACCCACAGTCTGGCTGTTCCTATGTGCCTATCGAGAGCCTCTGCGACGATGGTAATGCCTGCACGGAGGGCGATCGCTGCCTATTCGGTCAATGCACCCCCCTGGGGCTCGCGAACTGTGATGACGAAAACGCCTGCACGGACGATAGCTGTGATTCTCTGATCGGCTGCCAACATATAAGCAACAATCTCCCTTGTAACGACGGTAACCTCTGCACCCTGGGTGATTATTGCGTAGAGGGCAGCTGTACACCGGCCAACACCTTGATCTGCAATGACTCGAACCCCTGCACAGACGACAGCTGCTCGCCACAGACCGGTTGTCTTTTCAGCCCAAACACCACGACTTGTAACGACTCCAACGCCTGTACGCTCCATGACAGCTGCGAGAGTGGCATCTGCATCTCGTCGGTCGTGGAGAACTGTGATGATTCAAACCCCTGTACCACCGATTGGTGCGACCCGGTTGCCGGCTGCCAACACGCCCCCAATAGCGCGGCCTGTGACGACGGAAACACGTGCACCATCGGCGATATCTGTTCCGATTCTCTATGTGCCTCGGGTACGACACAGTTGCTATGTAGTGATGGAAACCCCTGCACCGATGACATCTGCGATCCCATCGTTGGCTGTACCCATGCAAATAATATTCAGCCCTGTAACGATGGCAACGCCTGTACGACCGGCGACATCTGTTACCAGGGGGAATGCGGCGGCGCGGGGAACTTGTCCTGCGACGACGGAAACCCCTGCACCCTGGACACCTGCGGCCCCACCACGGGCTGTCTCCACCAGCACGCGCCGGGCGCGTGCAGTGATGGGAACGCCTGTACGACGGGAGACTCCTGCACAGCCGGAGCCTGCATCACCGACGGTATGCTCGATTGCGACGACGGCAACCCCTGCACCGACGACTACTGTGATCCGGCAGCGGGCTGTATGCATATAAACAATACGATCCCCTGCAACGATATGAATATATGCACCCTGGGTGATCGCTGTACGGATGGTCTCTGTGTCGGTCCGGACCCGCAGGTATGCGACGACGACAACCCCTGTACCGACGACAGCTGTGACGCGGATGACGGGTGTGTCTACGCGGACAATACGGATCCCTGCGACGATCTTAATTCCTGTACGACCGACGACATATGCACCGATGGAGACTGTCGCGGAGCCGGCTCCCTGAGCTGCGACGATGACAACCCCTGCACTCTCGACATCTGCACTCCCGATGGCGGCTGCGCCCATGAGAATGTAGATACGGCCTGTAGTGACGGAGACCCTTGCACCATCAACGACAGCTGTGTCGCTGGCGCCTGCACGTCGGGTCTCCAATTGGATTGTAGCGATGGAAACGAATGCACATTGGATAGCTGTGATGCCAGCGGGACCTGTTTGTACACACCCACCGAAGGCTCCTGCGACGACGGCAACCCATGTACCGTCGACGAAGTATGTTCCGACGGCGCCTGTGTACAGACCGATGTACTCGATTGCGACGACGACAACAGCTGCACGACCGATTTCTGCTCACCCCTGACCGGGTGTCAGTACACCTTCAACACGTCCCCATGTAGCGACGAGAACGCCTGTACCATCGGTGACACCTGCTCCGAGGGGAGCTGTGTTACCGACCAGGCCCTGGCCTGCGACGACGGCAACCCGTGTACCGACGACGGTTGCAGCCCCGAGACTGGCTGTTTTCATATCAACAACACGATCCCATGCAACGACGGAAACGCCTGCACTACCGTAGATATGTGTACCGACGGAACCTGCCAGGGCTCCGTCGCGCCAACCTGCGATGACGAAAACATCTGCACGGACGACATCTGTGATCCCTCTGTAGGCTGTACCCATAAGGTCAATGATGTTCCCTGTACGGATGGAAACGCGTGCACCCTCGGTGACGTCTGTGCCGGTGGGTCGTGCCAGCCGGGAGCGGTCACGGCCTGTGATGATCTGAACCTCTGTACGACAGACAGTTGTGACCCGAGCTCGGGCTGCCGGTATGTCGCCAACTCTGTCCCCTGCGATGACGGAAGCGCCTGCACCATTGGCGATATCTGTAGTGACGGTACATGCCTGTCGGGCACAACAACTCTTTCCTGTGACGATGGCAACCTGTGCACGGATGATGTCTGTTCGGCCGTTACGGGCTGCTCCAACACTCACAACACGGTCCCATGTGACGATGGCAGCAGTTGTACGGTGAACGACGTCTGCGCAGCGGGTGCGTGTACACCGGGCCCCGCGGTCAACTGCGACGACAGCAACCCCTGCACCGACGACAGCTGCTCCCCTGGTAGCGGCTGCCAACATACAAATAACAGCGTTCTCTGCGACGATAACAACGCGTGCACCCTTGGCGACCAATGCATAAATGGCAGCTGCTCGTTCACCTCGGTTCCGGATTGCGACGATGGAAACCTCTGTACCACGGACAGCTGCGACAGCGTGGCGGGCTGTCAGCACCCACAGAACACGGTGGCCTGTAGTGACGGAGATGTATGTACCACCTCCGATGCCTGTGTCGCAGGAAGCTGTTCGGGTGGCCCGCTTATGAGCTGCGACGATGACAACCCATGCACCACCGACAGCTGTGATCCCACCCTGGGTTGTATCCATGAGGCCAACACCCTGCCCTGTGACGATGGCAACCATTGCACGACCAACGACGTCTGCTCGGGTGGGACCTGTGGCAGCAGCACCTTCCCGGACTGCAACGACGGCAACGCTTGTACTACAGACTGGTGTGAGCCCGACGACGGCTGTACCTATGCCAACAACAGCCTCCCATGCAGTGACGACGACGCCTGTACATTAGAAGACGCTTGTTTGAACGGTACCTGCATCGCTGGTTCCACCGTCGACTGTGATGATGGAAACCCCTGTACCGACGACACCTGCGACCCGGATGTGGGCTGTGTTCATACCGCCAACACGGCCTCCTGTGATGACGGGAACGCCTGTACGCTCGATGATGTCTGCTTGAATAAAGGATGCGTCGCGGGAGACACCGTAAAAGACTGCGACGACAGCAACGGCTGCACCGACGACACCTGCGACCCAGCCCTGGGCTGTGTCCAGACCGACAATACCATCGCCTGTAGTGACGGCGACCCCTGCACAATGGGTGACACCTGTTCGGGGGGCGTATGCAGCCATACCAGCACCCAGAATTGTGACGACGGGAACCCCTGTACCGACGACACCTGCGATCCGGTCGATGGCTGCACGTATACGAAGAATACGGTCGCCTGCGACGATCAGAACGAATGCACCCTCGACGACATATGTGACGATGGGAATTGCGCCGGTTCCACCATGCGTGATTGTGACGACGACAACATCTGCACGACCGATGCGTGCGATCCCCTATCCGGTTGTACCAACGTCTTCAACACCATCCCCTGCTCCGATGCAGACGCCTGTACTACGGGCGACAGCTGCTCCGGAGGCTCCTGCACAACAAGCGGGGTTCTGGATTGTGACGACAGCAACCCATGCACCGACGACTCCTGCGATCCCGATGTGGGCTGTATCCATGTGTTCAACACAAACGCCTGTAACGACAACAACGACTGCACCAGCGGGGATGTCTGCTCCGAAGGCACATGCCTGGGGGCTGGCTCTCTGGATTGTGACGACGGAAACGACTGTACCCTGGACATCTGCGATATAGACGGTGGATGCAGCCATGAAGATTTGACCGGCCCCTGCAGTGATGACGATCCATGCACCTTGAACGACACCTGTGTCGATGGCCTCTGCGTCTCCGGAGAAGAGCCGGATTGCGACGATGGGAACGAATGCACGGCGGACTCCTGCAATAGCGATGGTATCTGCGAGCATACGGCGATCACGGGTAGTTGTGACGACGACGACGCCTGTACAGAGAACGATGTCTGCACGGGAACCGTCTGTGGTGGAACGACCGTCGATTGCGACGACGATGAGGTCTGCACCACCGACTATTGTCTGCCTGCGTCCGGCTGCCAATATGTACAAAACTCGATCGTCTGTGACGACGGTGATGCCTGTACCAGCGGTGATATCTGCTCAGCCGGTGTGTGCGCCGGTCCCGACACCGTAGACTGCAACGACGACAACCTATGCACGACCGATAGCTGTGATTCGGGTTCGGGCTGTAGCAATATACATAACAGCCTCCCCTGCGACGATGGAAACGCCTGTACGGAAAACGATAGCTGCGCCAATGGGGCCTGTAGTGACACCACCAGCGTCGATTGTAACGACGATAATGGCTGCACCACCGACACCTGCGATAGCGTCACGGGCTGCGCCAATACAAATAACGAATCGCCATGCGATGACGGTGATCTATGTACCCAGGATGACGTCTGCAGCGACGGAGCCTGTGCCGGTGCATCGAGTATGACCTGCGTCGACGACAACCTATGCACTAACGACAGCTGTGATCCATTGGTCGGCTGCCAATATCTAGCCAACACCCTCGACTGTGACGACGGCAGTATGTGTACCGAGAACGATGTATGCTCTGGTGGTGACTGTACGGCCGGCTCAACCGTGAACTGTGACGATGGCGACATCTGCACTGTGGACAGCTGCGATCCGTTGGAGGGTTGCTCAAACATCGCCTCCTCTCCCTGTTGTGGTAACGAAACGGTCGAAGCGACCGAAGACTGTGACGACGGCAACACCATCGATGGCGATGGTTGTAGTTCCAGCTGTGAATCCGAGATCGTGCTTGTGCCTGGCTTCGTCGGAGAGACCGGTCCCGCCTTCTTTGGTTGGACCCAATGCGAAGGCTATTTCGACACGACCGCTGCGTCGGAGCTTCCCAGCGAGTGGGGCGACGACTGTACGGGAGAGGAATACAATATGTTACGCCTGGTATGCGGCTCCGACAGCGATAATTACGACTATATCGATATCGATAAAAACGTATTCCGCGAAGGACTCACTGGTTTCAGCGAGCTAGGCCTGGTGGATGACGCCAGCTTCTCCGGATGGACCAATGTGGTACAAGCGGATGGGGGCCATCCCCATAACGGACTGAGCAAATGGGGTGGCACCTGGGACTGCGGTGCAGGGAACCCCAATCTGGCCATTAAGAATTTCTGCACCTACGAAGTCGCCAATTGCTTCGGCCAGGGATTAAGCTCAAGTCGGTACCTATGGGTGTATGTCGCACCGTAAAGCAGTAGAAACCCAAGCCAACTACACTTCCAAAACCTCGAAAGCCACGAACTTGCAAAACAAACCTCATATACTCGTCTGCATGACCCTTGCCGGTCTTGTATTCCTATGGGCCGGCTGCGGAGGTGATGGTACCAAACCGACGAGTGATCCGGGTGTAGATAGCCAGACCTCCGAGACCTCCCCCACCGACATACAATCGGACGAGACCTCAAGCCCCACGGAGGTCACCCCGAGCGATATACAAACCGACATCACCGATGCGACCGAAGACGCCAACGCCGAGGTGTTCAGCCTGCAAGACGCCGAAATAACGGTCACATTCCCCTGTGAATCGGGCGAAGGTTGCTTCGGAGATCTCTGCGAGACGTGGAGCGATTGTGAATCGAGTATCTGTTTGTTTGATCGAGGTGACCGTCGTTGTTCGGGGACCTGCATTGAGAGCTGCCCGTCTGGCTTCTCTTGCCGTCAGGTGGAGCTGGCGGTGGGCGGCTTCGCGTTCGCCTGTGTGTCCGATTTCAGTCATCTCTGCATGCCATGCACGCAGAACTCAGACTGTTCGACGGACTACACACAAAATAGCTGCGCTATCTACGGAACCCAGGGTTATTTCTGCGGCTCGTCCTGCCAGGACACCACGGAATGTCCCGAGGGCTTTGTCTGCGAACAGATTGAAACGGTCGGTGGGACTTTCGGTGGTCAATGCGTATCCATGACCGGGGACTGTGCTTGCTCGGAAACCTCCATTCAACTCGGCTTGAGTACAATCTGCACGGTAAACGGTCCCGATGGACAATGCTCCGCTCCACGCACCTGCGGCCCCGATGGCATGAACGAATGCCCGGCTCTGACGCCCTCCGATGAGATCTGTAACGGCGTCGACGATAATTGTGATGGGGAAATCGACGAAGGTACCTGCGACGATGGCAACCCCTGTACAGTGGACACCTGCCTCGGAGCGGGTGGTTGTACACATACCGCAAACGTCGGGCCCTGCTCCGACGGGGATGCCTGCACAGACGCCGACATCTGTATAAACGGTGCATGCGTGGGAGAAGCCGTCGTCTGCCAGGATAGCAACCCGTGTACGGATGACAGCTGCGATCCCACCCAGGGCTGCCTCTTCTCATATAATGGGATTCCCTGTGACGATGAAGACGACTGTACCTTCGGCGATCATTGCGCAGAAGGCGCGTGCCAGGCGGGCAGCACCATCGTCTGTAACGACAACAACCCCTGTACAGACGATATCTGCGACCCTCTTATCGGCTGTCGCTTCGAGCCCAACGAGGCACCCTGTGATGATAATGACATCTGCACGGACAGCTCGTATTGCAGCGATAATCGCTGTGTTGGTGCCAGCGTTATTGACTGTAGTGATGGGAATATTTGCACCACAGACAGCTGCGATCCAGTGGAAGGTTGTAGCCATAGTTTCAATAGCCAACCCTGTGACGATGGCGACCTCTGCACTTTGGGAGATGCCTGCTCCGAAGGTGGTTGTTCATCCGGGTATCTTGTCTCCTGCAATGACGGAAACTCCTGCACCGACGACAGCTGCGACCCCCTGAACGGCTGCATCTACGATTTCAACGATAGCGACTGTTCCGACGGTAGTCTTTGCGGCGTCCTGGACCAATGTGTGGAAGGGATCTGTACCGCTCTGGCCCCATTAAATTGCAACGACAACAACCCCTGCACCACCGATTGGTGCGAGCCCTTGGTTGGCTGCCTCCACGAATTCAACACCGATCCCTGTAACGATGGGAACGCCTGCACACTTGGAGACATCTGTTCGGAAGGGATCTGTACACCATCGCCGGTCTTCGACGACTGTAACGACGCTAACCCCTGTACAACCGACAGTTGTGATCCAATCACCGGCTGTAAAAACGAGCCCAATGACAACGCCTGCACGGACGGGAACGCCTGCACAACCTTTGATCATTGTGAGGACTCCGCCTGTGTCAGCTCTGGAGCATTGAACTGCAACGACCAGAACGCCTGTACCGACGATTCCTGTGATCCCGTCCAGGGCTGCGTGTACACGGCCAACTCGGCATCTTGTAACGATCAGAACGCCTGTACCAGCGGTGACCAATGTGTCGAGGGCATCTGCGTAAGCACCGGAAATCTCGCCTGTGACGACGGAAACGCCTGCACCAATGACAGTTGTGATCCGACCGAAGGCTGCCAACATCTCCCCAACACGGTCCCCTGTAGTGATGGCAACCCATGTACCGTGGGCGACGCGTGTATCGCCGGTACTTGTAATTCGGGTCCCGGCCTACTCTGCGACGACGGCAACCCCTGTACCGACGACAGCTGCACCCCGGCGACGGGCTGCCAGCATACGAACAACACCGACCCCTGTGATGATCATAGCACCTGCACCAGCGACGACACCTGCGTCGAAGGGGCCTGCATCGGCCAGGGTAGCCTCTTATGCGATGACGGCAACAGCTGCACTCTGGACATCTGTACTGCAGACGGTGGTTGTTCTCACGAAGATATCGAAGGGAGCTGTAGCGACGGCGACCCCTGCACCGTCAACGACACCTGCGATGCCGGAGTGTGCCAGGCGGGGATTCCCATGGATTGCGACGATAATAACGTCTGCACGGAAGATCTCTGTACGGCCGAAGGCTCCTGTAGCCACCTTGCAGTCGAGGGAGATTGCGAAGATGGCAACCTCTGCACTACCGGCGATCAATGCGTCGACGGCCTCTGCATCTCCAACGACGTCAACCCATGCGATGATGGAAATAGCTGCACGACAGACTCGTGCACACCCGAGGGTGGTTGCCAGCATCTCGACAACGAGCTCCCCTGCAACGATGGAGACGCCTGCACGATCGGAGACACCTGTAGTGATGGTGTCTGTACTGGCCCTACCCCATTGCTCTGCGACACAGGAAATAACTGCGTCCTGGCGGGCTGCGATCCGGCCACAGGGTGCACGCAGACGAACCTCTCGGGAGCGTGCGACGACAGCAACCCCTGTACCGTCGACGACAAATGTGTCGATGGCTTCTGTATCTCTGGCACGACCGACCTGGACTGTGACGATGGCAACCCCTGTACCGAAGACAGCTGTGATCCGAGCACTGGTTGCGTCAACACCAATGTGAACAGCTCCTGTGACGATGGCAACGAATGTACGAGTGGGGACGTCTGTTCCGCCGGTATCTGCCAATCGGGAGCCCCCGTCACATGCAACGACGATGAGCTGTGCACCACCGATTGGTGTGAGCCCGCCGTGGGTTGTATTCACGCGAACAATGTCGTGGCCTGCGACGACGGAAACGCCTGCACCGTAGGCGACACCTGTCTCGGAGGCTCCTGTGGCACAGGTTCAAGCCTCCTGGACTGTGACGATGGAAATCTATGCACCACCGACAGCTGCGACCCCGATACGGGTTGTACCTATGCCTTCAACACCAACCCCTGTGATGACGAGAACATCTGTACCAACAACGACGTCTGTTCCCTTGGTACCTGCCGCCCGGGACCGGAGACGGATTGCGACGACTCGAATGTCTGCACCCTCGACTGGTGCGATCCTGTGGACGGCTGTAACCACACCAACACCCCTGGCTCCTGCGACGATGGCAACACCTGCACCGTGGGTGACAGCTGTGAGGGTGGCAGCTGTAAAGCGGGTACCAACGAGCTCAACTGCCACGACGGGAAGGTCTGCACTGACGACACCTGTGATCAGATCATCGGCTGCGTATTTGTCCCGAATACGGCTCCCTGCACAGATAATGATATTTGCACCGTGGACGATGCATGCGTCGCTGGAAGCTGCGTCTCGGGGGCGGTCCTGGATTGCGACGACTCGAACAGCTGTACGGACGACACCTGCGACGCCGACATCGGCTGTATCCACACAGATAATACGGCCAGCTGTGACGACAACAACCCATGCACCACGTCAGAGACGTGCAGCGATGGCATCTGTACAGGAACCGCGGATGTAGACTGTGACGACGCGAATGCTTGCACTACAGACTCCTGCCACCCGGTCAGCGGATGTACCCATACCGATAATAGCCTGGCCTGCTCCGACGGCGACGCGTGCACCGTAGGTGACACCTGCACCGATGGGGTTTGCCAATCCACCGGCAGTTTGAACTGTGACGATGGAAACCCGTGCACAAACGACGTATGCCTGACAGATACGGGCTGTTCCTTTGTGCATAACAGTGAAAGCTGCGACGACGGAAACGCCTGTACGACTGGCGACATCTGTTCGGCTGGAGCGTGTACCGGACCGAACCCACTGGACTGTGACGACGGCAAGCTCTGTACAACCGACTCCTGCGACCTGGATCTCGGTTGCCAACATACGGACAATGATAACCCTTGTACCGATGACAATGTCTGCACCCTGGACGACGTCTGTACGGCCGGCAGTTGCGAACCGGGAAGCGACAAGGACTGTGATGATTCGAACCCCTGTACCGACGATTCCTGTGATCCGATCTCCGGCTGCATCTATAGTCACAACGCATTGGACTGCGATGACGGAAACGCCTGCACCAGTGGAGACGTTTGTGCCGCGGGCACCTGTCAGGCCGGCTCCACAACCCTGGACTGTGATGACGACAACATCTGCACAGATGATTCCTGCGATGTAGAGACGGGCTGCAGCCACACCGCAAACACCATCGACTGCACCGACACCGATGTGTGTACCACGGGTGATGTTTGCCAGGACAAGGTCTGCGCGTCCACGGGCGTACTGGATTGTGATGACTCCAACCCCTGTACAGACGACACCTGTGACCCAGAGATCGGTTGTATTCACACCGACAACACCGCGAGCTGTGACGACCAGAATGAGTGCACAACAGGGGATGTTTGTAGTGACGGGTTGTGTACCGCGCCGACAACTCTCGATTGCGACGATGCCGACGCCTGTACCAGTGACACCTGCGACCCCGACCTGGGCTGCCAGAACGCTGCAAACAACGCACCTTGTAGCGATGACAACGTTTGTACCACGGGCGATATCTGTGCGGCCGGTGTCTGTACCGTCAGTGGTAGCCTCGACTGCGACGACGAAAACGAATGTACAGACGACATCTGCGATCCGGTCCTGGGTTGTATTCATACGGACAACACCAACGCCTGCAACGACCAGAACGACTGTACAAGCAACGATGTCTGCAGCGCTGGCCTATGCCAGGGCGATGGAACACTCGATTGCGACGACGGTAATATATGTACGATCGACAGCTGTGATATCGACGGCGGTTGTAGCCATACCGCTCGCGAAGGAAGCTGCAGCGACGGAGACCCCTGCACCGTCGATGACACCTGTGTAGACACGGTCTGCGTCGCAGGGACTGACCGGGATTGTGACGACAGTAACGTCTGCACAACGGACAGTTGCGGAACAGACGGTGAGTGTATCCATACGGCCAACGCTCTCGTCTGCGATGACGGCAACGCCTGCACCATCGGCGACCATTGCTCCGACTCGGAGTGCGTTGGCACCGGCGCCGCCGAATGCGACGACGACGACGTCTGCACCACGGATTCCTGTGATCTGGAGCTGGGTTGTCAGCACAGCGACAACACCCTCTCCTGCAATGACGACAACGTCTGCACGACCACAGACACCTGTTCGGGTGGAGCCTGCGTCGGTTCGGGCAGTCTGGCCTGTGACGACTCCAATATATGCACGACGGACACCTGCAACACCGATACGGGCTGCGTTCATACAGCCAACAGCTCCCTCTGCAACGATAACGACGCGTGTACGCCCTCCGATATGTGTGTAGACCGGGTCTGTGTCGGCTCGGGCACTATCTTATGTGACGATGGGGACGACTGTACGACCGACACCTGTGACTCCACGGATGGTTGCACCTATACCGATAACACCGCGTCCTGCGACGATGGCGACGAATGTACCACGGGTGATGTCTGTTCTGGCGGGGATTGTTTATCCGGTACCGCAGATAGTTGCGACGACGGAAACGACTGTACGACCGACACCTGTAACGAGACCACGGGCTGTGTGAACGTAAATAACGTTCTCGCCTGTGACGATGGCAACCCATGTACCGATGACGACACCTGTACCGCGGGGGCCTGCCTTGGGCTCACCCTCAAAGATTGCGATGATGGCAATAGCTGCACCGATGACATCTGCGATCCGGTGACCGATTGCGAGCATGTACATAATAGCGCGCCCTGTGATGACGGAAATATCTGTACCATCAACGACCAATGTCTATCGGGAACCTGTTTCGGACTCGCTCCCCTGATCTGTATCGACAACAACAGCTGCACCCACGACAGCTGCGACCCGACAACGGGCTGTGTCTTCAGCCCCAATGTAAGCACATGTGACGATCAAAACGCCTGTACGACGACTGATGTTTGCGCCGACGGCATCTGTACTGGTTCGGGAACCCTGGAGTGCGACGACGACGATATATGCACCTCAGACAGCTGTGATCCGAGCAGTGGATGTTCCTTCACGACCATTACCCTCTGCTGTGGTAACGGAATAGTCGAAGGCGATGAAGAATGCGACGACGACAACCACACCAGTGGAGATGGTTGTAGTAGCCTCTGCCAATCCGAGTAGGAAAAGAGATCAGGGGCAGAAACCCAACGTTTGTGCTTGTTCTACGCACATGGTTACCCAGGGCTCTTCACAGCAGCCATCCTCCGTGGCACAGACCGTGTCCGCAATATGGGGATCCTGGCAACCAGGTGTGGCATTGGCCACACAGCAGTCTCCCGGACAGGCGAGCATTGTGAGCCCGTCGAGAACAGCCGTAATCAGGTTCGAGCTATTGGTGTTCAGCTGGACGACAAAGCCAACTCCTAGCTGATCGACCAGGTTTTCATAGATGCCCATCTTGGAGCCGGTCACCGCAAAGATTGGGATAACACCAGCCGCCAGAATCTTCTCTTTTACCATATTTACGGATGGATAATCTTCGCCCGTTCCCGCCGGGGATCCGTCGAGGACTGCATCTCCATTATTCGGACCAGCCGACGCGTGATGCCCTGCCATATGGTAGCTGGCGTCCGTCGTCAGAACCACTACACGCATCGCTCCCGGTCGGAAACCGACTTCATCCGCCCGCAATGCAACCTGCATCAAAGCCTCGATCTGGGATTCGGGCTCATCCGAACCACCGCTCGCATCCAGACTATGAACAGCGGCGACAAGAGCCGAACCGGAATCCGTCAGACTCAGTTCATGACGAAAGACATAGTCGCTCCAGCCACCAAAGGGCGATGTGGGTTTATCAATGAACGAGCCAAGGCCAAAATATGGGTCTACAAATCCACCGTCCACGATGGCGTCAACCAGGAACGGCACCACCGTGTTCATGATATTTACGTCGTCATCGAAAGAGCCCGAGAGGTCCTGCAAGATATATAGATCCAGCGGATATTCGGCCACCTCTTCCCCCGGAATATTCTCACAGCCATCTTCGAGGCACTCGTCATAGGTGCAACCATCGCCATCGTAACAGAGCGTATTGTCCGGTATGCTGCTACAGCCAAATTCGGGGACACAATCATCGATGGTGCAGTCTACCCCATCGTCACAGATCTTATCCGGCCCCGATATACAGACGCCCTCGTCGCAATAATCGTCGATGGTACAGAGATCGGCGTTATCGCAGGTCTCCCCATCCGGTTTATAGATATCGCATAAGCCCGTAGCCAGATTACAGACCGGCTCCACACAGGGGTCTACACCAACACAATCTACGACCTCGCCAGCCGTACACATCCCTTCCTGGCAGGTCTCCGTTCCGTCACAGAGGTTGTTGTTTGGGCACGGGGTGCCATCTTCTTTCGGAAGATCACAGTCGCCTGTGGCGTCATTGCAGAGAGGTTGTAGACAGGGCATGTCCACCCAGCTGCAATCGATCGGAAGCGCGTCAGTGCAGACACCGACCTTGCAATACTCCGTACCATCGCAGAGGTCATTATCTGGGCAGAGGGTCCCATCGGGCTTGGGCATATCACAGAGTCCCGAGTCTGGATTACAAAGATGCTCCAGGCAGGGATCTTCGACCATATTACAGTTCACGGGTAGACCGGAGAGGCATACGCCCCCTTCACAATATTCCTCCCCATCGCAGAGGTCTTTATCGGCACAAGACGTCCCATCGGGTTTCGGTATTCCGCATTCCCCCGTTTCCGCATCACAGAGTGGTTCGAGGCAGGGATTGGTGATGGTACTGCAATCGGGTGGTGTACCGTCTACACAAACCCCACTCATACAGATTTCCGAGCCATCGCAGAGGTTGGCGTCTGGACAGGGCATCCCGTCAGGAACGGGCAGATCGCATATCCCAC
Organism: Myxococcales bacterium; assembly: GCA_002728755.1. Taxonomy (GTDB): domain Bacteria; phylum Myxococcota_A; class UBA9042; order UBA3505; family UBA3505; genus UBA3505. The sequence goes on from PBVT01000016.1 coordinate 38,930, forward strand.
TCTCTGGATTACAGGTGTTTCCCGCACAGGGATTGGGGCTATTCGAACAATCCAATGGTTCTCCAAGACACTCACCATCGGGCTGACATAGGTCATCATGGGTGCACAGATCTCCGTCATCACATCCACCCGCGAGGGCGATATGCACGCAATCCCCCGTAACCATATCGCAGGAATCCATGGTGCAGTCTTTGCCATCGTCACATAATTTATCGACGGTTCCCACGCACTCATGGTCAGCCGAACAAATTGACTCAATGCTACAGAGGTCCTGATCTTCACAGGCGGCACCTTCGGGAAGCCAGGAGACTACGCAGCCCTCACCCGGAACACAGGATGCCGCTCCTGCACATACATCGGGGAGTTCACATTCGACCGTCTCACTACCTACACAGGTACCGAGGAAGCAATGGTCTCCCATTGTGCATTCGTTTCCGTCATCACATTGCCCTTCCAGCACCGGCTCATGAACCACATCGCCCTTCACGCAAGAGTCCAGGGTACACGGGTTGCCATCGTCCAGGCTCAAGACGACCCCGGGCTGACAGAGTCCGGCCACGCAGTGATCACCCTCGGTACATAGGTTCTCGCTATACACGCATTGGGTCCCATCCGGCCACGCCTCCGATAGACAGACGGGCTCTTCATCCAGACAGGCACAACTGTTCTGTGTGCAGTTGTTTTCGTCTTCGCAGTCGTAGTCAAACCCCTGGCATGACACACCGGCTTCATTACAACCCGCCTCCAGGGGATTACAGGCCATACACATATCGCTCGAAGTGCAACAGTCGTCATCGTTGCACAGAGTCCCCACCGGCTTGGTTTCACAAGTCAAACCTGTGGCAGGATCACAGACACATACACGGCAGGAGTCCGTCATAACCGTCATGGGAACGCCGGCTCCACAGCTACCGTCGGAGAGACAGACCTCATCCTGGGTGCACAGATTATGATCATCACAAGGTGCACCGATGGAAGCCACACTTACACAGATACCGGCCTCACACTCGTCCTGGGTACAGTCGTTTCCGTCGTCACATAACAACTCTTCGTCACACGGACCGCCCGGCGGTGATGTCTTCACATCTTCGACCAGTCCCCCACCCATCGTAGAATCACCACATGCCAAAACCATACAAAGAAGGCATAGGCTTATAAGAGTCTTGCTATATGAAACCAGTCGAGCCATCGGATTTCGTTATAGTAGAGCGAACGGAAAAGAAGCGAAGGAAGGCAAAGTGTACCGGATACCGAGGGTAAAGGTCGAATCTGTTTTTTGTGCGCGCGATAGAATAGCACACGAAGAATACGAAAATTGATAAACTAACCTGCAATTCGTTGATGCACACCACAACGCTTCGCAAGTCTTCGAAAGTTGCTTCGGTCCATCTGGGAGAGACGAGCTGCGCTAGAAAGACTACCGCCTGCTTGCTCCATACGATGGCGAACATAAAGGCGTTCAAACTGTTCAAGGAAACCCGCCCGTGCATCTCCATAGGGCAGATCGAGGAGGTCCTGGTACATGGCTGGTGTCGTCGCAGACGCCTCCCGTTTGACACCATCCGGGAAGTCCGCAGCTTCAATGATGTCATCCGAGCTCACCGCGACCACGTATTGGATTGCATTACGCAACTCACGGATATTCCCTGGCCAATGATAGGACCGCATAAGCTCAAGGGCGTCCTCAGCAAAGCTTTTACTGCCATGGGCGTATTCATCCAGAAAAGCCCGTGCTACGACGATCACATCGTCACCTCGAGCCCGCAATGGCGGCAAGGGGATCTGGAACACGTTGATACGATAGAAGAGGTCTTCTCGGAAACGTCGCTCTGCTACGGCACGCTCCAGGTCCTGGTTTGTCGCGCCGACGACACGCACATCCACATTACGGGAAGATACGCCTCCGACTCGCCGCACCTCGCCATTCTCCAGGGCCCGTAACAACTTCGCCTGCAGGGGAGCGCTCATTTCACCGATCTCATCTAGGAATAATGTCCCTCCATCGGCGGCCTCCAATAGACCCGCATGATCGGACGTAGCGCCCGTAAACGCACCGCGCACATAACCAAATAGTTCACTCTCCAATAGGGATTCCTGCAAGGCGGCACAGTTCACAGCGACAAAAGGACGCCGCGCACGACGGGAACGATTATGGATAGCTCGTGCTATCAGCTCCTTTCCCGTTCCACTCTCACCCAACACCAAAACCGGGGCATCAGAACCGGCGATATTTTCCACCAATCGGAATACGCGCTGCATTCCAGGTGAAGAACCCACCATGCCCTCAAACCGATCCGCACCTTCTCGATCTTCGACCAGAGCTTCGATACGACGGGCCATCTGGTGGCGCTCTGTCGCACGACAGACGGTTTGCACTAATAATTCAAGGGGATCGACGGGCTTCAGCAAAAAGTGAAACGCCCCCTCCTGCAAGGCCTGAACAGCCGCCTCTACGGTTCCATGACCGGTAATTACGATGACCTCGATATCGGGGCGCGTTGTTTTGATCGCTCGCAACAGGTCGAGGCCGGACATTCCCGGCATACGCAGGTCGGTAACGACGACATGTGGGTCGAAAGCCTCCAGCTTGGCAAGAGCCTCCTCCCCTCGTTCGGCCTCGGCGACCTCAAAGCCCTCCATGCTAAGGAGCCGGCGGGACGCGACCCGCAAGGCCGGTTCATCATCCACAACGAGGACGCGACAACCGGACAGATCCGGAGCCTGGATTTCCATCGTAGACATTTTCCCTCCTTAGCGACAGGGGAGGTACATTCGAAATTCCGCACCGCCCCCGCGTACATTCGTGGCATCGAGATGCCCTTCATGCTCACTCATAATCCGATAACAGATACTGAGACCCAGCCCTGTCCCCTTTCCTACGGGTTTGGTTGTAAAGAAGGGGTCGAATACACGGGCTAGCTTTTCTTTGGGTATACCCGGACCGCTATCACGGATCCGTAACACCACCGCACGACGCCCAGCTAAACTTCCGCCGGAAATGCGCACTGCCAGAGTACGTTCTCCTTCGACTTCTTCCATCGCCTGCACCGCATTCGTTACAAGATTGAGTATCACCTGCTGGATCTGATCCGGATACCCACGAGTCTCTGGAAGGTCTTCGGCCGTTTCGACAGAAACCTTTACATCGGCTTGTCGAATTTGTGCGGCTACAAACTCAAAAGTCCGTTCGGACAACTCACGAAGATCGATGGGCTCCAGATCTCCAGGCTGCGACGGACGTGAAAACGAGAGAAGATTTCGAATAATACTCTTACAGCGCCGCGCGCTGCCCATGATCTCTTCTAGAAACTCTTTGAGATCCGGATCCTGCTCGACCACTTCTTGCCGTAAGGCAAGGTGGCTGAACGATAGGATGATACCCACCGGGTTGTTCACCTCATGGGCGATCTCTCCCGATAGCTGTCCAAGAGCGACCATCTTCTCCGATTGCAGAAGTTGCCGCTCCAGGAGACGACGCTCCGTGATATCCTGGTACATCACTACATAGCTCGGGTCATCATCATCCCCTTCATTGAAGCGATAGCCGCTGACCTCAAATAAACGGTCGCTACGAGCGTCGTCTACTTCTCCCAATCCGTGGGGTTTACCAGTCCGCAGTTCGACTAGAGGGCAGTTCTCACAGGGCTCCGATCGACCAAACATAATCTCATGGCAGGTAGAGCCGGGGACATCTCGAATATCGCTCCCCGTGACACGGGCGTAGGCAACATTGGCTCGTTGTGTGCGGTGGCCATCCGTTACAATCTGTAGAGGATGATCGAAAACATCAAAGGTCCTCTCCCATTCCCGTTTGGCTCGCTCCAACAACGCGGTGCGATCGGCGACAAGCGCCTCCTGCTGCGCGCTACGCTCCTCTAATTCCACAATCAGGCCATCGCGCTCCTCACGTAGAAACACCTGTTCACGAGCGGAACCTACGGCCGTCACAAAAGCCTCTACCTCCCAGGGCTTGGCCAAGAAGCGATGCACGGTCCCATCGTTCACTGCTTCCTGCAACAGATCCAGGTCGGCAAATGCGCTCACCATAATCCGGTGCACATTCGGAAACCGCTCGGCTATTTCACGCAGCAGGGTCAGCCCGTCGGTACCTGGCATACGATAATCGGTCACCACGATATCGGGGACCTTCCCATCGTTCAACAAGCCGAGAGCTTCGTCCCCACTTAATGCCGTTGTTATGTCGTAGGGCTGGTTACGAAGGCTCTGTTTCATCGCCTTCAAGTGGGCGGGCTCATCCTCCACTAGAAGGATTTGTATTCTACGAGCACTCGATTCCGCCATCGTTTCTCCTGGAATTCGAAACCACGCCACAATGTTTCATAAGTCGACAGATCGACGCAACCAAAGCCCTCTTTCCCGGCTTCCATGAGTGTGGTAGGCACTGGCCATGCGATTGATGTCTACAAGACTAGCGCTCGCGCTCCTACTTCTCACGGGTCTTCTGGCACTCCTATCGTTCGTGATGCCACCCAGCATCAGCGATCTCAACCGAGCACGTATTGAAGCGCGCTTCGTCTTGAGCGACGTCTTTCTAGCAGAGGCCTATGCCGGCTTCTCCGACTGTGGCGACCCTCTCGGCCGCGCCGTCCCGGAGGGTTCGAAGACCTGTCTGACCAACAACGCACAGCGCTTGTTTGAGAAGCTGGATGAACTGGAAGAGAACCTTCTTCAAGCTGTATACAATGATCCGAAACAACACCTCTCAGGCAAAGGCCCCCGCCACTTCTTTCTGCCCGAGGTCTCCTGGATTCACCTGGTTCGAAGCCTATATGAGCCAGGCTACAACCCCACACCCAAAGGGGAAGCACCGGCATGGATTCTGGAGCGAGTGCACGCGAAGCAGGCCGGGATCGATATTTTATCCGGGCGAAAGAAGACCTATCGGCGGAGTCTAAGCCTGTCTGGCCTTACATTGGTTGTGCTCCTGCTCTGTATCGCCGGGGCCATATTCTGGTTGCGCTTCAAAACGCTCCTGGCAAAGCAATCCAATACCCTGGACCCCATCCCTATCGAACCTATCGATGTCTTCGGTCTTATCGGGTTCTGGCTGATCTTCCGTGTCATATGGGGCGGGTTTGTTCCCCTATTGGCCCAGGGACAGGCAACAGCGACCCTCGTTTATGACTATATCCCTCATACCATCGTCGGCCTCTCTCTTATCGTCTGGGCGTTTCGACGCACAGCGACGAGGTTTATCGATATCGGCCTACAGAACGCCCCCAACCTTCGTGGTGTAGGACATTGGCTGGTCTTTTCACTGATCGGTCTCTGCCTCGCGCTTCCCGTCATGATCCTGATGCAGGTTCTGGTGGGTATGGTTGTGGAGGCCCCCGACCCCAATATTATCCTGACGATGCAGGTACTGGACGAAGGGAACGGCATCATACTGATGCTGATCACCCTTGGGATTGCTCCCATCTTTGAAGAAGTACTCTTTCGCGGCGTACTTTTTTCCTCCCTGAAGGGAAAGATCACGACCAACGCGAGTAACATAATTCAAGCGAGCACCTTCGCTGCCCTGCACTTCAACCCGCAGGGGGCATTATCCCTCTTCATCCTTGGCTGGATCCTCGGGCGTATCCGGGAACGTACCGGCTCCCTGATACCGGTGATCCTGATCCACGCAGGCTGGAATATGCTGGTACTACTCTTTTTCAGTTTCCGGCTTGGCATCTCTCTGGGATAAGAGAGATCAATACCCACCCATGGGACGCATCGGTTGACGCTGCGCCCGTCCAGGACTGCTATCCTCCGAATAGTCGATAGGAGGGGCCGCTCGTCCCGCACGAGGATCGCGGGCCATATCTGGCAATATCGCGTCGGGCGGAAGTAGCAGTACTCTCCAGCCAGCACGGGTCAAAACAAGGTTCAAGCTCCTGGTCACGCCACCTTCGTAGACCAGCTCGACCTCTTTTGTGTCTGTACCCGCTTTCGCGCGGATCTCCGTAGGCTCGCCCTCTGGCAAAAGGGGGCGAATCAACCGAGTGATATTCTTCGGACCCGCACCACCCTTGTCATCCTCGGCCGCTTGCCAGGCTGCTGCGGCACGTAGATCAAGGAAATGCCAGCAATCGGAACCATTCCCCTGTCGTACCGCCCGAAGAAAACTATCGGTGGTCTGCACCGTGGCCGGCCGCATATCCATGCTATGGCCGTTTTTCTCCAGATGGGTACGTACTTCCGACGGATCGTTCGCCACCGGCACCAATGAACGGGCCGATACGCACGAGCACAAAAGCCCGAAGAACAATACGAAAAGCGAAGTGCCCTGCGGCATAGTTATCTAACCTCGAATGGAAGCCCTATTCGGGAACTTCACACTTATTCTTACGCCGGTTGGTCGCTTCCTTGCGTGCTTCCTCGTATTCCTTGAAAAGCTCGGCATCAAGCTTCACCTCGTCGATGGTCATCTCGTATTCGGCCATCGTACGGAAGTTGTTGCGCTGAAGGATCTCGATCATCAAGGAGCTATAATCTTCTGAGGTATCGTCGATCCCCTCTTTGTCGATCATGCAGTACTTGTCGAGCAGGACCGCTTTGATGTCTGGAAGGGCCTTCTTGGCGGTTTTACGAAGCGCAATACCACCTTCAATGGTGATGGTCTTCGTGTCCATACCAGCGATCTGCTTCCACTTCGGCGCCTCAAATTTATCACTCTCCAGAAGCGAACGGACCTGCGACGGCACTTTATCCGCTTCCAGGTATTCATCCTCTGGGATCAGATAGAAATAATGCGGGTGATAGTCGGGATGCCGAACCGTGATGAAATAGCGATAGGTGGCGATATTGATATCACCAATCTTCGCTTCTTTATCATCCACCGCACAGTCGCTGACCGTACATACCCGGGGGAGTGGCGGTCGAATACAGGTAGATCCACCGTTCTTGGTGTTGCATTTCGGATCATTGGCCCGCCAGCGCGTACCGGCCGGATGTATCTGACCCATCGTGATCGCGGAGCGAATGAGAGCTTTGGCCTCCCAGGTATATTCACCCTGGGGTACCGCTTCACCATAATCATCCTGTAGGTTCCAGTTGATCACGATATCACCAGCTTCCTGGGTCCCGCGTTCGACTACACGCACCACCTGCCCTGCCTTGCTCTTGATCGTCACCGTGACCGTCTTGGCAGATTTCGTAAGGTTGAATTTGATATCCAGCGTGTCCTGGCCCTTATGCTCACCGGAACCATCAAAGGTCTTAATGACCTCTTTCATATTTTCCGGCGGAACCGCTGGGCTATCGGTCTTATACCGAGCGAGGGGCGCTCCCACGGTCGAACAAAGCTGTACACATTCGGGTACCGTGTAGACCTTTGGCTCCGTTGGCTTCTTCGCCGGTTCTTCTTCTTCTTCGTCCCCCTCGGGGCGTTTCGGATAGATGATGAATTCTGGCTTCACGCTCTTACGTTCCGAACAGGTCATACCCGAATAACAGGTACTGTCATCACTACAGAGTGTGTTCGCCGGCCCACGGGTCATCGTCGTTCCATCGTCCCCATACAGTTTCTCACGGATGGGGAGCGTTAACGGAATGACTTCGATCGTCTCACCCGCTTCTGTAACCAGATGCAAGGAGTCATTATCCACCGGGAAGACCTTCGGGCTGTTCATGGTGCGGCTATCTCGCCCACCACGGCTGCGCCGAAGGAACTCGCCAGCGGTCTCAATGTACTTATGGACTTCAATCTTGACCTGCGCATCGGCTGGCACATAGGCGAGATTGAACTTTCCGTGGATGCTCTGCATCCGCGTGTCCTTATCGCGTAGAGCCGTATCAACCTTCAGCGCGTTCCTCTCCTTGAAATCGACATAGGTGCCGCCGAAGAACGCTCCCATAACCTTGGGCGCAAAGAGAATGATACCGAGCACCATGGCGATACTGGCAACACCAGCAATCACCATACTCAAAGTAGAGATATTGACTCGCCGCTTTGGTGCGTCAACGTCATCAAGCGCACCGCGTAATCCGGACAGGTCTTCGGACGCTGCGCGGATCATGGCAGAAAGTTCGGGGTCGTCTTTCTCGATAATAACACCAAGCCGATTTCGAAGATCCGATTCTTCGGCGGTGGTGGCCTCCGCCACTTCCGCGTCTTCCGTCTTCGACGCAGGCGGCTCGGGTGGCAGACCGGGAGGAGTCGCGTCGTCTCCGCTCGAGTCACCGTTTTCTGGATTGTCAGGACGTTCTTCGTCAGACATTAGGCATGCTCCGTATAGACAAGTGGCGGGAATCTAACATTCGATGCGCCTACGCGCAAACGGTTTTACAACTTATTTTCCTGCGCGAGGGCTTCAATGACTTTCAGCATCGGGCACAAGGTCAACCTGGACGGGGGATACAACCTTGTCGATGGCAGCAGCATAGTAGACCCAGGTGGCGTTTGAGTGCTAAGAATAGGCGGGCTTGAATACGCTCCCGGGACGGGAAGGTTGGTCTGTCGTAACAGACCTTTAGCAAACTGGAGGCCATCGGTTGAATAAGCCCTGGATTCCATCCAAAAATGAACTCACGGGCATCGGTCTTGCCGTGTTGATGGGCTTGCTTGCCTTCGGGCTTGGTTCCGCCATCAAACCCCATACGGCCTATGTGTCCGATGTGATCATCGCCATCTTTCTGGGCATCCTTGTTCTGAATACGCCCCTGAGTCGCTGGATTGGTCTTGGCGCACGAACCGATCGCGATATGGACTATTATGAACGAGGCTTGCGGTATACCGGCAAGTGGGTCCTCCGCCTGGCCATCATATTGATGGGGTTGAAGATTCAGACAGATCTCTTCGACGCCGAACAGGCGCAGATGGTGCTGACCATTCTGCTATTTGCTTTACCCTGTGCATTTTTCCTCACCCATGTGGCGTCCCATAGACTCGGGCTTCGACGGGAATTGGGCGACCTTCTGAGTATTGGATCCATGATATGTGGTGCCTCCGCCATCAACGCGCTCTCACCCGTCATCTACGCTCGCCGCCGCGATCAAGGCCTGGCCATAACGGCCGTCTTTCTATTCAGCATACTGGCTCTGGCGAGCTTCTACCCAGCGGCCCAGGCGTTAGGTCTATCCGACGAATATGGCGGACTATGGGCCGGACTGGCCGTCAATGACCTGTCGAGCAGCATCGCCGTTGGATCCCAGTTCAGCGAAGAAGGTGCGATCATCGCGACCGCAGCCAAATCTGTGCGGATCATGTTGCTCGGACCGCTATTGATTATGTTCAGCTTGCTCCGCCCCACCCGCCGAGGCCGTGATCCCGACCAGAAGAGCCCCTCCCTGCTCTCCCACTTTCCAAAGTTCATCCTGGGCTATTTTCTGCTCTTCGGTGTGCGGGCATGGGGTGATGCGACCTTCGGTGATATGGCAGAGTGGCAGGCCGTGTTGGACGCCAACAGCGTGCTCGTTAAATTATTGATCCTCGCCGTATGTGCCGGGATAGGCCTACAGATACATATCGACACGATCATCGAGCTGGGCTGGAAAGCGGTGGTTGCCGGTGGCATGGCTGCCCTCGGCGTGGCCGGCTTGTCCCTTATTATGTTGGTGGGATTCGCACACGACGCGCCCACAACCAGTGTACTGGCGGGAAGCTCTGGCTTGCTTATGTCCTATCTTCTATATCGGGTCACCGCGTCGGGTAAAGCCGCCCACCGTCCTCTATTGAAACGACTCAAGGAGGGAGCGCCACTCTCTATACGCGAAGCCGTCACTCTGCTCGAATACCACGACGAACAGGACTCTCTAAAACCAGCGACATATACCGCCATTTTGCGACAACTCTATCCCGCGATTGGTGAGCTACAGCCTCTGCGTGAAGGAGAGCTGCTGCCACCCATACGGTACCGCCGATTGATCTATTGGGAGTCACAGTCCAACAACGGCTCCCTCGTGGGTGTTCTATGGGCGCCGGGAGCGCAAGCCCATATCCATTCCCACGGTCATAACGGGCTCGGTAAATTGATCGAAGGCCGGATCGAAATGATCGGGTTCGAGCGCACCGATGAACAACAGCTCACCGTTAAACGACGCGAGCAAATTGATCCGGGCACATTGATGGAATTTACAGCGGGAGACACGATCCACGCGGTCCATAATGTGTCAGAATCCGACGCCATCGACGTGCACTACTATGGCCCTGAGGACAAATCCAAAGGGTTACGTTACGACTGGAATGAGCATTGCCGTCTCGATGAGCTCGCGATGGGTGAATGCGTGGATGTCCGAGTTTCACAGGATGTACTGCCCGAAACCCGACTTGAGGACCAGGAATCCGACTAGGGTGCCCTACCCTTCAACAGTTCTGCGTCCGGTCCTTATCGTACGACCGTATATTCCCACCGGTCCGTAAGGCTGTCGAAGATTGGATCGGAGGATTCCGTGCTGGCCGTGATTGTGAACAGCTCTATAGGATTGTCACCGTCCAGCCCCAACATGAAGACCTGTTGCGGGACGTTGTAGTTTTCGGGGGTGAAAACCAATTCGGCCGGCTCAACCGTCGCCGCCGTATCCGTTGATACGCTGACCGTCACATTGTCCGTCGGTTGGTATGCGAAGGAGACCGACAAGCCCGCCCCGTCTGTCGTCGTGACCGATGTACTATCCGGCGAATCGGGGATCACTTTAAAACCGGGAGCGGAGCCGCTGAGATGCATAAGATTCCAGGCCGTCTCGTATCCGATTTTATGTGCCATCCACGAGCGCCATTCGTTGGAGTCCTGGTTTGCGGGCTCCGCATCCAGGGCACAATGACCCGTGAGCAATGTAAACATAAAGGCGCCGATGGCCTTATTCAGATCGCCGTTCATATGCCAGCCATCACTATATCCCGATTGCCCTGGGATCGCGTCTTGCATCTGGACCAGCAGTGTCCGTACGGGGATAGCCCGCGCGTAGGGTAGCTCGAGATCGCGTGCCATCTTGCGAGCGACGCCGAGATCCGTGCCATTCTCTATGCCATCGCGCCGCTTATCCAGACCGTATAGAAGGGTCGTATTCCCATGGTTCGAATGGTCCTGCATGGGAAAGCCGAGGGAATGGTCAAATTGCGCGGGATCAATCTTGTACCGTTTATGGGCTTCAAACTCGGTATTGGCGCGACCATAGTTGAAATTGATCGGAGGGTCTCCGCCCGACTCCAATTTCACATTTGCCTTGCCCAGGACCCAGTTCAGACCACCACGGATACCATTCTCTGAGCTGGAGCCCGTGTGATTATAATTCAAGACTCGGTCGGTAATATCACAGCTCTTAAAAGGCGAGACGAATGTGCGCGCCCCCGTATAATGCATCTGACCTGCTTCACTGAGCACTGTCGATAGCGCCGCTTCTGCCAGCTCATCATCGTATTGGTAGCTCGACGAGGACGCGCTCCTACCCACCATATGCGCATAGATGGAGGCCGCTGCCAGATACGCCCCATTCGGTGTCGGGTGGGCCCCTGCGATGTCCTTCTTCTGGGCGGCAAGATCACCCCAGGCGCGACCGGCCGGAATGACCGGTAGGCCGACCTTCGCCCCATCACTGGTGCGGTAGGTGAACTCTGAGAAATGATCGATAGCCGCCCCGTCGGCATTCTCCGGCCACAACATAAGCAGGTGCGGCTGCGCGTTTCCCTCGGCGACCTTAGCGGCCACCTTATTTGCACCGAGAGAATAATAACCCGGAACCGTGGACACGATATTGGGATCTCCTCCGATTACGACATGATCCCAATCGACACCACCTTGTCCCGCCAGATTTGATAACCGCGCCTCGCGCCCCTCGGGCCAATAATAATACTGGGTGAGGGAATGGCAGTAATAGGTCCAGCTGTATTCGTCGCCACCCTGGCCGTAACCCGTAACGTGCTGCTTACTCCGATAGAGATCCTCGGCGACCACATTCACAGCCAGGGGAAGTGTCGTGTCGCCCGATAGGATGCTTTGCAACTCGGAGACAATCAGGTGGGGTGAGAAGGCGGCGGCGCCATCCCGGATCGAGTAGATCGTGCCGATCACCAGGATATCCAAAGTCCCGTCACCATTTCGGTCGAGCTCGAAGGGGGGAGGTGTCGTCACGTCCGGTTCGGTACCCCCATCGACCGGGACTCCGTCATCGACCGGGACGTCCGGTGCCGTATCTTCCCCGATGTCCGTTCCAGTGCTTTCGCTAAGGTCTGCACCAACATCGCTCCCAAGGTCCGATCCGGGTTCTTCGCTCGAACCGGAACAACCGAGCGCCAAAAGAAGCGCGGTCGCAAGTATCACGATACTACGCACCTGTAGGGAATTCTGTTCACGGATCATACTGGTTCCTTTTGCATATTGAAGACTCAATACTCTTCGCAAAGCGTAGCTCTATCGCCTCTTTAACACCAATCGAATACGACAGCATTCGGAGTTCAACACGGTCAACGACATTCCTGCAAGTCACCTCGCCCAGTCGGGGATTGGGCAAAGCCAGGGTAAACAGCGGATGGCACCCCAGGCATCTACTGCCATTTGTCGTTGGCAATCTATGCAAGAAAACCGTGTCGTGGAGATTGACCCCTGTCCGCACGGTTGCTAGGGTTCGCACCCCAGATTGGAGACAGTAGTTTTGAATTTCCAAGAAGTCATTTTAGCCCTTCAAAAATACTGGGCCGATGAAGGCTGCCTTATCGTCCAACCCTACGATGTAGAAAAGGGTGCAGGTACCTTCAATCCATCCACATTCCTACGGGCCCTGGGTCCCGAGCCATGGAATGCAGCCTACGTAGAGCCTTCCCGGCGACCAACCGACGGCCGGTACGGTGAAAACCCCAACCGTTTGCAACATTACTATCAGTTCCAAACGGTCATGAAACCAGCCCCCGCAGACATTCAGGGCATGTATCTTCGTTCCCTCGAGGCTATCGGGCTCAAGCTGGAGAACCACGATATACGCTTTGTTGAAGACGACTGGGAATCACCGACACTCGGCGCCTGGGGACTCGGCTGGGAGGTCTGGATCGACGGAATGGAGGCGACCCAGTTCACCTACTTCCAGCAGGTCGGTGGTATCGATCTCGATCCCATCATGGTCGAAATCACCTACGGCATTGAACGCATCTGTATGTTCCTGCAAGACGTAGAGAATGTATACGATCTGGAATGGAGCCAGGGCATCAGTTACGGCGACGTTCATCACCAGGATGAGGTTCAATTCAGTCGTTACAACTTTGAAGAGGCCAACACTGAGCTCTACTTTGATCTCTTCAAGAATCTCTCTGAGGAATGTATTCGCCTGGTGGAGGGAGGCCTCGTCCTACCCGCCTACGACTACTGCATGCGCGCATCCCATGTGTTCAATCTACTCGATGCCCGCAGCGCCATCAGCGTAACAGAGCGCCAGGCCTATATCGGACGGATTCGTGGCCTGTCGCGACGGGTTGCGGAAGGTTATATCGAACTACGCACCAATCTCGGACATCCCCTTACCAAACAGGTTTCGGTATGAGTGTGGGCGAAACCAACAGCCAACTGCTTCTTGAGGTCGGAGTTGAAGAGCTCCCCCCCGGAACCATTTCTTCCGTCGTAAAGGCGTTCGACGATCGTGTTAAGGCGGCTCTGGAGTCCTGGGGCCTTCAGGCTGGATCCTCCACCACGTACGCTACACCGCGACGGATTGCTGTACAGGTATCTGGGGTACAGACACAACAGCCCGACCGCTCCGAGATGGTACTTGGACCGCCGGTATCCATCGCTTATGACGACGAGGGCAACCCCTCTCCTGCGGCCGCCGGCTTTGCTCGTAAGGTTGGCGTCGAGGTCGACAAGATGTCGGTCCAACCGGGAAAGCGCGGCGATGTCCTGGCTGCAGAAGTACATATTGTGGGGCAATCCGCGGTAACCCTGCTGGCCGATGCACTGCCGGAGATCATAGGGGGCCTACCCTTCCCCAAGAAGATGCGCTGGGAAGCCTCGGGGCTGGCATTCTCAAGACCCATCCGCTGGGTCCTGGCCGTTCTGGGAGACCAGACGATCCCGTTTACAGTCGGCGACGTTCAGTCCTCGAACCAGACCGAAGGCCATCGATTCCTGGCACCTGGAACCTTCGTCTTGGAATCTCCCGACAGCTACCAGGAGGCGCTTCGAAGCCGCTACGTGCTGGCCGATATGGGAGAGCGTAAATCCCGTATTGAAGAGGGCCTGGCCGCGCTGGAGACCAACGATATCAAGGTAGTCCCGGACCCAGCCCTGGTGGATACAGTGACCAATCTGGTGGAATGGCCGGAGACCGCCCTCGGGTCGTTCCCATCAAGCTACCTGGCCCTGCCTCGTGAAGTGTTGATCACTGAGCTGCGGCAACATCAAAAAATCTTCGCCATTGAAGACGCAAACGGCTCTCTCGTACCCCATTTCGCCGTGGTTATGGGCACCCAGCCCGCCGACGTAGAAGGTGTACTTCGAGGCAACGCTCGCGTGATTCGAGCCCGGCTCGAAGATGGTCAATTCTTCTACGACGAAGATCGAAAGACCCGTCTAGAAGATCGAATCGATGCACTGGATAAGGTCCTCTATCTCAAGGGGCTCGGTTCCGTAAAAGAGCGAACGGAAAGACTCGTGGGTTTGAGTCGAGCCATCGCGGAACAAGTGCTTCCCGATAGCGTCGACGATTGCGCTCGTACCGCACATCTCGCGAAGGCTGATCTGGTCACATTGATGGTCAACGAATTTGCCGAGCTTCAGGGCATTATGGGGCGGTATTATGCTCTCCATGACGGCGAATCCGAAACCGTAGCCCAGGCGATCGAAGAACATTATCGACCACGGTTCTCCGGTGATGCCATACCAGGATCCACCGTCGGTGCAGTGGTCGCACTGGCCGATAAGGTCGACGCCATCGCCGGTTGTTTCGCGGTCGGTCTCATTCCCAAAGGAAGCCAGGACCCCTATGCTCTACGACGAGCCGCGATCGGTATCCTTCGTATTCTCGAAGATACCCGCCTGAACATTGGCTTCCGCGGGCTCCTTACCATGGCTTTCCAACAGCTTGAGGCGCAGGGTGTCGACATAACAGCCGGCATGCAAACTGGAGCCAGTGAATTTGTGGAAGCCCGGGTACGAGTCCTCTATTCGGAACGCTATACCCACGATCTGGTCGATGCCGTCCTCGCTGTGGGCTGTGAACAGCCACATGAGCTGATGGCACGTATTGAGGCCCTCCAGTTGGCGCGAACCGAAGGTTGGTTCGACGAAGCAGCCGTGGCATTCAAACGTATCCAGAACATTAGCCGTGACCACTCCCAGAGTGCCTACGACACAGACCAACTCGTCGATCCGGCGGAGAAAGCGCTGGACACGGCGTTTCGCCAGGCCCAGACGAGCCTGCAAGATGCTCTCTCCATGAGCGACCATAAGCTGGCTATCTCCATCCTTGGCGACCTTCGACCATCCGTAGACACCTTCTTCGACGAGGTGCTCGTGATGGCAGACGATCCAGGGGTGCGAAATAACCGACTTTCCCTTCTCAGAGCCTTGGCGAATGACTTCAGTCGAGTAGCCGACTTCACCCGGATACGGGCAGACAAATAGGTACACAAATGACTACACAAAACATCTATTTCTTTGGCGACGATAACACCGAAGGCGACAGCTCAATGAAGAGCCTCCTTGGAGGCAAGGGAGCAAACCTCGCAGAGATGGCACGTATTGATCTGCCGGTGCCTCCCGGGTTTACGATTACCACAGACGTCTGTACCCGTTTCCAGGAGGTCGGTGGCCTACCAGACGGTTTGATGGACGACGTGCGCGCCTCGATCGCGCGCCTCGAAAAAACCACGGGGAAAACCTTCGGCGGTGGCAGCCACCCGCTCCTGGTATCCGTCCGTAGTGGTGCACCAATCTCCATGCCCGGCATGATGGACACCGTGCTGAACCTGGGACTCAACTCCGCCGTGCGGGACTCCATGGAAGAGCTCTCCGGCTCCGGACGCTTTGTTCGTGATAGCCATCGTCGCTTCATTCAGATGTTCGGTAACGTCGTAAAAGGTCTCGATGGAGAAGCGTTTGAGCATGAGCTCTCGGCTGTGAAGAAAGACCGTGGTGTAGAAAATGACTACGATCTCAGCGCGGAAGATCTGGACGAGGTGATTCGCCGTTACATGGCGGTCTACGAAGGCCAGGCCGGCGAGAGCTTCCCCGAAGATCCCTGGGATCAGCTCGAAGCTGCAATCCACGCGGTCTTCCAATCCTGGGGTAACCCCCGTGCGATCACCTACCGACGCCTGAATCGTATCTCGGACGATCTTGGTACGGCCGTAAATGTGCAGGCGATGGCCTATGGCAATCTGGGTAACGACTGTGGAACCGGCGTAGGCTTCACCCGAGACCCATCGAATGGAACCCGGGAATTCTACGGCGAGTACCTTGTTAACGCACAGGGCGAAGATGTCGTAGCCGGTATTCGAACTCCCCTCCCCGTCCGAGCCGAGCGAGCGGCCGAACTGGATCTGGCTGGTCAGTCTCTGCAGGAGACCTTCCCGGCCGTATTCGACCAGCTTATGGGCCTCGCAGCACAGCTCGAAAAGCATTATAAAGATGTCCAGGACATCGAGTTCACCATCGAGCACGAACGGCTCTATTTGCTGCAGACCCGTACCGCGAAACGAACAGGCCATGCCTGGTTGATTTCGCAGACCGCCATGGTAGACGAAGGCCTGATCGAGAAGTCCGATGCCGTAACGCGCGTTCCGGCCGATGCGTTGACCCAGATCCTGGCGCCGACGTTGAACCCGAGCGAGGCCAACCGAGCACGACACGACGGACGCCTCCTCGCGATTGGCCTCAACGCGGGACCAGGGGCCGCACAGGGTACCATCGCCTTTACGGCCGACGACGCCGCGGAGCGAACAAACCAAGGCCAGAAAGTGATTCTGGTTCGCGAAGAGACCACACCCGAGGACATCCACGGAATGGACGCAGCGCAGGGTATTCTTACCGCACGCGGCGGCCTCACATCCCACGCCGCTGTTGTCGCCCGTGGTATGGGAAAACCCTGCGTGGTGGGTTGCAGCAGTATCCGGATTGATTCGGAGCGAAACGTGTTGATCGCCGATGGGCGGGAATTCAGCGCCGACGATCTCATCACAATCGATGGAACGACCGGCGAAGTATTCGCGGGTACAATCGATATCTCGGCCTCCGAAGTTCTCCAGGTACATATTGAAAAAACCCGATCGGCCGATGATTCCGATATCTGTCAGGCCTTTGACCAGATCCTGAACTGGGCAGATGATATCCGAACCATGGGTATTCGGACCAACGCGGACACCCCGAAGGACAGCGAAGTCGCCATCGCCCTGGGCGCGGAAGGTATTGGTCTATGTCGTACCGAACATATGTTCTTCGACACGGATCGTATTCGAGCCATGCGCCAGATGATTCTGTCGCGTACGCCGGAAGAGCGTGAAGCCGCCTTGCGCCAGATTGAACCCATGCAGGCCGAAGACTTCCGCGGGATCTTCCGCGCCATGGGTTCGCGACCGGTTACCATTCGAACTCTGGATCCGCCGCTGCACGAGTTCCTGCCCCACGGCGGGCCCGAGGTCGAGGAATTGGCCCAGTCCCTGGGTATGTCGGCCGCTGCGATTCATACCCGTATTGATGAGCTACGCGAGATGAACCCCATGTTGGGTCACCGTGGCTGTCGACTCGGCTTGATGTATCCACAGATCACACGTATGCAGGCGCGCGCCATCATTACGGCCGCTCTCGACGTAGCCGCCGAAGGCATCGATGTACACCCCGAGATCATGATCCCGCTAGTAGGTAATGTACAAGAGCTTTCCCTTCAGAAAGAAGAGGTAATCCGCGAAGCCGAAGCTCTATTCGAAGAGCGTGGCCAGACCGTCGATTATATGCTCGGCACCATGATTGAGGTCCCACGTGCTGCCCTGACCGCCGACGAGGTCGCAGCCGAAGCGACGTTCTTCTCCTTCGGGACCAACGACCTCACCCAGATGACTCTGGGCGTGTCCCGTGACGACGCCGGTTCCTTCCTTCCGGATTATGTGCAGTACGGTATCTATCCGGCCGACCCCTTTGCCAGCATCGACACTTCGGGTGTGGGGATCCTGATGCAGATGGCCGTAGATAAGGGACGACAGGCCCGACCAGACATCAAGCTGGGGATCTGTGGTGAACACGGTGGAGACCCCTCGTCTATCCAATTCTGTGCCAAGCTCGGCCTTCACTACGTGTCTTGTTCTCCCTACCGCGTACCTATCGCGCGATTGGCAGCAGCACAGGCGGCGCTTGCATCCAAATGATAGCCTCTGTCTCCAAAACACAACGCTTCCTTGCAGTGAGCCTGGTCCTCTTTGGGTTGGGATGTGCCGAAAGCCAGATTGGCTTTCCTCATCCGGCCGAGTTGATCCGTTGGCCTACATCCATGCTGGTGGACAGTGATGGCCGCTACGCCTACGTAGTGAACAGCAACTTCGATCAGCTCTATAAGAGTGGGACCATCGCGGTGATCGACCTGGTCGAAGAGCGGGTTCTTCCCGACACTACCGTCCAGATCACACCCTTCGGTGGGATCATGCGAGGCCTGGTGGATCCAGACTCAGGCCAGGTGGAGACCTTGCTGATTCCCTCACGACAATCCGACTCGATCTTCCGAATCGATGTACAACGGGACTCCGAGGATAGTCCTCCGGTCCTCGATTGTGGTGGGCCGGCCGATGGCGACACGGGCACATGTAACGAGGATCACGAGTATACCAGTGATGAAGGGTTATCCCCCGGTGAAGAGCCCTATGCGTCTCTTATTCTTCACGAGCTGGGACCATCCCATCGCATCTTTATCAGCGCAGGTCTTGTCGATGGCACCCTCAATTTCTTCTGGATCCAGGACGATGGCGCGCTCGGAAAATTAGCAGAGACGACCACCAATTCTGGTGTCCAGTCGATGGTCTACCACCCCGGCACGGGCACCCTGGTGTTGGCGCATAAATCCAAAACCTTTCTCACGGTCATAGACCTGGACTTTGGGCTCGTAGACGACACACCGGTGGTCAATCTCGGTGACCCCATATTCCTGCAGCTTCCCGCCCTGGTAAAAACCACCGTAGGCCTTGATTTTGGACGCGAGCTATCCCTATTGCCCGACGGGCACAGGATCGCATTGGTATGGCGCCAACCGGATAGTCTGTACATCCTTGAGCCAGACGCCACCCAGGCCAGCCGGTTTCGACTTGTGCACGAGATCGCCGTTGGCGATGGAGCATCGCGCGTTGTATTCGCACCTTTTGGCGTCGATGGGTCCTGGCGGGCTTTTGTGAGCAGCTTCAAAGAAGACAAGATCTACGTGGTGGACTACGAGGCGGGTCTGGTCACAAACTATGTACCCGTGGGTCGTGGCCCCTATGAGCTCGCCGTCGTCCATCAGGAGGATCGTAAATGGATCGTAACAGCCGACTTCGAGGATGGTACGCTGACCATCGTCGACGGTGATCCAGAGAGCGCGACCCACCTACAGGTAATTACAGCGGTCAAGGGCATCGAGGTAGAGGAATGATACGCCGCCTGGCAACGCTTGTTGCCCTCCTTCTCCTGGCCACGAACTGTACAGACGCGACGGTGATCAACACCACCAATCTGGCGTCATTACGTACAGCGGTCTTAACCTGTACTGTCGACGGAGAAGGGGCAGATCCAGCCCAATGTGTCGAGGCCGAAGAGGGGCTGAAACTGTATGTTCTCCAGGGTTTTCGTAGCACGCTGATGGTCTATGATTTCGACACCCAGGGGTTCCTTGATTTCGAGGTGCAGACACCGGGTTCCAATGGGATTCGCCTTCCAGGGCAGGTCTACGATGCGCGCCGAGGGCCCCATCATAAGACCGTATTGGCCACCAGTTTCCCCGATGGCCTGGTGCGTGTCTCCTTGCCAGACCACGCCATTACAAGCCACGAATTACCCTTCGTTGCGGATAGGGTTCGAATCGTATCTCTGGACTCTGGCGACTTCGCCTATTTGTTGAGTGCCGACGGAACAGCCGCCGTTCGATGGGAGATTCTGGCCGATGACGTTCTAGCGGACGAACCCGAAGCCATTACCCTGCCCCCCGAGCCGGTCTCCGATCTTCGTGTCCATCACGCGGAGAACAAGTTGGTGACCGTATCGACGGACGGTAAGCGCCTCTGGGTGGCAGACCTCGAGGAGTTTAGCTGGACAGCTATCTCCCTGAGCCAGGCCTGTAACGACGGTCTCGACAACGACGACGATGGATTCGTAGACGGTGTGGATCCGGACTGCACCTCCCGTTTGGATGGTGACGAAGCCACCGATGACACCCTTTTTGAATGTGGGGATGGCATCGACAACGACGACGATGGGCTCACCGACCTGGAAGATGGCGGCTGTGTACGTGCCGGCGACAATTCGGAACATAGTGAGAATTCCGTGTGTAGCGACGGACTGGACAACGACGGCGATGGAACGATCGACCCAACCACTGGCCATTGCCCCGATAATGGATTGGCCTTTGAGAGCCACCCCTGCTCCGACGGACTCGACAACGATGGGGACGGGCTCGTGGACGATGAAGACGAAGATTGCGTCGGCGATGAACCCAATGAGCACTCTCTGGCCGCTCCATGCGGCAATGGAACCGACGAGAACGGCAATGGGGTCTTCGACGCACCGGGTGATCCCACCTGCGCGGATCCCACCCATACGAGCGAAGCTCTGCCTCGATGTTCCGATGGGTTGGATAACGATGGGGATGGTCAGACCGATACAGACGACATCAATTGTTACGGCGCCATGGACAATGACGAATCGGACGAGGCCTCAATGGGCAGCCCGGTACTCGCCGTTCATCCGCAACAGTCCGTAGTATATGTGCTTCGACCATCGCAGCGTGATGTGCTCGCCATCGATCTTGAAGCCGGTGCGGTCCTCACAGCCCACGAAGACAACGCCTATTGGACACAACGACAGCTGCAAGACGCTCCCCTGGGTGCCTTGCCGGTCGATCTTGTATTCCATGAAATTCCTGCCGATGACGACGGGGAAAGCCAATTGGTCGCCTATCTTGCTCTGCAAAATGGCCAGCTCCTTCCCTTCGATCCGGTGCTACATATCTTTTCTCCCCCAGACACATCCTCCTCCAGTGACCCAACCCTCTCCTCTGTACGCGTTGCGGTCCCATCGTTTACGCTCGATGACGAGACACAGGATCTGAGTTTTGTCCTACCTGCGGACATCCCTCACTTCGGCTCGGTGGGCACCCAGACCGTCACACAAACCATCGACGATGAAGAAATTACCCGGGTGACCTATACAGGTGTCGAACTGCAGACCACCGATCATGAGACCCCCACAGAGCGTTGGACCGTTACATCGGGTGGGATTATTCCTGCGACAGAACGCTTCACTGGCATCCTACGACAGGCGAATCGGGAATTTCATGATCCGGGTGCCCGTTTTTGCGACGCCGGCGTGCAACCCGGCGACATCCTCGAAATCATTGTGAACCAGGATCTCTCCTGCGGCGCCTTACGAGGGGACACATTTGAAGTCGTGATCGAGTCCGTCGCGGGCGACACCCTCACATTCAATGAAAACACCCTGGGCCAGAATCTCATCATGCGGCAGACCGGTGATGATCCCCAGGCGGCCAAGATGCCAGCGCTCTTCGACGGAGGCTGTATCGACCCGGAAGATCCGAATGTGAACTACGTAGGACTCAACGAAGACGAATGTGCTCTGGTCGATTTTGGTTGTGCCCCCGGCCAAATCTATTTTGGAGAACCTGCCTGTGGCTGCGGCTGTATCGATGGCGGTCTAACCCCGCAATGTCTGGCCGGCCCTCTCCACTACCGGATCCGGGTACCGGACGACACCTTCCTGGTAGTTGGCAGCCGCTCGGGCATGCTGCACCCCTTGCGTGAAGGGGCGGGCGGTTGTGAAACGGATGCCGGACTGGTCGACGCCCATTGGAATTCCCGGGCCTATGTGGGAGAGGTTACCGATACCGAGATGGGAATCTGCCCCCTCTCCTCGGATTCGGGTGGCTTTGACACGATCCCCTTCGAAAACCCGGTCTTCTCCTTCGCGCTGGTTCCGGCCTGCAGTATCGCTGGAGGAACGGTCAGTTATGTGGAACCAATCCGAGACGTCGCCTATACCGTAGATGTCTTCGGTGGCAACACGCCGCAGGTGAGTTTCACGGCCTTTGGCTGCTCCCATATCGAAGGGCTGCCCAGCGAGGGCTTCCTATACTTCGTCGACGATGTCGATCATCGAATCTACACCCTGGACCCGGCAAACGGGCAACGGGCCACGAGCGCAGCGGTCATCGAATAGTACTCAGGGTACACCCGGAAACGACGTCACGTATTCGATCGTAAAGTCTGGAAACGAGTCCACCAGCTCGATGGTAAAGTCCGGGAACGAGGTGACGATTTCCCATTTGCCGCATTTATCGGCAAAGCTACTCACCTTCTCTACCTTGAGATCTGGAAACGAGGTGACAACCTTGACCTTGAAGTCTGGGAAAGACTTCACGATCTTTACCTTGCCCTGCAGCTTTTTCCCGTTGAATTTGCAATCCGACCCGACCTTTCCTCCCGCCCATGCGTGGGAGAAGAAAGCCAAAGACAAGATAATAGCGAGTGTAGCTATACGGCTCATAGAGACCCTCCATAGATGCGGTCCGTGATTATGCCAGACGATTCGTCGAACAGCCACCTGCACGTCTCACCCTCCCAAAGAACGTGCTGTGAAGGCAAAAGGGCTTGTGATGCGTGTAGAAATACGGCATTGGAGAGGCATGGTCCGAAACAACGACATACGACCGGTCCAGGATCCCTATGGAAACCGCCCCCATCGAAAGCTACGCATTTCGGTAACCGATCGCTGTAACTTTCGCTGCAGCTATTGTGTACCCGACGACGCGACAGACTTTGGGGAACGAGAAAACCTGCTGAGCTTTGAAGAGATCAGCCGCTTCGTCGCCGAAGCCGCCGTTCCTCTCGGCATATCAAATCTGCGGATTACGGGAGGAGAGCCCCTCCTACGACGCAACCTGGACCAACTGGTCGGAATGCTTCGCGCCATCGACGGCGTACAATCCATTGGCCTGACGACCAACGCGAGTCGCCTTGGAGATTGCGCGAAAACTCTCGCCACGGCGGGTGTGGACCGTATCAATATCAGCCTCGACACTCTCGACCGAGAGACTATGAAAAAGCTGACTGCCGTCGACCAGCTGGATTCGGTACGCTACGGAATTGAGCAGGCGGCCCTCGCTCCCTTTGCGAGCCGAAAACTAAATGCGGTGGTCATCCGTGGAATCAACGACCACGAGTTGGCAGACCTTATCCGATTCGCCCAGAGCCATTCCTTTGAGATGCGCTTTATCGAATTCATGCCCTTCGGGAGCCAGTGGAGCCCCGATAGTGTCGTGGCGACCTCGGAGATCGTCGAGAGCCTGCGCGCTGTGCTCGGGCCCATTCAGGAAGAGGCCCATAAGCTGGGCGAGACGGCTCGACGCTACACCCTGGCCGATGGTACCCACTTTGGCATCATCCCCACCCTCTCGCAGCCATTTTGTAACCATTGCAACCGCGTCCGAATCACAGCCAGCGGGACCATTCTTCCCTGCCTATTTGCAGAAGAGGGACCCAATGTTCGGGCTCTACTGCGGGCAAATACCGATCCCATGGCCCTTCGTGAGGCGGTCAAGGAATCCCTCGGAACCAAAGGGGCCGGCTTCTTACAAGAGATGGCCGACCGGAACCTCCCAACCAACCTCAAAGAACGCGATATGCGGGGTATTGGCGGATGACAGACAAACGCGTCGGTTTAATCGACATCACAGCGAAGAATAAGACCCAGCGGCGGGCCGTAGCCGAAGTCTATATCGTGGGCCAGGAATCCACCCTGGACCGTATCGACGCCGGGGACACCCCCAAGGGTGAGGTCTACCCTGTAGCGCGCGCCGCGGGCTTAATGGCGGCCAAGACCACACATCTGGTCCTACCCCACTGTCATCCACTGGCTGTCACAGATGCGCGCGTAGGTTTTGAGCGCCAGGTCGGACGTCTACATATCACCGTCGAGATCACGGCTCTGGACCGCACTGGTGTAGAGATGGAGGCCCTATACGCCGCCTCGGTGGTCGCCCTGACGATCTACGATATGTTGAAGTTCACAGACGATGAGCTCCGCATGGATGGGCTCCGTCTACTCGAAAAGACCGGTGGAAAGCGGGATTATCGGGCGAGCTGAACTCGTTTGTACCTGCGGCTGGCCAGCATAGAGCGGGCACGCTATTCTTCTACACTCTCTTAAGGCGGGGCCGGAATGGTTCGTTTCCTGGTTATTCTTGGTTTGGTATTACCGGTCTGGGTTCAGCCCGCAGAGGCGAAAGGGCCCCGAGAGATCCAACGTGCCTCGGAAGCGACCGTCCCCCCGACCATCTACATGAACCTGCTGAAGTCCATCTCGGCAGTGAACTACCATGTAAACGATCGCCACAAAAAGGGTTACGAGGCCAAGACCATCTGCCCCAACCCCAGCGCACGTAAGGGCTTCGTCGATAGTCGCGTTTGTAAGGGATTGCAGCGCTCCTACCACGCGTCGATAGTGAAAGACTCGAAAGATCGCCAGGGACAGACCGTGGTCCAGAATCTATGGCTCTGGGAGTATAGCAACGCCCGAGCGGCCAAAAGAGCGCGCAAGCATATGGATGATATGACCTTCCAGAAGCGGATATATGAAGTCCTCTTCGTGGGTCCGCACCTTATTATTGTAGAAGGCCGGTGGCGCTTCCGAACGGAATTCAAGCGTCTGGTCAAACATGTGAAAGGCTTCTTGCAATCGGCGTCTTCAAAGCCCGCTGAAAAGCCAAACCCCTGAGTGGATGGAACAACTCCTATGGGAAAACCCAGCTATTCGTTTTTTGCTCTAATCGGGTGTCTGATCATGGGCTGCTCCAGCCACGTACAACTCCAGAAGTCGACCGATTCGGCCCCACCCCATAACGTCATTCTCATCACCATGGATGGGTTGCGCTGGCAGGAGCTCTTCACCGGCATGGACGATAGTCTGCTGGCAGATCGCGCCATCGGCGGCGTGAAATATCCAGACCGTCTCCGAGCCCGCTTCGGAGGGGAGACGGCCCATCAACGCCGGGAAAAACTCCTCCCCTTCTTCTGGCAAAACCTGGCCGGTCAGGGAATGGTCTTCGGGAACCGAAACCGGAACAGCGCCGCGTCCGTAGCCAACCCGCAACGGATCTCCTATCCCGGCTACGCCGAATTACTCACCGGCGAGGTGCAGACCACCATCTCGACGAACGCAGCTAAGCCGATCCCACGGCAGACGGTGTTGGAGTTCGCCCGCCAAAAGCTCGGACTGAAACAGACCGATGTGGCTGTATTCGGCTCCTGGGAGCGATTCAACGAGGGGGCGGCTCTGACCAATGGGAGCATCGTCTGTAACGCCGGTTACCAATCCGTCGACGAGTCCTTGCTGACGCCTGGAATGCGTGCCTTGAACACGGCCCAGCACGATCTTAGAACCCCCTGGGACGATGTGCGCCATGATCGGGTCACCAGCCATCTTGCCCTCGAATATCTAAAAACCTACCGACCTCGGTTATTCTATCTGGCCTTCGCCGAGACAGACGATTGGGGTCATGGCCGTCGTTACGATCGGGTACTTCAGGCGGCCGCGTATGTAGACAGCTTCCTTGCACAGCTCTGGTCCGTTCTACAGTCGATGCCGCAATATCGGGACAATACGACCATCATCTTGACCACGGACCATGGTCGCGGACGAACCGGTCAAGACTGGGATAACCATAAACCCGATATCCCTGGTTCCGAGGAGATCTGGGTCGCGGTCATTGGCCCCCATACTCCCAACCAGGGGGAACTGGCCGATCAAAACCATATTGGACTCAACCAGGTCGCCGCCACCGTGCTGCAATTTCTGGGTCTGGATCCTACGGAATTCAACCCCGCCGCCGGCGCCCCCATCCCCGGGGTCTATCAGCCCTGACGCGAGAGAAATGCCATATGGCCCAGGCTGGTGCCAAACACTCAACTGGCGTATGATTCCGGCTCCAACGGCAATTTCGGAGCATACCATGCGGCACCTTTTTCTGATCCTTACGCTGTCCATATTATTCGCCTGGTCATGCAGTAATGGTGGGACATCCTCGACAAGTGATACGGGAGTTGCCGACACAACCACGATGCAAGACGCAGAGTCTTGCGATGATGTTGGGATACTATGTGCTTGCGTTGGGATCGATTGCGACGATGGTGATGCCTGCACTACGGACACCTGCAATGAATCTGGGGAGTGCGAACACTCTGCTCTTTCGTGCGACGATCAAAACTCCTGCACCACCGATTCTTGCCTTCCTGAGACTGGCTGTGTCTATGAGACGCTAGCGGATGGGACAGCCTGCGATGATGAGAGCGTATGTACGACCGAAGATGTCTGCGTGGCCGGCGGGATCTGCACCGGTACGCCAGTCGTTTGCGAAGATGAAGATCTTTGTACCACCCATGCTTGCGACTCTGTCGATGGTTGCATCATGTCCTATAATCAAGCCGATTGCGACGATGGCAATCCATGCACCAAAGAGGACCGATGCAATTTAGGGCAATGCCAAGGGCGGGCCGATGATTGTGACGATGGGGACCCCTGTACTGTGGATAGCTGTGAGCCAGGAGAGGGATGTGTCGCCACTCTAGATTACCCCTCCTGTGCGCCGTCATCCTGGACCTGCGATATATGGCGTTATGGAACAAACGATGGTTGCGATTGCGACTGTGGTGAACGTGACCCGGATTGTGACCTTGCCAATGGAAATACCGATATAGCCGCACGTTGTGGTGTTCATGACGCACAACCAGATCAAATCTGTAACACCTGGGGCAGGTGCGTTTCTACAGACTGGTTACCGAGCTGCGATCCCAACGACTACAACGAAGGGATGGATCTGAGCCCAGGGGCCACAGCAGAGTTCGTCTGCCCGCCTTTCCAATTACCAGGACAAGAGTGTGATGATGGTTTCACAGAAGCCCCGAGCTGTGAATGTAACTGTGGCGCTTATGATCCGGATTGTGTTTGGAGTAATCAAAACGATTGCTCTAATCCCGACTTCAGCTGCAACCCGATTTCAGGGGCCTGCGAATTACCAGGCTGGGATGCGGACAAATGCGGCCCTGCCGCATATAAGTACGATACGATCGCCCAATGGGGCTTCGATAGTGGGTGTGATTGCGAATGTGGCGTGTATGACCCGGATTGTGATGCCGTGGACAACCTTGTGTATCCGGGCTTTGGTAGCTGCGGGCGGTCTACCTGCTACGAAGATTCAGATTGCCCGCTGGCATCAACTTGTAATCAAAGTAATGACTTTAGTGCCGAAGGCCCGGTGCCTTGCGCTGGAGCTGAAGGCTGTTATTGCTCGGAGCCATACCTAGCTCCTATCTTCACCCAGTATCATGAGCTTTGTGAAGATCATGATGATTGCTCGCCGGGGGCTTTTTGTACAGAAGCAGGTAAATGTAGCAACAGCAATCTAATGGTCTGCGCAAAATCTGGACACAAATGTGTTCCAGATAAATGGATTCTAGCGGGTTGTGATCCCCTAAAATATAATGAAGGTATTAAGACCACCTGGGTAGATCTTGGTCCTCTGGGTGGTTATCCTTTCACAACATATCCTGTTTGTGATTGTGGCTGTGGAATCAAGGATCCAGACTGCGATATCATCAACTATGACCTCGCTCTAAACCAGATCCCGGCTAACAACACATGCCCCACCGAGGGGGCCACCTGCATTGGAGATGACGGCGCCTGCCAGCTCGAAGGTTGGACCTGTAATCCGGCCAACTTCGACGCTAACGATGGCTGCCATTGTGGCTGCGGCACATGGGATCCAGACTGTGACAAAGACGGCGATTATCCATGGCAAAACGCGGTGTATTGCGCAAAAAAACAACTAATCATGACACCTATGACCTATTTCATAAACTTGCCTGGCTACACAGGTGGTCTAGACGATCCCCATACCTGTGATCCGGGTCGGAACATCTGTATTCCCGAAGCATGGACTTGCCCGGCCGATCAATACAATGCAACAGAGGGGCTTCCACATGGAATGGTTTTAGGGTCCAACCCAGCTGTCCCACCAGAAGGGGTTTTTGAATCCGTCGCATGCGAAGAAAGCCCGGACTACCTATGCCATTGTAACTGCGGCACAGTAGATCCCGACTGCATCACAAACTTCCAGATGTCGGGGTACGAAGGATACACTGTCAATTGCTTGGGCAAATGCGATGGCTCGCCTGTCGATCAGTGGGAGTTGTGTCATGACTCCGGTTATTTTGCTGGGCAATGCATGCCGAAGGGTCTTTCAGAAGAGGCCGGCGAAAAGTTTGGCGAAGGGGAAGTCTGCCATTGCAATCTCGGCGCGCACGATCCGGACTGTGATTTACCCGGGATACCCGTCCAGGGTTGCCCGGAAGGCTACCGCTGTGTTGATGGCGAATGTAATAACCGGGATCGAAGAGCTAAGGTGCTCTTCATTCATGGGCGAAACGATGGCACGCCCCCAGGAGGCTTTCAGTACTGGGAAAACACTGTTTCTTGCATGAACTGCCCAAATAATCCGGCCTGCTACCCAGGAGGAGACGCCTTCTGCGAAAAGACGGGAACCTGTACACCGGGCGATTGCCAATGGACCCCTTCAGACATTCCAGGGTTTCACAATAATAGCGGGCAAACCGAATGTTGCGCGCCACCCGACAACTGTGATCCTGAAAAAGAGATATGCATTGATGATTGCGAAGTATTCCCTCTCGATCCTCCTGGACCACTCGGCATTGTGGACTACACCAAGAAGGACTTCTGTGACTTCCCATATCTCGCCGCCAAATATATGGCGGATAATCCCGACGAAGTGATGGAACAAACCATATGTGATTGTCCCATTGGCCTGCCCATGGAGCCTAACATCGCAGGTGAGTGTTCTTCGCAATGCGAACTCACCACCCAACCATTCCTGCCCTGGGATAAGATCTACATGATACGAGGCTGGGTGCGCGAATGTCATATGCTCCGCAACACACACTGCGCCAATTCGGAACCCCTAGATGATCCGTGGATCGTTCCGCAGGTCGGTAATTTCGAGAAAAGGCAGGTGGAGATTACGAAACATAATATCCCTGTAAATTGGGACGGTCAGAGCCGAATCGCCTGGAGCCAACAAATCATTGTCGACGCCCTCGACCAGCACTGTACCGGCAACTCCTACTGTTACATCTACACCCACTCTACCGGTGGGCTTCATATCGGCAATGCGATCGCGAATTGGGGCAATGTTAAGAGATGGAACATCGTGAAGGTATTCCAATCCGCATCTGCAGAAGGAGGCTCCGAGATAGCAGACACGGGCCTGGATTATCTTGAAAACGCATGGCTTGGATTGGGGTGGGGCAATGAATATGAGAATCTCTGTGCAAGCAATAAACCAGCGCCTGGATTAGCGATACCGAGGTACACGGTGATGGGCAATAACATGTACCCGGTAGACTGCGATTTGAGAGTCCAAAGTGCACGAAGCCTATACAACCACAACTTGACCTGGGGTGTGCCCTTCGCCCATGCGGCAGGACACTACCCGAGCGCAGACGAAAGTTTTGGGTTCACCGAGGTTATGCTTGGTTATTTTTGGTGGCTAGCGGACCTGTTCACACTAAATATGAATTGGGAGGGGACTCTCCAGGATGAACATGATGGGGCGGTTCCCTTCCATTCCTCATGCGGATGTCGCGATGCAAAGGGTGAGGACAATGTCCTCGAAGTTATATTCTATGATTATGACATCGAGGCCTGCTCTGAGTGCGAACAATGGGAAGGTCATACTTGGGAATTAGAAGAATATGGTCTTGGCTTTGGGCATAACGGCGGGATGAGACGAATTACCAAACCCAATCAAAGTGAATATGGTGGACCTGGTCCGTGGGAACGCTGGAAAGCGCAGGTTCAGTATGCGACGAGTACCTATTGGATTACTCCGCAGCCATGGTCTGGTGAAACCGACGCTCCTGATGAATGTAGTTCGTGGGAGAGCTTTGTCGATATGGACCCCCAAAACGCATCTTGTATCGATCCCGATGGGAATCTCTGGATCGAATGGTGGAAATGGAAGACTTTGGCCAGTTGGGATGTGGGAACCACTGTCGCCTATGAATGGAAGGGAATAGCCTTCAACGCTGGAAATGTGGGCAATCACCGGTGGGGTCCCACCATGACTGGTCCGGAAGATTCGATGGTGCAATCCGAAAGCTGGCATATACCAGGTAATGAGGTCTGCGATTGTGTGGACAATGACTTTGATGGTGTCATTGATAATGGTATTTCCTGCAACCTCCCATGTGATGATCTATAGGATGGTAAGGCGTATTCGTCTCGAAGCAGTCGGTTCATCGTGAAATTCTCATCTCCTAATGGGTTCCTGGTTGTGGTTCTGCTCGTCGGCGCCTTGGTTTTCGTGGCAAAGCGGCCCTCTTCAAACCCCCAAACCGAAGTCCCGCCAGAACCATCAACAGAAATTGTTGAGGCAGAGGTGTCGGCGACGACACGACCCGTTGGTTCCACCCAAAAACCAAGCCATGCTCGTAGGGCCGTACCACCATCTACGAATGTGGTATCCCCTCCTCCGCCCCCAGCCTCAAAAACCGGACCCGTCGATGGGGTAGACCAATATCTGCAGTGGGCACAATATCCGCCTTTATCTCGCCCTTTGAAGTCGAGTCACACCGATGTAATCTACGCGCACCGACCGATTGGATTACCGAAAAAGGTGTTTTTGAGACCGGCTAAGAACCAGCCAACATCGTCCTCCGTACACCACAACATCTGGGCTGTGTTCACTGGCAACCTACGCCATGTCTTTGAGGGCGATGCGGTCCATACACAGCTCGTTGTGGCCAGAGGGCGTAGCGGTACCAGCCCACACCTGCAGCTTCAAAACCCCGAGATAGAGATTGCAATGTTCCTACCGGATGAAGGAGTTGTATCTCTTCATAAGGGGAGATTCCTAGACGACGGCCGCGGCTACGACCGCGAGGCCAATGATGGCATCTACAGCTTCAGCTTTGTGCCATCGCAAGTGGTCCCCAAGGGCGCCTCGGGAGAGGTAAAAATGCGGGCGACCTACGCCATTCCGTTCCATGAGGGCCCCAGTGGGACGACGTGGAAAGAAGGCATGTCGATGTTCCGGTTCAGTTATTATCAAAAAGCTCCCATGGAATTTACGGGGCGGTTTCGAGAGACCATCGAAGAGGGTTCTTTAGTGGTCTATGCGGGCGTAAAGATTCAACAGCCCGGCTGGTACAAACTACGGTCACTTCTTTTTGATGCCACCGGGGCACCGGTCGCGCAGTCGATGATCGATGAAGAGTTCGACACCAACGTTGACGAGGTGCGCTTTGTATTCTTCGGCCGAGTTCTTCGGCAACATAAGGTAGGAGGCCCCTACACAGTAGGTCGGGTTGATGGCTATCTATTTGAGCCGGGCGTACCGCCCCCGAGACCGCAAGTGCGCGCCATTGTAGACGGCTATGAAACCAGAACCTACGAACCTACAGCATTTTCCGACGCCGAATGGGATAGCCCTGCCAAACAAAGAAGACTGGATTTGTTGCGTGAAGTAAGAAGCAAAGGTCTGCCCTACTAATTCCTTCGCGGCGTCAACACAGCGAACGGATCCATCAGGAAAATACCGGGGGTACTTGAATCCCGATCTTGGATTTGTACCATGAACTCTATCGTATGTTTTTCAGGGTTTTCGTATGTCTATCAAGATTGGATTTAACAAGTATCTGGGACTCGGCTGTCTCGCTGTTTCCATTTGGACTCTGGCGGTTGCAATCTATACCGGCTCTCCCCTTCTCGGAGCTCTTGGCTCCCTCCATCTGCCCGTATCCGTTCTGCTCTTATGGCAGACCTATTTGGTCGTCACCGATGACGAGCTGACGGTACACAATCTATTTGGACAACCACGCAAACGTGTCCCTATCGATGGCTTGGGAGATCTACGAGTGGTTCGTGGTCAGCTTCATTTCCAGGCAGACCAGGAGCTCGCGCCCATTCCTGGTTTTCGTCGATCGATCGCCGACCGAACCCATTGGAACGATCTACATGCCGCCATACGGATTCACACAACGGTGTCCAGATCCCCGGCCTGACTCGCTGTTCTAACGTCCGGTATACTCGGCCTTCCGTTTCTCGGAGAACGCACTCATACCCTCTTTGGCGTCGGCGCTTGTAAAGAGCTGTTGCTGCAACTCTCGTTCGAGAGCCAGCCCCTGTGACAAGCCCACATCATCACCCGTCTGTACGGCCCGCTTGATGAGACCAATGGCCTTACTGGCCGCATGGGGCGGAGTGAATTGTTCGGCGTATGCCATCACCTTCTCCATGAACCCGTCGGCTTCGAAGACCTCGTCCACCAGACCCAGCTCACGAGCTTCAGCCACACCCATAGAGCGGCCACTCGCCATGAGCTGCAACGCCTTCCCCTTGCCAAGCAATCGCAAAAGCCGCTGCGTCCCACCGGTACCCGGCAATACCCCGAGTTTCACCTCCGGTACGCCGATCTTTCCACCGTCTTCTTTGGCCACCCGGATATCACACGCGAGCGCGACCTCCAGTCCACCACCAACCGTATGGCCGTTGAGCGCACCAATCACTAATTTGGGCGTCTGCTCGAGCCGCACCAGAGTCTCATTCGCATGGAGACAGAAGTTATATTTGAACTCGGGGGTCACATCCTGAAGCATATTGATATCGGCCCCAGCGCAGAAGAACTTCTCACCCGATCCGGTCACAACGATCACCGCCACCTCGTCATCGAAACGAGCTTTCAAAATAGCATCGTCGAGATCGCGCATCATCGCATAGCTGTAGGTGTTGGCTGGCGGATCGCAAAGGCTAAGAATAGCGACTCGTCCCACCCGTTCATAAAGGACCTTGGATTCCGACATCTTGATGCTCCCTATTATAGAGTTCGGTGGCGCATTCTTGCGGTGTAGCCTCGGTATGTCAACGGAAGGCATACACCGAGACAAAAAGCCTCCCATCCAGTGGACAAAAAGATGACTCTGGATTGGGCCGTATTCCCGTGTTAATCCAGAGTCGATGGGCAAGCCGAAAAATACGACCCGGAACATCAAGATCACGCCGATGATGCAGCAGTATTTCGCGGCCAAAGAGACGGTCCCGGACGCCATCCTTTTGTTTCGTATGGGCGACTTCTACGAGATGTTTTTCGAAGACGCTCAACAGGTCAGCGAGATCTGCGACCTGACCCTGACCCAGCGTGGTACCCACGGCGGCGACCCAATCCCCATGGCCGGTGTCCCCGTATCGCAAAAAGAAAACTATGTTCGCAGAATCCTCGAAGCTGGAGAGCGGGTCGCGATCTGTGAGCAGGTCGAAGCGGCGAGCGCGTCCAAGGGGATCGTTCGACGAGAGATCACCGAGGTCTTCAGTCCCGGCGTACGCCTCGACTCCGACTCGCTGGAACGGGACCGCCCCAATTATCTGGTCGCCATCTCCAGTGATATTCAGGGCTCGATTTACGGTCTGGCAGCCCTCGACATCAGCACGGGGGACTTCCGGGGAACCCAGGCCGAGGGGAATGTACTCTTAATTGACGAGCTTAAACGTCTCGACCCCACCGAGGTCATCTGCGATCCACTGGACGAAGAATTCCTCACTCTGCTCGGTGAACAACTACCCGAGATCACCTATGGACCCGCCCGCAGTTCGAAAGCGGAGAACGAATTCCTCGAGCTTCCCACAGACGACGACCTACCCCACGCCCTACAAGGGGCTGTACGTCTTCTGACGGGACATCTCCAGGCCATGCATCTTACCCGGTTGGATCATATCCGACCCCTGGAGCGATATAGCCCAGGCAACCACCTCATCCTGGACGCCACCACCCTACAGAACCTTGAACTCTTTCGAACCACCGATGGTTCCACCGGTAAAGGCACTCTATTTCAACTGATCCAGCGGGCATGCTCCGGCCCCGGGTCACGCGCCCTGCGCGCCTGGATGCGCCGACCACTAAAAGACTGTAATGCCATTCAGAATCGGCAAGACGCGATCGCTTGGCTCCTAGACGAGCCGGAGATCCAGGAAGATCTCCGAGAAAGTCTGAGCCAGGTCCGGGATATTGAACGCATTATGGCTCGGGTGGTCTCCGAATCCGCCAACCCCAGAGATCTGGCCAATCTGCAGACCTCGGTATCGGTCCTTCCCGGAATCACCACTCTCATTGAGAAGGCCGACGGGACCTGGCTACAGCGTCTATTAGAACAACTCGATCCCCTTACAGATATCTCCGAGACTCTGCGCGACGCCCTGACAGAGAACCCACCGGTGCAACGCACCGACGGAAATATCATTCGAAGCAGCTTTGATCCCACCATCGCGGAGCTTCGTGAACTAAAGACCGACGGCGCCAAGTGGTTCATAGACTACGAGCAAGGGGAACGGGACCGCACCGATATCCCCTCTCTCAAGGTCCGCTACAATAAGGTGTTCGGCTATTATATCGAGGTGACCCGCACCCACCTCTCGAAGGTACCCGAAGACTATATTCGCAAGCAGACCATCGCCAACGGGGAACGATATTTCACCCCCGAGCTGAAAGAGATGGAGACCCGCATCCTGACGGCCTCATCACGGCTACTGGAATACGAATGGGAACTCTTTGTAGATCTTCGCAAGAAGGTGGCCAGTCATGCGGCCCGTGTCCAGCGAACGGCGCAAGCTGTGGGTGCACTCGACGCCATCTGCGCATTGGCGGATCTCGCTCTAGAGAACGGTTTCGTACGCCCCGAAGTACACGACGGCATTGAGATCGACATTGAACAAGGGCGACATCCAACCCTGGAGCGCCTTATCCCCGCCGGGGAGTTCATTCCCAACGATATCCAACTGGGAGAAGACCACGGCTCACTGATGTTGATCACCGGCCCCAATATGTCCGGTAAGAGCACCGTGATGCGCCAAGTGGCTTTAACCGTTGTGCTCGCCCAGATGGGGGCGTGGGTGCCCGCCGCCAAAGCAAAGATCGGGTTGGTAGATCGCGTATTCACCCGCGTGGGGGCGTCGGACTCCATCACCACCGGCCGTAGCACCTTTATGGTCGAGATGGTCGAGGCCGCCGAGATCCTCCATCACGCTACCGACCGCAGTCTGGTACTGCTCGATGAGATCGGTCGCGGTACATCAACCTATGACGGTCTATCCATCGCCTGGGCGGTCACCGAAGATCTCCATGATCGCATCCAGGCGCGAACTCTATTCGCCACCCATTACCACGAGCTGGTGCATCTGGCCGATACGCTTCCTGGCGTACGAAACGCCCATATCGCGATCCGTGAATGGGAGGGAACCATCATCTTCCTACGGCGGCTACGCCCTGGTCCCATGCGCCGATCCTACGGTGTCGAGGTCGCGGCTCTGGCCGGTCTACCCGACGCAGTTGTAGAGCGAGCCCGTAACGTCCTTGAGTCCCTGGAATCCGACGCGACGGATCCCCGTTCCGTTACGGGTCAAAAGCCCGATCAACCCCAGATGGATCTCTTCTCGTCGGAGAGAGTCGACCCCCGCTGGGTGAAGGTAGAGGCCTTCCTCGAGTCGATCGATCCAGAAGATACAACGCCTCGGCAGGCCCTGGATCTGCTCTACAAATTACGAGATCTACTGTAGCGCCTAGCGAATCGCGTCACTATCTTCGAAATACTCTGGACGCCCGTCACCATCGCGATCGTATCCGATACGAATCAGTTTGGGACCATCGTAGTATTCCCAGGTGTCAGCCTGACCATTGGCGTTGGTGTCCCGCCCCTTTTTCACCAGGATCCCTTTCTCGTCATAATGGTTCCAGACCGAAACTCTGCCATCAAAGCCTGGAGCCAATTGCTGCTCTCGAAGAACGCCCTTATCGTATAAATTCGTTGCATCGGGGCGACCATCAAAGTCGAGATCGATCTTTTCGGAGACCAATTTTGTATCCGAGTCGAAACGAGAGAAGAGGTCGAATTTACCGTTGTAGTCCAGATCCAGACGTTTCTCTCGCAGTAGTTTGAGAGTCTCACCCTTACTGTCCTTCACGTTTACATAGACCTTTTCCATGTCCACCACACCGTCGGCGTTCATATCGTATCGTTCGGTGAGTGTGTTCCCCTTCTTGGCTTCTTCAAGGAACCCCGCCGCACGCATATCTATAGCGGACTTGGAACCACCACAGGCAACCATCAGCAGCAGGAAGATAACGGCGCCATACCGTATGGTCGTGTTGTGTCTATTCATGGAGGTCCCTATCAAAGTCTACGTCGGTCTTAAATATCATCCACGGCGGCCCATTGGGACACAATATCGAAGTTATCAACGATGCGTGAATTATAGTGGTCCCAGACATTACTGACCATCACCAACTCGCCTTCGCTGAGTTTCGGCGTCAGGTAGATGGCGAAATAGTCTGCACCGGATCCATCTCCTACCGAGCCGACCCGGTCGAGTGGCTCGCCCGATACCGGACAAAGAATCTCACAATTCGTTCCTCTTGGGATGTCCGTTAACCCTTTCTTTCGACGATCGCCATGAAAGGGGCTCAAATGTACCAGCCCTTCCTGGCCGTCGGCGCGAACACGTACGGTGACCGCAGGAAACCCGTTGAAGGTGACATCACTGATACCTACAAGGTTGTCACCCATGGGCCCAAAGGCCTGGGTAATCACGATTACAACGTCCTTCAGAAGATCCACACCAGTATCACTCTGTTTGAACTTATTTGCGTCCGTTACCGATAAATTTCCCGAATCGATATGTTTCGTGGGCATCATCGTTTTCTCCCCGATTCATAAAACTGAGTCTAAACTCATAGGTAAGTGAAGCCGACTGGTCAAGCGCGCCCCCTGCTCAACCGTCACCAAAGGCCAGAAGAATCGGTGCAGGGGTATCCATGCCATCAATCTTTCCATCGGATGTTACGAGGCGTCCCTTTAACTGTTCGGCAAAGGATTGATCCCGTTCGTCCGGCTGACCGGACCGGCCAGGAGGTGCCGTCGCATCCGCAATCCGATCGGGCATCTCCTCGGACATCTGCACCCACGCACGCTGCCCCCACTTACCAATCACCACAGCTCTCTCCAGATAGCGACCATATTCGAGAACCACGTCTCCGTGCTGTTCGTGGGCCAGCTGCGCGATACGGGCCGCCAGCTTCCCCCCCTCGGGGCAGTCATACCGGCAGGGATAGAAACTGACCCACCGAACTCCGAACGGTGTGAGCAGATCATTGAGTTGTGGATTCGGTCTGGCCACCCAGGCCTCGAAAGCCGCAGTATAATGTTCGCCAGCAACGATCTTTCCACCATCCTCGAGTCGACCGACTCCCCTGCTGCTCCATCGACAAAAGGACTCTACACAACAATCTGGATAACCAAGAAGCCTCCCCATCACCCGTTGCCGATCCATTTTCTCGGCGATACTCAGCTCGTCGGCACGGGTAAATAGTGGGGCTTCGGCAGCAGCGAGTTCGTCTCGCACCTCTTCTTCATGGGCAACGTACGCAATCCAGACCGTCCGGCCATCGATCTCCACTGGACTTTGGCTATGCGCCACACAGGCCCCCATCTTCTCAAAGCGCTCCGACACCTTCTGCAGCCATTCTGGCTCCAGTGTCAGGCGAATCGCGGGCCGAAGCCCGGCACGAAACGCAAGCCATTCCGGATCAATTCGATGGGGGTTCAATCGCTGTGTTCCTCACGTTTCCCATGAGCCTAGTGTGAAGCAGGGGGTCTTGACCAGGGAATTTCGGAAGGCTACCGTGCATACAGGGACACGAGTGTCCCGTTCCTCCAAACAGGTCAAAGGTGGTGCCTTGGGCACTGAAACTGAAAAAACGCCAAACCTGCTGACGGTGGATGTGGAAGATTGGTTCCATATTCTCGATTCAGCCGAGGCACCGGACCGTAGCCAATGGAGCGAGCTCCCCTCCCGGGTCGAAGCAAACACCGACCGACTGCTACAGATCTTTGCCGACGCAGAGGTCCGCGCCACCTTCTTTGTGGTCGGCTGGATCGCCTGGCGCAGCCCCGGTCTGGTACGCCGAATTGCCGAAGCAGGGCATGAAATAGCCAGCCACTCCTTCTGGCATGAGTTGGTAAATTATCATCATCGCGACTCATTCCGTGCGGACCTTGCCACCTCGAAAAAATTGCTCGAAGATCTCAGTGGACAGCCCGTACAAGGCTTCCGCGCGCCGGGGTGGTCTATTACGCCAGAACAGACCTGGGCCTTTCAGATTCTGGCCGAAGAAGGCTTCCAGTACGACGCCTCCATGGTATCGGGCATCGCAAGCCACGGCGGTTTTCATTCCCCTTATATGGGACCACATACCCTCGAACTACCCGACCATCAGCTGGTGGAAGTCCCTCTTCCAACCTTCGGCGTAGGGCGCTGGCGATTCCCCTACTCAGGGGGCGGCTATCTACGGCTCTTCCCCTACTCCCTGGTCCGGAGCGCGGCGCAGAAAACCCGTAAATCGGGAGAGCCCGTCTGCGTATATGTGCATCCGCGAGAGATCGATCCGGAACAGCCACGCATGGAAAATCTACCGATGCTCCGTAAGTTTAAATACTACGTGGGGCTGAAACAGACCGAAGCCAAACTCCGTCGGTTGCTCAAGGACTTTGCCTTCGTCCCCATCTCGGAATGGATAGCATCGCACCCGGAGCAGATCGCGAAGCGCCGCTATTCTATCGATCGATTTCCCGAACCCGTTCCGGAATCCTCCCGGGTTCCACCCGATCCCCCCGCCGAAGTATTACAGGGAACCGGATGATGCCCTTTGCAGCCATACACCTCGGTCCACTACAGATCTCCGTCCTGGCTACCTGGGGCTTGGTGATCCTTGTCATCGGGATCATTCTTCGGATCTTTTTACAGGAACGTCGGAAGGATCGAATTCTCTGCCTTCTCTACCATCGAGTCGTTCCCGCGGATGTCTATGCTGGCTTCAAGGAGCGAGAACGGATCTTCTCTGTGTCGGCCGAGCAATTCGCAGCGCAGTTGGATTGGTTGAAAGATAATGGCCACCACTTCGTAACGATGGACCAGGTTGTCGCCTAT
Organism: Myxococcales bacterium; assembly: GCA_002728755.1. Lineage (GTDB taxonomy): Bacteria > Myxococcota_A > UBA9042 > UBA3505 > UBA3505 > UBA3505. The sequence goes on from PBVT01000016.1 coordinate 78,139, forward strand.
CTGAAAGAAGAAACACCTCTACCCGACAAGCCCGTATTCCTCTCCTTCGACGATGGCTGCGAGAGCGTCTATAGCCAGGCCCTCCCCCTCCTCACTCAACGGAACATCCCTGCCACGGTCTTCGTCACCACCGATGCAGACACCTGGATCTTCAACTCGGGTGAATACCACGAGCGACGCATGACGGAAGAAGAGATCAAGGCCTGCCATGAAGGTGGGATTCAAGTCCATTCCCATGCGGTCAGTCATCGAGGTCTCAACGAGATGAGTCCCGCCGACGCGCTGCACGAGATGGTCGAATCCAAACGGCTACTCTCCGAGTGGATCTCCGACGATGTGCGCTACTTCTCGATTCCTCTCAACTTCTACAATAGTGCCACATTGAAGCTCTGCCAGGAGGCCGGCTACGACGCAGTATGTGTATGCGATGGTGCTACCACCAATGGTGGTACGAGCGCGTTTCGCATCCGGCGATTTATTGTTGAGGGCAGCTGGGGGATACGGCAATTCGAAAACTCCCTACAACCGCGCAGCGTAGCCCAACGCCGGGTGATCAGTTTCCTGAAGAAAGTTCCCCCCAAGCTATTGGGTGAAAAACGCTGGATGCCCTTACGAGCGCGCATCTTTCGCAGTCGGTTGGGGCCACGGTTGAATTTCCCCAATCTACGGCGTGCGGTTCTGGTCGCAGGCTTCGCTGTCTTTTGCGGACTTCTAGCCGTTACATTTGTTGCCTTCCCCTGAGTAGGACCATCACAAACCAGAATCGACTACAGCGGTGTGGCGCAACCAGAGGCAGATGGTATAGTGGCCTTCCGCCGGTCGTTCGGACCCGCTGGAGGAGAAGGTATTGGATACAGTAGAACACCTCGTAATCGGTGCTGGAGTCACGGGGCTGACCTTTGCTGACTGGGTAGACAGTGACGACACACTCGTCTGTGAAGCGCTACCTGAGATCGGTGGCTACTGCCGCACCATACATAAGGAGGGGTTCACCTGGGATTTCTCGGGGCATTTCTTCCATTTCAAACACCCCGATATCGAAAAATATCTGGTGGACCGTATGGACGACCAGGTGGTTCGGACCATCGTGAAACAATCCCAGGTTCACTACAAAGGGAACCTCGTCGACTTCCCCTTCCAGAAGAATATTCATCAACTCCCCCACGAGGAGTTTCTTGAGTGCCTGGTGGACCTCTTCGAAAAAGAGGACCGTGAGCCAGACAACTTCCGAGATATGCTCTATGTAAAGTTTGGCCGGGGCATCGCAGAGAAATTCCTTATCCCCTACAACGAGAAGCTCTACGCAACCGATCTGGCACAACTCGACGTAGATGCCATGGGCCGGTTCTTCCCCTACGCCAATGTGGAAGACATCGTCCGCAATTTCCGTAAGGCGGATAACCAAAGCTACAACAGCACCTTCACCTACCCGGAAGGCGGCGCCATACAATATGTTCAGGCGATAGCGAAGGGGGTTCGTCCCGAGCAGATCGCCCTGAATGAACGGGTCCTATCGATTGATCTTGAACGTAAGGTCGCACGGACCAATACGAGAGAAATTCAATATAAGACAATCGTCAGCACAACACCGTTTGGCAAACTCCTGCAGATGGCCAATGTGCCCCATGATCCGGCGGTCTACACCTATAATAAAGTGCTGGTCTTCAACCTGGGCTTCGACCGCAAGGGGCCCGAAGGCCTCCACTGGATCTATTACCCAGATCGCGACCTCTGCTTTTATCGACTCGGCTTCTACGACAACATCTTCGGTACAGACCGTATGAGTATGTACGTAGAGCTTGGCTATCCAGCCGACGCTCCGATCAATGCAGAGATCGTCGAAGAGAGAAAAGCGCAGGTCCTACTCGATCTGAAAAAGGCCGGAATCGTCACGGATCACCAGCTCGTAGCGGACCATTCCGTGCTCCTTGATCCGGCCTATGTACATATCACACAGCAATCTCTGCAGGACGTCGAAGCCAAGAAGGCTCTTCTGAAAGAACACGATGTCTATTCCATTGGGCGCTATGGATCCTGGACCTACTGCTCCATCGAAGACAATATCGTCGAAGCGCGTGCGCTTGCCGACATGCTTGGTGCCAGCCCGACGGAGGACAGCCCATGACCATCGCCAGTTCCGGTATTGGTGTTGGCCCAACCTGGCAAGAAGCCGCGGAAGAAGCCGTTGTTATGGCGCTCGAAGGCATCGCATCAGCCAATATCGGTTTCCTCTATATCAGCGATCATTTCAGCACCGCCGCCCGCGAGGTTCACGCCTTTATCCGCGAACGAACCGGTATTGAAATCCTGCACGGCTCCGTCGGCATCGGTATCTGCTCCTCTCGCTACGAGGCGATGGACGAGCCGGCTATCAGCCTGATGCTCCTGGATCTGCCCATCCAATCCTACCGTGAAGTCGTCCTGGACAACACAACCGTAGCAGAAGAAGTCCCCATAAGCTCCAACTGGCCGGTGGGCATCGTGCATATGGATCCACGCCATCCAATGGCGCAGGCAGGACCTGGCACCACATTCCCCGAGACCTTCCTCCTGGGCGGGCTCACATCAAGCCGCTTTCAAAACGCGCAGTTTTCCAGCCTTGGTGCCAATGAACGTAGCGCCAGCGTGCTTCTCCTGGACTCCTCCGTACAGATCCATTCGGCCGTAGCGCAGGGGTGCCTACCTCTGGGACCGAAGCATACAATCACCGAATGCGAGGGGAACATCCTCCTCAGTATTGATGACCGGCCAGCCTTGGAAGTGTTCCGAGAAGAGCTCGGCGATCTGGCGCGCGACAATCTGCAACATGTAGCGGCCAATGTCTTTGTTGGAGTCAGCCTTCCCAATCGGGACACCGACGATTATGTGGTTCGTCATCTGATCGGCTTCAATGAAGACGACCAGATTCTTGCGGTCGCCTATCCTGCGAAACCGGGTGATACCATTCTGTTCACACGACGAGATATCCAAAGCGCCAAGACGGATATGGAGCGCGTGCTAACGACCTTGAAGGGTCGTCTCAAAGGTACGCCCAAAGCAGGCCTCTATTTCTCCTGTGTAGGACGAGGCTCCAATCTCTTTGACAGTAAATCCTACGAGTTGGAACAGATCGCGGACGCTCTGGGGGATTTCCCCCTGGCGGGCTTCTTCTGCTCGGGTGAGCTCAGCCACCACGAGCTCTATGGCTATACGGGTGTCCTGGTATTATTCGAATAGTCGTCAAAAACGACAACGCCCCCCGAAACTCGGAGGGCGTTGTAGCTATAGGTGCGGAAGCCGGTAGCTGATTAGTCGAGGTATCCCCGGAACCAGAGAGCGCCCTGGTAATGGTCTACATCTTCCAACACAGGAACCAACTCCGTGTTCTGCATCTTCGGAACAAACTGTGTTGCGTCGAGAGGACCGTAGGTAAGCAGCGTAGAGACACATTCGTTCAAGCCGCTAAAGAACTCTCCGTCCTCGCCATTATGAAGGGCGTCGAGGATCGTCTTCTGATCGATTCTAGACACGCCACTGGCCGCCTCGATGATCGCCAGAGCATTCTCCGGAGCATCGAAAAGGAGAGCGAGGTTCTCGTCAACACCGTTCACGCTGGACTCCATGCCCACTAATAATGTGAGGCTCCGAGACTGACCGCCCTTGGTGTAGCCAAGCTGCACGCGAAGACCACCAAGCTGCACCCGGTAGTCCGAGCCGTAGGCGTCATAGTTGCAGCCGTGTACAACCGGCGGAAGCAGCGGTGTAACGTTTACAGATACCATCTTGTTGTTGTCGGCCTTCAGCAGTTTCGTGATACCGCCGAGTCCACACATGGCGGACGCGGTGGAGTACGGCGAAACAGAGGTCTGCAAGTCGAGAAGGTTACCCGCCCATACGAGATGCAGGAAGCGGTTTACGAAGGTATCCGACAGACCAAACATAAGGTTTTCGTCGGGCTGAATCGGTGCCGTCTGGCATTCGAACGCACCCACGGAACCGATAGAATCGGAGAGCTGGAAGGCACCATCGCGAACCATTACGTCCATACCCAGGCTAAGGGCTGCGGGGGTCACGGTGATCTCCTGAAGAGCACCATCCACGCGGATGTCCATATTGCTAGTTCCACCAAGAATACCAGGCACCTCAAATACGTGTTCGATCTGCCACGAGGTCAATACACTGTTGAGGGCCTCTGGAAGCTGTTGAGCAACCAGGGTGGAGAGGTACATCTCCAGAACAGACTTCAGGTCTGTGGTCAGCACGTTGCTGAGACCACCCAGCATATTCTGAAGTTCGCCAGACCAGAGCACCTCAAGACCGTCGAATTGAATCGCGGCGTTCTGTACGATGAACTCTACGCCATTCTCTCCTACAGTGGGGATAACCATCGCGTTCAAATCGATCGCGTTGATCCAGATTGTTCCCATCTGTGCATCGGGACAGATGTCGAGGAAATCGAGAATCAAGCAGGTGCCGTCAAGGCTACCATCAATCTCTACATCCTCCATGTGGAGGTTCAGGCTGAGATGGCCATTTCCAAGTCCCAGACCAACCGTCGGTGCAGCCGTGGCAACCGTATCGAGGGTCAAGGTGTAGGGAATACCCAGGGATTGGCTGAGCTCGAAGGACAAGCCTCCGAGAGCATCTTCAAGAGCGAATTCGCTCATGTGCATTTCCAGCATTGTGGCCAGATCATTGGGGTGGAGATGATTGTGATCGCCATCATCCACACTTTCTGGTCCAAAGCGTACCACAGCACCATTGGAGATCATTTCCTGTACACCAACTCCCTTCTGAATCGGGAGGTAGCTGTCGGCCCACATGACCCAACGAGCGGCAGTTCCTACGCGGCCATAGGCGTCCATGGCTTCCACGCGGATGGTGTTGATCCCTGAAGTCGCATTCACGGTGGCCTCAAAGGTACCGTCGGCGTTCAGAGTTGCGTCCTCACCATTAATGGTCAGCTCGGAGATACCCGTCACGCCCGCGTCTACCTGACCGGTTACAACGAACGTAGCGTCACCACTCAGACGCGCGGCCTGCTCCGGTGTGCTGATTGTAATGGTAGGACCATTGGGGTCGGCGATAAGCTGAATCGCAGCCTTCGCACCAGGAGCATCCACAACCGCAGTATGGATTTCGTAGACGCCCTCAGCGTTTACGCGAACCTTGCCACCCTGCAGAACCGAAAGGCCTGTGGTGGGGGTCACGGTGAAGTTGGTGAGTTTGGGGCTGATGATCGAGTTGCCATAGGCATCTTCGGCCGTACCCTGAACTGTCACCACATCGGATACTTCGTATACGGATTTGGCGGGAGTCAGCTGCAGGGAGAGCTTGGTAGCGGTACCCGGAACAACTTCCAGAACACCATATTCGATCTGCTCGTCACCACGGCTGAGAAGATCACAGCCGAGCTCGTAGCTACCCACGATGGTTCCGTAGACATTGGCACCTTGTACATTCAAGCTTGTCTCCGTTGTGAGAAGCTTGAAGTCCTGGTGATCGTCGGTAACCAGATTGGTAAACTTATCAAAAGCAGCACAACGAGCGGTCACAAACTGACCAGCCGGCGCCGGGCCATCAAAGCTCAAACCCGTGAAGCTGGGAGCATCCGGATAAACAACCAGAGAGGCCGGTATGCTTTGTACAGGGCGACCATCAACATAGGCACATCCGATCTGGAAGTTACCAGTACGGAGAGCGGAGATGGTGAGACCCGCGACGTTGTTTACGTTCTGGGGGGAGATAGTGGCGATGGCATTGCCAACCGGAGTTTCAATGCCGGTGCTGGCCACATTATAACAGGTAACCGTGACGACTTCGCCGGCGGTTACGGTGTTCTTCGATAACTTGGCCCTAAGTGTGTCCTGGCCCGTGCCAGCAGACTGGTTGTTCCCATTGCATCCAAAGGCAGCCAACAGGAGACCAAGAAGTAAAATATTAATTCGATGCAAGTACAGGCAGGGAGAGAAGCCTTTCTGTCCGATCATAACAATCCTCGTAATAAACTTTCGCTCTCCCACAGCGCTCGCAGATCGAGAATTTTCAAATAATAATCAAAATTGAGCGCGGACAAATAAACAATTTGCCTGCTTCTTTCAATCAAAATCTATGTAGCCCCCGTAATTACTACGAATCCGGCCGTAACGAATAGGATGACGTGTTGGTCAATACATAGTAGGGGTCGAATCTGAAACTAATCGAAGTGCTGGGAAAGCAGGTGATTCCTATCCAATGAAAACGCTGTGTTTCACCCTCTTTATCGTCGTATGTAGTCTGGTGATTTCACCCGTGCATCCGGCCTCGGGCCACACCGGCCCTGGTGCCGATCGGGTGATACATGCTGCGCCGGCAAACCAGGCGATGAAAATCGATGGGCGCCTGGATGAAAAAACCTGGCAACAGGGCGCCTACTCGCGAGATCTCGTCGAGCGCAAACCGAAACTACGTCAGACTCCACCGGTACGGACCTATTTTAAAGTTCGATTCGATCACGAGGCGCTCTATATCGGCGTCTGGTGCGAAGAGGACCAACCGGATCAGATCCAAGCCCGAATTCGAACCCGAGACTCCTTCTCACTCTTCAGTGACGACACCCTGAGCGTTAAGATTGATAGCGCCCATGACCATCGCACAACCCTTGGGTTCGCGGTAAATCTAGCGGGCGGCCGCATCGATTACCTGAGCGTCAATGAAAAGGGGATGCGCACCGAGTATGATACCGTCTGGCAGGCTCGTGCTACCCGATTCGAAAAAGGATGGACCGCCGAATTTCGAATTCCTCTGGAGCCTCTGGGTATCGATCCTCGGCACCCACCCGAGCGGCTCGGACTCAATATTACACGAGACCATGCGCGCCGATCGGCTACCTACGATTGGGCAGTAATGGCTCCCCCTCTCACACCCATAGCCGCCAGCCATTATGGCCATCTCGTGGGATTGACTGGAATTGCAAAACTCAAAGGGGTTGAGGGAAAACGCCCATCGCGACTTGGTAATTTGACCGTCTCCCCCTATGGAATCGCCGGGTTTGAACGCCTCGAAGCAAACGATGACATTGGCTTCCCCTGGGACATCGGTGTGGACGCCCACGCGCGCCTTGGCCCCCGCTGGCGAAGTGAATTGACCATCAACACGGATTTCGCGCAGGTGGAGGTCGATAATCGTGTGGTCAACCTCAGTCGATTCGGGCTCTTTCTACCAGAGAAACGTGATTTCTTCCTACGGGACCATGAGCTGTTCAGTCTGGGGCGCCCGGAGTCCGCCCAACTCTTCCATAGCCGCCGGATCGGCCTGAACCAGGGCGAACGAATTCCGATTGCCACGGGAATCAAACTCACGGGAACCCCCAGTCCTGGTACACGGGTAGGCTTATTAGAGGTTGTAACCCGACCAGCCCACGGCCAACCCTGGACCTCGAATCTGGTAGGCCGCGTCATGCACGAGCTCGGAGGTGGTTCGAACGTCGGATTCATGTTCACGGACCGTCGCTCCCTGGAATCCCCTGGGGACAACAACCTGGTCTTTGGAATCGACGGCACATCCGTAAGCTCGCGTTCGCCGCTCCTGTTCTCCTTCTTCGCCCTCTCCTCCTATACGGGCCCGGATGCAACGGCGGCTACCGAGGAGGTGGACTCTTCCGGCGCTACCGTCGCAGCAGGCACCTACGACAATTCCATCGGACTCGACCTCCAATGGCGTGGCGAATTGATTCGTCCGCGACTCGGCTACGCTGTCTATGGCGAAGACTTTCGTGCGGATCTTGGATTCTTTCGACGTGTCGGCGTGCACCAATCCACGGTCGGTTTTGAAATCGAACCGCGCATAGAAAAGCATGGAATCGAGAAACTGACGTGGGATATCTGGGCCGATACCTTTCTTAGTATCCAGGGAAGCGAGGTCCTCGACAACGTTCTGGGTACCGAGTTTGCTGTACGGCTCGACGCAGGCTTCTCCATTCGAGCCTTCGCTCATGTGGGCACGGTCTCGGTACTCGAAGATTTCACAGTGGGTTCCGACACCACCATCGTCGCAGACACCTATGGAATCCAACGCTTCGGCGTAGGCTTCAACACCCCCTTCACCTGGGACGCCTACATCGACATCAATGGACATATCCGAGACTATTTTGGTGGTCAGCTGGTCGGAGGATGGACCGGCATCGTCCTCAAGCCCTCCTCCTTATTCCGTCTAGAGGTGGGAGCAGAAGTTGGCCAGGTGGACTTTGCAGACGAACGCCCCGATTTTCTATCGGCGGTAGTCAATGGGCGACTCAACATCGGCTTCAGCCCAGAGCTGAGCCTGGATCTATATAGTGGCTACAACCACCTGCGAAACGAAACACTGATGCAGGGACGACTGCGCTGGACCTATCGACCCGGCAGCGACCTCTTTGTGGTCTACCAACACAATCTTGAAGACGACAAAACCACGTTTCAGTCGTTACTCTTCAAGGCCCAGCTCTACTGGCAATAGTCACGAGACTACAATCTGACGAATGCCCTGGCCTTCCAGCCAATCGCGCGCTCGCTCCCGTTGGTCGCCCTGGATAAGGAGACAGTCTCCCTCCACACGGACGCCACAACCGAGGGCTTTGCGCAGAGTCTTGGCCAGAACGCGAAGATCCCCCTCCATACCTTCCACTCGAGTCACCGTCTTACCACCGTGCCCCTTGCGTTCCTTTCGCAAGACAACTTTGCCCTGGGTCACAGGGGTTTCGTCATGGGTCGGCGGTTGCGATGTGTCGGGGGAGACGCTTCCCTCGGGCGCATCCGGCAGATCGATACCTTTGGCCCGTAGTAGGTCACCAAGGGTAAAGCCCCCCTCTTCCGTAAGGGGTATGCGCGTTTTCTTTGCCACAATCGACCTCTTCGCATGACACGACCGGAGAGTTCCTGAGCTTAATTGGTATTCGGCCAATTGTCATTTCGCCGCCAAGATGTAATCGTCTTCAGGCAGGAGTGATCCACCACGGGAGTCGATGTGGGTATGAACAGTGTAATGGTCTGAAAATTGTCGGAGTAAGTCTGTATCTGGTCATTCTGATCGCCATTGGAGACCACCTGAGTAAGCTCAGTGAGCTGCCACCCTCCTTCCTCTTAGCGGGCCTTATGGGGGTCGTCATAAGCCTCCTCGACAAAGCAGGATACGAGCGGATTCGTGATACCTCGGATGATCTGGCGATGGCCGGTCGAAAATAGGTCGTGATCACTGGAAATGAGCCAGGACTGGAACCAACCGGAAGTACAGGGTAATATGGGCGTCTATCGTGAGAGGACCCAGGAGTAGACCATGGCGGATCTGAGTATCAATGTGAACGGAATGCAGCTTCCGAACCCCTTTGTAATTGGCTCGGGCCCTCCCGGAACCAATTATAAGACCATCGCCCGCTGCTTGAAGGTGGGCTGGGGAGGCGTTGTCGCCAAAACCGTCAGCCTAGAAGACACCGACGTCACCAACGTCGCTCCACGCTACGGCAAACTCTGGACTCCGGACAAAGGCCATGTGGTGGGCTTTCAGAATATCGAGCTCATCTCGGATCGGCCCCTCTCGGCCTGGTTGGACGAATTCAAGCGCTGTAAAGACGATTATCCCGATGGAATCGTTATCGCCTCCATTATGGAGAGTCATAACCAGGATCGCTGGCAAGAGCTGACGGGCGTCCTGACCGAGACCGGGATCGACGGCTTTGAACTCAATTTCTCCTGCCCCCACGGCCACCCCGAAGACAAAATGGGTGCCGCGATGGGACAGAATCCGCCCATCGTCCAGGAAGTCACTAGCTGGGTAAAAGGCGCCACACATCTACCCGTTTGGGCCAAGATGACTCCCAATATTCAGGATATTACCGTCCCCGCACGCGCAGCCATCGCCGGTGGTGCCGACGGGATCGCCGCCATCAACACCATCCTGGCGGTCATCGGGGTCGATATGAAGACGCTCCGCCCCATTCCCACGGTCGAAGGACATTCCACGCCTGGTGGCTATAGTTATCAGGGGGTCAAACCCATCGCGCTCCGAATGGTAAAGGAGCTATCGACGGGCCTTCCCAACACCGAGATCTCTGGCATCGGCGGTGTTCTTACAGCCCAAGATGCTATCGAGTTCCTCCTGCTGGGCTCGTCTACGGTCCAGGTCTGCACCGGCGCGATGCTTAAAGGGCATAAGATGGTTCACGAGTTGATCGAGGGCCTACACGAGTTCATGGACGAACACGGCTTCGAGAATGTGCGTGATTTTGTAGGGCATTCCCTCCAATACTTCACTACACATCACGATCTGGTGGATCGCCAGAAAGAGTCACGAGTGAAGAAAGCCGGAATGCGAAACCGGGATACTGAATGGGGTGAGGATCTGGCCTCGGTAACGACCTCTCTCACGACGAACGAATAGTTCCCTATACAGGCGAGGCGTACCATGACGTACCGTGATCAGATCGTCCAGAACCACCGCGATCACGTCTTTTTCTCCTGGATCCCCCAGAAGAAAATGACCAACCCCATCGTCGTCGATCGGGCCAAAGGCGTGTACTTCTGGGACGTAGACGGAACCCGTTATATCGACTTTTCCAGCCAGCTGATGAATATGAATATCGGCCATGGCCACCCCAAGGTGATCGAGGCTGTGACCGCACAGCTCAACCAGCTGCAATTCGCCTATCCGGGCACCGCCTCCCCTACCAAAGGTCGAGCGGCCGCCAAGTTGGCCGAGATCGCGCCCGGCGATCTCAACAAAGTCTTATTCACCCTGGGGGGTGCGGAGGCGATCGAAAACAGCATCAAGATCGCCCGTCAGTATACGGGGCGTCATAAGATCGTAACCCGCTATCGCAGCTATCATGGGGCTACCCTGGGGGCCGCCACCGCGGGTGGAGACCCCCGTCGACTGGCCAATGAGCCGGGCATCAGCGGCATCGTGCGAGTACACGACCCCTACGCCTATCGCTGTCCCTTTGGCTACGCTCCCGAAGGAAATCTTCAGGCCTATATCGACCACGTGATTCAGACCATCGAGTTTGAAGGTCCGGAAAATGTGGCTGCGATTATGATGGAATCAATCACCGGTTCCAGTGGGCTCATCATTCCACCGGACGGCTACTGGCAGGCGATCCAGGAATACGCCCGTAAACACGGGATCCTGCTCATCTGCGACGAGGTCATGGCAGGCTTTGGTCGTACCGGAAAGATGTTTGGTATTGAACACTACGAGGGCGTAGTACCCGACATCATGACTCTCGCCAAAGGCCTCACCTGCGGCTATGTCCCCCTGGGCGCCGTCATCGTGCGCCAGCATATCGCCGATCATTTTGAGACCAACCCACTGGTCTGCGGGTTGACCTATAGTGGACACCCGGTGGGCTGCGCCGCAGCCCTGGCTACCATTGAAGTCTATGAAGAAGACGGTCTGGTAGAGAACAGTCGCCGTATGGGTGAGGTGATGGCTGGACACCTTCAGCGCATGAAGGACACCCATCCATCGGTAGGGGATGTACGCAGCGTTGGCTTATTCGGTGTTATCGAATGCGTGAAGAACCGTGAAACACGTGAGCCCTTAGCTCCCTGGAACGCCTCCGCCAAGGAGATGGGTCAGATGGCCAAGGTGGCCGCTCGTATCCGCGAGCTGGGCATGCACACATTCGTACGCTGGAACTGGATCTTCACCGTACCTCCGCTCTGCATCACAGAAGCCGAGATGGAAGAAGGATTCGCCATCATCGACGACGCGCTGAACATCGCAGACGAGGGCTATATCGGCTGAAGCTCTATTGCTGCCGCCAGGTGATCAAACCGCGTTCTTCGTCCGTTCCGGGCACGGTATTATCCAGGGTAAAGGCCAAAATGGCCCCCACCGACATGCCCGATTTACAGATCGCATACGCCATCTGTCCGAACCAATTCCAGGTCTCTCCCAGCGCGAATCCGTTCGGATGCTTACTACCCACATACTCCGGAACCACCAGGCCCATATACAGGGCAAATCCGATAATGAAGAGGTTTCGTGCGCTATTAAGATCTACAAACTGCAGATTGGATAGCCCCACCGCCGCGATCATCCCAAATAAAGCGCAGAACATACCGCCTACAATGGGTTGTGGGATGGTGGTAAAGACGGCCCCGAACTTGGGAAAGAGCCCAAGAAAGATCATCATAATAGCCCCGGCCTGGACGACTCGGCGGGCCGCCACCTTGGTCAGGCCAATCGCACCAATATTCTCGCTATAGGAGGTCGTGCCATTCCCGGTTCCGAAGATACCTGCGATCATACAGCCGATACCTTCAAACATAATGCCGCGGTTCACTTGCTTGGCATCCGGGGCCTTGGCGCCGGCGAGACGGGCGCAAGCATAATAGTCGCCAATGCTCTCGATCATACTGGCCACGAAGCCAGCAAACATACCCACGATCGCCGCCATACCAAAGGTAGGTGTTCCCCATTGGAAGGGTGTGGGGATCCCCAACCAGTCAGAATTGGATACGTTGTCCCATTTCACCGCTCGGCTATCCCTCGGATCGGCGACATCGTAGATCCCCAGCTCTGTTAATAGAATAGCCAAGCCCCAGGCAACACCGATTGCCAATAAAATGGGATACATGCGGAACGCCCGCGCTTTATTTCGAAGGTACTGGCTGAAGAGGATAATCAATACGATGGTGATCCCCGCCAAACCCCAGTCCTGTCCGGCAAAAAGAGAACCCGCCCCGAACAGAGAAATACCGATCAGGGTGATGGTGGGTGCGATCGTAATCGGCCCGATATACTTGAGCATTCGACCGGCGAGCCCCGTAAAACCAATGAGTGCTTCTGTTGCCCCACCCACAATAATAGCACCCTGCACATGGACCATCTTCAGTTCCCAACCACTACCTTGGAGATGTGCCATGCCACAGATTGCGATGGTTGGACCTATGAAAGAGAAGGTACCTCCCTGCACGATCGGAAGTCGATTACCCCAGGTGGCCTGAAGAATCGTACAGATACCACTTACGAAGAACATAGTGGAGATCAACACCGCCATTTCCAGAGGATCTGCAGTTTTAAAGCAGTACTCTTTCAAAAACAGCGGAACCGCTACCGTGGAGCCGAGCATCGTCAAATAATGCTGCAGTCCCAGGGTAATGGTCTCCCCAATCGGCGGGTGATCGTCGATACCGTAGATGATCTCATTATTTGAAGACGTACTCATGCCCTACTCCCCTGGTACCGCTTCGAACCGTGTAGATCCAAGCGATCAGTACATGCTGGATGTGCGACCTGCGCCCGTATAATCGAAATATACGGTCTTGAGCTCTGTAAAGAACTCCATGGCCTCTTCGTTCATTTCACGGCCACCGATGCCCGTCGATTTCATTCCACCGAAGGGCATATGCGCCTCACCGCCCATGGTGGGTGAGTTCACATGGCAGATGCCCGTCTCAATGCGATCGATATATTCGAATACGCAGGCGTAGTCATTGGTGTACAGACTGGAGCTCAGGCCGTACTTCACATTATTCGCCACTTCGATGGCCTCTTCGAAACTCTTCACTCGAATCACGCTTAAGACCGGTCCGAAGATCTCTTCCTGCGCAATTCGTGCGGTAGGCGAGACATGGTCGAATAGGGTCGGCTCAATAAAATAGCCTCCGTCCAACCCATTCTCCGTCATCCGTTGTCCACCCATTACTTGCGTGGCCTCGTCTTTGCCAACGGTCAGATAATCAAGCACTCGCTCAAATTGGTTCCGATCCACGCTCGGCCCCATGGTGGTCTCAGGATCGAGGGGATCACCCGCTACGATTCCTTTCATCTTTTCCGTAAGCATAGCGACAAATTCGTCGGCTACATCTTCGTGCACGATGGCGCGACTGGTCGCAGTACAGCGTTGTCCTGTGGAACCAAAAGCGCCCTGCGCGGTAGCTTCAGCGGCCAACGGTAGATTCGCATCGGCCAGCACGATGATCGGGTTTTTCCCGCCCATCTCACATTGCACCCGGGCACCACGCTCGGCCCCCTCGGCATAGATCAGATGGCCAACCTCATTCGATCCCGTAAAGGAAATCGCAGAGACCCGGTGGTCTTTCACGATGGTATGACCGACGACTTCGCCCAGGCCATGCACCATATTCAGGACCCCCTTGGGGACACCGGCGTCAATAAAGCATTGCACTACATCACAGGCCGTCTGGGGCGTAAGCTCCGATGGCTTGAGTACAATGGTATTTCCGGCAACCAACGCAGGCGCGATCTTCCAGGCCGGTATGGCCACAGGAAAATTCCAGGGCGTAATCAACCCGACAACGCCCAGCGGCTCTCGCCGGGTGTAGGCATAGTTTCGTGGTAACTCACTCTCCCGGCTCACGCCCGAGAGACGTCGTCCTTCACCGCCCAGATACTCCAGGCAGTTGAGGGTCTTCATTAATTCCCCTCGCGCTTCCTTGAAGATTTTTCCCTCTTCACGGCTTAAATGGCGGGCGATCTCGTCAACACGCCCCTCCATAATTTTCCAGGCATTAAGAACGATCTCTCCACGCTTCGGAGCCGGCACCTTACGCCATTCATCAAAGGCCTTCTCGGCTGCATCAATCGCCTGGGTCGCCTCCGCGGCCGTCGACAACGGGACCTCGCCCCAACTGTGGGCAAAGCTAGCCGGGTTGATATTTGGAATTGTCTCGGTGGCCTGCGATTCAACCCATTCACCATCGATATAGTTTTTGTAGACCGATGCCATCGGATCAGCCCTCCACTAGATCGTCGTAACTATCCGGACGTCGATCGCGGAAGAACTGCCAGACGTTGCGCACCTCGCGACATTGGTCGAAGTCCAGATCGGCCATAACAAGCTCGTCCTGGTCCCGACTGGCCACCGTCACGAACTGACCTCGGGGATCACAGAAATAACTCTGACCGTAGAACTCGCCAATGTTCCATGGCTCTTCTGTTCCAACACGATTAATGGCTCCAACAAAATACTGGTTTGCAACCGCATGGGCCGGCTGCTCCAACTTCCACAGGTACTCGGAGAGGCCCGCGACCGTAGCCGAGGGGTTGAAGACGATCTCCGCACCATTCAGTCCAAGTGCACGCGCTCCCTCTGGGAAATGACGGTCGTAGCAGATATATACACCGACCTTGCCATACCGTGTCTCGAATACGGGATACCCCAGATTGCCGGGCTTGAAATAGAACTTCTCCCAGAACCCCGGGTTGCAATGCGGAATGTGATTCTTCCGATATTTGCCTAGATAGGTACCGTCCGCATCAATCACTGCGGCTGTATTATAATATACGCCTGGCAGCTCTTCTTCGTAGATAGGCACCACAATGACCATCTCGTGTTTGGCAGCCAGTTCCTGCATCAAACGAGTGGTGTGACCATCGGGGATCTGCTCCGCAATATCGTACCATTTGATGGTCTGCTCGGCACAGAAATACGGCCCGGTAAAGATCTCCTGCATACACAGAATCTGTACACCTTGATCGGCGGCCTGTTGAATAAAGGGAAGGTGTTTATCGATCATCGCATCGCGAATTGCCAACACATCATTCGAGCTGGAAATTGCGTTCGAAGTTTGGATCAAACCACAACGGACTATACGTGCCATTTTGCACTCTCCTTAGCGGACTACGCGGCGGGTATTTCGGATAACTGGTCTCCCATGTACCAGCCCCTGGTGTTCACAAATTCAGACGCAACATTCGACGTCTATTCTTCTTCTTTACGGACCTGGGCAGCCAGATAATTTTCCAGACCCATCTGTCCAATCTGATCGAGCTGGGCTTCAATCCAATCGACGTGTTCTTCTTCAGACCGTAGAATATCTTCCAATAAACCACGGGTTCCATTGTCTCCAACAGCGCGACAATGTTTGATTCCCTCATTCAAGCGCGGCAAGGCTTCTTCCTCGAGCGCAAGATCACTACGCAACATCTCCTCGACATTCTCCCCGATTCGAATGGGACCAAGTCGCTGCACATTCGGAAGACCGCCGAGGTATAGAACACGCTCCATCAACGTCTCCGCATGTAGCATCTCGTCGATCGACTCTTTTCGAACTTTCTTGTGTAGACGGCTATAGCCCCAGTTCGCCAACATCTCCGAATGCAGGAAATACTGGTTAATGGCCGTCAATTCACCGGTCAGCACATCATTAAGAATCTCAATGACTTTCTTATCACCACGCACGATTGTCACCTCTGAAGCTCTTGGGTTCAGGGCCTAATCTAGCGCACGTTCCTCGCCTTGACAATGTGTCGCCCCAAGGTCGCGCTGCGTACCCTCGCGAGCGCCACTGGCGTTGAGCAAACGCTGAATGGATTTTGTGCACTGTCCACAGTTCTGACCTGCGCCACATATGCGCCCTACAGCTGCCACATTCCGCACACCGTTCCCTACCAAGGCTTTCACCTCTCGATCGGAGACTCCTTCGCAAAGACAAATAATCACGGTTACGGTTCCTGCTCGTTATTGATATTAGTTTTCAATATCGCTTTCAAAAAGTCAAGGGAATGTTCGGTTTTCTTTCGCTTAGATCCCTTGTGTTCCCATGAGGTGCTGGACGGCACTGCCCCGATTCCTATGTCAATACCTTTACGGGACCGGGTTTTTCCTCTAATTTGGTCAGGCATCGTTGGATGTCTTGAGTCCTATGGGTTCAAGTTGTTGGCGGTTCTACGGGTAATACCGTATAGCTCGGTGTGTTATGGGCAAATCGGACTCTCGGGTGTAGATGATAAAGGGCGCGCAACAAACTCAGGCCTTTCGACCTTTCGTACCGGCTCTCCGTGGGCTCGTTGCAGAAAAGCTGAAAGCCCTATTGGGGCTGCCCTCTTCCCTGCATCTGGACTGGGATCTTGTGGAATATGGCCCAGATTCCGTGCTGGGAACTGTACAGGTAACGATCATGACGATGGACTCCCAGCCCTTTCGGCTGGAGTTCGGCGACCTGTCTTCCGGGCGCCAGGGCTGGGTCAATGCCAGGGAATATCAGATCGGTTACCACAACCTTGAAGATGGCAGCGACCCGCTACAAAACCCAGAGTATGTGCCGTTTCTCAACGCCGTCAGGAAACGCTTCGAACAAATTACGACCGCAAAGAATCATCCAGCCCTGGAAGAATATCGGAGCATCTTCCAACAGTTCATACCGTACAGAGAAGTAAACGACTCGATGTACAGGCAGCTGACGCTCAACCCCAAGACTGGACCCATGGGTACGCTACGACTGGGGTTCCGATGCAACCAGGACTGTTGGTTTTGTTGGCAAGGCCGAGACTGGCCCGATCCCCCACACGATTTCTACTTCCAATGGCTCGACCATATGGCAGCAGCCGGCGTACGTAATCTGGCCATCACTGGTGGTGAACCCACAATACATAAATTACTCCCC
Source organism: Myxococcales bacterium (assembly GCA_002728755.1). Classification (GTDB taxonomy): domain Bacteria; phylum Myxococcota_A; class UBA9042; order UBA3505; family UBA3505; genus UBA3505. The sequence continues at coordinate 95,484 of PBVT01000016.1, forward strand.
ACCATTATCGAGCGAGCAACGCGAAAGCACGATATGATGGCGTCCATCCAGACCAATGCGATTCGTCTGGCCAAACCGAACTACCTGAAGCAATTACGTGATGCAGGACTTCACCATGTGTTCGTATCTCTTCATAGTGCCGACCCGGAAGTCTCCAATCGTATGATGCGAGCCCCCGGTACGTTCCGCTGGACCGTGAAAGGAACAGAAGCGTGCCTGGAGGCAGGTGTCCCTGTTCATCTCAATACGGTGATCGAACACGCCAATTATAAAGGGCTACCTGACCACGCCCGTATGGTCGTAGAGCGGTTTGTTGACGCCTACCCCAAGAATCCGATCGTAAAGATGGTCTATTCCCATCCAAGTAAATATTACGACGCATCCATGTCGGCTCGAGCGATCGTTCCACTCGATGAACTTCGCCCGTACCTGGTAGAGGCGATTCGAATTCTTCAAAAGACAGATATCGAGATTGACGTTACGGGCTCGTGCGGCTTCCCGCCCTGTATCTTCCATGACGCCCCCGATCTTATCTCGTGGGTGGACCGAGACACATTCGATGGACAGGATTTGTCGGGGCGTTATTACGGTGACGCCTGCCAGCAATGTGCCGGAAAGGATAAATGCCTGGGTATCCGAAAGGAATATGCAGATAAATACGGCGAAAGAGGAATTGAGCCCTTTGATCCGCCGGGTTCCCCACCGAACCTTCGAAAGATCGGACGCGCCGCGAGCTGACATCCGAACCATCGAAATGGTCGTGTTATTCGGGTCGATATGATCGCGGAAAACCCCGTTTGAGCCCCTTCTACAGAGGTGGTACTATCGTTCTCCAAAATAGAACCACGGGAGGAGCTATGCGATCACGTTTTCTTCAAGTACTGGGAGCCGCCCTACTAGCCCTGGGACTCATTTCCTTCTCCACCAGCACCTACGCAGCCGACTGCTTCATGTGCGGAAAGGATAGCTCGGGTAGCTGCGCTGGAGCGGACCAATGCCAAGGCGATCGAGCGGATTGCCGAAAGGCCGGCTGTAAAATCACGGGCACCCGCTCTTGCTCAACCGCGGGAAACGTCAAAACCTGTAAGGCAGACGTTTTCGATTATGACACTCCACAAGAGCTGAATATCTCCGATACATTCCGTTCTTTATGGCCTACATTGATCCGCTGATTCCAGCCATCAATCAACGATAAGAAAGCCCGGGAGCGTTCCCGGGCTTTTTTTTACGAACCCACCGTACGTTTCTGATGTTGAAGTTTCGAGCTCCTGGTGAATCCATTCGCCTCAACTCCCTGGTCGCACGGGCCTGGCCAAATGTAAGCCAACGCCAGATAACCACTACGCTGCGTAAACGCGGGATCAAGGTTGGCGGGCGGCATGTACAAGATGCCAATATGCGAATTCCGCCAGGCTCGCTCATTTCCATTAACGCGCACCCAGGGGAAGTCACTCCAGAACGTGTCCCTCCGTCGCCCCTTGAGACAGGGGACGACCACATCGCCTTCCTGATTCCGCCGGGCCTGGAAAACAAAGCCCTGACTGAGGAAGAGGTCCAGAGCCTTCTCGAAAACGAAGAGAGCACCTTATGGGGAGAAGACTACATTACCCTACAACCCGGCCCTGGGGCAGCCGGCCTTCTTGTGGTCACACGCACAGCGTGCACAACAAAGTATCGCGCGATTGTCCCGCATCTGCCGTACCGGGAGGGCGTTCTTCAAGCGGAGGGGACGAAAAAGAACACCGCCGTCCAGTTTCGGGTCGTATCCCACCGAGATCAGCTCACGGAAATCGAGCTGCAATGCGCAAGCTCGAGGAGCGATCATATTCGCATTCAGTTAGCGAAGGCTGGGTATCCAATACTGGGAGACGGAGAGAACGGCGGCATCATGGTGGATGGCGGGTTGCGTCTATGGCTCTGCCACGCCGAGAACTCGTCCCTGAGCATCAGCCTGGAGCCTCCCGAACGCTTTTGGCCAAACGAACCGGTGTTCCTCTCGGGCAATGACGATGACTTTCAGGTCTCCAGCGCAACCCAACGGATTCTGAAACAAGGTCACCCCTGGATCATCAAAGACGACGACACCAGTGATGCCGGGCGATTCCCCGTTGGCAGCAGAGTCCAGATCGTCTGCGACCAGGACCACCTTGGGACCGCCCATATCGAAGGCCCGCATAAGCTCGTGGCGCGTCTCTGGTCCAATACGGAACCGATGTCTTCGATAGAAGACCGGGTCTCCGCCGCTCTTGCAAAGCGGAAAGCTCTATTCGAGTCCAGTAGCAGCGATCGCCCTACCACCGCGTTTCGACTGATCCACGGGGAAGCGGACGGGCTCGGTGGGCTCTTTATCGATCGCCTGGGTCCCGTTCTGCGCGTATTGGTCGCTGGGGGGGCATGTCTTGGCTTTAAAGATCAGGTGGTCCAGAGAATACGAGAACAGCTTCAGGCGATGAATCAACAAGACCCGACCGTCATCGAGGTCATGCATCTGCGCCCGCGCCCCCAGGGTGAGGTTCACTATGTGCAACATACAGCAGGCCCTCTCTCCGACGACATCGCCGAAGACCGTCTGCAAGTGCAAGAGAATGGGCTCTACTATTGGGTTCGGCCGGGACTCTCTACTCCGACACGTGCGGTGCCCGGGGTCGGACTGTTCATGGATCAAAGGGTGAACCGTGAACGACTCATACGGCTCTGCCCCGGACGCTCCCGTTGGTTGAACCTCTTTTGTCATACCGGGGCCTTTTCCGTGGCTCTTCTACACGCAGGCGCCGAACATATCACCAGTGTCGATCTATCGGGTCCGTATCTCCACTGGCTCAACGAAAACCTGGAACTCAATGGTCTTAGCGACAGGGATCATATCTCTAGAAAGAGTGATGCACGGCGCTACCTTGAACGCCTCGATCCTGCGGAACGCTTTGATGGCATCATCCTGGATCCTCCCACTGCGGCAGCGTCCGGTCGACGCTTCTGGTCGGTAAAACGAGATGTGGGAGAGCTAATAGGAGCCGCCCTGGCTCGGTTGAACCCCGATGGCGTCTTGCTGGTCACACGAAACGATCGACGCGCACGTGGCTCACTCGCCCCCATCCTTCGGGAGGCCGCCCAGAGCCAACGAGTTTCCATCAAGTCCCTCAAATCGGCCGGCCCATCGCCAGATTTCCCATCGTTACGAGGATTTCCCGAGGGGGATGCGTTTACTGGCTCGCTCTTGATTCGCGGTTAAGAGGTCTCACGCGGGCTGGTCAATGCTGCCACAGCCAGCGCAGTGCTGCCCAGTAGCCCGGATACGCCAATGGTTTTGACCACCGCAAACGAAAGTTCGTTTTGCTCGATAATACCCAGTAGATGAAGACTGCAAAGCAGACAGACCGCAATAATCATCAAAAGTATCGTTATTTTTAGAACAGCAGATAGACGTGATTTCAAGATGGGCTCCAAGGTCAAACCGACGACACATAACCCACGCAGGCCCGCGTACCGTATGCAACGGGCGACCACCGTGCAGATATTCCCAGAGATTCTCCCGTGGATGGTAAAAAATAGGCTGGACGTAGGTCCGGAAAGAGCCGACTATTCGCCACTGGCTACCAGGAGAGCCCAGACGTGACGGCATCAATACCACCAGAAGAGCAAAGACGCTGCCTGCTCTGGCTGCGTAAAGCCTGGTCTCGCATCAATGGGTCCGACCTGTCCGACGCGTTGACGCCTCCGGTCTTCTCCCTGGATCCGGGTACGCATCGACTCGGGCACTGGAACGCGCAGACTCGAACCCTGGGGATCAGTCTACATCATATCCGCACGGCGACAGCCCTGGAGGTTGAACAAACCCTCCGCCACGAGATGGCCCATCAATTCGTGAGCGAAGGCTTCGGCGCAGAAAACGCCCAGCCCCACGGAGCCTTATTCCGAAAGGCCTGTAAACTTCTGGGCGTACATACACCCTCCGCAACTTCCAGTGCCGGCAATCGTGCCGTGGAGCGAGTGCAGAAGCTTCTGCGGCTATCCAACTCTCCCAACCGGAACGAAGCGGAAACAGCCATGGCGAGTGCCTTCCGGTTGATGTTGAAACATAATATCACCCAGGACGAAGTCGCATCACCAGACGATTACGGCTTTGCCATTCTGGGCTCTGGATGTGCCCGAATCCCGCTGGAACATAAGCTCGTTGCCTCAATCCTGCAGGAATTCTTCTTCGTGCAATGCATCTGGATCTCTACAGATATTCCGTCTTCGGGTCGTAAGGTGCGGGTTCTTGAGGCTCTAGGACGGCCTGAGAACTTGAAACTGGCTCGATATACCCACACATACCTTCATCGCGTGCTCGACGAGCTCTGGGCCGAATATCGCCGAAATTCCGGTAAATTAGGGCGAACCGCGCGAAAACAATTCCGCGTGGGTGTTCTTATGGGCTTTCGTGAACGCCTTCGCCAACAGAAGACAAAACAACAAGAGCGAGGGTTGATCTGGCTCGGAGACCGCGGACTGTCTGACTTTCTGCGGACCCGTCATCCGCGCTGTTATACGATGCGTTCTGCGGGGTATCGAACCGGCCGTGCCCACAGCGATGGATTGGAAACCGGACGAAAATTACGGATCCGACCAGGACTCACGGATCCCCCGAAGAAACGGGGCCTAAAGCTTACAAAGGCGCCTATTACACCGTGATTTTGCTACAATGCCGCCGCATTTCCCGCCCTGCTTCCATCAAGCGATCGCTTTCAAAAAAACACCTCGTTTGCATATTGGACTTGAATCCAAGCGAAAGGAAGAGTAAACCGGGTTTTCACTCAAGGAGATAGCTCCCATGACGCTCACTGTCCACGACACGATTCCTTCCAATGATTTCAAAGTTGCTGATCTCTCCCTGGCCGAATGGGGCCGCAAAGAGATCACCCTCGCGGAACACGAGATGCCAGGTCTTATGGCCTGCCGTAGCGAATACGGTCCTAGCCAGCCATTGGCAGGTGCGCGCGTTATGGGATCCCTTCATATGACAATCCAGACTGCGGTTCTGATTGAGACACTGCAAGAGCTTGGTGCCGACGTGCGCTGGTGTTCCTGTAATATCTTCAGCACCCAGGATCATGCCGCTGCAGCCATCGCAAGAGCCGGTACCTCGGCTGTCTTCGCCTGGAAGGGTGAAAGCCTTGAAGAATACTGGTGGTGCACAGATCAGGCCCTCACCTGGCCCGATGGCGACGGCCCCGACATCATCGTAGACGATGGTGGAGATGCCACTCTACTTATTCATGAAGGGTACAAAGCAGAGACCGCCTATGCAAAGGACGGTACCCTGCCCGACCCCGACTCCACCGACAATCCCGAGTTCAAGATCGTTCTTGCCCTCATCCGTGACGGGCTCGAGGCGGATCCAACGCGCTGGCATCGTGTGGCAGATCGTCTTGTGGGTGTTAGCGAAGAAACAACGACTGGTGTGCATCGCCTCTACGAAATGGAACGCGATGGCACATTGTTGATCCCAGCCATTAACGTCAACGATTCCGTGACCAAGTCGAAATTCGACAATGTCTATGGATGTCGTCATTCCCTCCCCGACGGAATCATGCGTGCCACTGACGTCATGATCGCCGGAAAAACTGTAGTCATCTGCGGGTACGGAGATGTCGGTAAGGGCTGCGCCCAGGCCATGAAGGCAAACGGTGCGCGCGTTCTCGTAACCGAGATTGACCCGATCTGCGCACTTCAGGCCTGTATGGAGGGCTTCAGCGTCGTTGTACTCGAAGATGTATTGGCCGAAGCGGATATCTTCGTTACCACGACAGGAAACCGCGACATCATCATGAAAGACCATATGGCGCAGATGAAGAATAACGCCATCGTGGGAAACATCGGACACTTCGATAACGAGATCGATATGGCTGGTCTGCAGAATGATCCCGCCATCCAGGGCGAGAACATCAAGCCGCAGGTCGATCGTTTCGTCTTCCCAGACGGACACGGCGTCATCGTCCTGGCCGAAGGTCGACTCCTTAATCTCGGCTGCGCGACCGGTCATCCAAGCTTCGTGATGTCCAATAGCTTTACCAATCAGGTCATCGCACAGCTTGAGCTCTGGGCCGAGCGGGCGAGCGGGAAATACGACAAAAAAGTATACGTACTTCCCAAGGAGCTCGACGAGAAGGTCGCGCGACTTCATCTGGACAAATTGGGAGCCAAGCTTACCCAGCTACGCCCCGACCAGGCCGAGTACATCGGAGTATCCGTAGACGGTCCGTTCAAGCCCGATAGCTATCGCTACTGAGACATTGGTCTCAGGTAGCACTATGGGCGCAGAACTACCCGTCAGGCTTCCGTCACGATTGCACCAGGACACCTCCGTTCTGGTAATCGTAGATGTACAGGAACGCCTGATGGGTGCCATGAAGGGCTCCATTGTAGAGCAGACGGTCAAGAACACCTCTCTACTGGTACGGGCCGCGAAACGGCTGAACATACCCATCCTGGTTACGGAGCAATACCCCAAAGGCCTGGGTTCTACATTGGAACCCATCGTAGCCGACGTCGGGGAGCCATGGGAGCCCATTGAAAAGCTGGCGTTCTCCTGCCTGGACGCTCCCGTTTTTGCGGAGCGCTTCAAGGCCCTACAGAGAAACCAGGTGGTCTTATGTGGCGCGGAAGCCCATGTCTGTGTCCTTCAGACCGCCCTACAGGCGCTGGAAGAAGGCCATGAGGTCGCTGTCGTATCCGACGCCATCGCAAGTCGTAGCAAAACGAACTTCCGTCTCGCGCAAGATGATCTGCGAGCTGCCGGCAGTCGCGTGCTGCCGGTCGAGTCCGTACTATTTGAATGGCTACGCCGTGCAGAGGGCGATGCCTTCAAAGAGATCAGCCGTAGTATTCGTTAAAGGGCGCGAGGATCGGTCAGCTTGCCAGTGACTGCGCTCGCTGCCGCCACGGCCGGCGATACCAGATAAACAGGCCCCGGTGCACCCATTCGACGACTAAAGTTTCGATTGGTTGTGCTCGCGGTGGTCTCCCCATCTCGAGGGATCCCCGGACCATTTCCAATACAGGAGCCGCAACCCGGCAAGGTCACGACACAACCCGCAGACTTGAAGACATCAAGGAACCCTGCGTCTTCCGCTTCTTTCAGCACATCTGCGCTCGATGGTGTCACCGTTACCCGCACATTGGGGGCGATAGGATACTCTCGGATAATATCCGCAGCCGCTCGAAGATCAGCGAACGAACCTCCGGTACAGGACGCGATCACCACATTATGAATCGGGATGTCACCGACTTCCACCAGAGGCTGGCGGTTGCGTGAATCACCAGGTGTGGCAACCGTCATGGGGACATCTTCCATTCGAACGGTAATCTCGTTGGCGTATTGCGCACCAGGATCTGGGTAGACCAGCTGGTCCGTCACATCGATATCGCGGCGCTCGGCAAGGAACTTCACGACGGCATCACATGGCTCCAGCACGCCTGTCATCAACCCGCCTTCTACGGTCATATTGGTGAGAACCGAAAGCTCGTCGACGTTCCATTGGTCGAGGCCGGAACCACCAAACTGGACCACACAGGTATCCGTTGGGCTTTCACGCCATTGTTCCTCGCGGAAGTAGGGATCGCCGATGAGATGAAGGATCAAATCCTTCGGAGAGATACAGCCCTGCGCGTCACCCTCCACAACGACCCGAACCACCTTGGGAACGGTGACGGGGATAAGACCCGTGCGTAAGGCAAAGGACATCGCAGTGGATCCAACTCCAAACGCGAAGGTGTTCAAAACCCCTGCCGTCGGTGTGTGACTATCCGTAAGTACAACGATGGTCCCTGGTAGCGCGTAATGCTCTACCACCAGTCGATGGCATACTCCTGCCGGATATTCTCGGTCAGGGCCATGTAGACGAAGGCCATACTTATTACTGACTTCCACCATCTCGTTGGCCAGACGCGTCGCCGGCGCGAGCCTGGAATCCCGAACCTTTTCCGGTACCGCGTCATGGCTAAGGAGCACAAAATGATCTTCGAAGGCCGCCACCAGCTCCGGAGATTCCACGGGGACATCACCCCACTCCTGCTCGTACAGAGCCATAACCATGCCAGCCGTATATTCGTGAACACCTCGGAAACCAGCCTGACAGAAGACCTGCATTCCAGGATCCACTCGCGAAACACCAGCCGATTCGCCTGCACCCGTCCAGGTGTTTTTCGCGATAATCTTTTCTACGCAGTTTAACGGACGTGCGGGCAGATCCGTTGCATAGGGCGGTTCCACAGCTCCATCGATCAATGCCGTGCCGTACTGAAGAAGTCCCCCACTCCGCGCTACTGCCCGGAAAAATGGAGGCAACGCATCGTGGAACTCGCTGGGTTCGATATTCTCACCGGCATGAAGCCGGTCTAGTACTGACATATCCGTCGTAAAGGGTACGCCCGCGTACACCATATTCTCCTGGAATATGCGCTGAAAGCTGTTCGCAATGATCAGCTCAATACCGGCACCCTGATGGGCAACAACCGCCGCCTCACGAGAGGAGCCGGTTCCATAGGCGTCTCCCCCAACGACCACCTGAAAGTCACCTGTTCTTACATCGTCGCCCTTCACCAGCTCTCGAAAGTTCTCAAGGAAGTATGGCCCGAGTACGTCGGGGGTATATCCACGCGTACAGGCCTGGCCACTGATCATATCGTCCGTGTTCACACCAAAGGCCAGATCTGGCACCTCCGCTAAATCAACACCATCCAACTGGGCGCGGATTGGATCGTTTTCGGCGGTAAGGTAAAGGATTCGGCCACGAAGTCTCACGTAATGACCCCTTGATTGGTAAAAAAGGCGGGCGGCTGGTGGGCCAGCCTAAAACAAGCGTACCCAGCGCACAAGCTCTTTATGACCCACGAACCTTGTTTTCGAAAAGCAAAAACAGGGTATCCTCAGTATTCATGCCCCAAAATGGGCGTGAGTGGAAAAGGCTGAGAAAGTCATGTACATGAACCGCGGTCGCTAATTCGTTCGCTCCTGACCCCTGAGAGAAGATGTCCGATCCGGTACCAGTTACAATCATCTCCGGTTTCCTCGGCAGCGGGAAGACGACCCTGCTCAACCGGTTATTGCACGAAGACCATGGCTTTCGTGTCGCCGTGATCGTGAATGAATTCGGTGCGGTAGGGATCGACGGAAATGTCGTCGCCGGTGGAGAACAGTTCGTAGAACTCGATAATGGCTGCATCTGCTGCGCCCTGAATAAAGAACTTGAAGAGTTGGCCACAAACCTCCTTGATAACAAGGAGATAACACATGTTGTCTTGGAGACAACAGGCTTGGCAGACCCCCTGCCTGTCGCCTGGACTTTTGTTCGTAACGAGCTGGGCGATCACTACCGAATCGATGCTCTAGTCACGGTCGCTGACGCCGCCAATCTGGAATCCGCTCTTCAACAATCCCCTGTCGCCAAACTGCAGATCGAGCGGGCCGATATTCTGGTCTTGAATAAAATGGATCTGGTGGATGACGATGGAGAGCAAGCCATCCGTACCATCCGTGAATTGAACGGCCACGCCTCAGTATTGCCGGCCTCATTTGGTGACTTGCCATTATCCCTCATACTGGCTCCGAACCAGCCGCCCCGCACCTGGACAGACGTCGACACAAGCCCAATTGCGGCACATCCAACCTTTGACACCTGGTGCTTTGAGGCTGAGGAGCTCTTCGACGACGAACGATTGGAGGACTTTTTATATGGTCTTTCCCCCACCATTTTTCGGGTCAAGGGGCTCGTACGAACCAACGAAAGTCCTCAGTGGCAACTGGTGAATATCGTCTCCGGGCGAATCGACGTGCGACCAATTGAACCAACGCGCCCTCCAAAACAACCTGTGCTCGTATTTATCGGTCCCGATCTGGACTCCACACAGCTTGAAATCGACTGTAAACAGCTCTTAACGGGCTCTAGTTGGGAGTCTTAAACTCCCAGGCCACCTCAAAGGTCTGCCGTGCCGTAGCGTCTTTGAACATCAGATCCTGGGTCAGCTCAAAGACACATTGGCTCAGCTCTTCGTCCATGGTGGAGTTGTCGAGCACCATGGTGTTTTGCACGGAACCCGTTGGGTTCACCGAAAACTCCATTCGTATGGTGCCGGTGGTTGTACCCCGCCGGCGTAAAGCCGCGTAATAGCATTCCTTGATCGGACGAATGATCGACCGGAGACCGGGCCGAACCCATTCGACTCCCTCGGCCGCCCCTTGAAGAGTGGCGACTGTGGCAAGAGAGACGACGCCTCGCATGCTGGGGCTTTTCTCTCGCTCCCGCCAGTACTGCTCGACTTCACGGTCCGACATCAGCCCCATTCGTCGCCATTTGCGCTCTAATTGGCCATCTTTTTTTTTTCCGACCTGTCCCGTGGTTCCATACAATTGCTGCCATAGGAAGAGGCTCTCCTCGTTGAAATGTTCCACGGCACTCGACGCCAGGACTGCGTCCTTACACCCGTGGGTCAATTCCGGTACCGAACGTGCCCCGTTCCGTCGAGGGGGTGGAGCCGTCTCAAAGCGTACAGAGATACCGCAATCTTCCGGTTGGTGAATCATCTCCAGAAGATGCGCCACCTCGCCGAACTCCGTATCCGGGGTAGGCGCGAGGGTGACGCCGAACGCTTCGTCGTTTAACTGACAGACCACTCGCAACAGCTCATCAAGGGACCAATGACCGCTCAGGCGTCCACGGTGACGTGGCATCAGCGGGCAACGACCCGGTTGCAAGATCAATTCCACCGAATCCATCGGAAGGTTGATATCCCATACAACGCCGGGAACTGCCCCTTGTGGTTGCGGGTTACCAATAGCGCGGACGCCGTTCATACTCCATTTAAGGGTAACGTCCGTGCGATATCGAATGGCCTGTTTAGTTCCTTCCCATTCCTGATACACCGGCATCCGCAAATGCAATGCCACCATATTGTCCGGGGAGCGCGCCGCCAGGAGCATCTCCATTCGACCCATGGCACGTAGGGTGTGCACCACCTGCGCAACGGTCCGGAACGGCATGGACCGGTCAATATAAAGGATCATCGGCCTCAGAGGCTCGTTCTTCGGTAGATCACTGATCGCGTCTGCGAGAGGGCGAATGAGGAAAAGATCTTCTGTGTCGATCTGCTCGCCAGACACGAGTCCAGCGGTCAGAGCCAGCTCTTCGTGTACCTCACCCTCGGGCCCGGAATGGATCCCTAGAACATCCGGGCTCAGCCACACAATGGGCCCGTCTTCAAGGATGCGCCCGTTTTCCACATTCGGCACGGCGACATCCAGCCACGGCTTCACAACCTCCGTCACCACATCGAGCTCGACCGTTCTGGGCTGCGTTTTATGACAGCCAAGCAGAAAGAATAGAGCGATGATTAAGACATATGGAGACCGTAACCGATACACCATCCACCCCCTTCGGAATCCCCCTCCCAGGAAACACAACCGAATCTTGGTGATAGCGTGAGTAATAGACTCGCTTAATATACCATTTTTCTGGGCTAACTGCACAATTTCCCTAGGCGTTTTCATCAATTGCTGCTGTATGCCATCGGCGTTTACCCTACCCTATGGAGGTAGATAATTGATGAGGAATTACTAGAACCCTAGTTGTCACAATCGACCACACAATGGACACCTTGAATCCTGGTTTTGAACAAAATTCACTGAAATTTCAGAAACCGCTTCACGCCGTCGTTTCGTGATGTACACGGGGCTCACACTGAAAAAACGAACGACTCCCCCTCTTGATTCCTAAACCGCGCTTGATGACCGGTGCACATGCGGCACAACCCCCCGGCCCCATCAATTCCCATAGGTATACGCCGAAATACGGACGACCCCACAATCACCACTTTCGGAACCAATCGCAAAATAAAGATCTGCGTTCGGATCGTATCCGCCCCAACCGATAAACGGCGCCGAATTGATACTGCAGAATCCATTGATCTGGTACCACTCCGACGAAACACACCAATCATAGATATAGAATCGATAATTGATAACCAGGTTGGGAATGGACTGGAGAACAACCATATCCAGGCCGCCGTTCGCATACCCAGCCTTGAGGGTAAAGACGACCTCCGGTCCCTGAATACCACACCAGTTATAGCTATAGTCCTTCTGGAAGTCGCAGGTGTTGACCTCCAAAATCCCGCCACTGCCCATATCGATAGGATCGTCGCAGGTTTCGCCGGTAATCTGCTCACAGCTACCACCAACGCATTCTCCCGACCCGCAATTATCATTACAGGTCAGGGGATCGCCATCGTCACATGTCCCCGATAAGAGGTTCTGTACACAGACACCATTGGTGCATACACCCTCGCTACAGGCGCCATCCAGCTCGGAACAATCAAGAGCTACTCCAGAGACACACATACCATTGTGGCATTGATCAGAGCTCGTGCACAGATCACCATCTTCACACTCTCCGGGAAGGTTCATGGCAACACATCCGCCGTTCTGACAGGCTCCAGCCGTACACTGGCTGTCGAGAACCGAACAATCCATCGCCTCTCCCTGGCAGATCCCCTCCTCACAGACATCGTTCATCGTGCAGGGGTTCCCATCATTGCATTCGGACTCAATATTTTCGTGAATGCAGTTACCCTCGGCATCGCAGCTATCCTGGGTACAGGGGTTTTGATCATTGCATGCATTCAGGGGATCGCCGGCGCAGACATGGTCGGCGTTGCAGGCATCCCCAAAGGTACAGCTATTTCCATCATCACAGGCCGCCCCCTCGGGTAGCCAGACGGGTACACATCCTTGCCCTGTAACACAGGACACAGAGCTGGCGCAGGACTTATCCTGGCACACAACCAACGGACCACCTGTACAGGTCCCAAGATAACAATGATCGTCGGTAGTACATTCGTCGCCGTCGTCACATTGACCTTGCGTCATCGGCTCATGCACGACCTCGCCCTTTACACAAACATCCACAGTGCAGGGGTTACCATCATCTAGGTCTACAGCGATTCCAGGCTCACACCAGCCATTCATGCAGCTGTCGCCCTCGTTACACGCGTTCTCATCGTAGACGCAGGGTGTTCCATTCGTACTGGGTGGATGCAAACAGGTTGGCTCACCCGCTCCGCAGGTACATAGATCGTCCGTGCACGGATCTTGATCGTCGCAGGCTGTCTGCTGTCCAGAACAGGTTAACCCCGACTCTGGACAATCATCACCCGTGCAAAGCTCACAGGTAGCCCCCGATGTACAACAGTTCCCATCATCACAACCCGAGCCTGCAACCTTCGGAGTACACGTCTCAAGCCCCGCCTCATCTGTCGTGCACGAAACACAAGGATCATTCGACGAATACTGTGATGCAGTGATGTCGGGTCCGCTCTGCAGATCCTGCCCGACTTGCACGTCCTGCACGTCATCGCTCACTACGGGTACACCTGGCTCCACGGAGCCACATCCCCACATATTTACAAAACCAAAAAGCCCAAAAGACAAAAACAAAAAACCAAACGGCTTGCACAAATACACAAAGCCCTCCTTCCCAGATTCCGCGAAACCACTAACGGAAACATCAGAGAAGATCACGTGGTTTTTGTCTTTCTCCAATCAAACCAGGCATTTCAACTGATTTGGGCTCAAAAGATCGGAGCGTATCTTCTAGTTGGGCGCAGGAAATACCGAGATTTTTATCGGACCACAGGAGCCGGAGGTGCTGCTTACCGCGTAGTAGATCTTCGATGTCTCAGGAATGCCGTTGCTCCAGGTATTCTGCGCCGACGTCCCCGCATAACAGAAGCCTTCCCATTCGATATCACAGTTGAGGGATGGGTAATCCATACCACGGTAGCTGATAACCATATTGGGGACCGATTGCAGAATATCCATCTCGATGTGGCCCGGGGAGTGAACGACGTTCACCGTAAAGAACATCTCGGGGCCGGTCATCCCACACCATTCGTAACTATAGTTCTGTTGGAAATCACAGAGGTCCACTTCAAGAACCCCACCATCGCCCAGTTCAATGGCGCTATCGCAGATATCCCCCGGTATGAGATTACACGAAGAGCCCGAACAGGAGCCATTGCTGCAGGTGTCGTTGCAGGTTTCCGGATCCCCATCATCACATGAGCCGGTGGAAGGTACTGGCACGCAGCTTCCATTTGCGCAGGCGCCCACCACACAACCATCGTTGAGGGACGAACAGTCTTTCGGAGTCCCCTGGCAACTGCCGCCACTACAGACATCGTTGTCCGTGCAGGGATCGCCGTCATCGCAGTCCCCAGGTAGAGGAATCACGTCGCAGATACCATTCTCACAGACACCGGTTCCGCATTGCCCAGACAGGACGGAACAATCCAGAGTTTCGCCGGTACAGGCTCCATCGATACAGGTGTCATTCAGAGTACAGGCATCTTGATCATCGCAGGTCCCCGTGACTGGCGGATTTCCACAGCTACCGTCTTCGTTGCAGAAATCTTCGGTGCAGGGATTGCCATCGTCACAATTATCACCACTGTCTCCCTCACAGGCGTTGTCAGCCGTACAGGAGTCCGAAGTCGTACAGGGGTCCCCATCATCACAGGAGGCACCTGCGGGTAACCAGACCGTGACACAGCCCTCCCCTGTCACACAGGATACAGAGCTCGCACAGGCCCCCAGCTCACAAACGACGGCCGGACCGCCCACACAATTACCAAGATAGCATTGGTCTTCTGTCGTACATTCGTCGCCGTCATCGCATTGGCCCTCTGTAAGGGGCTGGTGTTCGACAACGCCTTTAATACATACATCGGTCGTACAGGGGTTTCCGTCGTCCAGATCGGTGGGAGCACCCGGTTCACAGGTGCCGTTCACACAGGTGTCCCCATCCGTGCAGGCGTTCTCATCGTAAACACAGGCCGCACCATCCGCGCTCACCTGGGTGTCACATTCGGCCGTTCCGGTGGAACAATCACAGAGATCATCGGTACAGGGGTCGCCATCGTCACAGACCGAAGAGTCGCCAGTACAACGTAGACCCGAAGCGGCACAATCTTCCCCTTCACAGATGACGCATTGTTCATCGACCGTGCAGCAATCCGAATCATCACAGGCATTACCAGCGGAGACCGCCACACAATTCTCGGTACCATCGGCTCCGGTCGTACACGAGACGCAGGGATCGTTCGGATCCAATGTAACGCCTGTGTCTGTACCAACTCCGGTATCCGAGGGATCGACCGTGTTGCCGTTGCTCCCACAAGCAAAGATCATCAACCCAAAGATCGCGAATAGACCGATCCGTAATAATTCGTTCGTTCCCCGCATAAGCGCCTCACTCCAAGATTCAAACCCTCAAGGGCACAGATGTAGCGGATTTCGGGCTCCGGGTCACGTAGGAATTATCCCGTACACACCCGGTTCGACCGAACCTCCACCTAATCCAGGAAGAAATCCTGAATCAGATTCGAACCCGGCACCACGGAATAGCCGTCCAGATCGGTCACGCCTTCCTCGGCAAGTACTTCGTCGTCGATGAAGAAGTTCCCCGTACAGCTGCCCGCCTCTCGGCATAAGATGGCGTGGGCTGAGTCAGCCATGATTTCCGGTGTGCGGCTCTGATTACACATGGCGTCCCCACCCAGAATATTGCGTACGGCCGCCGTCGCGATGGCCGTTCTGGGCCAGAGAGCGTTGATACCAATACCGGCCGAAGCGAACTCGGCCGACATACCTAGCACCCATACACTCATGGAGTATTTGGCCAGGGTATAGGCGGAATGATTCTGGAACCATTTGGCCTTCATACTGAGCGGCGGTGAGATGTTCAGGATATGCGGATTATCCGCTTTCAGCAGATGCGGAATGGCCAACTTGGAGCAGAGGAACGAGCCGCGCGCATTGATCTGATGCATCAGGTCGAAACGTTTCATCGACGTCTGAAGGGTACCTGTGAGGTTGATGGCGCTGGCGTTATTGATCAGCACATCGATACCGCCAAAGGTCTCCACCGCAGACTCCATGGCCGCCTGCACCTCTTCCTCGAAGCGGATATCTACTTTGCAGGCCAGCGCCTGGCCTCCTGCGGCTTTGATATCTTCCGCAGCGGTGTAGATGGTTCCCGGCAATTTGGGGTGTGGTTCCGTGGTCTTTGCGGCAATAACCACATTGGCACCATCTCGCGCCGCACGCATGGCGATGGCGTGACCGATGCCTCGACTCGCTCCCGTAATGAACAGTGTTTTTCCCTTCAAATCGCTCATATAACTCCCCGGTTCTCGGAGCAGGGAGTATCGAAGGAAGTTACCGGCGGGTCAAGCGCGTTCAGTCCAGAGTCAAAACCCCGGCACTCACCAGAGCATTCACCAACTCGTTTACCGCCTGTTCCAGATCTTCGGCATCCACCATAACGTCAGGGTTGGTCGGCGCTTCAAAGTCGCCACCGGCTCCTGGTAACTGGGATTGACCAGCATCCGCGCGGTCGTACAAACCCTTGGTGTCACGAGCACGACAGGTGTCGACCGGCGTGGCCACATGGACTTCCACAAACGAACAGCCAGCGGCGGTGGTGCGTGCCATCGCTCGGTGGCTCTCCAATGCGCTGCTGTAGCTGACCACCGTGATCACACCGGCTCTTCCCATCTCAGCCGCGATGGATGCCACACCGTTGAGATCTGCATTGGCCTCGTATTCGGAATTGAGTCCCGACGCTTCGGGATCAAGCACATGACATATACAGCCCAGATCGAAAAGACGGCGTTCCAGGGCGTAACCGATCGTCGATTTACCAGCGGCCGGAAGACCACTCATCCACACCACTGCCCCTTCGTGTCCCAACCGCTCCTGACGTTCTCTGGGGCTGACTCCACTATGGGGTCGATCGAGCACTTCGGTTCCGTCGTCGGCCCGGTCTGCTGCGGCAAGTTCTGTGATCATTCCCGCTGCGACGGTCTCATTGGTCAGACTATCGATTACGACAAATGCGCCCGTGCTTCGATTGGTAATATAGCTGTCGTGGGGTATTTCGCGATGGCATGTCACCGACACCGCGCCGATATCATTCAACGCCAGCTCGTCGGCTGGGGCATTGGATAATTCGTCGAGATCTACGCGAAAATGCACCGTGGACAATTCAGCTCGGAGATATTGGCTGCCATGTTTGATCAGATAGGATTTCCGGGTATCCAATGGCTTCTCGGACATCCACACCATCATGGCGTCGAATTGGCGCCCCGTATCCGTTTCTTCACCAACCCGGGTGATCACATCGCCCCGGCTGACATCGATTTCGTCATCGAGCCGGATGGTCACAGACATGGGAGCGAAGGCGTTGTCCACCTCACCGGCAAAGGTGTCGATCGCCTTTACGGTGCTGGTCTTGCCCGAGGGCAGAACGCAGATGGAATCCCCCTTCCGAACCGTGCCCGACGCGATTTGCCCAGCAAAGCCACGGTAGTTCTGGTTCGGGCGGATCACATATTGGACGGGGTAGCGGAACGCCTCGGAGGCCCGGTCTTTTCGAATATCGACCGTCTCGAGATGCTCCAAAAGAGTTGGTCCCGTATACCAGGGGAGATTGTCGCCGGTGCTGACAACATTGTCCCCATGTAGCGCGCTCATGGGTAAGAAGGTCACTTCATCAAAGTTCAGATGGGAGGCGACCGTCGCGAAATCCGAAACGATGGCATCATAGACCGACTGGTCGTAGTCCTTCAGATCCATCTTATTTACAGCCACAAGTAGATGCGGGATGCCAAGCAGAGATGCGATGAAGGCGTGGCGACGTGATTGCTGCAACACACCTAGACGCGCATCGATCAAGATAATGGCCAGATCTGCCGTCGACGCGCCCGTCGCCATATTCCGGGTGTACTGAATATGACCCGGCGTATCGGCAATGATGAACTTTCGTGTAGCCGTCGTGAAATAGCGATAGGCCACATCGATCGTAATACCTTGCTCACGCTCCGCTCGTAGGCCATCGGTAAGGCGCGCGAAATCGATCTCGCCGTCCTTGTCGGCCCTGCTCCGTGCGTCGTCGAGGTTGTCCTCGTACACACCGCCCGTGTCATATAACAACCGGCCGATCATGGTGGACTTCCCATCATCGACGGATCCGACCGATACGAATCGCAACAGATCCTTGCTCTGGTGACGAGTCAAGAAGGTCTGGATGTCGGTGTCCAGGTGATCGGCATACATCAGAAGTACCCCTCGCGCTTCTTGAGCTCCATGGAGCCNTCCTCGTCAAAATCAATTAAGCGNCCCTGTCGTTCNGAATGCCGNGTTTNNAGCATCTCCTCGATGATCTTTGGCAATGTATCCGCCTCNGANTCCACGGCCGCCGTGAGGGGNTAGCAACCCAGGGTTCGAAAGCGAACCAACTTCATCTCTGGNTCCTCCCCNTCTTCCAGNGGAAGGCGGTCATCGTCCACCATGATGAGCTGACCCTGGCGTTTCACCACAGGCCGCCTATCGGCGAAGTACAAGGGAACGGTCTCAATATTTTCAAGATAGATGTAGAGCCAGACATCCAGCTCCGTCCAGTTGGACAGGGGAAAGACTCGAATGCTCTCTCCGTTATTCACCTTGGCGTTGAAGACATTCCAGAGCTCCGGGCGCTGGTTCTTGGGATCCCATTGATGGAATCGATCCCGGAACGAGTAGATGCGCTCCTTAGCTCGGGACTTCTCTTCATCACGCCGCGCGCCACCAAAGGCCGCGTCATAGCCTCCGGCCGTCAAGGCCTGCAATAACGCTTCGGTCTTATAGGCATTGGTGTATTTCTGGCTCCCGTGCACAAAGGGAGAAATCCCAGCCGCCACTGCGTCCATATTGCTATGAACCAACAGGTCGAGGCCATGGCGCGCACAGAAGTCATCCCGAAAGGTGATCATCTCACGGAATTTATAGGTGGTATCCACGTGCAATAAGGGAAACGGCACCTTCCCCGGATGGAAGGCCTTCCGAGCGAGATGCACCATCACGGAAGAGTCTTTGCCAATGGAGTACAACATCACCGGGTTGTCGAACTCTGCCGCCACCTCTCGGATGATGTGAATACTCTCGGCTTCCAACTGCCGGATATGCGTAAGTACTGTTTCGGGCATGTTCGCCACGAATACCTCCAAAGGCCTTAGATGCGCTCGATGATTGTAGCAATCCCCTGACCGCCCCCAATACAGAGGGTGACCAGACCAAAGGTCAGATCCTGTCGTTCCAGCTCGTCCACCACGGTGCCGATCAGCATCGCTCCCGTCGCTCCCAGGGGATGACCCAGAGCGATGGCTCCGCCGTTTACGTTCACCTTCTCCCGCGGGACACCCAGATTACGCATAAGCTGCATGGGTACAACAGCGAAGGCTTCGTTGATCTCCCAGAGATCGATATCCGAGGCTTGTAGCCCAGCCAGACGCAGGGCCTTTTCCGAGGCCGGCGTCGGTGCGGTCAGCATAATGACAGGCTCAGCACCCGCCGTAGCTGTGGCGCGGATACGGGCGCGCCCCTTCAACCCATGGGCTCCGGCGAAATCAGACGACGCGAGCAGCACGGCAGCCGCACCATCGACGATTCCACTCGCCGAGCCCGGCGAATGGACATGGTTGATGCCGTCCACATCGGGATAGCGAATCAGAGCGATCTCATCCATGCTCTCCCCATTGGGCCCTACAGGCATCGCCCCCATCTTCGCGAAGACCGCGGGGAGTTGCCCCAGTCCCTCCAGAGAGGTCTCTGGCCGTGGGTGCTCGTCTCGTTCCAGGGCGACCTCTCCAGTGGAGGGGTCTTTGACGGGAAAGAGGCTCTTTGCGAACCGTCCCTGCTCAATGGCTACCGCCGCATTCTGCTGGCTCTCATAGGCGAAGGCATCTAATTCGGGACGATCTATGCCCTCGATCGTGGCGATAAGATCGGCGCTAATTCCTTGTGGAACCTGCGCTACCTGCTGGCGCAATCGAAGATTGTTTCCATCCATTCCAGCGCCATCCGCGCCCATCATGACTCGTGACATACTCTCTACGCCACCGCCCACAACGAGCTGTTGCTGCCCACTCATAACACCCATCGCGGCAAAGTTCACCGCCTGCGCTCCCGAACCACAGAAACGATTCAGACTCACACCGGTAATACTCTCCGGCCAGTTGGCCGCCAGCACGCTATTGCGCGCGATATTGGCTCCCTGTTCCGATACCTGGGACACACAACCCAGGACCACATCATCGATCAGACGGGTATCAATGGAGCTCTTGGTTTCGAGATGCTGAAACGTCTGCGCCATCAATTCCTGCGGGTGAATACCCGATAAGCCACCCTTGTCTTTCTTTCCACGACCGCGGGGAGTTCGTACCGCGTCGATGATCCATGCTTCCGTCATGTGTTGCTTCCTCCTGGTTCGTTTCGAACCGAAAATTTCCGGGTTGCCAGCACCCGAAGGGCGGCCACCATACGACATCATCTCAAATGATGAAAGCTCGTTTCTGCCCGAAACGACACCCCATCGATCTAATCCAGTGGGTGAACAATAATCCCACTGGCGAGTTTGGGCTCAAACCAGGTGGATTTCGGCGGCATTACCCGGTCTGCGTCCGCCACACTGAACAGCTCTTCAATACTCGTTGCGTACATCGAAAACGCGACGCCACCACCACCATCGACCAGGCGCACAAGCTCTGCCGATCCACGAATACCGCCGACAAATTTGATGCGCTCGTTCGTGCGCGGATCGTCGATACCCAATACCGGCGCCAGTAACAGCTCTTGCAAGATGGCAACATCTAGACGTGCCACTGCATCACTCTCATCGACCCGTCCAGACCGGATTCGAAGCATTCGCCATTGACCATCGAGATACATAGCGATCTCATGCCGCTGCTTGGGGATCGTCTCGCTGCTCGGCTCTCCGACCTCGAAACACTCCTCAATTTTCTGCAAGAAGGCTGCCGTATCTAGACCGTTCAGGTCGTGTACATATCGGTTATAGGCCATGATCGATAACTGATCGGCTGGAAAGACCACCGTAAGAAAACGCTCGGCCGGTCCACCGCCCTGGCCTCTTTCGCGACGAAGCTCACGAACCCGCCACGCGCTCGCTGCTCGATGGTGGCCATCGGCCACATAAAAACAGTCGACTCCCGCATAGGCCTGGGCAGCCCGATGCAAAAGGCTCGCATCGTCGACCCGCCAGAGGGTGTGCTGGATTCCATCCGCCGCGCAGAAATCAAACTCAGGCTCCGATGCAGAACAGGCATCTTGCAGAGCACGTAACGCCGGTGTGGATCGACAGGCCAGAAAGACCGGTCCCGTATGGGCGTTCGTCTCGTCCACGTGGCGCGTTCGGTCGTCCTCTTTATCCGGACGGGTGAACTCATGTTTCTTGATCAAGCCAGAGACGTAGTCGTCTACATTCGAACAACCGACCATCCCGAATTGCGCCCGGCCATCCATAATGAGTCGGTACAACCATAACGCGGGTCCTTGATCTCGAACGAGGGCGCCCTCCTCCTCGAGGCGGCGCAGCTGCGCCCCAGCCTCCTGGTAGACCTGGTCCGAATAGATGCTGATGTCCTCGGGTAGGTTTACTTCCGGCTTCACCACATTCAAAAAGGAGTTTGGTTTACCCTGAACGTACTCTCGCGCCTCGGCTGAGTTCATAACGTCGTAGGGCGGACTCGCGACCTGAGCAACCAATTCTCGCGGTGGTCTCAAGGCACGAAACGGATGCAATTCCATACTGGTGGGCTCCATCTATATATCTGCGCAAAGGCACCAATGAATTCGAGCCCACGGTTCTAGCGCAGTGATCCACCCATTCCAAGCAAATTCTGCACTGCGATCCAACCTGGGGCGTTCCCCGTTTCTTGAGCTAGCTAAGTTCTCGTAAACGGGTGAGTAGAATCTCCGTTACGGCTCGCGAGAGATCGGGATACATGGCGAGCAGATCATGAAAGTCATCGTGGGCGATCGCCGCCAAGCGGCTCGCTGTTTTCGTGCGAACCGTAGCACTCCGAACGCCTCGATCCAGCATCGCGAGCTCGCCGAAACAATGACCCATTTCAAATTCCGCGATCAACTGACCATCACAGGACGCCACCAACTCCCCTTCCAGTATCAAATACATATGGTCACCGGTGGTCCCCTGTTCAACCACCACCTCGTCGGCCTTGAATTCTACCTCGGTCAGAATATCTGCCAACGGGAAGAGCTGCTCGGTCGAAAGGGTCGAGAAGAGCTCACTATTCTTGAGACGAATGATCATCTCCAGATAGCGAACTGGAAGAACCATGCTGGTCTTGCCATCCATCATGGAAGCCCTCCGCTAACAAATAGCCCGTCGAGTACCTCGCGAACGCATTGGGCCTGCGTAGCCGAGGTGTCTTGAATCGTAAACTTCTCTTTCTTTCGAACGTTCATGGGGAGCCCCTGATCCAGAAGTTCGAATACCTGTACGGAATCAACCCCCTTACCGCATAAGGCCGCCAGAATCTCCGGACCGCAATTTTGTCCTGCCGGAGCACCCGCGAGAAAGCCTGCAATCTCGGCGGATTCAAATAAGGAACTCAGGCGCTCGACTTCTTTGCAGCCATTCGGCCCCACATTGGAGATCTGCACGTCGGCCCAGGCCGCCAGAAAGCGATCCAGAATACTCTGGTTCCGCAATTTAAACCGCGCCCTGGTCTGGGTCGGTCGGAACAGAGGGGACTGCAGCACGGTGTCACAAACCGCAGAGGCCACCAGATTGGCCGATATCTGCTTCAAACAATCACGCTCTTCAAAAACCAGAGAGCGGGTATGCGGCGTCGGTCCCTTCGCCTGAATCATTCGTTCAACTAGAGAGATCACATCGGCGGTCTTCCATTGGAGAGCACGTGCCGCGGGCTCCGCCAGGATCTTGGCGTATTCCGTATAGAGATCAAAGCGGGACGGTGTGAAGTTCCAGGGGAGATTATCGGTCCGAAAATCGAAACTCGCCGCCACCTTTCGTGCAACCTTTACATCGCGATAGGTGGATAGATGCACATACCCATAATAACCGCTTCGGGCCATCGTGGTGCGATCAAGACGTGTGCTTGCAGCAAAATCCATGAAGTCCCGAGCCCGAGAGCCGAGGGCTTGCTCCAGAAGCTCATCCGCGCGCAAAACCGGTAAGGGCTGCAGCTCGTAGTTGTTCCCTCGAAAGGCGAGATCCGCCACCTTCGGATGGACTGGTACTCGCACAAAGACAAGACTGTTCATGCTGTTCGGATAGCGGGCACGAAGGGATTCTATCCCCTTGATGGCCCGATCTCGTGCTTCGAGATGCACCTCGTCCAGGGAGTCCATGAGTAGCAACCAGGGTTTCTCTAAGAGCAGCTCTCCAAACGCCGGATCCCCAACCCCTACCCGTTCGAGGATTACGTCCATAATGTCCCGTTCGTTCAATTGGCGCCGGTCCCGCTCATACAGCTCCGACAGGTCCACCATGAAGACCGGGATCTCGCTACAAAGCTGCGCCTCCAGGGACATGGCCAGTCGTGATTTCCCCAGACCTCCACGGCCCTGTACGACCCCATGCACCGTAGCCGGTTTCTGCAGCTCTTTCACCAACATCGGCTCGGCGATCTCACGGACGCCCACTCCGTCTGTGAGGATGCTCAAAGTCACGGGGCGATAATAGTCCTTCTCCAGATCGGCTGAGTGCTTCGCCTGTAGGCTGGCGCAATGTTTTCCATACCCGCGATCGGCCTGTTTCTGTAACCAGCTCTCCGACGAGGCCTTCTCCGCGAGGGGTACCACCTTTGGCGTGGAGCCACAGGCCAGCACCAGTAGAAGACCTATCGCCCCCGCTAGTCCTGATTTCCTCATGCCAGACCTCCCTGTCCCGAGACATCCATACGGATCCGGATACGCCGCGCGAGCATACAGACAATCCACTTCGAGAGAGGTGGATGCATATCGATCAGCTGTCGGAACTCCCGGCTGGGTATTGCCAAAGTCTGCATCGGTTTACAGGCCTTCACCGTCGCCCCATAGGGAGCTTCCTCAAGCAGGGCCATCAACCCCACGCACTCCTGACCACCGAGAAGAGCGACCTCCTGGTCATTCACAAATACGGCGACCTCTCCATCCATTACGACGTGTAGATACTCTGCCTGTGTCCCCTGCTCCACGATCACATCGCCCGCCACTACCGGTCTCGGAACCATCCTGCGGGCAAGCTCCAATAGTTCGGGCCCTTTGATCCCCTCAAAGACCCGTAAACTCGTAAATTCAACGGCGCGATCCAGGGCCACACGAACCTCCTCGTCGACCTCATCCGGAGCATGCGCCCAATCCCACACCTGGCGAAGCCAGTCTTTCGGGCCGCCGAGAAGTGTCAGCGGATCCGCATTATCCAGAATCGGTAAGAAGATACTGCTACGGGGCCGCACCTCTCCGGATTTTTCTTCGGCCCCCTCTACGAGCATGACAAAAACCCGCAGGGACGAATCGGTGATATGTTGATCGAGCAGCTCCAGAGCGTTCGAACGGGCCCGGGTGTTTTCACTGCGATAGTAGAGATAGGCCTTATACATCGCATCCCGGGCGTAGAGCATACCCAGCAGATAAAACACGCGCCGTTCGGCGGTATTACGTAACCCCGCCAGCTCCTCTCGGAAAAACTGCATCCGTGCATCGGGGGTCTTCGGAGCCCACACCTCAATCGCTGCATAATGCTTCAGCGTCTCCAGCTCTCGAAGCACAATAGAACGACACCACTCGGGTTCAGGGCGGGCCTGGGCGGGGTTTCGCACAAGACGCCACATGGCAGCGAGGGCATGAGTTCGACGTTCAAGATCATCCGATTCCGCTTCAGACTGTAGAACAACCAAGGCTTCCAATCCGCCAATCTTGGCTGCGATACGAGTAATGGCCGAGCGCGCTTCACGACCGATGGAGTCGTCCTTCAGATAGCCATTCAGGTCTTCAAGCACTGTGGGGCCATAGGAGACCAGGGCCCGGACCGCGTCGTGGCGAAGATCCGGATCCTTCAAACATTCCACCAGGTTCTCAACGAACTTGGGTAGACCCAATTCACCCATCGTACGCACCGCGTTCCGACGCACCAGCAGCGACTCATCCTTCAGCTTATGCGGAAGATCTCTAGCAATCTCAATAGCTTTTACCTGCCCTGTAACCGCACGGGGTGGACGGGCGTGAACATCCAGATAGCGCTCTGGGCTGTCCTCCTGGTTGATCTCACGCTCGATCTCACCGGTAGTATATCCGCCCGATACGCGCATCCAATATACCCCCGCCAGAGAAGACAATGTTTCATCCGGATGGTCGATCAGCTTATGAATCGCGGTATCGAGTCCCGGCATATTCTCATAAGGCAACGTCTTCAATGTTCGGCGAAGAAGCTCCACGGGCCGCCCTGGATCCAATAGAATGACCAGGAGCTGCGGAGA
>PBVT01000017.1 GCA_002728755.1 Myxococcales bacterium
TGTATCTTTGTGGCCTGTAATGGTCGCCACTTCTACTGGGTTTAATCCTTTCTCAAAGAGCCTTGATGTGGCCTCATGACGCAGATCATGGAAGTGCAGATCATCGATACCTGTCTTACGACAAAGCTTCAGAAAAGCGCCTGATAAGCCTCTTGGCGTATAGCTAAAAAGAGGCGGTTCATGGAGTGAAATAACACCTCCAGAGTGCCTCTGAGACGCTCTCAATTGGGCTCTGAGAGCGTTTATCGCAGCACTTGAAAGTGGGACTGTCCGAGGTGAATCGGTCTTTGTAGACGGTATAAATAGGGTTCTCAAGGAGAAGTCGATATGGCTCTTTTTAACGCCCAGAATCTCTCCTCGTCGCATGCCGGTCTCTAATGCCAGAACAATGATCCTGCCGACTTCCGCATTCCAACCAAAGACCAGTTTCTGCTCTTCTCCTGCCTCTAACCGTCTGGTTCTGGCCTTGTCCGCCTTTTGAAGTGATATCTGGGACACAGGATTGGATGGAAGAGATACACCCCAGTCCTTCATCGCGATATTCAAGGCACTGCGCAGGATTACCAACTCTCTGCGCACCGTTGCCATGGTGACTGCCGCGAGCCTTGTATCTCTATATCTCGCTACATGGGACGGCGTGAGGTCCGATATAGATAACTTGCCAAAAGCCAGTTTCAGATGCCGGATTCTGTACGGTTCATGACGTGACCCGCCTCTATGCTTGGGTAGTATGGTCCTTTGATATCGATTAAGAATTTCACCTACAGTGATATCAGATACGGGCTGAAACAACCTACGCTCCATGTCTGACTCTGCTGCTTTCACCCACTTCTTCGCCGCCGTAATACTGGTGAATGTTTGGGTGACTGCCGGATAACCGTTCTTTCTGATCTGGACATGGTATCGCCCAGTTCTCTTACGGATTGTGGCCATTTCTAATACCTCACTGTGCCATGAGTGTGCCAATGAGGACGACCTACGGAATACGGTCATGGACGACCGCTGTAGACCTTTGAATTACAGGCAGTTATTGGCGCGCCCGAAGGGATTCGAACCCCTGACCTCTGCCTCCGGAGGGCAGCGCTCTATCCAGCTGAGCTACGGGCGCCTTGGATTCCTAAGGTCTTGGGTTTCGATAGTCACCCACGCCTACTTCTATTGTAGATACGAGTCACTAAATGTGATATGAATACCTGAACATCGGACAGCAAATGGAGGCATTCGTATGTATTCGATCCGTGCAACATATATTCCAAGAGAAGACATGCATTTTGATCGAGACTACTACATTAAGCACCACATTCCACTTGCACAGAAACAGCTAGCCGGCCACGTTCGCTACCTGCAGATGCATGCAGAATTTGACATGCACGTGCTGACGGAAGAAGAAGACCTTCGCTCGCCTTGTGTATTCGTGCTCTACGTTCAGAGCAGAGAAGATGTGAAAGCCTTTCGAGAATTTCGTCGCAGTTCCGAGGTCGTGCCATTAAGGGAGGACATCGAGAAATATACGAACTGTGTTCCAGAATGGACGGTCGCGGAGGTCACTTCCTGTATCTCGCCGGTATCATAATCGGTCTCAAATCCATCTTTACCATCCACTGTACCAACACTATCCCTGTAAGGTGATCCCAATAATGGAGGAACCCTACGCTGATACCATCCTAGAAAGTGCAGTTTCCTTTATGGAGGAAATACTTTGTTCCAGCCATATCAACTCTCAGCTACTCGACTAGGAGTAAAGGGGCGCAACGGCGATCATTCCAAGCTCTATCACACCAATTATTATTAGTGTCTTGCGCCATATCCAACCACTCTTTCTTATACCAAAAATCAAGCAAGTAATGCCGACGGCAAAAATCTCAAACATCCAGAACAAAACTAATTTCGGGTGGAACATCACCGCTGTGAAATTACCATCAAGTAATGTGAAGATTGCTGTTATGATCATGGGTCATACTCGTTTTTTNGTTTNTTTACCTAAACCCCAGAGNCCNCGAGATAANCCAAGAATNNCGAACCAGATNAAGAACCAAATCACACTACCNGCAAATATTGATTCCCATCCATAGANAACCGCAACCAGCAAGATTGGGATAATCAGCGTACTTGCAANTACCAGTTTCTTAATCATCTACANTTATCCTCNCTAGCTGTTATCCTAACTCACGCACCCCNATANGCACATCTGTTACATTGCTATTGAATCACACCAATTCGAGAATNAGCTATGACAGACCGAAGACAAGAACTTCTCGCACTCACTGATCAATTTGTTGATGCATTTAATCGCATGAANNTTGATGATGTTGTCTCCTTTTTCTCAGAAGANGCCGTCTATGAAGACTCCAGCGGAGGNAGNCACGTTGGCCATAAAGCCATACGAACTGCCTTTGAACCGTTAGTCGGTGGATCACGAGGCAGGATTCGGTTTGACGGAGAGGACGTTTTTGCTGAAGTCGAAACCGGAAAGGTATTGGCTAGCTGGCGTTTGAACCTCGACAAAGACGGTGATGTTTCCGTAATCCGCGGTATTGATGTGTTGCAATTTCAAGGAAACAAGTTAGCAAAAAAGCTGGCTTACATGAAGGTAGATAGACCGCATTTAGAGACCGATTAAAAACAGCCACTGAATTGCCCTTGTGAAGCATCGCAATTGCGGTGCAGAAAAGCAAGCTATTAAAGGCGCACTTCTCCCGGCGGCAGCTATCTGCCCGTATGACAGACGAGCAAAACAAGACGGCATGATAGAACATCCAAGTAACCCACTACCAATACATAATCCCCATGGAAGAACCAACAAAGGAACAAAAAGACGAAGCGATTAAAAAGTTCGGGAGAAATCTAGTCATCGGATGTATAGCAGCTTTTATGTTATACATTGTTATATACAAACTAAGGCTCCTAGACAGTTTTCTTCCGCTCTAGTGCAAGTGCTCACGCACATAGATTTACAACTATAGAACGTGAAACACATCCAGCCGATCTCTCCGCCAAGTCCTCTGCATGCTTCTGAAGAAGCCCTGCTATGCAAGGACCTCAAATCGAGCAACGCCTAGGAACACCACATAACGAAATACTGTCGCTATTGACCGGGCGCGCGATAAGCTCCTGTCAGCATACCGGCCTTTTCTGCTGCCTTCACCGCATCATCAATCTGAATCAGAGTAGTGGTTCTGATATCCGCAATTGCGCCAGTAGAGCCAACCGCCATTGAAACAGTGAGGGCATCAACGTCAGCCGGAAATTCGGTGATTATGATTCCATCCGAATCACCCAGAGTGTAATAGGCATCGATCAGTTTTCCACCAGCCGCTTCAATCAACGGTCTAACGGCTTCTATTCGGTTTTCGGGTTTCGACACGAGCCCTTTGACCGCCTCTTTAGAGTAACTAAATGTGTGCAGATAACGTGGCATGTTGTGCCTCCTTACATTTGTCATTTTTGAATCACAATCTGCTTCATACTCCAATACAAGTGTAACAGTCCGGCAACGACTGACCCAGAGTTGGTATACTGTAATGGTGCTCTGATGAGGATTTAATCGTGCATGTACCTGAACTGAAAGGCAAGGTGGTGATTGTGACCGGTTCTGCCCATGGCATTGGTCAGGCCATTGCTGAGCGTTTTGCAACTGAAGGGTCGACTGTCGTGTTGGCTGATCTCGATCATGATGGCATCGAAAACGTCGCAAAGAACATAATCGCTGATGGCGGATCAGCTGTTCCAATAACGACCGATGTTGCTATCGAAGAACAGGTCGATGCCTTGTTCGACACCACACTAAACGAATACGGCACTGTTGATGTGCTCGTTAACAATGCAGGCCTTATATCACCGGTCAAGCATATCCTTGACGTCGATAAGGCCTGGTGGGATAGGCTGATCGGAGCCAATCTCACGGGCACCTTCCTCTGTGCACGACGGGCAGCTCATATCATGGCGAACAAAGGAGAGGGCAGCATCATCAACATGTCATCCGGTGGAGCGACCAAAGCACATCGAGCTTTTGTCGCCTATGATGCCTCCAAGGGTGGTATTGAGGCGATGACACGTGCACTTGCATTGGACCTGGGGCCCTACGGCGTGCGTGTCAACTGCCTCGTCCCAGGGTTCATTGATACCTACGGAGCCAGTGAGGAAGTTCGAGAAAAACAGGGTGCGATTGTACCGCTGGGCCGTATGGGTGAAGCTGCTGACCTTGCTGGCAGTGCTGTGTTCCTGGCGTCGCCTGATGCGGCGTACATCACCGGACACCGGATTGTGATCGATGGCGGCGTCCTCGTTCAGCAACGCTCTGCCAATGTAGACACTTTCCCACCCAGCCGGTTTCCCAAGCTAGACTAAGGAGTGATTGACTCCTTCCAGAACCAACGTTCTGGTAAGAAATGATTTCCTGGTTCTGGTGTTACCCGATGGGCAATGCTCGCTCAAGGATTAAATTAAAATCCGTACCAACTGGTAAAGTGCCGTAACTACCCAACCAGTGGGGTCCAAGCCGAGTGGCGCAGAAAGCATCCGACACCGGGGCTGGTGCATGTTCCACTAAAAGCGTAGCTTGCAATGTTAAAGCAATTAGTTCGGTCAACTGCCGTGCCCGCGTTTCCAAGTCTTCAGGATCACCCAGTTCAGCAGCCAATCTGTCAATAGAGGTATCCAACAGAGCATTTTCACCCCGTACAGATTCGAGTTCGGTCAGGATTGCCGGGATGGCTGCGGCCTCTCTAAACATGGCCCGCAATACATCCAGGCACATGATATTTCCTGACCCCTCCCAGATACTGTTCAGTGGTGCCTCGCGATAAAGACGGGGCATGATCGAGTCTTCGATATAACCTGGGCCGCCGAGACATTCAAGTGCCTCAACACAATGAGCCGGTGTCCGCTTGCAGACCCAGTACTTACCAACCGCTGTGACAATGCGCGCAAATGCCGCTGCTTGCTCATTATCGACTGATTCATCAATTGCGCGACCAAGTCGCAATGTCAGTGCCAACGCAGCCTCCGATTCAAGCGCGAGGTCAGCCAGCACGTTGCGCATTAAGGGCTGATCCATGAGCTTTTTATTGAACGCAGCCCGGTATGCTGTGTGATGCATGGCCTGCACCAATCCTTGGCGCATCAGGCCAGCAGAACTGGCACAACAGTAGAAGCGAGTACCTCGCACCATTTCAATGATTGTCGGAATACCCCTACCCTCCTCACCAACCATCAATCCCCAGGTATCCTGATATTCCATTTCCAAGGAGGCATTTGACCGGTTACCCAGTTTATCTTTAAGCTGCTGCATAAAAAGGGTGTTACGTTCACTATCTGGCCGCCAACGCGGGACCAGAAAACAGGATAGGCCATGATCTGTGTAAGCCAGTGTCAAAAATGCATCGCACATCGGTGCCGAACAGAAATACTTATGTCCAGTGAGGTGGTATTCAGCGGCCTCCCCCGTCTGGACACCCACAGGAATGGCTCGAGTAGAGTTAGCCCGCACGTCTGAACCACCCTGTTTCTCAGTCATGAACATGCCCATGGTAGCACCGGTCTTTTGGTACACCGGAATATCACGTGGGTCATAATTGTCTACGAGTAAACGGGGGATCCATTCATCACCAATGACTGGTGTCATCCGTAACGCGGGGATTGCTGCATAGGTCATTGCCATGGGGCAGAGCACACCACCCTCAGCCTGGGTAAAAAGATAAGTCAACGCCGCGTGTGCAACCTGCCCGCCGACCCGAGGATTCTTCCAGGCAAAGCTCGGAACATCATTCTCGATCGCCAAGGCCATCAATTCATGGTAGGCCGGATGGTAGTCAACCTGATCGATACGCATCCCATAGCGGTCAAAAGCACGCATCTCAGGCGGATAGCGGTTGGCAAGATCGGCCTTTCTGAACGTTTCGGCCGAACCTGTGTCCCTGCCAAATTCGCTCAGTCTTTCTTGTGCCCAGCCAGCGCCTTCTCGCTCGATGCCTTCGTGAAGAGCCTGGTCATTCGACCACAAATCCTGGTCGCCAATATATGGCGGCATATTTTCGACATCATGGGTGGGAAGGTTAGCAAGCGGTCTAGCAGGAATCATGGCTTTGTTCCAGGCGATTCGACAAGAGGAAGAGGCTGTAATTTACAGCGCTTCGAACACTAAGCAAAGCACAGCGTTGTTCCAGAACGGTAGCGACCAGGCTGGATTGTGTCGCGTGACTCAGCCACATTGTGCAGGTGGTCTAGATCAAGATTCATGGCTCCTTAGGCTCTACAGAGCTGTAACATCGGAATCCGGTCGACCCGTCTAGTGATGGCCGGTCATCTGCTCGCGGTATTGCTCTCTGAGGCGGCCTGCAGCAATCACCGTATTGCGCATCAGCACGGCAACTGTCACCGGACCGACCCCTCCGGGGACGGGTGTAATCCAACCAGCTACTTCTCTGCAGGAGTTGTAGTCGCAGTCCCCGACGACCCTCAATTTACCCTTATCATCTTCGACCTGATTGATACCGATGTCGATGACGGCAGAGCCTTGCCGAATCATGTCTCCTTTTAGAAGACCTGGTTTTCCGACCGCAATCAAAACCGCGTCGGCTGCACGTGAATGCAATGCGACCTCCCGAGTCAGATGATGACAGACCGTCACAGTTGCCCCTTCTGCCATCAACAAAAAGGCTATTGGTTTACCTACAATCTCAGAGTGACCTATGACAGTCACCTCTAGACCCTCCATCTGCAAACCGGTACCGCGTAGCAGTTCAACTGCTGCAATCGCTGTACAAGGGCCTAACTCGAGTTCCCGATACACGATATTTCCGATTGACGCAGGGTGCATTCCCTCAACATCCTTAAGTGGATGAATCGTCGCCTGCAGGTACTTAATCGGCAGATTTTCAGGGATCGGTCTTTGCAGAATTATCCCTGTTATGCGTGGATCAACATTCAAATTGAGGATCGCCGCATGAACTTCGGCTTCGGAAATATCCAGAGGAAATGTTTTCTCTACAAAATCAATTCCGATCTTAGATGCATTGCGCTGCTGGTTACGAACATAACGGTCGACTGCTGAATTATCACCGATCCGGATAGAAACCAGTGTCGGTGCCCAGCCATCCTGCTTCAATGCATCGACATCAACGGCCACCCGCTGCAAGATTTCGTTGGCAACCTCTTTCCCATCGATTTCAATGCCCGTCATAGCCTCACCTATCCTCTGGATTCACGAGAATGACAATCGGTCTTTAGCCTGGAGCAGTACATGTCCATGCCAAAGACTATACCTTACAGATGTCATTGTAGAACCCGAATCGCCTGAATCGGGAACTCACCAAAGGGTATCCAGTGCACTCAATACCCAAGCGAGCTAGATAGCTTGGGTATTCAAGTATTCCAGAAGTTCAGCGGGTGTATCAGAAAGATGTCCGGCACTGGCCTGTTCAAGTTCGCAGCGACTGCCATAACCCCAGAGCACGCCCGTTGACTGGAGCCCGTTACTGTGGGCTGCCAAGATATCGACTGAACGATCA
>PBVT01000018.1 GCA_002728755.1 Myxococcales bacterium
ACCGAATCTCTTCTGGAGCTGGTGAACTGGGCGACCTTCTACAATATGGGTAATACGGAGATCCTCACGGACGAAGAACGCGAGGCGTTAGCCACCTATCTGAAGTACCTGTAGCTCCTGCTTTCGAAGTCTCCTGGGAAAAGAAGCTTGAAATTGCCGGGGTGGTCCCGTATGCACCAGACTCTCCAATATGGGCTCTGGAGTATTGCATCATGATCCGACGTCTGGTTCTGGCCATAATCTTCCTCTCTATGGTGGCCTGCTCCACTGAGGGCACCGGTCCGTCTGGCTCTGCCCCGGGGTATAAACAACTCCACGAGGCCATCTTCGCCCCCAACTGCGCCAATAGCGCATGCCATGGTGGAGACCTTGGTATCGGCGGATTGTCCTTTGAAGGTCTGGAATCCTCCTATGCTGCCCTTATCGACATCGTCCCCACCAATAGCCCCGCCCAGCAGGACGGACTCAAACGAGTCGATCCAGGAAACCCGGATGGCTCGTTTCTTCTTCGTAAGCTCGCATGGAATAGCGACCAGCTGAACGCCCATGGATACGGCGCGTTCATGCCCATGGCCGCCTTCCCCGCCCCGGGCCCCAATTCTCTGGAAGCCATTCGACAATGGATTGAGGCTGGAGCGCCTATGGACGGCTCCGACTTTGCGGTCGATGAGGCGAACCCCGACGAGGAAAACTATGTGGCCTGTGATGGAACGACCGAAGAAGAGCTGCGCGCCTGCTTCCCCGCGCCGGCCGGTGAAGATCGTCTACGAATCTACACCCCCATTCTCCATCTGGAACCCGGCACGGAACATCTGATCTGCTCTCGTATCGACGTCGACATCGAAGAGGATCTGCTCATCAGCCGTGCCGAAGGCTTTCAGATGAACGGAGGTCACCATGCGGCGATCTATGTATCTATGGCGGCGTCCAATGACTTCGAGCCTATCGAATGCGACCAGATCGATATGGGGGCTATGCGCTTTGTGACCGGTGCTGGTGGTGCGGGTGGTCAAGATCTTACCGTTCCCGATGGCGTCGCCCTACGTATC
Organism: Myxococcales bacterium; assembly: GCA_002728755.1. Lineage (GTDB taxonomy): Bacteria > Myxococcota_A > UBA9042 > UBA3505 > UBA3505 > UBA3505. The sequence continues at coordinate 1,050 of PBVT01000018.1, forward strand.
TCCAAAGGTCAGCAGATCATCGTACAGAGCCACTATATCAATACGACACTTGAACCTCAGATCGCCATGGACGCCATCGACCTCAACCTGGTCAGCAGCGACGACGATCTGGTGATTGCGGACTCTCTGGCCGTGATTGACTCCGACTTCCAGGTACCGGCCGGGGCCGAAGAGTATGAACGTGTGAAGACCTGCACTCTCGACCAGGAGATCGATCTCCATCTTCTTCTCGGCCATACCCACGACTATGGGGTCCTCTTCCGCGCCGAACTCATTCGCGACGGCGGAGAACCCGAAGAGCTGTATACAGCTACCGACGGACCAACCCTGCGGGACAACCCGGCCATCACAACCTACGATCCTCCTCTGCATCTGATGCCCGGGGACCAGCTCCGCATCACCTGTCGGTGGACCAATACAACCGACCACGACCTGGGCTGGCCTGAGGAGATGTGCGTGGCGTTCAGCTATTACTCCCCTGCGGCGGGCTTTCTGATCTGTGATACGGCAGACGAATACCCGGTACTCATCACCGGAGAGGCCACCGATGGCTGTGGCCAACCGGGCGATCTGGGAAACGAGCTGGGCATCGGCCTATATTGTACTCCGGAAGGCAATGAATGCGCCGACAACGGAGAAGCCAACTTCTGTATCGCAGCCTTCAGCTCCCACAACTACTGCACCAAGATCCTCTGCCAGGATGACAGTGAATGTGGAACGGGTGCTCATTGCGCAACAGAGTCGGCCGGCAGCGCCTGCGTCCCCGATTACTGCGACTAGAGATCGCGGCTCTATTGACCTGGCTTAGGACGACGCGACCGCAAGATCGATCGCGCAGGTCGCCTGGGACGATTCGATAAAAGCCTTCGTCAACGTATCGATCAGAAGCTGTACCGCGGCCCGTGGCGCGGCTCCCTTGCGGATCACCGCATTCAACGGGAACGGCACGTCCGTATCCAGTCCTACGAGTGGCTTGAGCTCCTTATGGCGCAACTGGCATCGGATCGAGACCTCCGGGAAATATCCGAGATAGGCGCCATCGAAGACCATCTGAATCGCCATCTGCATCATTTCGACGGTGGCACCAATCCGGCGTGGAAACCGCTCCTCTGGAAACTGGTCCAGGTTCGGAAGATATTCGCGCCGAAAAAACTCGGGGACCACCGATGGATAGGTCAGCAGATCGTCGCGTGTGACCTCGCCCTTCTCATATAACGGATGATCCATCCCGCAAACGAGGACCCCAAAAGACGTGGCCACCGGTATGACCTCCACATCTTGAAGCCCCTCCTGGCCTATGGTGAACCCCACATCCAACACCCCGTCTTTCAGACCATGTACGATCTGACTTGGAACCATCTGATAGGAGCGCGGTGATACACCAGGATGCTCACGGACCACTTTCGCCAGAGCGTGTGGAAGAAGATAGGTCGAGAAGATCTCATCGGTACCAATCTTCATCGGCCCACAGATACTATCTTCGGCCTCGGCCAGATCTCGTTGGAGATCGTCGATCTGACGAAACAGTGTCCGACAATGCTCCAATAGGATCTCCCCCCGATCCGTGAGCTGTACGCTTCGAGTCGTTCGAACCAGAAGCTGCGCCTTCAATTCCGTCTCGAGCTTTTTAATAGCCTTGCTTATGGCCGGCGGTGACACAAACGATAGCTTCGCTCCCTGCGAGAAGCTCCGCACAGACGCCACATTGTAGAAATAACGAAGATCGGTCAGCTCCATCTCGCACACCCCTATTGTTTCCTATAGCGAATCAATCATATAGGAATTCATGACTTCTGTGCAATACGTGGGAGGCTCTAGCGAGACCACCAGGACCGCTTCGCCCAGTCGTTGACGGGGCTTTTGGAGAGGCTGAACTTCTGGCTTGTGTCCATGAAGTCGTGGGGATGAATAACGAGCCGGTCCGGATAGAATAGAACCACCGCATAGGCGGGCGGTTCAAAGCTAGCTGGGATGTCCTTCTTCGCATTGAAATCGAGCCAGACCTGGTGATTCATAGAGCGCAGGGTCGAAAAGGAGATACCCAGCCAATTGCCGGATAGAGGGCGGTGAATATGTCCAAAGAACAGATGGCGGATCTGTGATGCGTAGGGGCGAATCACGTCAGCAAACTCCTCCCGCTGCACCAGCGCGATCCGGTCCAGATAGGGTAAGCCGATGTGGAATGGAGGATGATGCATGAAGAGATAGATGGGTCGATCTCCAGCCTCTTTCAGCTCCCGCTCCAGCCAGGCCTGTCGCGTATCGCAATACACGCCCGCAGCCTGGCCCGATTTATTACTATCCAGAAATAGAAACCGTCCCGCAGGGTAGTCCCGACTCGATTGGATAAAACCGTTCTCATCGACGGGCTGATCCGGAAAACACTTTGAGAAAGCAGAGCGGGCGTCGTGGTTCCCCACCAACAACTGCAAGGGGGGCTTCAGCTCATCCAGGCACTCCTTCAAGCTCGCGAAGGCCTTCGCCTCACCCCAATGGGTCAGATCGCCCGTCACCACACAGAGATCGGCGTCGGCGTGGTTTGTGTTGATGTCCTGGATACAACGCTCCAGGTTTGCCCGCGGATCGCCGCCATATAGGGTCTTCCCTTTGGGGACGAAATGGGTGTCCGTGAGGTGAATCATTTTCATGGTCGGCCCTCGGTCTCAATCATGGGATCCCCGTCGTACTTTCTGCCGCCCCTTCTTCACGTCGGATCGGCGACGCTTCGATTCCAGCCGCCGCTCCTTGCTGGCCCGGGTCGGTTTCGTTGGCCTCCGTTTTTTGGGGCGTTTCAATGCGGCACGAATAATCTCCGCCAGACGCTCGCGAGCCAGCTCATGGTTACGGAGTTGGGAACGGTGCGAGGCGCAGACCACCAGTAACTCCCCTTCCGTTGTGATCTGGCTGGGATGGGCCTTGCGAATCCGATCCTTCACCTCCTCAAAGAGGACCGAACAGCCCTTGAGGTTGAAGCGAAGGCGAACCCTTGTCTCGGTTTTATTTACATGCTGACCACCAGGCCCACCGGAGCGACTCAACTCCACCGTGAGATCCGATCCGGGGATGATGATTCTGTCCGTTATATGAAGGGGGTCGAGCATACTATTCCGAAGTCGTCATGGCGCGCACTAGAACCTCATGCATATTTTCCGGTCCGTCGGCGTCACACTCCCTACAGGCCGGAACCATACGATCATAGAGGCTAAACCAATCTGGCCAAGTAGAAAAGCCACCGACGGGAATAGCTGGCTGGCAAGACGCGTCAAAGAGTGCGACACTACGATCCATGTCGGTGGCTATGTCTATCGGCGAGTACCAAATACAACCCATAGAATGTTGGCATGAATGGAGTCTGTCCCCACAGGGAAACCCTTGCACCGGATCTCGGTAATTATTCGACTCCTTTTTGTATTTTTCGTTATCGGTCCTACCTCCATTCTCTATTTGGCCATCTGCATCCCTTTCCTTCCATTTCGCGGTCTGCGGATCCGAATTGGAGATCTCTATGGCAAAGCGGTGGGTGGTCTGATCTGTAAGATCGCGGGGATCCGTCCGGTCGTCATCAATCCGGAACGAATTCAGGAATACAAACCCGCGATGTACGTCTGCAACCATACCTCCACGATCGATATGTGGGTCGGCATGTACCTCGCTCCTTTTGGTACGTGCGGTGTCGCTAAGAAGGAGATCGTGAAAGTCCCCTTCTTTGGGCAGGCCTTCTTCCTATCCGGTCACCTGCTCATCGACCGGAGCAATCGAGCCAAAGCCGTCGCCTCGATGGAAAAGGCCCGACAAGTCGTCGAAAAGCATAGCCTGAGCCTCTGGATGTGGCCCGAGGGGACCCGCAGTCGGACCGGTCAGCTCCAACCTCTGAAGAAGGGGTTTGTTCATCTGGCGATCAGCACCGGCCTACCAGTGGTCCCGGTCGTATTTCATAACGCCGATTGGAATTGGCCTCCCCGGAGCTTCCGAGTAACCCCGGGAGATCTTCGCATTGAAATACTGGAACCCCTGGATACCTCCCACTGGAAGCCCGAACAGGCCGGAGAGCACGCCATGGAGTTATGGCACGCCTTTCAAAACGCCCTCTCCGAACGACAACAGGGGCCAGAACCCAGTCCATGACAAGCGCCTACTCTATACGTCTACTGGGTGCGAACGACGCCGAAGGTTTCGTCGAACATGTCATAGAGCATAATCAGGAGTCCGGGGCCGATGGCGATGTAATTTTCATGCCCTACAGTCGGACGGAACCCTACGATAAGGATAAGAATATCCCCATCGCCCAGAAACGATGGAGTACACCCATGAACACTCCAGGGTGGCGCCGCTGTTTTGCGGCATTCCATGGTTCGAAGATGGTCGGTCACGTCGAGTTATGCGGAGGCTTACTCCGGTCCGACCTGCATCGGGTCGAGCTCGGCATGGGACTTGTACGGGAGCACCGCCGCCAGGGCCTGGGTACCCGTTTATTGGAGGTTTCTATCGAATGGCTCCGTGCTGAAACCGACGTGGTCTGGCTGGACCTGGGTGTCTTCGCCCATAATGCGCCCGCGATCGCCCTATACCAGAGTATGGGGTTTGTGGAACGAGGCCGAACCCCCGATCAGTACCGGGTCGAAGGGACACATATCGAAAATATCAATATGAGCCTGTATCTGGATCCCGAGTGCCCCTGGTCCCTCTAGGTTCAGGGACCAAAAATCTTCGTACAATCGTCGAGAACGGCCTGTGGGTGCCCGTCGACACTGACCGTATTGTACTCAAGAATCAGATTCCCCTCTGCGTCGAGCAGACGTGTAATTCGAGAGGGAAATGGCATCAGATCGCTGGTAACCGCCCCATAATACAAGGCCAGCGTCTTATCGCTGTCAGTCCACACCTCGTATAGGTACTCCTGGCTGGTCACCCAGCTCTCCTGAAGGCTAGGCGCACCAAAGCCGACACCAATAATCTGGATTCCGAGAGCATCAAACTGTTCCTGGCGGTCGCGGTACCCGCAACCTTCTACCGTTCACCCAGGGGTGTTCGCGAAGGGGAAGAACCACATCACCGTGGGCTTACCCATTAGATTGGCCTGTGTTCGTAGACCATTATCGTAGTTGAGAGCCTCAAATTCTGGGGCGGCCAACGCGACCGGAGGGAGGGTCCCGTTCAGCTCAAGAGTGCTGAGATCGGGTAGGCCGGTCTGGCTTGTCCCCGGATCCGTCGCAGCATCTACCGGTGGTTCCGGGCTTATGTCTTCGGCCACCTCGACCACAATATCTGGTTCTGCGTTACCAGGATCGGAAGGTGTCAGGTCGACCGCTGTAGTCCTATCAGAGACAGAGTTCTGGTCTTGTGAACTCGTATCTTGTGTCGAAGTCGAGACTTCCTGCGTACCATCTAGCGGCGTATCGGCAGCGGTCTGGTTCGTTTTCCCGCCACAGGCGACCAGCAGAAAAACAGCCATACAAAGAAGAAGCAAGCGCATCCGGTTATCCTCAATCTTGAGTGAATTGCCATCCAGCATACCGCAAAGAAGGCAAAGTTGGGACGAAATTCTCCACCGGATTCTCAGCGCGGATTCGACGGGCTCTCCTGTGGTGCTGCTTGCTTCGCAGGAACCGGCTTATAGGCAACCACCAGAAATGCGCCGACGGAGGCCAGGACAATCCCCAGAAGAAACGGCCAGCGCACATCGTTCCACATGCGTTGCATTGTGAGGCTGATAATCGCGTTTACGATGGGCGCCCCCGCAAAGATCAAAGACATCACTGCGGCCGGTGTGCCCTTGGCGCCAAAGGCCAACAAGACCCCAAAGGCCCCCACGGCCCCCGCGGTTCCGGCTACCAGAGACCAGCCAATACCAGCTGGCGTGAAGGCCCAATCCGCTCCCTTGGCCAGCATCAAGATACCGGGTGCCAGGACCCCTACCAATAGATAGGCAATCCCCACGAAGAAGAAGGCTTTGTACCGACCCATCTCGGGATCGCCCATATGAAGTTGCCCCTGGTGGAGCAGAACGCCATAGGAGCCCCACATCAAAACCGTCAGACCGACGAAGGGTAACCAGGACGAACTATTCGACAGATTCATAGCTAGGCCTCTTTGCGTAGATAGCTACCGGAGAACAAACCGGGCTACCACTTCCAGATGTGTGGTATGCGGGAACATGTCGACGGATGTCACGCGATCAATTCGGTAACCAGCTTGTTTCAGAGCCCGCCCGTCTCGTACCAACGCCTCGATGCCACAGGCCACATAGACGATGACTGGTGGCAACGATTTGCCCAGCGCCTTGATAACACGACGATGGCAGCCACTACGGGGCGGATCCAGCAAGACCGCGTCAGGCTTGGAGGCCAGGACCTTGTCCATACAATCCTCCACCTTTCCCTGTAGAACCTTGAGTCCCTTCTGGTCTGTATGCCGAATCCAGCTCCGAAGGTCTGACGCAGCATGGGGATTACTCTCCACCACAGTCGCCTGTTTCCAACGATTCCGGCTCAGGCGCGCAAAGACGCCTACGCCCCCGTAGAGATCGGCCAGTTGGGTCATCCGTGGTGGCAACGCCGCCATCACCTGGTCGGCGAGTAGGCTCGCCCCTTCGGCGCTGGTTTGAAAGAAAGAGCCCGGCGAAAGCAGAAAGGCCTCTTTCCCAATATGAAAGGTCATACGACGGGCCCCCGCCAAATGCTCGAAGGAGTCGCCCATAAGATAGCTGGAACGTTGTGGGTTCACCGATAGATGCACCGACTCCACCATCGGCAAAGACGCCAGTTTCTCGACCAAAGCCGCTCCACCGGGGATCTTTCGACTTCGACCAACAAGGGTCACTTCAGACTGTCCACTCTGGGGATCTACCCGCACCCCGATACCATGTAGCCACCCTCGGGATGAGCGTGGCTTGCTGGCCGTGATCGGGAACGCGGAGAGGACCTGTTCCACCATGGCTAGAGTCGCGAGTGATAAGGGGTGTTGCACAGGGCAGCCACCCGCGTGTACCAGATCGGTGGAGGCACGGGAGTAGAATCCCAAAGCGAAGGCCCCCTTACCCGGTTTCCGACTTCCATCGGGGGCGGCCACCATCAATAACTTGGTTCGATATCCAAAGGGTTCGGAGAGTCCGGTGACCGGCTCGATCACCTTTGGCTGGCATAGCCGATCGAGTGCGCGGACAAGGGCTTCTGTTTTGGCTTCGAGCTGGGCCGTATAGGTCATAGCTTGAATCGAACAGCCACCGCAGGTCTGCAGCACGCTACAGGGAGCGACGATGCGATCCTCGGATGCTTCAATGATTTTCACCAACCGGGCTGGATAGGGAGGCTCTTTCCGCCGTATTGGCTGAAAACGGATCTGATCGCCCGGCACAGCCGACGACAAATAATAGGTCGTCTTATCGGCTTGAATCGCACAACCGGGCTGCCCCAGCTCAAGAGGTTCCACCTGCCCTTCGGGCAAACCCTCCAGCTGGTCCTGGGGCGGCGGGCGCCGGCGGACTTCCTTGCGGCTTTTTTTCTTCCGTTTCGTCACAACGATAGAACACGTGAGTTCGGCCCATCCGTCAAGCCGCGCCTCCGGAATCGGTCATGGATCCGGACCTTGTCGAACGATCATAGGACCTCGCCATTCTACGCGCTGCACACCACTTGTCTCTTGACCTTCAAGACAGGCTGAGATAGCACCGCAGCGCAACCTTTCTGGAGCGTGCTATGTCCACCATGAAGCTGTATCAGTTCGAACTCTGCCCCTATTGCCATAAGGTAAAGGCTGGCCTGGATCTCAAAGGCATCCCCTACGAGAAGATCGAGGTCAATCCGATGAATAAGAAAGAGCTGGCTCATTTCGGACCCACTCCGGATGGTAAGAAGAAGGTCCCTGTCGTGGAATATGGCGACAAGGTTCTACGCGAATCCACCGACATTCTGCGCTGGCTCGACGAGGTCAAACCCGAGGGACATACACTGCTATCCGACGACACACGGGAGCAGGCCGAAGAGATCAACACCTGGGTCGACAACGATCTGACACAGATCCTCCCCACGGTTCTCTATGGTAGCTGGGGCCAGTCCATCAAAGCGGCACGACTCACGGCCAAGACATCGAACTTCTCACGCTTCGACAATATCAAGATCAGCCTCTTCGGCTCGGTCATTATGAAGATGATCGCCAAGCGTATCCTCAAGCGCCGCGGCAACGGGCAGACAGGTGAGCAGCTACTCTCTACCGAGCTCGACAAGCTGGAGACATGGCTGGGAGACAAGCCCTACCTCTGCGGTGACGACGTAACTTTGGCCGACGCCTCCACCCATGGAGCTCTGTCCTGCGTCAAAGAGTTCCCCGCCTTCCGGTTCATCGAGGAACGGCCACAGATCAAAGCCTGGTATGACCGCGTCTCGGAGCTGCGCTCCCAGGCCTGAAACCCAGGGTCGCGATCACTCGACCACAGTGCATAGACCGTCGACACAGTCGAGGGTCGTCAGCCCCATCTCGGGACGACAATCGTAATCGCATTCCGGACCGCTGTAGCCGCTACAATCCAGCAACGCCTGGTAGGCCTCCCCACATTGGCTCTGGACTCCCGTGCAATCGCCACCGCAAAGAGAGCAACCAACAGTGATCGCGACGCAATCGTCCACGCTGCTGCATGCCCTATGCTCGTTGGACACCGCCACGGTCTGCGAAGGGTCCAACCCTACAAGCTGATCAGGTGCGCAGGGTGCGGTAGGAGCGACGGTGTCCTCCGAGCTGTCCGTCGCCGCGATCGGGTCACCGCCCGTATCACAACCTGCCAGAGACCATCCTAGAAGCAGTAGGCAAAGACATCCAATCGTTCGCATCCCTTCACTCCATAGCAAATCCAGGGCTCGCTAGCTTCCCTTTCCCATCGAACACCTGTAGATGATTCGCGACCTCACCATACCAGGGGAGCCTGCTTCGGTCCTCTGGGAAGAGCGCGTTCATGATTGTATACGGCTGTATCAACAGCCCATTCCGAATAAGCTCCTCGGACGGTGGAGTCTCAAAATTGCGCATCCGCCCTTCAAAGGCAAAGCCAACCTTCTCGTTGACCCGTTGGCTGGCGGTATTCGCCTCATTATAGCCGCACTGAACCCGGTGACAGCCCAGATAATCAAACGCCAGCACCACCAGGCATTGGGTGCCCAGAGTGGCCAGTCCACGACCGGAGTACTCACTATGTATCCAATACCCGATCTCAAAGGCATATCGGCTCAACGTACGATGATGCAGTCCCAGGCTGCCCAGAAAAGGGCCCCCGTCGGATTGATACAAATGAAAGAGTAGTTCACGACCCTCTTTATAATCCTGCACAGCTTTCTTCAGTCGTGTCTTCTGGTGTTTGACCGTGAGCGGGAGGTGCGACCACTGCATGAATTTTCGTAGCTCTCCCTGGCTCTCCTGCACCGCCCCGTGTACAGCCGAGGCGTCGGAAACACGGGCTGGTCGAAGAATAATCGTACGTTCCTCCGCCTCATAGCGAAGGCTCGAAGGCATATGGGCGCGATCCACGGTCATTGTTCCTCTTGATTAGCGCCGTTCGGTTCCACCACCGTAAGGCCCTGCTGTTCCACGATGAAATCAAAGGCTAGATCGGTCAACCTCTTATCCCCCACCTTACTGGTCCAGGCTCCATGGCCAGCATCGAGGGGATATAGAAGATAGGGAACACCGGTCTCCTCATACCGGGCCACCAGCTTCTCCGCTTCCATATAGGTCACTGCGTCGTCATGAATACCGTGCATAATAACAACCGGTGCATCCGTGGCGTCGTAACGGTTCACCCCATCGCGAAGCTCCAACAGCTCCATATGGGTTATACCGCCCCAGAGATCGACAATCGTCTGAATCCGCGAGGACTGCTCCTGGTTCGTGGTCGCCAGGGACGGATCCTCTTCTAACGAAAGCTCATCCCTATAATCAGGGTCGTCGGTTACGCCGAGCATGATCGCCAGGAACGCGCCGGCGGAACCACCCATAGCGCTCAAATAATCCGGGTGCACGCCGTACTCCTCGGCGTGGGCGCGAATCCAGCGAACAGCCGCCTTCACATCACGCGCCGATGCGTACATGGCCTTGACCTGATCGTCGGTGGGTACCAACCCTTCGGAGACGATCTGTTCGGGCCAATCCGCGGGATACGTACCGTGCTGTTCGACCACACGGTAATCGACAGAGAAACAAACCCAACCGCGGGCCGTAAAATAATTCGCGAAGTTCACCAATTGCCCCTGTGTCTTGCTGCCACCAACAAACCCGCCACCATGAATGATGACCAGGACGGGACGAGCGGCCACCGGGGCATCACTGGGCTCATATACGTCGAGCTTCAGGTCCATCAAGCCGGTGACCTCCCCATTCCAGCCGTCATGGATCTGCCCCTGGGCATACACCACGTCATCGGTCCGTTCCACGGCATATACGCCGGCACGATGAACCGTCGCTACGGGCGGAGCCTGCACCTGTCCGCTATCCGGTTCTGCAGCCGTATCCTCCCCCAGGTCTTCCGCGCTGAGGTCCGCCGTCTGTGTATCCTGCCCAGAGTCTATCGCCACATCAACAGCGGGTTCTGTTCCACTTCCACTACAGGCTGTACAGGCAAATACCACCAGACAAAGAAACCATCGCGTTCTGCCCATACCCTGCCTCCAATACGGAATCATCGTTCATGGTAGCGTTCGAACGCTGCGTCGTCGAGCCGCCCATCCAGCATGGAGTCTGCCTCATTCTATGGTATGGTGCGAACAGCTTGGGAGATGAGGCTTGGGTCTTCTTACACAACACCATAGGGAATCCCCCCCCAAACAAACCTGGGGCATCGGTCTGGGGGTTGTCGTCTTCAGCCTGGCTTTGATCGGGTTGGCTCCAATTACCCAATCCCTCGCCAAGGGGACGGCTCCTCGAGGGGTCTGGGCTCAATGGCGCGGTCCCTTTGGTACAGGGTTCTCTCCCAACGCACAGCCTCCTCTGCGCTGGAGCGAATCAAAGAACATCCGCTGGAAAGCGGTGATACCGGGAAGAGGTCTCTCCACCCCCATCGTCTGGGAGGACCGAATCCTCCTGACCAGCGCCATCGCCGTCGGCGCGAAACAGGCCGAGAGAGGTGGCCACTCCCATGGCGCGCACGACAATATGCCCGCCGTTCAGCGACACCAATTTGTCGTCCTGGCCATCAATCGAAAAGACGGCCGAATCCTCTGGCAAACCCAGGTCCGCGAAGAGCAACCCCATGAAAGCACCCATGTAACCGGTAGCTGGGCCTCCGCCTCACCGGCCACCGATGGAGAACGAATCTACGCCTTCTTCGGTTCCTATGGGCTCTACTGTCTCGATATGAACGGTGCAATCCTCTGGTCCCATGATCTCGGCGATATGAAGGTCAAACACGGTCATGGGGAAGGTAGCTCCCCCGTACTCTATGGCGATGTACTCGTGGTGAACTGGGACCACGAGGGCAAATCCTTCGTGGTCGCGTACGACAAGATCACCGGTAAGGAGCGGTGGAGACGGTCGCGAAACGAGATCACTTCCTGGTCAACCCCCACCGTGGTCGAGTTTCGTGGCAAAGCGCAGGTCATCGTCAGCGCTACAGATCGTGTTCGCGGCTATGATCTAGAGACCGGTGCAGAGATCTGGTCCTGCGGTGGACTATCCCATAATGTGGTCGCTTCTCCCGTCAGCGCCGACGGCTTTGTGTACGTGACCAGCAGTTATGAGAAACGAGCCATGATGGCCATTCGCCTCGACAAGGCCAAAGGCGATGTGACGGGCACCGACGCCGTCGTCTGGCGTCGCTTCCACGACACCCCCTACGTCCCCTCTCCCCTCCTCTACGGCGACCAGCTCTGCTTCAATCGCCATCTATCCGGCATGCTGACCTGCGTCGACGCAAAGACGGGGGCCACACTGTATGGACCGGTCAAACTACCCGGAATCCGTCGACTATACGCCTCTCCAGTGGGAGCAGCCGGCCGGATCTATGTGGTTGGGCGCCAGGGTGGCGGGGTGGTTCTCGAAAAAGGAAAACAGTTCAAAGTCCTGGCCCAGAACAAACTCAATGACGTCTTCTCAGCCTCTCCGGCGGTGGCCAATAACGAGCTTTATCTGCGTGGGGAACAATATCTCTATTGTATCGCCGAAGAGACCATAGATTCACCGCGTCTTTTGACCGACTGAGTTTTGGTCTGTTCGTTGGCGACTCATGGAAGAGGGCAAACAGAACTCCCCAAGCCGCGTGCGGTTAGACAAATCGGTATTCTGGATATCACTTATTGTCCTTGTACTTGTCTGCGGCGTACTTGTTATTGATCCAAAGGGCAGCCTGTCGGTCCTTAGTGAAGTGCTCCACTTCATGACCCACGACCTGGGTTGGCTCTTTCTGGTCTTTGTCTTTGGTGGCGTCATATGGCTCATCTGGCTCGCCCTGTCACGGCACGGCGAAGTAATACGCTTCGGATAAGTACGGCCTGTGACGCGGTCCTGGGTAAACACGCAAAGGGCCCTCTCGGCAAATGCATCGACATTCTATTTATCTTCGGACTGGTCGGAGGCGTGGGTACATCTCTGGGAATCGGGATCCCTATGGTGTCGGCCGTGGCCAGCGACATCTTTGATGTGGAACGAGGGTTGGCCCTGGATACGGCCATACTCATCGGTCTTACGATTGTATTCAGCGCCAGTGTTAGCGCTGGCCTGGACAAAGGGATCAAACGACTCAGCGACATCAACCTTATCCTGGCAACGGCTCTACTGGCCTTCTTTCTCTTTGTCGGCCCTACCTCTTTTATCATCAACCAGACCTTTGACAGCATGGGAGTCATGCTCCAAAACTTCATGGAGATGAGCCTCCATACAGGTGCCGGGAATTCCGACTCCTTTGCCCAGGACAACACCATCTTCTTCTGGGCCTGGTGGCTGGCCTGGGCCCCCTTCATGGGCCTCTTCATTGCCCGGATTTCNAANGGACGCACCATACGGCANNTCNTNNTNGGAGTCGTCGGAGGAGGCAGTCTGGGATGCTGGACCGGCTTTGCCATCCTGGGACATAGCACGATGCATNTGGCAGAGGANAAANNCTCGNCNATCGCTTCGCTTATTGAGCAAGCCCAGACAACAGGGACCGCTGTGGACGCCCCACAAACCATTGTAGAGCTATTGCATGCACAGCCGTTCTCGATGGTTGTCAGCATTGTCTTCTTCATTCTGTGCTTTATCTTTGTGGCAACATCCCTGGATTCTGCGGCCTTTACTATCGCCGCAACGGCCTCGGATGACCTGCCACCCGAAGGACAACCTCCGCGTTGGCATCGTCTCGTATGGGCCTTTGTATTGGCGGCCACTGCTTTGAGCCTGATGTACCTGGGCGGACTAGAAGTGTTACAGGCAGCGGCCGTCGTCGTTGGGCTCCCATTGATCTTCGTGGTCGCCATTATGATGTGGTCTCTGGTGCGACATCTGAAAAAGACCGGTTAAGAGAACCGTCAGGCTGGAATTTTCACAGCCCATCGATGCGCCGGCCGATGCACCGTTTGGAGCGCGTTCAGGGCCATACCAACGGAACAAGATTTGTACGCTCTGCGACCGTCATCTGTCCCATCCTGGCAGGGGCCGATACCATAAAGTAATAGGTTTGCCCCGACGTGGGGGTCCAACCAGAGGCAGCATCAAAGGGTGGCTGCTTAATATGATCTCCTGCCACCGATGTCTTCGCCTTGCACGTTTGACCGGGTCGCATCCACTCCCAGGTCGCGCCATACCATTGTCCGTTATGGGGTATGAATATCCAGGGGTTGGCGACGATCTCGGTGTTCTCCGCGCCGATGGTGGCGATGGGCCAGACGTTTTTCTTGTCGTATTCGAGACAGATATGGCCACCGTTGATGGAGACCGACGATAGATTCGAGGTAACAGGCCAACCCGACACATTGGTATGCAGCCAGATCACAGAATTGAGATCGGGAGCTCCAGGCGGGGGGTTGTTGTTATTGCCAACACATTGATTCTGAACACAGGAAGTGCCCGACGCACAGGGGCAATCACCCGGGCAGCTACCACAATCTTCAATTCCCGGCGCACAGGTCTGGTCACCGCAGACAGCCTGCCCCGGAGGGCCATTACCCCCTGGCACATAATGGTCTCCCGAATTGGTGAGAAGGTTGTTGTTATTTCCGACCGGAGAGATCCCATAAATTGCGATTGGCTTACCCTGGTGCTGCTCCACCTCAGCCGCGGTCAGTGGTATATTGTAGCGATGATTGCCCGCGGTATTGGCACACGCCGCGTAAACAGCAGCCTCGTTGGGTTGGTTGGTGGTCGCTCCTTTCAGTATTGTACCGGCGCCGAGCGGGCCAACATATACATGAACGTCGATCGAGCCGTTCCAACCGGGATGACAGGCCCACCCGTTGATCACATATTCGTCACCGCTGGGTGTGACAGAATCAATATAGCCGACCACCTCATTTGCCGGATTCGGCGTACCGACGGAACCACAATCGGAGCCGCAACTATTGGACGACTCATTTCCATTACAAACACCATCTCCACAGAGAGCGCCGCAATCGCCGACACAGTTGGTGCTGGATTCCGTTCCATTACAAACGCCATCACCACAGACCGACCCACAATCATTCGCACAAGACTGGCTGGATTCATTGCCATTACAAACGCCGTCGCCACAGACCGTCCCACAATCTTCAATGCAGTTGGCGCTGGACTCATCACCCGAGCAGATCCCGTCACCACAAAGAGGGTCGCTATGTATGGGAGAGCACAGCCCTTCCGTACTACAAAGCTCGTCCGATTCGCAGGTTCCGCAACTACCATAACAGCCATCAAAACCACATTCTCGAGCATTACAATCCGGCGTACAGGGAAGCTCTTCCGGGCTGCCGAGATCAACCGCCAGATTCGTATCAGCCCCTACATCGTCGCCCGTTTCATTTCCGAGATCGGAATCATTGCCCAGATCCGAACGGGACACCGATCTCGGATACCCGCCATCCGATGGGTCCGGACAACCGCTGAGTACAAGAAGCAATGCAAGGACAACAAACTTCCAGATAGAGATCTTTTCAAACCGACCCATAACACTCCCTGCCTTCCTAACTGACCATGGTTCCCAAGATGGGGTTGGTACACCCCAACGGGTTTCATACGCTGCAATTCTTGCGCCAAATACTGCGTTCTCCCCCTACTTTATAGATACCTTCAACGGACACCGGTTTCCGTAGGTAGGGCACTAGGGTCCCAACGGAAACGGCTGACCGGTCGAATACTTGAAGAACACCGGATCGCCAGCGCTCAAGACCTTCTCAAATATCACCAGACCATTACCGATTGGCTGCAGAGAGTGGGTGAGCTGATTACCGGTCGTATGATCGAGCAGCAATAGTTTCGAGGTGTCCAGGTTCGCCGGTGCGCCGGAGAAATCAAAAGTCACCCGAACGGTACTCGCCTTCAGATTGTCTATGGGAAACTGTGCATTCTTATGTTGCTGATTCTGGATCATCACATAGATTTCACCGTCGTCATCGGTAAAGAAACCGACCGCCAGATCTCGAATACTGAACAGATCGTTTTCAACCGCCTCGATCGTCGTAATGTAGCTATCGCCACCGGCTCCTTGTGACCAGGCAACCAATCCATCGGGTAGATAGAGGCTCTGGCCCGGAACATAGCGAACATCTGTACTGGTCATCTGGGTAATCGCTCGACCGAGGTTCCGCATCTCCAAATTAAGTTGAGCGATGGTATGCCACACCTCCAACTGGCCTTGTTCGAAACCGCCCTGTGCGTCGTATAGGTCCGAGGCTACCGCATGCGGTGCCTTTGCCTGGTATACGAACCAGGTGTGCCCGGTAAAACCGTAGAGCAACCCGACAAATGCGGTCCACCGATAGTCGGTCGCATGAAGTTCATTCGAAGTCCCGACATCGTGATAGGACTTCAAATACCGCCAATAGGGACGGTTCCAGGTGAGCCCCGCGGTGCGAATCATCGCCATTGTCTCGTGCTCCTGGTAACCCATGGAATAGCGATCATAGGAATAGATATCCGCGTCCATCTGGGATCCGAAATAGTCGAGCATCTCCTCTATCTCTTCCGCCCAGAAGCTGAAGTTGATGACGATAAGACCTTCTGGATCCGCAGCTCGCACCGCATCAACCCCGACTTCAATCGCTTGTAATTCTTCCATCCCATCACCGTGCAGGCCGGGCTCATCGCCAACCTGGTAACCGATACGGCCGGGATGGTTGGGTGCCAACCCTCCAATAACCTCATTATTGAATGCCGTTCCATTATCCCGGACCCAACTAAGCCAGCGTGCATCTGGATGATTCGCTGCCTCCCAACCAGGCAAAGCGCTCGTGATCCCGTCGTTCCACAAATGTGCTGCTGTAGCATGGAATTCATCGTAATATTCGTGGACCGCCGCCGCGGAGGGTGGGCCCGTCGAAACACATAGCCCGCTGATAAACATGGGGTTGTTGCGGACCCAGGCAATACCCCGGGGGAGTGCCGACGGATCGGTAACGGGTGGGGCCTCAACGCCCCCTTCCGGTGGGTAGACGAGCCATTGTCCGTTCTGGGTGTACTCAACGAAGGTATGTACGGCGGTAAAGTCCGCTCCCGAGCCAGCAAGTTCAAGCGTATGGTGGGTCAAACCAGGTGGGTTCTGCGTCACCTGCAGCCGTATCTCGGTGACATCGACCTCCATTCCAAGATCTATGGTGACGATCGCTGGTGGAAAGTCTCCCGCGTTCCAACTGGTACTCGGATCGCCATCCACAACCAGTCCGCCCGACGCTTCCCCGCTCGAGGCGGTCACCGTCGTATTGAGGGCAAGATTGGAGGGCTCGGCATCACTCCCCGCGGCCACTCCATGTACCTCGATTTCACTCCAGGCCACCCAGGACGGCGATTGCGTCGTATGTACTCGTACATAACGCACGTCCTCCGCGACAAAGATCACGGCCGGAGGATCGTCCGGTGGGTCCACAACGGGCAGCCCACATTCGCAATACTCCGACGTATAGCCCGTTTGCTCCGCACAGCCCAGGTTTACCGCGAGGTCTTTTTCACAATTCGGAAGATCATCGTAGCTCGCCACACACTCCAACCCAGCCGCCGCGCAAAAGGCCGCACAACCCGCTTGATCCTCAAAGATCCCAGCACAGAAGTCGGGCGCACTCTCGCAGACCGACCAGGCCGAGTTCGCCTCCTCGATCAAGATACAAGCAGGGTTCCCATCTGTATTGGATTGGATGGCCGTACATTGGCCGGATCCGCTACAGAGATAGTTCGATGGACAACTACCGCAGCTTCCCTCGCAACCATCATAGCCACACTCTTTTCCATCACAGTTGGGCACACATACGGAATCGTCGCCCGACGTCGCATCAACCGACGGGTCTATATCGGCGGCCTGCAGATCATTACCCGACTGCGCATCGTTAACCGTCTGAGTCCCATCGAAACTGGTCCCAGAATCCGGGGACAAGACGGTGTCAGACGGCCCCGCTCCCCCACCGGTATTGATTTGAACTTCCGAGCAAGCAGTAAATCCCAAAAAACAAAAAAGAATCCCTAAAGACAGACGTTTCCATACAAGCATAAATGGCCCTCCAACCACATACGGGGTGTATAAACCCCAACCGCCCCAAACAAGAGCAAGAAGTGGGCCAAATCAGTGGAATTTGATCTTATTTTCCGGGACAGGCGGCCACGATCTCCGGATCGAGTCCTTTGTCGGCATAATGCTTGTCGAAATAGGACGTAAAGTCCTGGGCCAGACTGCGTGCGCGCGCATCGTACGCGGCCTTATCCGACCAGGTATTCCGCGGCCATAGGACCTCCGAGGGAACACCAGGACAACTGGTCGGTACGGATAGATGCAGAAGCTCATCTTCCTGGTAGCCTACATCGTCCAGGTCGCCATTCAGTGCTGCGCTAACCAGAGAGCGAGTCAGGTTGATATCCATCCGTGCTCCCACACCGTACGGTCCACCACTCCAACCTGTATTCACGAGAAAGACACGCGTATTATGGGCGCTCATTTTTTCGCCCAGCAGACTGGTGTAATGGTCGGGCTTCCGAGGCATAAACGGGGCCCCGAAGAAGCGCGAGAAGGTGGATACCGGCTCCGTAATACCGGTCTCGGTACCAGCCAGTTTGCTGGTATAACCCATCAAGAACCAGAGCATCGCACGGGACGGGTTCAGCCGCGCAACTGGCGGTAAAATCCCGTTCGCATCGGCCGTAAGGAACAAGATGGTCCGTGGGTGGCCCGATACAGGTGGTGTCTTGATATTACTCAACGACGTCAGTGGATAGGAGACGCGGGAGTTTGCCGTAAGCCGTTCATCATCCACATCAAAGGTTCCATCCGGGAACATCATGCAATTTTCTATCAAAGCACCATGTTCACGAGGGTCTGCGTTCCGGAAGGTCGCGTCCCAGATCTCCGGCTCTTTATCCTGTCGAAGGTTGATGAGTTTGGCGTAACAACCATTCTCAAAATTGGCCACACCGTTGTCGTCCCAACCATGTTCATCGTCACCCAACAGGGCCCGGTTGGGATCAGCCGACAGGGTCGTCTTACCGGTTCCAGAGAGTCCCAGAAGTAGAGCAGACACGCCATCGTCGCCTTCGTTTGCCGAGCAATGCAAAGGCAGGATCCCTTCTTCGGGAAGAAGATAGTTCATCGCCGTGAACATGAGTTTCTTATTGCTGCCGCAATAGGCCGAACCAAATACGAGCCCAAGCCGATTATCAAGGTCCATTACGATGGCCATATGGCTGGTCTTTCCATTCGGGAGGTTCCGAAGCCGACCTTTATATTTGGCCGTATCAATACGGTCATAGGGGAGTGAGACCAGGTAAAACGGCTTATGAGCGAACATGCTTCGGTCGATATCTTGCGGCATATCTCGAAACATATTTTCCGTGAACAGGGCGTGGGTGGCCCGATCGGTCACAGTGCGTACCGGTAAGGCGTAGGACGAGTCAGCACCAACAGCCCGATCGGTAATGTAGAGCTGATCTTTCCCTTTCAGAATGTCCATCGCGTCGGTCCAGAGCGATTCAAATGTCTCCGGATCGAGCGGAATATTATTCGGTGCATCCCAGTCGATATTCTCGGCGCTACCAGGCCGACGTACGAGCAGGGTGTCCTTCGGACTACGCCCGGTGGACTCGGCTCGCGCCCAGGTCACCAATGCGCCATTCGCCGACACCACTGCCTCTCGGTTCTCGATCGCGTAATCAACCATCTCTGCCCGATTCGGGTTGATTATGAGATTGGAATGATCTTCCAAAACATGGTCAAGGGCCCTCTTGAATTCCATGAGATTTGTCCTCGTCGCGTGGATTCAGAAATCACTCCTTATCATGTAGATTCTCCTATGACACCCACAATCCGGATATTTCTTACGATTTGCTCCTAGCCGGCCACAGTTTCATCCAAAAACACCAATTATTCTGGGACGGTATAGTGTAATCGCAGGGCAAAGATTCCAAGGATTTTACCAGCATTGGGTTGATGCCAGCGCTTGCCGATAAGTACCAGTGGCGATGACCCGGGACTCACATAGGTATGACCAGGAATAAGGCCCTCATTGCCTTCTTCCGACACCTTGATCCAGGCCTGATGGTCACAACCCCATCCGGCCGCCTGGCCCGTATTCAGATCCCACCAATCACCACAAGCCACCTTATAGGAATCCAGCTTCAGAGTAGTCAGCTCGCCCGTGTCTTGATCGACGACCGGTGCGTACAAATAGACGGGGTTGGCCGGGCCATCCCACCAGACCGATCCGGTCGGCCCCATAGATCCATCCTGCACTACATAATAGGCCGACGACTCTGGTGGATTCACCCCCGGACTGTAATAAGGCTCGGCCAGATCAACATCGATCAGCTCATGTACCGTTAGATCCACCTTTATGCTGGTTTCGCTAAAGGGCTCACCGTTCAAGTGACCATGAATTCGATAGTCCTCGGCGTTGGTATAGTGTCCCGCCTCCAGACCGCTGTTTTCTTCAAAGGGGATCCAGACACGAACCGCCTGGGTAAGATCCGGCAGATCATACCAGGGAGTCGCATCATTCAGGGGAACAGCTACCGTATTGCTGCCTGCTTGCAGCACCCTCTGAGCGTGTACAATAAGAGTCGCGGGCGTCTCCTGGTCTTTCAAAACCGGAACGTTCAGTACCGTATAGTCGTCCACCTCCATACAGTATGCGATCTCCGGGGTTTCCCCCCCTTCATCCATGAAATGGAGTGCCTCGTCCGTTATGCGCCAGGCACTCTGGGGTTGGTGGTTCGCACAATCTACGCCAGGCGTGCAGCGACGGTTCAACGTCAACGCACCATTGGCCACATACCCTCGCCCGACCTTCACCACCGGAGATAAAGCCTTCGCGGGGCCATCGATCGTTCGTGAATGCATCAGGCTGGCCCCTTCAATATCCACGTTGGGATACCCGGTCTCACTATAATACAGATCGACCTGTGTAGGACGTTCAGCCCAGGGAAGATTCAACGAATAAACCCCCAATGTGTTATCTTCAATCGCACCCCGAGCGATCAAGACTCGCTTGGCGGGCTGGGATTCGTATTGGATCGCAAGAAACCAACGTGCGCCATTGAACACAGCCGGCAGCTCATCGGTCGCCGGATCGGGTAACTCAAAGGTATTACCGGACGTCCAGTAGAATGGCGGATAGGTCTGGCAAGTATCGGAGACATTCCCAAGGGTACCGATCAAGGTTACGACGGGTACATCCGTACCGGTCGGTATTTGATGATCGGCTGCGACAGGGTACAGTTCGTATGCTCCGTTTTCCGCGTTCCATTTGTATAGGCCAACCTGACCGTTCACACGACGGATCGTGGGTGAGTCCTGCATCCAATTCTGCCCTTTCCAGGCGTGGTAGGCGGTGTACTGTGGGAAACATTGTACAGCGTTCCCTCCTTCACCGCCGTTCATGGGATCACGCTTACCAACCAGCCCGCTATCATTAGAAACGGGACCATTTCCGTCGACGCGATACCAGGTACGGAACTTCCGCCGTGTATTATCAAATCCCCAGGGATGTGAAGCCAGATTGACGCCGTCCTGGGGATACTCGTCTGCAATTCCCCACGAAGCCGCCGTACCGCCTACAAAATGCGCAAATGTCAGGGAATGACCGACCTCGTGGATGAATGCGTTTCCACATTCACCGAGCCATAGAGCAGTCCATCCCGTCCAGCCCGCCGCCCAGGGGGCGTTATTGAGATCCACATAATTACCATCGTCATTGCGAACCCAGCCCATCCCCACGGACGTACCAAAGCTATAAGGCGAACTGTCTCCGGTCCACCCATCGGTCAACACCAGCCCTCGCCCCGTATTCGCTGCGCTCATACGCAAGACGAATTGATGTTTAAGAATCGCCCAACGGTCGGCGTCTGAGGTGATCGCAACGCGCTCTCCTTCCGATTCCACACGACGCGGCCCCTCCAGCGTATTGACCACGAAATAATCGAGTAGCCACGGCGTAGAATCTACCAACCAAAGCTCCGACGCCGGCAAGGAGCCGTAATAGTCACGCGCGAGCCGAGTGGCGTCCAAGGTCGACATATCCAAGTCGGATCCGCCAAAAAGCACCATCTTAGAACGCGAAATTGTAAAATGGTGGGGAGCACCAAGTTCCTGGAAAGTATGGTCCTGCTGGTGAAGAACTCCTTCATCTATAAGGCCGGTAAGATGCCCCACACGCAGAGTTACCCCTGGGCGCATCCATTTCCACGGTAGAAAAGCACTCCATGCCGTTGTGCTATACGGATCCAGCGGAGTATTGCTGACACTCTGCTCCAGAGCCTCGGGGAGCTGGCTGGGTGGGTTCGCCCGAAGCACGCCCAGCAGATCCTCGTCTTCAAATACACCGATACGAAGATCGGTGCTCTCATTCAGGGGCTCCTCTGGGCTGAAAAGGACCAGTGTCTCCCGTTCCTGTAGGAGACGCGGTGCGATCCGCTCTTCTACGGCCTGAACCACATGGGTCTGACCAAATTCAAAAGAACCCGCCAGAGGCACGACGGTGGTCGCTTCAAACCAGCTGGGGGCCACCACCAGATCCGTAAGACACTCTGCCAGCGGGTTTACGTAGGTGTCGGTCTCGTCCGGCACATCTGGGCCCAGATCAGGGCCCGTATCCGTTCCAGATCCCGCGTCTGTTCCCGCGTCTGTTCCCGCGTCTGTTCCCGCGTCTGTTCCCGCGTCTGTTCCTGCGTCTGTTCCCGCGTCTGTTCCTGCGTCAGTTCCCGCGTCTGTTCCAATATCCGAAACGGTGTCCTGCCCCTCATCTCCCGGTCCAATCTCCTTCTGGTTCCCACAGCCAAGAAATACGAGCCCGACAATCACCAGACATACGGGCCAGGCCCTCGGAATCAATACCTTATTCCAGACATCTACCATCATCGATCCCTCTATTTCTGGAAACCCAACCGCCTGTTCAGAATGCCCGGATTCCAGGAACCAAACAAGGTGAGAGCTTCGATCTCTAAGGCTTGACCTGCATCTTCAGCCACTCGACCACCTGGATGCTCCAATTACCATTGAAGTTGGGCACATGCCCTCCCCCTGGGATCTTCCAGACCGTGGCCTGCAGACCCTCCGGGCAATTATCGTGGGCGAGCGGTACCGTATCCGCGCTGGGGATCTCTACTAAGAGATCCATGCTCTCTTGTTCGGTGACACTCTCCAGACATCCATTAATGGCGGCCCAACGCGCCACTGCTTCCTCCGCTCCAGGATAGCCAGGCCGGTTCACGGCAGGATCGTCGTAGCAGCCTCCGTTAAGAGCACAGACGAAGGCACCCATCCAGCGCATCCGCGATCCCTGCGGGGCCGAATTCCAGCAGAATCCATTGCACTCATCCTTATTGAACGAGTCCTCACACTCTTCAAAGCAAACGATAAGATCGGCGCAGGCTGGATCTGCAGTGCAGTTCCCCTGCTCCTCCTCGCATTTGTCCGCAATGCAGGCATCTACATCGAGAAGTGGAGCCGAAAGATCGGCGATATTCTGTTCTACACCCCAATATCGGATCGTTGTGTCCCAGGTTCCATGCACCTGTAACACCGCCACAGGATCCGGATTGCCGCACTTCGCCTCGTCATACCATGTGGACCCTGCCAGGCTGACAATACCAGCGATGAGATCGGACCGTTCACACGCCAAACGGTGTGCCATATATCCTCCATTGGAGTGGCCCACCAGGAACACACGTTTTGTGTCGATATTGAAGGCCTCGATCGCCTCTTCGATCACGCCAGATAGATAGGCCACATCATCCACGCCCGACTGGTAGAAATCGCAACACGCATCCGTCGCGTTCCAGTATTGGTTCCCGTCGGGGTTCTTCATCCCGTCTGGTAGAACAAGCATCATCCCCTGGGTTTTCGTAACAAGGCTCAAACCAAAATATAGGTCCTGGTCTGAAGCCGACGACGTAAACCCGTGGAGCAATAAGACGAGGGGCATACTAACGCTGGGATCGTAGTCGTTCGGTAGCACATAGGAGGCCGGGCGGTCCCCTCCCAGAAACTCGGGGGGCGGGATCACGGGAACATCTTCCACTGCGGTGTCTTCCCCCGCGTCACTGGTCGCGTCACTGGTCGCATCACTACCCGCATCTTCCGTCGTATCCGAGCCAGTATCCGTCCCCTGGTTCGTATTCGTGTCGGGGTTTGATTGTGCACAGGCCGCCAACACAAAAAGAGCGATCAGCCCGGTCATACCCAGAGATAGAATTCTTCGTACCTTCATTTTTGCCCTCTTCCTCACCCATGGATTCCGGTGTGTCTTATAGCATATTTCCTCGACCCGCCGCGAGTAGCACGCGGTGGAGAAACCACGCCCTACTGCAACGACTGTTGGAAAAACCCCCAGACTAGCGCGATGATGCCGCCTTCGGTGTTGGGAGGAAGTCCATGGCCCGCACCGACGATGCCATAATGAACCACCTGGGTCCCTTCTTCGCAGTCACTATAGGCAATTCGAATATTGCCCTGGCCTGTTTCCGTTTGGGTCGGCCCCGTCTGGCAACCATTATGGTCCGCCCAGATCTGCGCACTCTCCTCGGTCGAATGGAAGACATGCCCCGTGGGCGATGGGCCCCCATCATAGGGGCAAACACCATCCTCTGTTCCATGAACCTGCAACACGGATAGGCGGGCCGTCTGCTCGGTCGGTTCTCCTCCCTGGATCAGCACCGAGGTCATCGAGGCGATGGCCTGAAAATGATCGGTCTCGACCGCCAGCTTATGGGAGAACCCGGCCCCGTTGGAGAAGCCCGCAGAGAACATATGGTCTAAATCCAGTTGCGCGTAGGTGGCCAGCTTCTCGATGATCATCCCTACAAACGCCACATCGTCGGCTTTCGATTGCTCTTGTCCCATATTCCAGCTCTTCAAATGACCGGACGGGTAGACCGCAACGAAGGCACCGCTATCTACCAAAGCCCCTAGTTTCGGAGGCCCGAACTGGGGGGTCCCACCGTTGCCATGAAAGAGAAAGAACACGGGATAGACCTTGTCGGGATCAATCGTCGCGGGAGCATGTAAGAGGGCAAAACGCTCTACCGTTTCTCCTTCGACAGTCTGGGTGAAATCCAACTGGGTGATCGCGCTGGGCAACGGCGCAAGCTCCGGCGCAGCCGTGTCTTCCGGCGGCTCGCTGACATCGTTCCCCTCGTCTCCCTCACCGACATCTCCCTCGTCAACAGTCCCCTCATCAACGGCCCCCTCATCCGAACTTGCCTGATCGGAGCTCCCCTCATCCAGAGGGTTCGGCCCAGTATCAACCATCGTGTCGGTGGTTCCCGTATCCATGATTCCCTGGTCCGGCTCCGAGCTATCGGCCTGGCCACAACTGACGAATATAAGGGTGCCCACCAATAGATAGGCGCGACGTCTTCGAGATTTCTGCATCATGGATTCCTTCCGATTGAAGCCAGGTACACCATAACCGGTCCCCTATATGCATTCAATCGAGGCCAGTTCTGATGATTGTGGCATTGCCTCGCGCCACGACCGCCTGCTAGCATGCCTCAGCTGCCTGGCCCAAGGAGACCATTCACAATGCATAGCCAATTCCAACGTAGCCGAATCGCTCTACTGCTTCTGCTCTGCGCCTGGTCGTTCCATTGCGGCTCGTCAGATCAGTCCCCCAACGATACGGGGGCTGCCGACACATTCGATGCCATAAGCCCCGACAGCAACGATACCGGGACAGATGAGGGAGTCCCCGACGAAGGGACCGCCGATCTGCACGAGACCATTGATTCGAGCGTAGATATAAACGACACCAGCGCCCCCGATGTACCCGTCGAGGAAGATACGGCACCGCCGCTTCCCAACCCCATGTATACGGTTGGGGACGACTGCGCCATTCCCACCGACTATTCGACCGCCTCCTGTCTCGTAACCAGCTGCGTGGGAGGACATATCTGTATGGGTGACGGATATTGCGTTCCCGAGGGTCCCTTCCTGCTGGTACCCGACGACCCCAACGCGTCCCAGGTCAAACCCTCCCTGGCCCTTAGCCAGAACGGTGGCTTTGCAGCTGCCTGGTATTCGGTAACCCACCCTCCGGGGGGTGGAACCCAGACCATGGACATCCAATTCCAACGCTTTGCTGCCGACGGCACGCCCCTGGCTCAACCCATAAAAATCGACCAGGACGCCCTGATATGGGCCCGCAGTCCTACCATCACTCGCATGCAGAACGGCGGATACCTGATCGCCTGGCGATCCCAGGAGGGTGGTAACGGAGAGATCCGCTATATGGCTCGCGTAATCAGCCACGATGGCCACCCCATCGGTGACGCGTTTCAGCTCAACGAAACCCCCCTTACGACGGGCTTTACGACAGGGAATGTGGACAGCCCCTTCCCCACCCTTCTACGCAGCGGTAAGATCGCCATCACATGGATGGGGTATGGCGGTATTCCCAGCCAGAACCAGGATGTATTCCTGCGACTTCTATCGGCCGACGGCCAACCGGAGACGGGAGAACTTTTAACCGGGGCCGCTACCAGCGCCAGCGAGGTCTCCTCCATCGTCACCGACACATCAAATGGTGGCGTAGCCATCTTCTGGCAACATATCGATAATAGCGCGGGCATTCATGAAATTCGTGGGCGTATCTTCAACGCCAACGCTCAACCCGCCGGTGTGGTCTTTACCGCCTCACCCGGGACGGAGCCTGACGAGTGGGCACCATCGGCCACCACCTTCCCGGGAGGAAATATCCTCTTAACCTGGAGGGTACGGGAGACACCCAATAACAGCGGCCCCAACGATATCTACAGCACCCTTCTCGGACCAAACGGCGAGGATATGGGCTCACCTATACATCTGGTAGGCCATGACCCTTCGGGCGGCTATCCATTCTACGCTCCCACGGACGAAAACGATCCATTCCGCGCAGCGGTGGTCTGGCATAGTCTTGGGGCCGCATCCAATGCGGTCTACCTGCGGCGATATTACCAGGCCGAGGATATCTATGATTGCGAACCCACAGACCTGTCCGGACCTTTGATGGACGGCGAGACCGGTGGGCGCCACCTACCAGCTGTACTGGCATTCCCCGATGGCCGGATCCTGGCGGTATGGAGTACGGGAATCGACAACGCGAACGGTGATAACATCAGTCGTGCGGTACTTCGCTACGTGAAGTAGAATCTGCGTATTCAGGAGGTATAGATGCGCATCATTTGTTTCGTATTGGCTCTGCTGCTCGGATGCGGCGGCCCGAAGAATGGTAACCAGAATAATGTTGGAACCGATCCAGGTTCCTCCGATCAGGCGGAAACCACATCCGGGCTGCTCCCTCTTTACGATGGGCACGCCCATTTGATGCCAACCTGGGACCCAGACGCGCTGCCGAATCTGGTCGCCGACCATCAACCCCTCGGATTGATCCTTCTGGGAACCGGTCCTACCCATCTACTGCAGAACCAGGACGCGTCGGTGTATGTGGCCTGCGCCCATGGGCATGTAACCACGGATCTCGAATCCAACCAGACGGCCCTTCTGCAGAGTATTATTGGTCAGTTGGACAATGGCGCCCGAGGGATCGGAGAGATCAGCATCCGCCATTTCTCGTCGGGTCCCAACGCGGCTACGACCCCACCCACCGCATGGGACTTCAACCACCCCTTCTTTCTACAGCTCTACCAGGAAGCTGCAGACCGGGGCGTACCCATCAACTTCCATTACGACTACGACGGAGACGTTGAGGTGGAAAGTATCGATGCGATGCCTGCGCATATTCAGCTCATGGACGCTACCCTGCCCCTATATGAATCGGTCGTCTTCATCTGGGCCCACTCCGGGGACACCCAACCGGCTGTCCTCGACCTACTGATGGCCGCCCACCCCAATTTGTATATCGACATCTCCAGCCGCAACCCGCTGGAATCTTTCGATCGACCCTTTCCCATCGAAGACCAGCGTCTCGATGAAGCCGACGGTACCATCAAGCAGGGTTGGAAAGACCTGTTTGAGACCTATCCAGATCGGGTGCTCTGGGGCAGCGATATCGGACCGGCCGGCCGGCTGGAACAATACGATGAGATACTCGCCTACTACCGAGGGATCCTCGCTCAGCTACCCGCGGAAGTCGC
>PBVT01000019.1 GCA_002728755.1 Myxococcales bacterium
AAGGTCCAATCCGGTGCCCAGTCGGGATAAAGGTCCACAGAGATCCCGTTGTCACGGATCTCAAAGCCCGAAGGATAGGTCTGCCAAAAGTGCTGAACGGCCACTTCCATGGAGATCTCATTTCCTGTGGCGGTGATCCCTCCTACCAGGTGAGCGGCCACCGGTGCCTCCTCGTTTACCCGGTACATCAGTGGGCCTTCCTGACGAATTACCAGAGGGGCTTCCGAGCGGACTTCCCGGCTATATAAACGATCTTCACGGGCACAATCTCCTTCCTCACCAATGCCCAGACAATCTCCGTATGAGACCTCCCCCAAGGAGTCTGGTTCGTTACGGATCAAAAGCCCAAGCCGCCCAATGGTGTGGGTGTGCTTTCGTTCCTTAACCTCGTCCAGATCACAGGTGATGGGCAGGTCCACAGAAGAGTCTGCATGGTCCCAAGCAAATAGGTCCGTATCCTCTCCTTCCAGGAGCCAGGTGATGCTGTGCTCCAAGCGTATGGACGAAAAACTCCGCCGAATGTCTACGGTTACCTCTAATGCGGCCAGGTCTTCACCCGTCTCTTTGTCCAAGACCACTCCCTTAAGCCCTACTTCGGTTCCTGTACGCCCTCCCTCAAGGACCGTCGCGTTCATATGCCAGGAAACCTCGGCCTGGTAGTCAAGAACTGCTCCATCCTCGCGCTTCTGACCTTCGAGTATGGGCTTGATCCCCTGCGTCACGACCGGCACTCCATCAGCACTCAAAATGTCGATGATGTTGTCGCCCATGAGGTCAAGCACAGCCTCGATACCCGTACCGCTATGAGTGCACCCCTCTCCATCGGGGCGGCAGCCAGCAGTGGGTTTGCTATCGAAGTACACATTGTGCCCGACGCGCCACGCCGTGGCCCCACCCGCGAAATCTAAGGCTCTACAAGCCGGGCTAATTCCCCAATGAAAGAAGTAATCCTGGTCCGTTCGTTTGAAGCGGTCATTGAAGCGAAGCCACAACCACTTGATGCTGCCATCGGGCCAATAGCCGGTTGGGCGTGCATCAACGTGAAGGACCTCAAGCCCGGTGGCGGTCTGGAGCCGAAAAAAGCGCCCCTCGATGATCTCATCGGTGACGCCGTCGTCGGGAAGAAAGGCGAGACCGAGCTGCATGGCCTCAGGAGCGTTGCCATCAAAACCGCTTTGCTCAGGATGATGAGGAAGGCCCTCTATGAGGACCTGGTTGCATCCAATAGGCGCGCTTGTGGTGATGGCCACCAGATCATCTACCCCCTCTTCGTCGAGCTTTGGTTTTGCCTCCGTGCAGGACAAACACAAAGCCAAAAAACACAGAACCACCGGTCTCATACATCTTCCCCTTTACTCCTTGATAGTCGCGCGAATGAGGCAGAATTGAAAGTGTGAATTCAATCAATTAGGCTAGAGCCTATTCTGAGGACCGGGAGACATCGTGTTTCAAAAGGGCTTGGCTGCTTTTCTCCTTCTTCTGTTCGCGTGTGCGACCGACACTCCGGAACATGAAACGCACACCCCCTCGTCTTCATTGGTGCAAAAGGCGCCCTTTACCAAGCTAATAATCCACGCCGCCTTCGCTCCTGGCATGGAGCCTCCAGAGACCATGATTGAGGTTGTGGAAGACTCGATCCAGGCGTTGATACAAAAACCGGAGGGCGTCTCCGTGGAACGGTTCGAAGAACTCGATCCTGCGCAGCCCAAAGAGGAGTGGGCACTCGAGGAATTGGATCAACTGGTCGATCAGGTGTCTGCATCTACACCGCAAGACACAAGTACCCAACACGTCTACGTTTTGTTTCTAGACGGAACCCTGACAGAGCCCTCCAGGGCCGGCGGAACAAGACTGGGTTTCGCATGGGGCAGCGATCGAATCGTGATCTTTCGGCAGGCCATCTTGGACCTTTGCCAGTCTTTGACCTTCTCTACCGAAGAAGAGCAAAAGAGAAAGAAGGCGTGCCAAATCGCAGGAACCGAGGTGTGGATTCATGAACTTGGGCACTTGCTGGGATTGGTCGACAATGGGCTACCCATGCAGGTCGACCACAAAGACCCGGACCACGGTCACCACGACATGGATCCCGCCTGCGTAATGTACTGGGCGAAAGACAAAGAGCTCCTCATAGATGAGGTCAAATCACGCATCGAAGCCGGCAAGGATGACTCCGCCTGGTTTTGTGACCATTGCCAAGAAGACGTACTCGCCGCGCAACAAACCGAAGATTGATCGAACGATACTTCGGGCAAGGGTTCCCTTTTTTATTCTAATTTAGAAACGAAGCCCTCTTTGCCATTTTCTAGACGAAACGCTAAAGCTAGAAGCGCAATCAGAGTTGGGGAACTCGGCAACAAAGGAGGGAATTCGATGTGCAATTCTATGAAGAAAAGTGCCTTTGGGGCGGTTTTGGTGTTGGTGTGTGGTTTGGGCTTCTTATCGTGCGGCGAAACAAAACAAGACACATCAGAAGGCGAGGACGCAGGCGTTCAAGAAGATGTCTCTGGACTCGATGTCGCGACGGCAGACCTGCATAATGGCGCAGACTCCGAACCGCAAGACACCGTCAATACAGACACACCATCTCTAGAAGATACCACCTTGGATTCTGGACCAGAGCCGACTCCTACGACACCTACCTGGTGGCAATGCCGCAAAGCCTTCCTGGAGCAGAGTCTGGACGATGCCATGAAGGGCGTTTGCGATGAGCTTCATACGACTCCATCCACCGAGATCCTTTATGGGATCCGATGGGTCTTCATCGATGTCGTGGAAGACGAACAGGCTTGGATTAACGAACGCTTAGCCGCCATCGAGAAGTTCTACGCGCCCACAAAGATGCGCTTTCACACCTCGTCCGTGGTGAGCATTCTCAATCCAGTAGTCGAAATAGGTGCCAGTGAAACCGAAACCTTCACCGTGGAAGAATTAACCACAGACATCGCACAACACCTAGAACTCGACACCATGGAGGCTGACGAGGTTCTCGCCGCACTAAAGTCACGATTAACCGACGATGGGGTTGATCCGGCCTTCATTCAAGACTTGAGCCTAAATACAGCTTTCAGCCCACAAGACTTTTATCCCCTGATGGCACGTGCCCGATCCACCGAATTACACATTATTATCTTTGATCAAATCAAACCCGGAGCAGGTCTCAACGGAAGCAGTTCACCGCCAGGACATGATCCCAGCGTGCACAAAGTGAGTGTCGTAAATATGCGCAGCGACGATAGCATCTCCGTAGGAACCCTCCCCCATGAGCTTGGTCACTTTTTCGGCCAAGCCCATCCCCACGCAGAGAAAACAAATAATGCCGCGGAGGTCGAGTTCAAGTTCACCAATCACATGAATAAAAACAATCCATTTAAAGAAGAAGTTATCGCTGCAGCGGAGAGCGCTCTTGGCCCCAGCCTCGAGGGCAGCTTCACTGATTTCCCAGCCTACAACCTCCCGACAGACGATTTGGTCCAGTGGCAGAAGGTCCGCTACGCCCACACTAAATTCGCCGTAGATTGGCTCTACACCTACCGCAACACCGACTTGGGTATGGAAAACTTCGAGTCCCTGCGCGACTTCATCGACGCCGGTCTAGGGGACGAGACCATTTATCGCAAAAATCACACTCAAAAGAGCCCACCTAAGAACAATTGTATGCTCGATGAATCCATTGACCGCGTTACATGTACGCTCGGAGATCCACCGCAAACCCTACAGGGCGATCATCAGCTCCTCGATGGTAGCATCCTGTTAGAGGATGGTTATTCGGTCAACATCATGAGCTACATTGGAAAGACGCTCAGCCCCACCTTCGAAGACCCTCGGATGGCCTTCATCCCGGAACAAATCGAGGTAATGAATCTTCACGCGGACACCCCGGTCCGGCAGATGCTACGAAACTATCTGAAGTAGTTTGATTTCCCAACGCATGGAACGATCGAAACGAGGAAAAGATGAGTAAATCTACGTGGGTGCTCTTATGTATCTTCATCGGGCTGATCCTCTTCAAGCTACAGAGCGGCCGACGCTCAGCAGAAGAAGTCTCCGTCATGCGAAAAGCGGTAAATGATGGTGGGCTTCTCCTCGATGTTCGCACTCCAGGTGAATACAACGGAGGCCACCTGGACGGGGCCCTCAACATTCCCGTTGGCGACTTACGAGGCCGACTTCAGGAGCTGGGCCCGAAAGAACGAGCCATTGTTGTGTATTGCGCATCCGGAGGACGCAGCGCCAGAGCTACAAAATTTCTCCGCGCGAATGGCTTCAATGAAGTTCACGATCTCGGATCGTTGAGCAATTGGTAGCAACCATCGCTACGGCACGGAGAGGCCCATCCCGGAAGCACGCCGGATTTTTTAGAATTCTCCTCTTCTTGATTGCCAAGAAAAGCACAAGGTTGTAGTACTGCAATCCCACGCCGGGATGGCGGAATCGGTAGACGCAGAGGACTTAAAATCCTCCGGCTTTCAGCTGTCCGGGTTCGAGCCCCGGTCCCGGCACCATAAAAACTGCACCAAGGTCCAATATGCGAAACAAAATTCTGTTTCTCGTCCTGGGAGCTCTCCTGGGAGCCGGTGCTTTTGGTATCGTCTGGTATACGAGCCTTCGTACCGATCCTCAGCACTATCTGGATCTCATCGCACAGGCCGAGAAGCGCTGTAAGGTCACCGAAACCGCGGGCGACCCCGCCCCAGCCATCGACTCCAACTCGAGTCAGGTACAGGCCTTTGTCTTTAAGCCCTCGGCTCTAACGGTGGTGAGTTTCTTCTCACGGGCTCCACTCGAAGATATCCTCGGAACCAATAAAGAGGTCTCCGGTGAATTGGTCATCGACCTACGAAACCCCAATGTAAAAGCGGAAGGTCGTCTGACCCTTGCCATGTCCGGCTTTATGACTGGCATCGAGCTACGAGATGACCATCTACGCGACACAAAATTCCTGGATGTGGCCACCTACCCGAATGCGACCTTCGAGATCACCGGCGTCGAGACGGACCAGCAGATCGTCCTCGGGAAAACCTCAACAGGTACGATCAGCGGCAACTTCACCTTCCGCGGGAAAACCCTGCCTATGACCATGCCGGTCACGGTCACCTATGTGTTAGCGACCCCTGAACTCGAGAAGATCTATATCGACAGCAATCTACTCGTTATCGACGGCAGCTTCGACCTGGATTTAACCCAATATGGTATGCCGGGATTGGAGCGGATCGGCGGCAAGAAGGTAAGCGAAACGGTACAGATCACTCTGAAGCTGGCGGCTACAGAAAAATAGCGACAAGGTCGGTAAATCCACCTCTACCCTTGCCTTCTGCAGCACACATGCCTAAGCTCAGGTTAGTTCTTTGACATGGGGGCGAAACGGCTTCGACGGAGGCTACGAAGGATTTTGTGGCATGCCAAGGCCCCGCTACCTTGTAAAAAGCGGGAACTTTTTTAAGTGCCAACGATAACGTTGATTTTGCACTTGCTGCGTAAGCAGTAAAGCTGGTGATGGAGACGGGCCCAGGGTCGAAATCACCATACACTTCACTGGGCTGGTTGTTTATGGGTGTCTACACCATAGGCAACGAGACTTTGTAGGCTAAGGTATCGGAACCCTGTCCGTGGGGTAACCGGTACTCGAAAATCCAACCACGGGAGAAGCATGTGGTTCGCAACTTCTGGACAGCTTTCGGACCCCGGTTCGACTCCGGGCGCCTCCACCTTTTCTACCTTTCCAGGACCGTACTTACTCGGTCTTCGGTACGCATGGGCCTGCCAACTTGATATCTGTCGCGAGAATCAAGGTGGTGATGAAATTCTCCGGATCCTGACTCGAGACGGTAAAGTGAGAGCCCCCACCCAAACGAGAGATCCATTCGTTCCCGGCCTCGTCCGTGTCTACATCAATAGCATGAGTAAGAATACGGATGGGCTTACCATACCGGTCTTTCAGGGTATTCAGCCCATCGGGCTCTACGTATAGAGGAAGGGGATCGACGCAGAGCGCTCCGTTTCCCCCACAGCTCTCTCCTGGCGTACACGGGGCCCCCGTATTGGAACACACCAGACTGTTGGACTCGAAACCGGGCACGGAACATCGACCCGATACGCAGGTTGACTCTCCCAGGCAATCCTCCGAGGTGGAGCAACCCAGACCATAAGCCATACGTTTGGCCTGAATCCATGGGTGGAAGAAGTCGTTGGGATCCATATTGGCGCTCTCGGTACCGTCAGAGAACAGCAGAATCACATTCTTGCGACAATGGCGGGCGGCGTCTTCACAGAGCCCATCCTTCGAGCAGTGATAGCCCGCAGAGGGACAATCTGCATCGGTCGAGCAATCGACTCCATCGATAAAGACGTGCTGGCGGTACACCTCGCTCGCATAGAAGAGCGTCTTTCCAATGGGAGTGTAGCCACTGGCCCGTAGCTCGGGGTTGGCGTGTGTGATGCACGTCTTGCCCGTCGTACTCCAACTCTCGCAATAGCCATATCCACAGTCGTCGTCTTCTTCACAGGACACGCCCGTGGACACCACCGTTTCGTCAAAATCCATCCACTGCTGGAGAGCCGGAAAGTTCGACCCCACGGCCGTATCGCTGGGGAATGGTACGCAGAGTGTCTCCGCCAACCCCTGGTTAAACCAACCGTTCGTATCCCAGGGGGTAACATGGGCCCCTAGATCTCCCGCTAGATAGTTATGCCCTTTATAATGCCCCTTACGGCATGTTTTGTACGCGCGAATGGACTGCGGAAAACGCATAAGGGCGAAATCAATTCGTTCCTTTACGTTCGGCTCCGCGAGCGCTTCCATAAAGGCGACCTTACTCTTGGCCAATACGGTCAACGCGTTATTTGCTGTCTCGCATACAGGCCAAGCCGGCGGACAGGGGAGCCCTTCCTCTGCACAGTCATCGAGGATCACATTGGTTCCCGGATAAATCCCCATAGAACCCGATGTATCGAAGAGTATCAGAACCCGATGACGTACGGGTTCACAGTCAAAGCTACCATCCGGGCAATACTCTCCTGGAGGGCAAGGCTGCAGCGTCGAGCCGGTCCCCTGGGGGTTGCACTGGCGAATCTGCAGATCCTCACAGGTCCGCGCATTTGGCGTACACTCACTTTCGCTGCACGCCCCCATATGACAGATCTGGCCATCCGGACAAGGCTCGGGAACCAGGAAGGTATTATTCGGACCACACTGGGCGATCTGCTCCTCTTCGCAGCGCGCTTCACCGTCGGTACATTCCATCGGTAAACATATGCCGCCCGGACCACAGCGCCAGCCCTCATCGCAGTCAGCGCCCGTTCCACACATCAGGCAATACCCATAGGACAGGTTGCACACCAGCCCTTCGGGACATTCAAAAGACTCGCCACATAACGGCGCGGGCCCCACACAATCCCCGTAGATGCATATCCCCTCTCCACCGCAATGGTGGTCGGTCAAACAGGCAACACAGAGGCCCGTCTGTGGGTCACAATGTCCCGTCTCACATGGTGTGTCGACTCCACAACTCTGCTCGGGAAGACATATGCCGTCATGGCACCGGGCATCGCCCTCGCATTGGGCGGACACAAGACAGGACACACAGCTATCGTCAAAAGGGCTACAGACTTCGTCACAAGTTGTGGGGTCGCAGGTCTCCGAAGAGGTGTCGGCTTCGGCCGGTCCCGAACTACTACCACAGCCCACAACGGCCAGGAGGCTGGCCAGGGACAGAAAGAATAGAGAGCGAAAGTACAATGTTCGAATCATGGCGACGCACGCTAACGGATTCTTGTGACGAGTACAATCACCATCATGGATCGGGCATCACTGTCAGCCCCAACCTGTGCTCTCCCCGTATCGGGCACTCTACAAACCGCAACTGGCCGGCAGACACGCGTTCTTACCGGTCGCAGCTCCTGTGGGACCAATATCCTGCTGACAGGTCGTATCAGGCTCCGTGCAATCCGCGTCTTCAATGCATGGCGCACCGCAGCGGAAGTCGGCTAGTGCACCGAGCCCGCCATCGTTCACACATACATGATCACCACCGCAGTCCTGATCACTATCGCAACTCAGACAGGTCTCCTGCAGAACACAACGCTGGGTCCAACCACTCAGGCTCGGATCCGGTCGTTCCAGCAGAAGATTTTCGGTACATTTCAGGTTCAGCCCCGCAGGGTTCGTACAGCCATCGTCCGTACTACATAGTTCGGAACAATAGCGGTTACCCGACGCGTCTGGGAGACAAATACGGCCGTTGCACTCGCTCCACGTCGTACAGGGATCCCCAAGGACACCTATCGGGAAGGCATCCAAGCCTTCGCTCGAGTCGATGCAGATGTGGTCGACATTGACCGCCTCATCCACGTTGCCGGCAATAATCGCCGCACGACAATATTCCTTGGAGTCTGAACATTTCTTCTCCGCATCGCAGGGTTCTACGGAGCCGATCGAGGACGTACGCCAACAATACGGAACAAAGATATCATCGATGGGATCGAGCGTATTTTGCCCGTTCACGTTGAAGCTAAGACAGAGGGTCTTCCAGGTGAATCCATCAAATTCGACCGTCTCGGGGCAATCCGCCGCGGAAGTACAGGTCTCCGTACACATGGCGTCGGCATTACCATTACCGGATGGAACGAGGCAGAGATCGCTCTTACACGCCGGGCCGTCAGACCCACCACAGATCTCGCCAAATCCGACCTCTTCTTTGTTCTTCCGGCATTTATACTCGACCGCCCAAACCCGTTCACTGCCCTCGCCATTCGCCTTTACGCGATAGCGACAATGGTGGTCTGCCGGACAATCCGCATCCGTCGAACAATCCTGGAGCTCCCCATCGTGGGGCCACTTCTGACAGAGGTCGACATTCAAGGTGGTATCGACCGAGTCATTATCATCGACATCGATATTCCACTCCGCGCCGAGGAGGCACTCCGCCCCTTCGCCGCAATCCGCATCCGAGGTACACGGGCCAGAACAATAATTATCGATACATCCTCCAGCCCAGGCACAGGGTGGGAGACCCGTTCCATCCCCCTCTTCTCCACACGCCTCACCATAGCCTACCGCGCCCTCTTCCAGGCGACGGCATGCGGGGGAGAACGCGACCTCTTCGACCGTTTCGGCCCCATTCCAGAATGGGCGACAGAACCAATCCGGATCCACACAGTCTTCTGCCTTGGCGCAGTCTCGAGGCTGACAGAAGTCATCCGTAAAGTCGGAATCACTATAGGGAGTCAGCTCCTCACAGCGCCAAGCACTACATTCGGTATCCGTCGTACAGGCCGCGCCCGTTTTCGCGCAGGCACCTTCCACACAGGTGTCCGTAATACAATCGGAGTCATCCGCGCAGAGGTCCACACATCCCGACCCGAAACAGAAGGGTCCCTGGCACGATGTAATGGGGCCGCTATTCGGATCCGAATTGCATTCTTCCATACCGGCCACACTATCTTTTTCGATGGTCATACAGCGGGCAGAGGTCCCCCCACTGATGTAAATGAGCTGACAGCTCTCACCGATGGGACAGTCCATGCTATTTTCGCATGGTTCAAAAGTGGTGCCGGGCCGGCAAAACGCCAATATATTCTGCGTTACAGGGCGTAGATTCACGCATTGGAAGTTGGTTCCAAAAGGTCCATCCACAGCGCCTTCGCATTCATTAATCGCGTCTTCGTCGTTGACCCCATCAAAACCGCCTTCACCGGTCGCGTTATTGAGTTCGTCCTTATAGATACTACAGCCTTTGCTACAGTAGGCTGCCGACGCGCAATACCCCGATCCACATTCGTTGTCGATACATTCGCCCTCCCCATAATCCGGGGCGTACCAGACGCAATTCGGGTTCTGTGGGTGACCGGCCGCCGTATAACAACAGGCGCCACCAAAGTTCTGCTTTTCCCCCAATTTGGTGTTTCCACTACAGACTTGCGGGTCCGGCGGAGTAATCACGACCTCCTCACAGATCCCCTCGGGCGTACAGGTACTATTCGGAGCGCATAGGCCACAAAGCCCTCCGCATTGGTTGGGGCCACAGTCCTTATTCTCACATTGTGGAATACAACCCGGATCAGGAGTTCCCGGATCCGATACTGTATTGTCCTGTGCGTCTGCGTCCGAGACCTGAACATCTCCTCCGCTATCCGTCGAAACATCTTGCGGAGCCGTATCACCGCCACAAGCCGTCAAACCAAAGATTAATACCAAAACTAATGTATGCACCCATTTCATGCCCATGGTCTCCCACCATAATTGTGCCGAAAGTGTACATTTCCCTACCATGATTGGCGAGCAAACAATAATAGGCCAAGATCTCACTCGTAGTGAGACCGCTTCTTTTCAGGAACAATCGGCCGTTGAGCCCAGAGCTAGCCTCTTTCGGTCAGGGCATCGGCAACGACGCACCCCAGCGCCAGATCGAATAGACATTCCGCGCGTTCGTACCCAGATACACCCGGTCCCCAACGATCTTTGGGTTGCTTCGTATATCGATACCATCTTCCACCTCGTATTGGAGGCGGACCGCTCCATTGTCCCGATCGAAGCCCCAGAGGGTACCCGCGTTATTGGCTATGTAAACGGTTCCAAGATCGTCCAATACCGGTGACGACTCCCCCAACCCTCCCAGGTTCGGGCTCTCCCAAAGCAGCTCGCCAGTATCCAGATCGCGCCTCTGCACTCGATCAAAGGTCGTAGCCAGATAGAGAGTATTCTCCTCATCGATCGAAAGCTGTCCCCAGAACTCCCCCTTCACCTCGATGGGAGCCCATTTCTGCGATCCATCCGCATGGATAGCGTAGAGCCAACCATCGTTCGAACCGAAATAGATCGAACCATCCGAGCCTATCACTGGTGTGGACCATACCTCACCGCCCGTCGGGACGCTCCAAAGAATATCTCCATCCTGGATGGCGTATAGATTATGGTCCTGGCACCCCACATAGACCGTATGATCGGCCGATACAGCGGGTGAGCCAAATACGGTATCCGGCAACGTTGGCGATTGCCAGATGGTGGACCCACTATCCGCGTTTAGAGCATAGACTCGGCCTGCATAAACCGACGCGAATACAATATTGTCCCGAAACACAAGATCGCCGGCTGGTGAATCCAAATCTTTGGACCAGCGAAAGTTGCCCTGGGAATTATAGGAATGAATCCGACCATTTCGGTCGCCAGCAAAGATGTTCCCGTTTCCATCCACGGCCACCGTACGATCAAAGGGAGCGTTCTCCTCTTCGGTCCACTGGACGTTTCCATCGGGCGACAGGCAGTACAACTTCTTATTGCCATTTCCAAAAACCAGATTTCCGTTCGGAAGATCCTGTATTGTCCCCCAGATCTCTCCGAGGGTAGGGACCTCCCACTCCAGGCGACTGTAGACGCTCACGTCATAGGAGACCTCGGTGTTTTGTCCCAACACATCAATCGCAGACATCTGCACAAAGACTGAGGTCGGCAGATTGTTCTCGTCGACCAGGATATCGGTATATGGAATCGTTCCCAGATACGGTGGCATATCCAATAAGGCCACGCCGAAACCACTGGCCCGGAACTCGACCAATTCAATGGGAGCCGCATCTTTCAGTTCCGCTGAGATTGTAAGGGGTCCATCCTCCACAAAAACCGTCGAATTGATGCTTGGTGACAGTTCAACGATCTCCGGTGGCGAATTATCAAAGATGACCTCCATTTCAACGCGGGCCTTCTCTCCTGTGATGTCGGCTGTCTCCGCCGTCAGGATATGCGGCCCGTCCGCAAAGGCTGTTGTATCGAGTTTAATCTTATAATCCGGCACTGAGTCTGTATGGATATATTGGTCATCCAGGAGAAATTCTACGCCATATAGAAACGCTTTATTGGACACATTCGCGCGTACAATCACCTCACCAGACATCAAAACGTCGTCCAGTTCGAGCTGAATCGTTAAGGGTGGCGCCTCCGCCGGCTCCGGTTTGGGTTCCACCTGAGCTTCGGGTTCCACCGGCAGACATTCGTAGATCTGTCGGCCCGATTGCATGCACTGGTATCCCTCGGGACATACGGCATCGGGTCCGAGACATTGCCCGACGGGCTCCGAGCAGGCCCATAACCCGCTGAGAATACAAAAGAAAACTCCTAACACTCGAGTTATCCGTACCAACTTTCGTCTCCCAATTTACAAGGCGGTGGGGCCAAAAAGCTCCAACCGTATGGGTAGAAAGCAAAAACCGGGCCGAAATGGTCAGAACGCACAGTTTTGGTGCTGTATTGAAGACCGAGCGCCTCGAGCACAGCATTTGAATAACTGAGAAAGTCATACGTTTGTTTGCCCATCACACCCGCAACGAGTGAGGGACATTATGAAGACACGTATTTCTTGTGCATTGTTTTTGTTGTTATTTTTGGTTCTAGGTCAGGCAGCTTGCAAGATTACTCCGATTCCACCGGAGGAAATCATCCCCTGTAATACGGATTCGCAGTGTTTCAGCGATGAAATCTGCATTAGTAATAGTTGTGAACTCATTTACCCCGGATTCGTGGGACTGCACTTTGATTGGGCAACAATCGACTACTCCGATTCCAACGGCTACGCCTGGGACGACACCCTGGAGCTCTTTGAAGCGCCCGATCCCCGGATCATCGTAGAGGTCGACGGGGAAGTCGTATTTGAGTCCCTTGAGCTGCATGACACCTATGATCCAGTCTGGGACGAATCGGTACTTCTGTTTCTTGAGCCACAATCCCAGGTTTCCATCTACGTGGTCGACGAGGACATCTTCAGCTCAGAGATCATCTGGGAAAAGCACTTCCCTGCCCCCTTCTGCACGGATTGCGTGCGGGATGGCTCGTTCATAGCGGCCCCCACGTCCACGATGCTGGACTTTGGGTTCGGTATTACTCTTGAGTAAGCGCACATAGGAGGTATGGATACCCAGCCCCTCCCAACTGGGTATCCATACCTCGTAAGCGCAAGGCATGTTCCTATGGAGTTACCAGAGACCAGCGAACAGCATGCTTCGGTCCATGTTCAAGGGCGAACATCTAGAGAAATCAGATGCTCCAGGTCGCGAATATACAAGCGCCCCTGACTCAGACTGGGAACCGTCCAACATAACTTCTTCAATGGCTTCATGCGGCCCTTCTCAATGTACTTACGCGACGAAGCCTCGACCAGAGCGAGTTTTCCACGTTCACCGAGCACGACCAGATGTCCGTCCGCATAGATTAAGGTCCCACGCCCAAAGCCTTCCTTTTCCCAGCGTTTGGAGCCTGTCTTAGCTTCCATACAGACCAGCTTCGATTCACTGAAACCGTATAGATACCCATTATGGAGAACAGAGGTTGCCATCTTATTGAGCATGACATCGTTCTTCCAGACCTGATGCGCTTTATAGCCTGTCTTTGTCTGGTCCACTCGATAGAGAGCACAGCCCACGCCATAGGCGGATGAGATAAACAGCATATTGGGCCAGACAAATACGGGGGTTGCGGCGTTCACATCCCAGCTGGTCTTCCAGGGCACCCGCCAGAACTCTCGTCCCCTATCCGGATCCATCGATACAATCGCTTCACCCGTAAAGAAAATGATCTGCTCGTGTCCCGACATACGAAAGACTATCGGTGACGAATAGCCGGCCTTCACATCACCCATATGCCAGAGGACATCTCCGTCCGAGGCTCGAAAGACGACCAGCCCAAAGCCCCCTTCCCCGCCGACGTCGAGATATATTTTCCCTTCAAATAGAAGGGGTGATGCAGAAAAGCCCCAGATGGGAACCTTCGCTCCGAACTCGAAGACAAGGTTTCGTTCCCAGATCTCCTTACCGTCCTTGGCCTTTAGCGCCACCAGACTCCCTTTTGAGCTCAGAGCG
Source organism: Myxococcales bacterium (assembly GCA_002728755.1). GTDB lineage: Bacteria > Myxococcota_A > UBA9042 > UBA3505 > UBA3505 > UBA3505. The sequence goes on from PBVT01000019.1 coordinate 13,840, forward strand.
TACAGGACACCATCGTGTACTGTCGGGGTGGAACGGGGCCCATCACCCCCTTGCGAATCACGAAAGAGGTCGTCCACCTTATGACGCCAAATCTCCACACCAGTCGCCGCTTCGAGAGCGACCACGTACTCGTACTTTGAGTCGGATGTCATCGTATACAGGCGATCTCCAACTACGGAGATCCCCGAGAACCCACTACCAATCGCTCGTTGCCAGATAATCTTGGGCTTCTTCTTTCGCCAATCCTGGGAGAGTCCTGTCTCCTGAGAAACCCCCGTACGATCCGGTCCAAGCCATTGCGGCCAATCCTTTGAACGCTGTTCCGCTTGTGCACTCTCGGGCCCATAGGCCACAGAGAGCAATAAGGAAACAACGAATGTCCAGCGCCATATCACCGTTCAGTAATCCCTGTAATCGGCTTCTTTGCCGTGGCGCGAAGTGTATCGCGATTTGGATTATCTGACCACGCCCTTTCTTAGAACGCTCCACAACCGACCATCTGCGAGTCGCAGTAGCCGCCTTCGTAGACCGGTGATGCGCAGGCATCGAGGGCATCTCTCTCCTGGGGACAGTTCTCCATCATGCATTGGTTGGTGTCCCCTCCTCCGGCCGCTGTACTCGCTGCGCAATCCAGAAAACAGGAGCCGACTTCGTCCATTTCTTCCTTGCAGTGAAGGTCGATGCATCCCCCATCTGTAAACATATCTGGAATCATGCAATAGGCACAGTCGAAGTCCACCGACATGCAGCTGACTACACAGGCAAAATTGGTCTCGTCCACACAAGCTGCCCCACATTCACTGAACGTGCGACACTTCGGAGCAGGAGCCTCATAGGGGCGCACGAACGTGAGAAAGGACAAACACATCTCGTCCAATGTGCCATCTCCCCAGGTGACCGTACGCGGCTCCATAATAACCCCATCGACACTCGGTTGGTTCTCCACAGAATTATTATAGGTACAGGTCAACCGGATGGATTCTCCGGGTCGTACTTGAACGGAGTCTTTTCGGCGGAAAACATAGTTCTGCTGCCAGTTGAAGTCCCATTGCGGAATGTCGATCATGCACAGCGGATCCCCTTCATTCGTAATATGCTCCACCAGGATACGAACGCCGAGCAGATGCATATGAGGTCCCATGGCAACAATCGTCCAGACCTCGTCTGTATTGTTCACAAATTCCTTACTGTGTTCCGAATGCGGATCACCCGCTGGGATCTCCAGGGTGCGGTGCGCAAAAGGTAGCGATTCCAGCAGATAATCTGGCGGATTCGGGCTCATATTCATATGCCATTCCGTAAGATCGGGCTCCGGTTCATCCACCAACAGGTTGTAATGTACCTGCATCACAACCCGACTCCCTTTCGGGATATACATGGCCACATCTTCTTCTACTACGAGCGGTTGAATCCCAGGAACCCAGGCCCCTACCGGATTCGGAGTCCCGACCTCTCCTCCCCCAAAGCAGGTATAGCCAGGTCCTTCATCGTAAGCGTCCATCGCTTCCATCTGGTCGAGAAACTCTGGCTTGATCACGTAGATCAGCACATGGTGAACCAGGTTCCCAGCCCCCGGTTTCACCATCGATTGCCGTAAATACATATCTTGGTCGAAGGTAATATCCAGAGGAAGACACCGATAATCGTCTACGAATTCCGGGGACGGTGTATACGGGGCTTCTGGGCGTGCCACATGGGTAGCCTGAAACACCGGAGTGGGCGTCGGCACCACATTGGATTGTAGCGACGGATCTCCTTCTGGTTTACCGGCATCAATCCATCGTCGAAACAGCTCTTTATCCTCTTCCGACATAATCCGTTCATGTTCAAATTGACGACAATCCGGATCCGGTTGCCATGGCGGCATCTGACCCAATTCTATCGCTAGCAGGGACGGCTCCGCCATCGCAGACGCGCTCACATAGCTGTCCAGAGCAAACGGCGCCGCTCCATCCTCGCCGTGACAGGAATTACAGTTCGTATTTAGAACCGCCTGAATCTCCCCGTAATAGGTCGGTACATTCTCTTCCTGCTCGGCCATAGGGCCCGCGTCACACCCCACACTCAACACCAGGACCACACCCAGCTGCACCACCCATCTCAGAAATCCAAACGGCTTAGACATCATTCTCCACTCCTTTCTGCTTCAGATCACTACATTTGCCCACAAGAGACGGTAATGTACGTACCAGTCGGTACATTAGTCAATAAAAACTTTGTCTAATCGTGTAAAGAGCCTCTGTTTACAGTGTTTTCAGATACTCTAAGATCGCGCTTCGCTCTTCCGGTAGAAGGGAATCGCCGAAGGTGTGCCCCTGGTTGCCGTATCCGAAATGGGAGGGGTCATAGACCGCGTCTCTCTCGTCAGGATCGGTTATAGCGTCGTGACAAGAGGTCTCCTGGAAATTCCAGCCGAGGGTCGTGGGATCATAGTCTGTGGTGTCGTAGGACCAGGTCCAACAGGTTGGACGTGTAGAGCTGTCCAAAAGGGCGGCGATCGTGGGTATCGAGCTATTGTGGAGATAGGGGGCTGTGGCCCAGACTCCGTCAAGTGGCGGTGCGATATAGCCCATCGCCGGACGAGCCCACGAATGTTGGCCGTAGTAGGAGTCATCCATCCATTGGTGGAAAACCTCGGCTTCAAACATCAGAACAGCAAGCTCTGGATCGGTGCCGACCTCGTCGATATGTACCACCCGATTTGGGTAATACTCCTCTTCTCCATAGGTCCCGTGGCAACTGGAACAATGGGTCTCGAACACTTCCTTTCCCTGTAAGGCTAATTCAGCATCGATGGACCAGGGGTATTCCGGGGCCTCGATGGAATCGATATAGGCCAGAATATCGGGGAAATAACTGGCGATCTCCTCGGCCTGGCCGTCCCCTTCGATACACATCGACGACGCCAACATGGCCCAGGCCACATGGTTTCCGGCTCCTGACGCCGAATAGAACATGGCGTTCTTCTTCTTATGCCACCACCATGGTGGGACGCTCAGCCCACCGACATGCTCTTTGTAGGGAGCAGGAACCACAAGAAGGGGCTCCTCGCTCCAGCTAAGAGTCACCGGATCAAGATGCTCCATAATCCCGGCGGTGATGCTGACCGCAGGGTTTAGACCACGGGTCCTGGTCATCGAATACGGGGCGAGGGCCTGGGCACGAGTCACAAACTTCTCGAACTCGGCTTGCTCCTCTTCGGAATCAACCAGGGTGCTGGAGAACGCGAGAGCGGTGGTCAATACGGCTGAGAAGTCATCCGTATAGTCTCGCCGAACGTCACCCAGACCAATGATTAGCTCGCCGTTGAATCGGCTCGCGTGGCAGGCGAGACAATTTCCCACGATCAGTTCAACGCCCGTCTCCGAGGTGATACTCGTCCAGAAATAGGGCATATCCTGATTCTGTTCGTTTCGGCCCGGGATACGGTCGGCCTCAACCCCAAGATAGATGAGATGGGATAGGGATTTCGGTATCCCACAGCTGACATAGCCGTTGTTGATCAAAGCCGTATAACCGAGCTCCGGGTCGCCTTCGGTTTTGGGATATTCGGGCACCGGACCAATATGGTTTCCGTCATCCAGGCTTGGCGTAACATCTGCCACAACATCGGTCGCGGCATCGGTGGAAACATCCACCGTGCCGACTACATCGTCCACCGTATTGGTTGGTTCTTCGTTCGCCGTACAGGCCAGTACAAGAACGATAAGAAGACCAAGCCAGGGCTTGTATTGCATTGTTCCCCCGAAACGCATGGAGCCGGTTATATAGGATCGAGTGCCCCCATGGAAGGAGCAATCGGATCGCCCCCATCTACTCTCGGTGGAAGTGCTGTGCGCGCATCTGCAACGAGCCCTCGTGCTACCAGGATAGCACGACGCGACCATGCCCCGAGTTGACGCCCGCTTCGTTCAGAGGGTTCAAACCGCCATTAAACGAGCCACCTCCGCCGCCGCCGTAGCCGTTGGACGAACCACCGCCACCGCCGGAGTAACCGCCGCCACCGCCGCCGCCATAGTTGCCACCGCAACCTCCACCACCGAAGCCACCGCCACCATGATGGGGACCGGGTGGACCTCCGGTTCCGCCATTCACAAAGGACAGGGCGGCTTCCGCAGAGCAACCAGAACAGTAACAGCCACCATCGCCGGGTGGAACACCACCATTGCTGAAGAATCCGGCACCGGCCCGGCCAGAGTTATTGCCTCCATCCGCGCCACCACCATTACCGCCGGTTCCTCCTGACGCTCCGCTTGGACCCAGACCTCCCAAACCGCTCTCCGATATCACGGCATCCTGTCCGCCAGAGACAGCTCCACCGCCGCCACCTCCCCCGGCTACAACCAGAGGAACACTACCGCGAGCGATAAAGGAACCGCCACCGCCGCCAGTGCTGTTCATATAGTGACCGCCCGACGCAGTTTCACTTCCTCGCTTTTGCCCCACGAGGATCGATAGCGTCTCACCAGGGCTGACGATAAAGTCTCCACGAATATGGGCGCCCAATCCCCCTGCACCAGCGATCCCGTCGCTACCCTGGGCACCCCAGGCCTCTATGGTCAACGAGGTTATACCCGCGGGCACCACATAGGAGACGATACTGCCGGTATATTCGAATGTCTGACTGACTGACGCTTCATCACAGTTGGTTCCACCCCATCCTTCCGGGCAGTCACAGACATAACCCGCGACCCCGTCGAAACAGGTCCCCCCGTTCAGACAGGGATCAGGGGTGCAGTCGTCGATGTTTATATTACAAAGGATCCCTTCAAATCCTTCGTCGCACTCACAGGTAAAGCTGGCGATTCCGTCTGTGCAACTTCCATGTACGCAAGGATTGGGGTCGCATTCGTCGATTTCGGTGCATGTATCACCGTCCCCCGTGAAGCCCTCATTACACGCACAGGCCGTACCATCTCCGTCCGGTTGGCAGGACGCGTTGGGATCAGCACAGATCCCTTCTGCGGTCGTATGCACACAACCGGTATCCGCATCACAGCTATCCAGGGTGCAGACGTTCGCGTCATCACAGTCCAGGGTGCCACCACCCACGCAGCTACCTTCCGAACAGATGTCGTCCAGAGTACAGACGTTCTCGTCATCGCAGACACCGTCTATTGGTTCTGAAACACAACCCAACATCGCGTCGCAGCTGCTCACCGTGCAGTCGTTACCGTCGTCACAACTGAGGGTGGTTCCAGAGACACAGGCCCCACCCAGACAATAATCCGCCATCGTGCAGGCGTCGCCATCGGAACAGGTCCCCACCACATTATCGTGCTGGCAACCGCCCCCGGGGAGACAGGTATCCAAGGTGCAGGCGTTTCCATCGTCACAGGCCAACGAGCCCGTACCGGTACACCAGCCGTTGGAGCATTGATCGTCCGTTGTGCATTCGTTCAGATCGTTACAGACATCGGCATTCGGGGTGAAGACGCAGCCTACGTCGGGATCACAGCTGTCGTCCGTGCAGGAATTCCCGTCGTCGCACACCATGGGGCTTCCCGAAACACAGCCATCGGCACCACAAATATCACCAATCGTGCAGACATTCCCATCGTCACAGGGGGCTGTATTCGACGCATATTCACAACCCACCAGAGGATCGCAGACATCCGTTGTACATACGTTTTCATCATCGCATGCCAATGGTGTCGTCCCATGGCAGGATCCGTCGCTGCACGTATCTACCGTGGTACAAAGGTTCCCGTCGTCGCACGTCGCCGTATTGGGTGTGAACACACAACCACCCGCGGGATCACAACTATCCTCTGTACAGGGGTTGTTATCGGAACAGCTGATCTCCGCTCCACCAACACAGACACCGTCCCCACAGGTATCTCCCAGAGTGCAGGGGTTGTCGTCGTCGCATGGGGCCTCGTTGAAGGCGAAGTCACAGCCCAAGACCTCGTCACAGAGGTCATCCGTACAGGGGTTTGTGTCCTGGCATTGCACCTCCGTTCCCACACAGCTTCCTTCCACGCAGATGTCCCCATGGGTGCACGCGTTCTCGTCGCTACACGCGGTACCTTCGAGGGCCGTATGGGAACAACCCGCCTCGCCATTGCAGACATCTTCTGTACAGGGGTTACCATCGTCGCAGGTGGCCTCGTCGACGCTTCCATCGCAGTTGTCGTCGAGGCCATTGCAGATCTCTGCCGTCGGTTCGGGGGCGTCGCATGCCGATAACCCCTCGTCAGAACAGACACGGCTACCGCTACAGGTTCCGGTGTCATTGCTCACTTCACAAGGCGTAAAGAGCCCTAGATCAATCGCCGTTTGTGAACACTCACACACGCCATCTTCGGACACACATTGGCCACTGATGGCCCCACCCACGGAGACCATCTCTTCGCAGACGAATCTCTCTGGACAGTCCACATCTTCATCGCAAGACGCGCCACAGAAGGATCCTTCCTCACCATAGCTTACACAGGCGTTGGAGGTCTCGGCGGTCGAACAGTCTCCATCGGTACTGCAAGGACGACAAAGATGGGTGAAATCCGAAACGCAGGCAAAGGCCAGGTCCGAGCCGGGTAGCGCGATAGACACACAGTTCCACCCCTGGGGACAATCCTCAACACAGAGGCTTGAGCAGACCATATCACCCATATGGGGGAGGCAGACCCCAGACTGGCAATCGCCATTACTGGTACAGAGCTCTCCGAAACAGCCACTACCTGGCTCACAATCGCCACCACCCGGATCCTCGTCTACCAGGTCGGGCCCCGGATCGGAGGTGCCGGAATCCGATGCCCCCGGATCCGTGACTCCAGGATCTGCTGCGCCGGAATCGGTAGGCGTGGCGTCGGAATGAACCTCTTCAATCGAATCGGAACCTGGATCGCCTTTCGGGTCGGTTACCGTTGTACAAGCCCATACCAGGCATAAACAACATAGAATCCCCAAACGACGCATCAAAACCTCCTATCCCATTCTACCAGGAGAACTTCGCCTCTCCATGGCCCGTTCGGACGTTGCCGGTCGTCTCTCCTAAGGTCACACCACCGATATAACCCGAGCCACCACCGGCTCCAGCCGCATAGACGCTGCCGCCGCCGTACCAGCCGCCCCCGCCTCCGGCAAAGTGGTAGGTGCCAACATGGTCGCCACCGGCACAGAACGAACCTGCCGTTCCATCGGTACCCGGGGAGCCGCCAGCCGTCTGGCTTCCACCGCCACTGGGGGACGCCCAGGCAAACGAGAGACCTGGTCCGCCATCTAATCCACCGCCAAAGCCTCCAGCACCATGATTGGGGCTGCCGCAGTTTCCACCACCGCCAGCTCCAGCCACGATCACACGATCGTGACAGCTATTGCCCCCTTGACGGACATCGGTGCCACCACCGCCCCCGCCGCCGTAGTGGCCACCGCCACCGCCGCCATTCCAACCACCGGCGGAGACGGGATTCCCATAGTTTCCTTTCTCACCCACGTAGATGTAGAGGGTTTCGCCCGGTGTAACAGCCAGGGTTCCCCTGGAGTAGCCGCCTAACCCACCATCGTCGTCGGGTGGGCCGCCGGAGCAAAGGGAGCCTCCCCCCATGGCACCCCAAACCTCGATCACAACCTGGGTGATCCCAGCCGGAACCGTCCAGGTCTGTTCGCCGCCCGTATAGTTGAAGGTCACGAAGAGCTCGTCCTGGCATAGGGCATTACAGCCATCGAGGCCCTCCAGGTTTCCATCGTCACACTCCTCGCCCTCTTCAAGAATCAGATTACCGCAACAACTATCGGCGGGCACACTCACGCAGCCCAGGACAGGGTCACAGCTGTCCGCCGTGCAATGATCTCCATCGTCACAGTCCACATCCCCGCCGCCAACACAGGTTCCCTCTGCGCAGATGTCGGTTACAGTGCAGGGATTCCCGTCCTCACACGGATTCGTATTGTACTCCAACGAGCAACCCACGGCCGGATCGCAGCTATTCGTTGTGCAGACGTCACCGTCTTCACAGTCGGGGCTTCCACTCCCAACGCAGGTTCCACCCGAGCAGGCATCCTCGTTGGTGCATGCGTTTTCGTCATCGCAGGGGTTGGTATTCGGTAGAAATTCACAATCGGCGTTGGAATTACACACATCGTCAGTACACGGGTTACCATCGTCACAGGCCTTCACAGCACCGCCGATACAGCTCCCTCCGCTGCAAAAGTCATCAAAGGTGCAGTTATCGCCATCACTACAGGGACCGACCACATTATCGTGTTGGCAACCTCCACCAGCGAGGCAGAAATCGTAGGTGCAGGGGTTTCCATCGTCACACATCAACGGACCCGCCCCAACACAGGCCCCCTCCTGGCAGGCGTCGGCCGTGGTGCATTCATTATTATCATTGCAGTCGGCATCGTTCGGGAGGTGAATACAAGCACCCTCGGGATCACAGATATCGTCGGTGCAGGGATTCCCATCGTCGCAGTTCATGCTACCGCTTCCCGGCGAACAAGCCCCATCGGCACAGACGTCACCGAGGGTGCAGGCGTTACCATCATTACAGGGCAGCGTATTCGCAGGATGTTCACAGCCCGTCAGAGGATCACAATAATCCGTCGTACATGCGCTCTCATCGACACAGTCCAGAGGCGATGTTCCATAGCAGGCCCCGTCGCTGCAGGTATCCACTGTTGTACAAAGATTCCCGTCGTCGCAGGACGCCGTATTGGGTGTGAATATACAACCGCCCGCCGGATCACAGCTATCGTCGGTACAGGGGTTATTGTCGGTACAGGTGATTGCCAGACCCGAAACACAGACCCCCTCCCCACAGGTGTCTCCCACCGTGCAGGGATCTTCATCGTCGCAGGGGGCGTCGTTGAAGGCAAAGTCACAACCAACGACTTCATCACAGAGATCATCCGTGCAGGGATTGGTATCCTCACATTGGATTTCGGTCCCCTGGCAGGAACCATCCACGCAGATGTCTCCATGGGTACAGGCGTTCTCGTCGCTACACGCGGCACCTTCGAGGGGCGTATGGGAGCAACCCGCCTCGCCATTGCAGACATCTTCTGTGCAGGGGTTGCCATCGTCACAGGTGGCCTCGTCCACGCTGCCATCGCAATTATCGTCGAGACCATTGCAGATCTCTGCCGTCGGTTCGGGCGCGTCGCATGCCGATAACCCCTCGTCGGTACAAACACGACTGCCCGTGCAGGTTCCCAGCTCATTCGAGGTGCTACAGGGGGTCGATAATGCCAGGTCTATCGCACGTTGGGCACATTCACAGGTTCCGGATTCCGCAACACATTGCTTACTGGTCGTCCCCTGAACGGCAGCGATCTCCTGGCAAGCAAAGCCCTCTGGGCAATCCTGGGTTTCTTCACAGCTGGCTCCACAAAATGCTCCCTCAACACCATAGTCGGCACATACATTGGCGATCTGGTCGGTGGTACAATCGCCGTTCTGATGACAGGGCATACAGAGCATCCCGAAATCAGATACACAGGCAAAGGAGAGATCGGAACCCGGGATATTGATGGACTGACACTTCCAACCCTGGGGACAGTCTTCGATGCAGGGTTGCGAGCACACCGTATCTCCGAGGTGCGGTAAGCAGATCTGGGATATACAGTCGCCATTGCTCTCACAAAGCTCTCCGAAACAGCCACTACCTGGCTCACAAGAGCTTGTCCCCTCGTCCGGGGTCACAACACTGTCCGTAGGCTCCACGCCAGAATCAGCAGAACCGGGATCCGCCTCGGTCGTATCCTGACCAGCATCCTGACCAGCATCCGAGCCAAGATCCGAGCCAACCACTTCCGTTGTGCTCCCGTCGGCACCCTGCTCGGGTGGTGTATCTGTTACGGACGTGCAGCCCCAGACGAGCACACTTACCAACAACAATCCTATCCGATAAACCCGCATTTCATTCCCCCGAATATGCCCACATAGTGTAGGGGAAGCCAGACCAGAGGCCAAGACCGAAATTTGTTCGAAGAATGTGACGTCGTCCTTAGCGGGCATAGATGAAATAGGTCCACACCGCATCAAAGGAGTCTCTTCCATCGAACATGCGTGCCATCGCAAGCTTCATAAGCTCCCGTCGGGCCGATACCGCCGTGTCCGAAGCCCTATGCCCTGTAATCTTCTGTGCGCCGCCAACCCAACCCAGAACTCCTTCATGGTATACGCTCAAGAAATCGAACCAATCGGCGACCCGAGCTTGAATACGCTCCGTGGTACAGGAAGTGGGTGAGAACCCCGCCGCAAGGAAAGCTTCTTTATAGTGGTCAACATGTCGAACGGGCAGGAAGTATTTGGCGCGTAGCTTATCGTGTGCGGCCATGAATTCACTGTCCTGCAGTGCGGATTGGTAGTCCTGAAAAGCCGGGGTATCGGCCACGATCTCCATGGCGATGCGATGGATATGCTCCACGGTTTCGTCGATGATCCAACACCCCTCTGGGGCGTCCGGGTTTCGTATATTTCCAGACTGCACAAAAACCCGGCCTCCGGGGCGCAGAATGTCGTACCAGGATTGAAGCGTGGCCGGCAGCTCGTAATACAGATGGATCGCGTTGGTGGATGCGATGGCATCAACCCGCTGAATACCGCCCCCAAGAACTTCATCCAGGCGCTGCAGCCTACGTTCCTCTCGAAGGTAACGGATCAAGCGATAGCCGACCCGGGGATCGTCGCGAAATTTCTCCAGCGCGAGCCGTAGGAACTTGGGCGAGGAATCCACGATCAATACGCCTGGGGCACGGTCACCGGCCGCCTCATAGAGGCGCTTCGTCAAAATCCCGGTTCCACCCGAGTAATCCAGGAGTAGATCTCCTGCACCGTGGTATTCGAGTATCTGTTGCACCGAGGGGTTCAGGTTGTCGTACCAACCGTGCTCTTCCACGGTGTCATATTTCATCGCAAGGCGTTCAAGAGGCAGATCCACCCAGTCTTCCGCAGGGATCTGCACAAAACCCTGTGGCCATTCATAGGACATCGTTCCTCCTGCGTTTTATCCCCGCGTCGACACCGGAGCGTTCCCCTATGATAGACTAGCCGCCCTCCCCTGAAAAGCGGTCATCGAATTCCGTTCTATTCAGCCACGGTCGCGGTTGTTTTCAGAGATCGATTTTGAAGAAACCCTGTGGTAGGGTGCTCCCAGTTGAACCGGGAGATGACGGTGCGCGTTCGTTCCATCATGATTGCTATTCTTGCCCTGCTCATGGCGAGCCAGGCGGTAGCCAAGGATAAAAAGAAGAAAAAGGTCCTGCTTCCCCTGGAACACCGTGAAGGGACCCTGCATTGGAGTGCAATCAGCGGGCACGCCACCAGCGACTTCGCGGAGACGACTGTCGAAAAGAGTTCGACCATTCACGGGCTCAGTTTTGTGCAGGGTACATTCCCACAAGACGGCCTGGTGTTAAGCCTCGTCACATTACAGAGTGATGTGAACGGAAAGGGTGAACAGAAGAAAGAAGCCCTGACCATGCCCGACCCCAAGAACGTCAACATCGAGACGGAACAGACGACGAGTTTTGGCCCCTATCGCACCATCTACGGAGTCCAGATCTGCACCAACGCAGAGGGCCGGATCCGCGGTCTTCGAACCTGGGGTGCGAAGATAAAGAAGAGCGGCGGTCTGAAGCGAATCCGAAAGGTCGCTGAGGTAGCCCCCGATGATTGCTATAACTGGCACGACCGGGTTCGCTGTAAATCGGGACGTGGCGCCATCGGCATACGAGCGTACTTCGACCGTAACCACGGGATCCGAGGGCTACAGCTACAATGTGCCAAGTTCCGTCGCCCGAAAGCCAAGAAAAAAGGCAAAAAGTAATCGGTCGTACCGTCTGCGCACCGATTCGAAAAACGACCCCAAGAAAACACCATCCGCCGGAGACGCAAGATGCTCGCGAAACTCATTGCCGTTGGCCCCCACGATGACCTGAACAGTGCTTATGACGCCCTGGTGCTCGTAGGAAATCATATCCCCCAACACGTAGATGGCCCCCTTGGAGACCATCTACGACGGGTGGCATCCATTGACGCAGGATTCAACAACTCCACCCAGATTCTCGTCACCGACCTGGCACCTGCCAGTCGGTTGGTCGTGAGCCCGACGGGCCCCCTCGATAGAGACCAGGACGATGTCCGGCGTATCGCCGACGCCGCCCGAGCGGGACTACGGCAAGCTCGAAGCGCTGGAGCACGTCGCCCTGCCCTGCGCTTCATCAACACCCCCCAGAGCGGGGAATTTGTACATTCCATGGCCGTTGGGCTCCTCGGAGCCCTCGGTGGACTCTGGGAACCGCTCGAGGCCCGAGAACATCTCGGTGATGACAGCTGCGAACCGATCACGGAGATCGGGGTCAGCTTTTCGGCCGGCGTCGACGAGGCTCGTATTCTACATTGGGTGTCGGCGGTAGAGGCCGGACGAAGGCTGGCTCGTGATATGGCCGGTACGGAGCCCGAACGAATGGCGCCCATCCGTATGGCAGAGCTATGCGAACAAGCCTTCACTGGCGTCGACGTACAGGTGACGATCCAAGACGATGTGACAGCCATTCAGCGAGACTATCCCTTGATGGCTTCGGTGGCGCGAGCGTCGATCCCCGTACCGCGACATCATCCACGGGTGATCCGTCTGGAATTCGAAGGTGAAGGCCCAATCCAGGAGACCTTATTCTTCGCGGGGAAAGGGGTGAGTTACGATACGGGTGGCGCCGACCTGAAGGCCGGTGGTCATATGGCCGGAATGAGCCGCGACAAAGGCGGTGCGGCAGCTGTAGCGGGCTTCTTGCTGACCGTCGGCCTGCTGAAGCCCAAAGGGCTCCGTGTCGTGGCAGAAATCGGAGCGGTTCGTAACAGCATCGGTGCCGAAAGCTTCGTAACCGACGAGATCATCACGGCCCACTCCGGTACGCGAGTACGCATCGGAAACACCGACGCCGAAGGCCGACTGGTGATGGCCGATCTCCTCTCGCATCTACGAGAAGAAGCCCTCGAAGCGGTCAACCCAAGGCTATTCACGCTGGCCACTCTGACCGGTCACGCCGGACGAGCCGTGGGTACCTATTCCATCGCGATGGACAATGGTCCGGCGCGATCCGCCGGAATCGCCGAGTCACTCTTCAAAGAAGGCGACCTCTGGGGTGATTGCTTTGCCCTTTCACGACTTCGTCGCGAGGACTTTGAGATCGTCGCCCCCCGTACGCGGGCCGACGACGTTCTCTCCTGCAATAATCTTCCGTCGTCAGGGACACCACGGGGCCATCAATTCCCCATGGCCTTTCTGATCTCCGCGGCCGGTCTCACCGGGCACGGGCGGAACGCAGAGAAACCCCTCGCCTACACCCACCTCGACATTGGTGGCAGTGGAGTCGAAAACGGGGACTGGCAACACGGCGCCCCCACCGCTGCGCCCATCGTAGCGTTGGCCGGTCGGTGGCTATACGAACGGTGATCCTCTCAGGGGCGGTATTCGGCTACGGACTCTACCGGATGCAGGGTCTCGTAGATTCGCGCGTATTGCACTTTGACCCGATCGTCTCCCAGCACCTTATCGGCGAGCTCGTATAACCAACGAGCCATACGCTCGCTTGTCGGGCTGAAGGGAAAGACGGCGATCTTGAGTCCACCGGGATAGCAGTTTCGAGCCGCGAAGAGCTCTACGACCGCAGGAGGGGGGGTCTTCGTCTGTCCGTGAACCTCTTCACGTGTAGCGAGCACCTTTCCACCGATCTCCACAAGCTCCGCTTCGATGGTCTCGTAGACTTCCGCTCCCATCGCAAGGGAATGGTCAAGCAGTGCATGACAGGGCATCAGGACCTGTTCTTTCAGCTGCTTGAAATCAATTACGAAGCCTTCCTCGGTCAGAGTCTCGGTCCCAAGACCGACCTCGAACTTCCAGGTATGGCCATGAAAATTGATACACGCCCCCGAATGGCCACGGATGTGGTGGCCGAAATCGATATCGATACTTTTGCGGATCTCATACATAAGGCGCGACATACTAGGTCGGCTAAACGTAAAACTGCAACCGAGAAGCACGACAGGGCCCCAATATCAACGGCTTCGTGTGCAATCCAAAGGCCCCCAGTGTTGACGAGTTGCTACCCGAGCACCACGAGTCGACGCACCGAGATCGATCCTCTACAATGGCCCCATGGCAAATATATACGAATATTCAGTCGAGGGTATTGATGGGTCCTCCCAGTCCATGGGAGAGTACGAAGGAAAGGTTATTCTCATCGTCAATACCGCCAGTAAATGCGGGTTCACCACCCAATACGATGGCCTGGAAGCCCTATACCAGACCTATAAGGAACGGGGGCTGGTCGTGCTCGGATTCCCCTGCAATCAATTCGGGGGACAAGAGCCCGGAACCGCCGAAGAGATCAGTGAGTTTTGCCGTGTTCGGTTTGGGGTGAGCTTTCCCTTACATACCAAGGTCGATGTAAACGGAGACGACACCCACCCCCTCTTCGAGTACCTGAAGAATACGGCTCCGGGATTGTTGGGGAGCAAGCGTATCAAATGGAATTTCACCAAATTCCTTGTGGATCGAACAGGGGTACCTGTTGAGAGGTTTTCCCCCAATACGGAACCCGAAAAAATGAGCCAGGAGATCGAAACTCTTCTGGGAAGTTCCGATTAAACCGAAAAATCCGAGTCGAAAGTTCCCCCATAAAACGGGTCGAACATTGCTCTTCCCTAGTTAATATATAGTCAGGGTGCGTAAAGCAGGTTCCACTTAGCATCGATTAACCGTAGGACCGGCATCCAATTTTGAATTTTTTTTTGAAATTTTTTCCCGTGTAATTTCGGGCATCTACAAAATATCGGAGCCCAAAAAACGGTGAATTTTCAGGATCAGCCCGCAGTTGGCCTTTTTTTGGGTTGATTAATACTTCAACAGGTGTTTAGACTCGCCACCGTTGCAATTGCTAGATTGCTTGGGAAACCCGAGCAGCTGCACATTCAGCGCAGCTTAAATTCGCTTCTAGGAGGAACGTAATATGGCATCTCGCCCGAAGAAAAACTTTGTACTTCTCGACAACGGAAACAACGACACAAATCACGTGTTCTCGAGTGCTCAGCCTCGCGGCGCCGCCCTTAAGGCTGCCAGTCGTGGTCATGAGAGCATCCGCCTTCGTGAGCGTGGAACCAACCGCGTACACGTATTCAAGGGCTGGGTTGAGACAGTAAATGCTCCGGCCAATCGCCCGAGCTGGCTTCCCGAGAAGGTCAAGAAGGCCAACGTAAAGAAGCTTGGTGTGGATCATATCTGATCCTCGTGTAGTCGGTTGAGCTGATTACAACAACCTTCGGGCACATGATGTGACTACGTAGGGGGGGGCAAAGCTCAAACGGCAAACTCGAAATTATGCGGCGCCTGACTGCCAAACGGCATGCAGGCGCCGCATTTTTTTTGCCTAGTGGGCTTTACCTGGGGGCAACCCAGGAAGGCTTTGACTTGGCCTAAAACCTGGGCGTAGACTGGATGCGAAACCCCGTTTTACGGCGCATATTGGGAGCCCCATGGTCACCGCCCTGATCGTTATCACGAGCCTTTTATTGGTCGTAAATCTCGCGCTCGCGGTGCTTCTTCTGCGACGAAACTCCACGAGCTCTGACGCTTCTCCTCTGATCCGTGACGAATTCCGAGCCAATCGGCAGGAGGCCGGTGAGGCCAGCCAACGGCTCCGTGACGATGTACGTAAGGGGATGAAGGAAAATAACGAGACCCTGGTCAAGACCATCGGAGAGCTCGGAAAGGGACAGGGAACCCAGCTGGAGGCCGTGACCAAACAGCTCCATGAGATCATGAAGATGAACCAGAAGAGTCTTCAGGAACTGCGTGGCACGGTAGACAAGCAGCTGACAACCCTTCGCGACGAGAACGAGAAGAAGCTCGACGAGATGCGAAAGACCGTCGACGAGAAGCTGCAGGGGACCCTCGAGAAACGACTCACCCAGTCCTTCAAGCTGGTCAGCGAGCACCTGCAGGCGGTGCAGAAGGGGCTCGGTGAGATGAAGAGCCTGGCGACGGGGGTGGGCGATCTTAAGAAGATGCTGGGCAATGTAAAGGCCCGTGGGACCTGGGGAGAGGTACAGCTCGGAGCGCTCCTGGAGCAGATCCTGATCGCCGAGCAGTACGAGAAGAATGTGGTCACGCAGGATGGCAGCCGAGAGCATGTAGAGTTCGCCATCCGGTTACCGGGACGCGGAGCGGCGCAGGATAGTCATATCTGGCTGCCCATCGACTCCAAGTTCCCCCAGGAAGACTATCTGCGATTGCAGGAGGCAGCCGAGCAGGCCGATGCGGACGCGGTGCAGAAGGCGTCGAACGCGTTGATTCGGTCCATCAAGAACTCCGCCAAGGAGATTCAGACCAAGTACGTGCATCCGCCCAACACCACGGACTTCGCGATCATGTTCCTGCCCACCGAGGGGCTCTACGCCGAGGTATTACGCCAACCCGGGCTGGTGGAAGAGCTCCAATCCAGCCATCGAATTGTGGTGGCCGGTCCCACCACTCTGACGGCGATTCTCAGCTCTCTTCGGATGGGATTCCAGACCCTGGCTATCGAGAAACGCTCCAGCGAGGTGTGGAAGATACTCGCGGCGGTGAAGACGGAGTTCGAGAAATTCGAAGGTGTGCTGGAGAAGGTCCATAAGCAGCTGCAGACCGCCTCGAAGACCATCGCACAGACGCAGGTACGTACCCGAGCGATGGAACGTAAACTGCGGGGTGTGGAGCAACTCAGTAACGACGAGTCGGAACCGGTGCTCGAGTTACCAGCCAGCCTCGATGGGCTCAGCCCCACAGAGCCAGAGCTGAAAGTGGTCCCCGAACCCGTGGAAGTCGCAGCCCCCACCGACCGGGAAGAGTCGACCACCTGATTTGTAAGCCATGGGCTTTGGGGGCGGCTGGTCATGGGAATTGGTACCGGTTATATTGAAAAAAACGGGGATTCACATGAAGCGATTTGTCTTAGCCCTATTTCTCGTATGCATCGTGGTATCCGCGCCATATGAGGGTCTCTCAAAAGACGCATCGAACAACTGGAACATCGGCATACAACCCGTCTTCGTCTATGGCATAGATTGGGTCTCCTGTCCGGAGCCTCAATCCGACCCGGCCGATTGTTACGGCCGAAAAGACCCCGGTGGAACAATGCTCACTTTCGAATGGAACCACCGGGTGAGTATCTTTGAACTTGGAGTACTGGTGGGGGCCGGACGTTTAGACTCCGACGGATCGAGTGATTTTGGTTTGGCGAACCTGGTACCAGAACATATCATGCTGGGTGGGCAAGCACGGGTTATAATTCCAATTACAACACTGACTTCGACGACAACTCTATTGGGCTACCTGGACGCGGTTGTGGGAGGCGCTGGGCATCTTACCGATTTCAGATACATTGGGGTTTCCCCCCAGGTCTCGTTACGCTACACAACGAGCCGTGGAACGTTGTTCCAGATCGGTCTACCAACGGCGATTGGCGGAACCTTTTAAAGAGACCCGTCCCAACCGGTTTCCGCAGCCCCCACCGACCGGGAAGAGTCGACCACCTGATTTGTAAGTGGTGGGCTTTGGGGCCGGCTCGGGCTAGGGACAATCGAGCGGGATCGAGACAGTCATAGGAGCGGTCTCGGACGACTGCGCCCGTAGGGTATAAACCACCGCCTTCAACTCATGGGACCCGGACGCCGGGTAGTACCACTGCACCCGGTAGGGGCTCTTTGAAGTCTGGGCGAAGGGCACATCGTCGAGAAGAAACTCCACCCGCACCACGCGATCGTCTTTGGCAGCCTCGGCCTCAACCTCCAGGTCTATCGCGTTCCCGCAGCCGAGGTTCCCCCCCTCTCCCGGCGTCAGCCATGCGACCGTCGGGTCGTCGAGAGGTATCGAAAGATCGGATCCCCGAGCATGGAGAACCCCATAGGTCTCTATCCCCAGCTCCACGAAACGTCGCCAGATCATTCCCGGCCGTTCACCGAAATGTCGTATGAAGGTCTCGAGCACATCGTAGACATTGAAGTCGTAGACGTTGTCCTCGTATCTGGACGAGGTCGCCCCCGAACCCGCAGCGAAAGATAACTGGTTGCGGTGTACCGTGTTTTCGACGCCATAATATAAGACGCCTAACCGTTCTCGATACTCGTTCAATATATTGAGACCGTTCCCGAGGCTATCTACCTGAATCTGGTTTTCGTACACATCGCAGTGCGTGCTGTTCTGAACCAGGATCCCCGAGCCAAAGAGCCACGCTGCCCTGCTATTATGATTTCCCACGCTGGTGTTTCGTCGGATGGCGCAATCATAGCTGATCTCGTGCTTGATGCCGTCTCCGTCGTTATAGCTGGTCACATTATCCTCAAACACCACGTGCCTATTGTCGATGTCGGTCCACAGACCGTGGCCCAGGTTATCGTGGACGTAGTTGCCACGAATAACGAGGTAGTTGCTGAACGCCGTCTTCGACGCGCCAGCCTCCCAGGATGGCTTATAACCCGCGTAATTATTCCCGCTGAACTCGTTGCCATCCAAAATACCGTGGTCGCCGGCTCGTCCGCCCATCTGACCATTTTCGTAGATCTTATTATTGCGGAGTATTGCATACTTTCCAGCGCTCACGCCGTTGCCGTGGTTCCAGCGGATCTGATTTTGCTCGATGACCCAATACAACATGAACTCGCCCGTGGAGTCCGCTTCTCGAGCGATGATGGCCCCCCGTTGGGCCACAGAGCCAAACTTCTCGATGGTCAGACCTTTAATGGTCACATAGGCGCTACAATCCATATCAGCACCACAGGGGCCGGGGCTCCCACTGATGGCGTTTCGAAGCACGCTGAGTTCCACCTTCTGATTGGTGGGATCATTGAGAAAGTAGACCGCGGTATCCGCGCCCGCGTATTCGATGTAGAAGGTGCCCGGCACCACGTCCTCTTTGTACACCACCCGGGTCAACACCTCGTCGTTGAAGAAAAGATCGTTGCGGTACTTACAGCGATGACACTCCAACGGTCGCTCGGTACACGGGCCACCGCATAGGATGGTGCAGACGCCCTTTTCACCTTCCTCGCAACCCCCCGTTTCCTCGCAGTCCCAAACACATCGCTTTGAATTACTGCAGTCAGCATCCGTATCGCAGGGGATACCGCAAATCCCTTCGTCATCTTCCTCACAATCCCCGGTCTGATCGCATTTCTTCAAACATAGCTCCGGATCACTGCAGTGATTCTGCGACAGGCAAACGTTATCGGGCGGCAACAGGCAATGTCCCGGATCCTGGCAGGAATAGTTCGTCAGATTGAGATTCGACCAACGGTACAGCCCATCTTCTACTTCGATGTCGCCAGACTGGGGCTGCACGGCTCCCGACAAGATCGCACCCGGCATCCCAATGAAGCTTTGGCCCTTTCGCGGATAGATGGTCTTGGACAGACGGTAGACGCCCGGCTCAAAGACGAAGGTGGTTCCCTCTGGGCTATCGGCCACAAGATCCTGCACACTGCTGAAAGAAACACCTGTGGTGGACATATAATTACCCGGCGACACGACGATGGTGTCTGCGGCCGGAAAGGTCGGTCGTAAGGGAACCTCCGCGACCACTTCATTCGAAGGGTTCGACTCACGACCCGCGTGGTCCATAGCCGTCACAGAATAGGTGTAGCTCTCGCCCTCCTCCACCGCGGTATCGTAAAAGGCGGTTCGCATCACCGTGTCTACACGGCGGCCGTCGCGATACACATGATAGCCTCCAAGGGCCTCGTCATCGGTGCTGGGGGTCCAGCCCAGATGTACCATATGGGGCACGGTCTCAATCACCTCCAGCTCTTCGGGGACACTGGGGGCTTCCTGATCGGTCGCCTCTGACGCATCATGGACGGACGAGCAGCCTGGATCATCCCCCATATCGCTCAGGCCGTTCCCGTCGTTATCGATACCATCATTGCATTGGGTCAGCTGGCTCGCCTGCTCTCTATAGAGCTCGGCCACATCTTCGGCGTTCAAAACCTCGTCATAGATCCGGGTATCGTCCAGGCTACCCGAAAAGAGTCTCCCAAGAATCAAAGGGCTGTTGCCGTTGCTGGCGTTGTAGGGATACACAATACGCCCTGCGTCCAGGACTCCATCGATATAAATCCACAGAGACGTACCTGAAACAACCGCGACGAGATGGTGCCACTCTTCAAGAGGAAAGGTTGCCATCGCCTTCGCTGCGTAATGACTGGACCATGAGCTCGACAGAGTATTTCCAGCCACCACATATAAACGCGTATTATCGAACCGTATCGCCGAGTTGGTCAGATTACTGAAATCGACCAGATAGCCACCCGGCCCCTCTGTGGCCTTGAACCAGGTCGCAACGCTGTAGGTCATACCGACCTCCAGAGACGATGCGTTGGGCACCGATACTTCCGCTCCGCTGTCGAGCATCAAGGCTCCCCCCAAAACGCCAGGGACCCACGAAGCGCCCTCTTCCGACTGGATCGTTCCATGGTTCTCCGCCGGGCTGGAGTCGCCCACCGTAAGACCGGAGGGCTCGTCGAAGGTCCAGTGCGCCACAAGGTTCCGACAACATAGACCACGCGCGCAGTCTGGATCGGTCTCCGCACAATCTTCACTTGCACAGAAACCGTCCCCGTCTTCGTCAGAACATTCCGCAAACCCCAGGGCATCAAAGAGTACCCCGCCCATGGCTCCACCAGAGACCGTAATGATATGTTGTCCCTCCTGTAGATATACGGATCGCAGCTCAAACGGTTCATGGCTATCCGTGAGCCGAAGCCCAAGGACCACCGCCACATCGCCAATATAGATGTTCAGATGACGCCCTCTTGCTTCCGAACGGGCCAGGATACTCATGCGATACCGACCCGCCGTGGGAACGTAGATCGGATACCGAAGCCACTCACCACTTTGCATGGCCACCACAAAGCCCGTTTCAACCGCGTAGATATCTACATCGTCTTCTCGATAGGCGCCGCCGTCGTTTCCGGGGCTGGCGTCATGAAAGAAGCTCTCTAATTGCCCGTCTCCGTAGTCTTCGGCCTCGATCACGCCCGGCACCATGCTCCGGGCCACGCAGACGCCGTCCGTGGTCGCCGTTGGCTCCTCGACCGCATATTCCGACGCAAGGCAAGACGTCCACGCCTGGCAGATCAGACCATCACCAAAATAGCCTTCGTTACAGAGACAGGAAGGAGGCTCTCCGGAAACCTCCGCGTTGGTACATAGGGCCTGTTCACTACAGCCGCCGTTGTCAGTCATACACTCATCGATATCAGAGCACGAGCAGTCTAGCTCATTGAGACTAAGGCCCTCCTCACAGGGCGTGCAGGGCGGCCCCGTGTCGGTGACCGCGTCTGTCCCCGTATCGGAGAAGACGTCGGTGGCCGCATCCGAGACGGTCTCCGTTTCAGCCCCCATATCGGGCGAGATCTCGGCGTCGGCACCCGTGTCGACGGAGACCTCAGCGGCCGTATCAACAAGGACCGTACCATCCTGGCCTGTGTCCGTGGAGTCCATCGAGGCGTCACTCCCGCTCTCGCCTCCGTCACCCGAACAAGCAACAGTGAGCCATAGCAGGCAACTCCCGATAAGAACGAACCGCCGCATTACAATCTCCGAACTCCCATGGGTAAAGGACAGGTGTATATTATTTGTACGAGCTGCGCTTGTATAGAGCCGGACGACGGGTCCGTCGGATGGGAAGCCCACCACTCAAGGACGGTTATGGAACTCGTACTGTCTTACCTTATAAGAATAGTACAACCGCGCCTCGTCCGATTCGGCGAAGATATTTTCCCCTGCGCCGTTCTGGCAGTGGGTCCCATTATCAATAATCATGAGTCGGAATGTTGGTGAGCCATCTGTGTCTGGGTTCCATCCCCCTCCGTTGGCGTTGATATGGAAGGTGCTGGTTTTACCACAGGAGTTGCTGGAATGCGTCGGATCCCCCCAATGTTTTCTCGTATCATCGGTCGACCGGGTAATCCGCAACTCCAGGTGCATCTGGTACCCCTGGTATACGCCATCGTTCTGGCAGAACCCACAGCGGCCGCCGGCATTAAAATGGTTGGTGTAGCCATCGATCTCACAGACATCGGGATGCCCTGGTGACCAGCTTCCCCACTGCTCATCGGAATCGCCCCCCGATGGTTTCAGGCCGCCATTGGATATAGTCACTTCCCCCGAGTAGACACCCGGCCCACATTCGAACTTCGGGTTCACCTGCAAGGAACAAACGGTCGATTCAGCCATATGTGTACCGCTAGAGTTCGTAACCGTCGCGCGACATTTGATACGGTGGCCATCGTCGCTATGGTAGAAGGGGTTGTAGCGGGTCAAGGTGTTGCTGGTCGCACCCGCGATCTCCGAATAGGAGCTCCCGTTGTCGGTACTCAAATACCATTGGTAGGTAACCGTACTATTGGTATTGGCGGTGTCTACAGCAGTGACGGAGAAGTTATGGTTATCCCCCGCCGTGGAGGAATGGTTGGCGTTGAGATTTGCGGTGAAGGACACCACGGGTACGGCTGGAGGCTCGCATTCCCCACCCGAACATAGATAATCCCCGCCGCACTCGCTGCCATCGGCCACGTGGTTGTCGATACAATCACCGCCCCCAGTGCAGACGTCTGGAGCCGAACAGACGGTTTCCGAGGGATCTCCACAGCTGGTCCCAGAGAGCGCAAAGCTATCTGCAGGGCAAGAGCCCGCGTTGCAGAGCTCGGTCACATCACATTCCCCCGTGGCTGCACGACAGACGGTTGTGTCGGGGGCGTGGGTGGGAACACAACCCTCTCCGTCCCTGGTATAGGCGGTCGTACATATGGTGAGATCCGGACAGGTGTAGAACGTCCCCGCGCAGGTCCCGGCCCCATCGCATTGATCGTTGTTGGTGGTCAGATCTCCATCGTCACAGGCAAACCCATCGGCCTGATACACATAATCGCAGTTCGTACCGTTCGGAGACGACGATACGATGCAGGCCGACGATTCACAGAGAATGGTAGACCCAGAACACTCCCCTGCTCCGTCGCATTGGTCGTTGTTGGTGGTCAAATCCCCATCGTCACAGGTGAAACCGGCATCCTGGTAGACATAATCGCAGTTCGTACCGTTCGGAGACGACGACGCGATACAGTCCGAGCTATCACATACAAACGAGGTCCCCGCGCACGCCCCATCACCATCGCATTGGTCGGCGGCTGTGCTCAGATCTCCATCGTCACAGGCGATACCCGCCATCTTATTCTCGACAACACAACCACTCCCATCGGGCGTAGAGCTCTGCTCGCATTGGCTCGCCTCGCAACTATACGACGTTCCTTCACAGGTGCCGGCTCCATCGCATTGATCGTTGTTGGTGTTCACATCGCCGTCGTCACAGTCATAGCCCTCGACCCAGTAATCAAAATCACAGTCCGTGCCGTTGGGGGTAGCCGTAGCGATACAACCGGAGGTCTCACAGACAAGTGGAGTCCCCGCGCACGTCCCGGCCCCATCGCATTGGTCGCCTGCCGTCGCCAGATCCCCATCATCACAGGATTCTCCCTGGGCCTTATATTCGGTCTCACAGATGGCCCCATTGGGAGTCGAGCTCTCAATACAATCGTCGACCGGACAATCCATAATCGTCCCGCCACATTCCCCATCGGCGTTACAGACATCGTCTTTGGTGTTGGGGTTCTCGTCGTCACAGGCTGCCCCCGCCTGGGGAACATTATCACAGCCAAACTCGGTACATTCGTCGGCGGTACAGGGGTTCTCATCGTCGCAAGGGGCGTCGTCATCCATAGCCCCATCGCAGTCGTCATCCACGCCATTACAGATCTCGGGCGCCGGCTCGGGCGCATTGCAATCCGCCAACCCATCCGCCGTACAAGCACGCACACCCGTACAAGTGCCGAACTCGTTGATCACCGAACAGTCGGTCACCAGGCCCATCGAAACCGCATAGTCCGAACACTCACAAGTGCCCGATTCGTGAATGCATTGGTTCGAGAATCCACCCTGGGCGGTCAAAACCTCTTCGCATATATACCCAAGAGGACATTCCGTATTCTCCTCACAGGGCGCCCCACAGAATCGACCAGCATCGCCATAATCTACACAGACATTTTGCACATCATTCGCCGAGCAATCACCGTTATCGATGCACGGTAGACAAAGGTGGGAGGCGTTCGAGACACAGGCGAACAGGGAGTCGGTGCTACCCGTATCAATCGTGCGACAGCTCCACCCCTGGGAACACTCGTCTACGCACAGTTCGGAGCATACAGAGCCCCCCATATGCAATAGGCAGATCCCAGATAGACAATCTCCATTCTCCTGACAGGGATCCAGGAAACAACCGGTACCCGCTTCACAGCCGGAGGTGTCCGGGAGGGCTCCCTCATCGGCGCCAGCACCGCTCCCGACATCGGTCCCGGCATCGGTCCCGGCATCGGTCTCGACATCGGCCCCGGGATCACTGGTGGTATCCACGCCAACATCAGCCCCCGCACCGATGGTCACATCTTCGGAGACATCCGTTCCAGAGCCATCGGGCTGCCCCTCCTGGCAAATACCAGCGATGCAGACCAGCTCCCCATTGCAGGTTTCGTTCGGGTAACAGGCACCGTTGAGCTCACCCTCGTCGTTGTCGGGTATAGTGCTCCCACACGCACTGAAAAGGGCAAAGGCCAGAACGAGGAATCCGAGGGTCCATCCTATTCGAAGTTTCGACGTCGGCACCAGACTCGACAGGGACAGAACATAGGAAGAGTAGGTCTCTTTCTTGGGGAGCATATTGCAAACCTCATTGCAGCTTTGACCGGGGTCAAAAGCTCTAGTGGTCGAACGAAAAAGCATAAAGCGTGCCTAATGGTAAACCTTCCTTCGATTCGGCTCAAATCTGTGCCACCTCGCCACACCAAAGAGCTGTATCAAAAAGCCTGCAAAGGCGGGGCCGATGATGCGTGCAAGGCCTTACAATCTCCCTAAGGAAGGCATCCCCAACGATTCCCAAGCACAANCNGNNNCTTACAAANCNTGGGCACAAAGCGGGCGCGCTACCTTATTGATTTGGTTGCGTAGCCTGCTTGCTTCGTAAGCAGTGGGCTTTGGGGGTCAGGGAGAGGTCGATTGGTCGAAGTTGTCTTTGCCCCAGCATTGGATGTTGTTTTCGGTGTCCATTCCACAGCTGTGAAACTCGCCGGTCCCCACACTCTGGAAGCTCCCCTCGGGTGGCGTCGATTGACCAAACTCGTTGTCACCCCAGCACTCGATGCTGTCACTCGCATTGATACCGCAGGTGTGCACCCCTCCTGCTCTCACCATCTGGAAGCTTCCCTCCGGTGGCGTCGTCTGCCCTGAATCGTTGTTTCCCCAGCACTGGATGCTTCCTTCAGTGTTCAGGCCGCAGGTGTGGTAACCTCCCGCACTCACGCTCTGAAAGGTGCCTTCCGGTGGCGTCGCCTGCCCGAATTCGTTGTCGCCCCAGCACTGGATACTTCCTTCAGTGTCCAGGCCGCAGGTGTGTTTCCTACCTGCGCTCAAGCTCACGAATGTTCCCGCTGGCGGCGTCGCCTGTTCGGAACTGTTCGAGCCAAAGCAAACAACAGTTTGTTCACTGGTGAGCGCACAACCATGCCAATAGCCAGAACTCAAGCCCGAAAGCGGGCCCAAAGGCAGCGGTATACCCGTGCCCCACACCTGACCGTAATCACCCCAACATTCGATGTAGTACTCGCCCAACGCGTTCACCTTGATAACCTGTTCATCCAAGCCGCAGGTGAAATTTCCCCCAGCGCTCAATTCAGTAAAGGTCTTTCGACAGGGGACGTCCTTTGTTTTTGTGTCGTCTTTACCCCAGCATTGGATTTTTCCACTGCTGCGCAAAGCACAGTTGTGATCTCTGCTCACGCTCAAATTTGTCCAGGGGTCCTCCACAGGCTGGGGGAAGATGACCGACCCAGGCTCCGAACGGTTTTCAGTGGTGTTGTCACCGAGTTGCCCCTTTACATTATTCCCCCAACACTGCAGACCTTCTTCAACGGTAACAGTGCATTTGTGCGAACCCCCGTTTGATTCACTGATCACATCGCCCAGGCGATCATCGATCTGTGCTTCACTGGATGCTGGCACTGGCAACCCCAAATCTGCGCCCCAACAATGTCGCGTGCCATCTCCGGTAATCCCACAACTATAGTGTCTATTCACACTAATCGAAGTCATGGCCGGGATTCCAACGACCTGGACTGCTCGTCGCTCCAGATCAGCAAATGTCACCGATGGTGTATCATTCAAAGGTTCTCCATCACCACATTGGCCTTGCCTATCATATCCCCAGCACCAAACAGCACCGTCCTCGCTCAATGCACAATTATGACTGCTTCCGGCCGCGATGGCCGTCATAAGGGGCAGCTGCCCTTCATTTGAGTGAGGACCTTTCACTAAACCCGGTACAAGCGCGTCTTCACCGCCGTAAAGACCATGACCTGTGGCACCGTAGGCATTCCGTCCCCAACAATAAACGACACCATCCTGGGTGAGCGCGCAGGTGTGGTTGCTTCCCAAGGCTATGGAGGCGACAGGTGGCAATCCATCCACTGTCACCGGCGTGTTCCGATCTGTTGTTGTTCCATCTCCGAGTTGTCCAAAGCTGTTCCGCCCCCAACAACGAACCGAGCCATCTCCATTCAAGACGCAATTAAATCCAGCGCTAGACACGAGTTGTGTCGCGTCCGTAATGCCATCAACGGAAACAGGCTCATAGCTCTTCTTCCACGCACCAAAATCTGTCTCGCTGTCACCCAGTTCACCTGAGCTATTTGATCCCCAGCACCACACCTCGCCATTCGACCGCGCACAAGAATGACTCTCACCAGTCGAGATTTGATCCACAGAGAATTCGAGTGGGACTTCAACAGGCAGCAATGAGCCACAAGCGGCGCTTTCTGTGGCGTATTTCCGGCCTCGACCCAGCGCACCATCCCTACCATAGCCCCAGCAAAACACCGCCCCTTCGTCTGAACGCGCGCAACTATGTTCTATTCCTATTGCGACTTCCACGATGTTGGGAGCATTACCGCAGCTAAGGGTGTCCTCGGTGGTGTCAGTCCCTTCAACGGGATAGGGGGCCGCGGGCGCTGCGCCTCCTTGAAAGAGGAAGCCGAAGACATTAATGGCGTCGGTCATTTCGATCACGCCATTGTCATCGTAATCCGCGGCGTCATCACACGCCATCGGACAGTCCTCACCGCAATTAAAGAGATACTGTAAAATAGCGATCCCGTCGGAGATGTCGACGGCTCCATCACCGTTGGCGTCGCCGCGCAGAAAAGAACCTCCGGCAACGGCGGAACCGGTGTGAAGCAAAAGAGCCATGAACAACCCGCATTGGAGTAGGCCCTTTCTGAGGGTGAAAAAAGAAGAAACCATGGGAGAAGAAGTTGTAGATTTGTGCATCATTGGGCCCTCCATCATGGTTGTTGCGGTTGGCATTCGGACAATCCCGAGTTGCCAATCGGCAGACAGCGACAGGTCGCGTCAGGGTTGGTGCAGCGGGCTGTGCCCGGCGATTGACCATCGCAATCGGAGTCTTGTGTGCATTCGGTCTCCGTCATGGCCTCCATGGCTAAAAAGCGATCGCTTCGTAAGAAGTTCGCCAGAGGACACCCTCGCGCCAGTTGCGGAAAGAGAACTCCGCCGGAATGGGCATAAGCTATACAGCGCGCCGCCACAATATCGAGTAGGCTAAGAGCGCCGTCATCATCCAGATCGAGCGCCTCATCATTCGCGCCGAAAATAACGGACTCGCGCAGAGAGCGGTAGGCCATCAGATAACGCCCAGCCAGGGTTACGTTCTCCGGGCTCATAGGGGCTAAGCCACAATTCACACCGTCGCCAACGTAGCCTTCAGCGCAAGCACACTCGAAAGAACCTTCAGTGTTGGTACATGTCGCCCTCATGTTGCAATTGTCCATCCCATCCAAACATTCATCGATGTCCACGCACACGCCGGATTTTGAGATCCATCCGCTGTTACAGGCGCAAATG
>PBVT01000020.1 GCA_002728755.1 Myxococcales bacterium
ACCACATTCGTCTTCCGTGCTAAGACCATCGACCACACCGGCACAATCAATCTCGCACGTGGTGTTGTCATTCGCTGGATCCTCGTCACATACGCCGCAGGTATCTTCAACAGCAGCGCCGCCCCATTCACCAGCACAGTCCTGAACACAATCATTGCTCGGATCCGCATCACAGGTGCCGCATTCGTCGACCGCACCGTCATTGCTGTCATCGTCATCACAAACACCGCAATCGTCTTCTCGATTTGGGCCGTTTGCAATCCCCGCACAGTCCGCGCAGGTCTCGTTGTCGTTGTCTACGTTATCATCACAGACGCCGCAGTCGTCTTCGAGGTTCGGTCCGTTGGCAACACCGGCACAATCCGCGCAGCTGCTGGCGTCTCCACCACATACACCACAATCGTCTACCGTCTCAGCACAGGCAACGCATGCATTGGAACAACCATCGTTATCGACATCGTTACCGTCATCGCAGGCTTCACTGCCAGCCACAACACCATCACCACAGACGGCCTCTTCACCGCCACCACCATTACCACAAGCCCACAGGCTTGCGACGAATAGACATAATACGAACCGAGCTTTCATTGGATTCCCCTGAATAGTAAATTCAAATAAAGATGGCGGCTTTTTAACCCACCTCTCCCCTTATTTCAAAGACTAATCGACTCTTTATACAAAATTGGGTCTCGTCAACGCCAAATTATGGCTATAGAATGCCCCTTCAAGTTGGAGGTAGCTATGCGGTTCGTAGTCGTTCTAATCTTCGTCCTTGGACTCGGTATGCACACCGCTTCGGCCGATGTTCCCACTCGCCTTGAGTACCAGGGATATCTCACCGATCTTGCAGGCTCACCAATCGATTGCAACACAGCTTCCGACTGTACAGATGTGTTCATTTTCACGTTCTCCCTGCACGATGCCATCACAGAGGGGGACCCCCTTTGGACCGAAGTGCATTACACTGTCGAAATTACCAACGGTGTGTTTCATGTTGAGCTTGGTGCTGAACAACCCATCGACGCAGCGCTTCTGAGCGCTCCCGTATGGCTACAAATTCGTGTCAATGACCAGGCACCCATGACTCCAAGGCAACGGGTCGTTTCCGCCCCCTATGCCCTGCGCGCGAGCATTTCCGAACAAGCTGTCGAGTCGGAGAATGCCGTAAGCCTGGGGGGCGTGCCCGCCGCAAACTATGTACAGGTAGCCGATACGGAGGGTTTCATCACAGAAGACGGGCTTGTGTCTCTGTTGAGCTCCCTGGGCTATGAACCGGGTCCCGGGTTCAGCCTCAGTGATCTACCCGCCGATCTACAGGACGGCGATAACGACAGTCTGGCCGGGCTGACCTGTGCCACCGGAGAGATCCTTGGCTGGAATGGAAGCCAATGGGCCTGTACCCAGGATAACGACACGAATCTAACAGAGAGTGCACTACTCATCATGCTCGCTGCCAATGGGTTCCAACCTGGCAATCTGTTTTCTGGAAACTGGGGCGATCTAGCAGGTATCCCGGCCGGCTTCGCAGACGGCACCGACGCAGATAGCCTGGGGACACTCAGTTGCTCGGATGGTGCCATCGCACAGTGGGACGGGACGAACTGGGTATGCTCCGATGCCGCCTGGGCTATCCCTACCGCGATGGAGGCGCCATGTACCGTAGAGACCGAGGGACATATCTACCTGGATTCGACCGCCAACGGTGTCAGGGTATGCGATGGAACGACGTATCAGCTCATCAATTTCTGTACCGCGGAATGTCCCGACACATCCACCTTCGCCTGTGGCCTGGATGTGATCGACACCTGTGGCCGGGCGTGTGGAACCATTGGAACAGCCCTCAACATCACCCTCTGTGGTGAAGCCTCGAGCACCACCTGCGGGTCCGATGTTGTGGACGATTGCGACAACAGCTGTGGAGACGTGGGTACTCTGTGTAGCCAAGGTGTATGCCAAAACGACAGTTGTTGCGGAGATGGCGTGCTATCAGGCTCGGAGAGCTGCGACGATGGCAACAATACCGCCGATGACGGTTGTTCGCCGACCTGTACATCCGAAGGGTATGAACACTTCACCCTGACTGGCACCCCAAACCCCGCGCAGGTTCTCAACACCATCGACCGGACCTTTTATTACGCCAATAATCTGGTCAATGGCATCTGGCACCGTGAAACCAATAGGATAATTGTGGGACATTATTCGAGTGATGGATATTGGTCTCATCCGGCCGATTCAGGCGGTCACCCGGCATCTCCCAATAACGGAACCGGAGCCTTTGACCGCATGGTCCATATGCCTGCTACGGGCCGTGTGATTCACACTGATCAAGACCAATATCCCTCCGATTACGATCGCATCTATATCGGTAATATTATCCAATCCACTGGCCTACTGGAAAACTTCGCACCCGTTGTTTTTGACGATGACTTCTCTGGCAAATGTAATCTTATCTCGTCATCGGCGGAGCATTTCCTCTGTTATACGGAGAACACCGTGCGCTGGTACAAGACCGACATAGACAGCACGACGCTCGTCCATACCCAGACCATAACTCTTGCCCCTGCACCGGCTGCGGTCTGTGATTCCCATTGTTTCGGAGGCACCTTCGCCTGGGACGGGGTCAACTATTATTTTGCGGAGAGTGGTAATTCCATCGCCTCAACCAGCTATCAGGTCTTCAATGCCTCGGGCAATCTTATCGGCACCTATTTCTCAACTGCAGGATCCGCCGTCACCAGTGTATATTTCGACTGGTCGGTCGGACGGTATGCCGTTCATGATGGATTTGGAGATCGTAACGGTGGCAGCCTTTATGGCTGGGAATCAGGATCCACGGGAGATGATTCCCAGACCTATAGCCCCGTATCGTCGGCCCATAGTCTTTAGGCCATCAAGCGTCACAATAGACCGGCTCCCAGGTGTCTGCATCGTAGCAGCAGCCCGTGGGATAGCAGATGATGTTCGGGTTGGGCTGGGCTGAGACAGCGAACGAGACGAGAAGACAAAAAACGATCAGAACAATTCGTAGGTTGCGACAAGCCATATACGCCTCCAGAACCGGAGTAGGAATGGCTCATTAGACGCGCCACAAGGCGGTTCGATCTATGCTTGCGGCTTTTTTGCCTGGAATCACCAGGCGTAATGAAGACCTATAGAAAGCTCATGGGATCTACATCGAGGATCGTACGAACACCGGAGGAGTCTTCCAATAAGCCCTCGTGAATCAAGGCTCGTAAGACCTGCCGTAACATAGCCCTATCTGCCGATTTCAGGACAAGGTGGACACGACTCGCTCCCCGCACAACGGGGATACCGGCCGGTGCAGGCCCAAGGATCTCCACGCTCGGCGGCGACAACCGGATAATGGCCTGCTGCAGGCTATGGGCACGCCGATCTACATTTCCAGGGTTTGCACCCCGTAGCTCAATCAGAGCCATACGACGAAACGGCGGATACCCGGCTCGTTCCCGAAAACGGATCTCCGATTCCATAAAGCCCACGGTGTCGTGTCTCGACGCATATCGAATCGCTGGGTGGTCCGGCGTATAGGTTTGAATTAGAACCCGACCGGGTCGCTCCCCACGCCCCGCTCGGCCCGCCACCTGCGTAAGCAATTGGAAGGTTCGCTCCGCCCCCCGAAAATCCGGAACGCGAAGCCCCTGGTCTGCCAGGAGCACCCCAACCAGCGTTACATTCGGAAAGTCATGGCCCTTGGCGACCATCTGCGTTCCCACCAGAATATCAATGCGACGCTCGGACATCTCAGCGATGATCTCCGACGAACCGAGACCCCGGGTCACATCTCGATCCAGACGCCCCACGGTCGCCAGAGGAAAAAGCTCCTCCAGGGTTTCCGTTACCCGCTGGGTTCCATGCCCCAGAAGCGTTAAGGACTCGAGCGTCCCACAGTCCGAACAACGGTCTGCGACCCGCGAAGTCGCCCCGCACATATGGCACATGGCTCGATGGAGTTTCTTATGCCAGGCCATCGATACGGAACAATGATCACAGGTCAGCGTCTCTCCACAGCTTTCACATACGATCCAGGGCGCAAACCCCCGACGGTTGAGAAGCAGTATGGTCTGCTCACCACGCTGTAGTGTCTCGCGAATGGCATCCACGAGACGCGGGCTCAAGACACACTCGTCCGGTTTGCTCTCATCCGCCTCGTCGGTCTCCTCATCCACCTCGGCCGTACGCTGCAGTCGCAGGTCGATCAATTCGGTCTTCGGTAGGACACCAACGGTTGCACGCTCCGCCATGCGAAGACGGCGCATTGCACCACGTTGCGCCCGGGCGAATGTCTCCGAGCTCGGAGTGGCCGTACCGAGTACCGCCAGAGCACCGGAGATATGAGCGCGTAATAGCGCAAGATCTCGCGCATTATAACGAAAGCCCCGTTCCTGCTTATAGGCGTGATCGTGTTCTTCATCGACGATCACAAGCCCCAGGTTTTCCAAGGGCGCGAATATCGCCGACCGTACCCCGACCACGAAGCGAGCCAGCCCCGTACGGATACGCCACCATTCATGCATACGGCCCGCATCTGTTAAGCCACTATGCAATACCGCAGTGCTCGATCCAAAGCGGGCACGTACCCGACCGAGAAGGGCCGGTGTAAGCCCAATTTCGGGAACCAGAAACAAGACCGTTTTGCCCTGCGCCAGGACCCGTTCCGCTAGCTGCAGATAGACCTCGGTTTTCCCTGAACCTGTCACCCCATGGAGTAGAACCGGCGTGGTATCCGTACAATCCCCGAGCGTGTCGAGAACCATCTTCTGCTCCGGGGTGTGCTCAAAATCATCGGCCCATTCCCGCTCCAGAGCACCACCCTGTTCCGGACCGAGCGGAGCCTCCTCTCGCACGAGAGCGCCTTTCTCCACCAAACGAAGAAGGGACGGGCCTGGGTTCTTGAAACGACTCGTCAGTTCTCCATGGGTGACCTGTCCACGGGCGCGAACAAAAGCGATGATCTGCGTCTGAACATGGGCGCGCGCCGGAATGTCTACATCGGCTCCAAGAGTATATCTCCGATGTGTCTTCGGTCGTACCTTCGGAGGAAGAAGATCGGCCACTTCTAAGACACCTTCGCGCACCAGCTCACTCAATTCCTGACGACTACGGCCCAGAGCACCGGCCATTTCCTGCCACGTTCCCAGGGTTCGCCCCAGGCGCTCGGTCAACTGCTCCGATAATGGGCTATCGGTCTGTCGTAGTTTGAGTTTCGAGATGGCGCGTCGGGCCAGTGGAGCTGGCAACGCTGTTTTCAGAACCGAACCAAGTGGGTGTAGATAATACGCCGCGCTCTGCTCGATAAAACGAAACCAGAGTGGATCTGCCACAGGCCAGGGATCGAGCACATCCTGGACCGCTTTCAATTTTACATCCTGGGGAGGTGATACCTCCGTCTCAAGCAGGATACCGACCACTCGCTGTGGACCATAGGGGACCAGCACGCGCGAACCGGTCTCCATCGGCTCTGATGCCACAGTGCTCCCACCAGGCGAAGCGTAGGTGTAGGTCCCAAAATCGCCCGCTAACACGGCCACTTTGCACGCGTTCGTTGCCCCACTATCGACTTGGCTGGCTTGCCCCATGGAGCCATGAACACGATATTCTCCTGCTCCTGTCAATGGCAGAAAAATGTTCCACAGCCGTGGGGCTCATCCACCATCGATGGCAGCATAGAGTTTCAATACAACATCGTTGTAGAGCAGCCAGCCTCGACGTGTGAGACGATAATTATCCCCCTCTTTATGGAGCATCTCGCCTTCCACCAACGCATCACAGCAGGAGGACAGAGCCTGGTGCGTATCCGAATTCGTCCACGGCTGAAAATCCGACATCTGAAAACCCGATAGCCAACGAGGGCGCACAAGGAGAGCATCTTTCAGCCAATCCCCCGCTTCCATCGTCGTCTCCATATCGGGCCGCGTCGGTGCTTCAAGATAGGCGGCCACCTTACGACCATTCACACGCCGTACGAGATTCGCCCCTCGTGGTTCGAGACCATGTGCCCCCACCCCCAGTCCTAGATAGGGCCGCATATGCCAATAGAGGCTATTATGAACGGCGTAATGGCCTGGCAAGCCTGCATTACTGATTTCATACATCTCCAGGGGGCTATCCTCGATCCGGTCGTATATCGCCTCGGCCTGATCCGCGACCGTATCGTCGGGAGGCAGGTTCACAACACCCCGATGCACTTGATGGTACATCGGAGTATTGGGTTCCAGCATCAGCGCGTAAATCGACAAATGGGGAACATTAAGCTGTAGCAGGGTCTCCAGATCGCCCGATACGGACTCCACCGTCGAGCCCGACAAACCGTAGATCAAGTCTGCAGACACACTCTTGAGACCGGGATGCTCAACCGCCATCGCCACGCTCTGAAGCGCATCTTCTGTCGTATGACGACGCGACAGGTCTCGTAGTCGACCATCATGCAAGGTCTGTACGCCGATGGATAACCGGTTGATGCCCGTATCCACCAGTGTATCGAGGAGAGCTGGGCTCAGGTCTCCGGGATTCGCTTCCAGAGTGACTTCTTCAAGGGCATCGCAAGGAACGGTTTCTCGGACCGCTTCAAAAAAACGACGTAGCTCATCGGGAGACCAGAGGCTTGGCGTCCCTCCACCGAAATACAAGCTGACCAGACGACGTCCTGCGAAGTGTTCTACCCGAGAAGCAAGCTCATCAATCAATGCCGTCGTATAGGCTCGATCCGGTATCTCGGGAGGGGTGGTTACAACAAAATCGCAATAGGTACAGCGCGATACACAGAACGGAAAATGGACATAGATTCCAAACCCATCGTCACGGCTATAGCCAGCGGTCATCTCTTCATGTGTTCCCGTATTCATGAGCGACTCGCAGGCTCCCACGGTTGACCGTCTACAGTAATCGCCAGATGGTCACCAAACTCCTGAAGCAACGTTGTAAGAACCGGCTCGGTGTCTTTACGGGAGGCTGGTCTCCCCATCGGGCCGCTCTGCCCAACAAGAGCGAACGGCCGATACGCCGTCATCAGATTAACTCGCACCGCTGGCCATATTTGACCCAATTGCTGAAGAACCGGTCGTGTACAGCAATCCGTATGCCCAGGTAATACAAGGTGACGCACGATCACACGAGCCTTTCTAGCTCGCAGATCTTCAAGGCATCGGCTCAAATGCTCAAAGGTGTCGGGCGTTCCGGACAACTCCTGATCACAGCGACCCGGACCATATTTAAAATCAGGGACAAAGACGTCGACTATCCCGTCCAGCAACTGCAAGCTTTCTCGGCTAAGCCAGAGATTACTGTTCCAGACCACCGGGACAGATATCTGCGCTTCGAGCAACGACTGCAATACGAATAACGGCTGCACATCGGGAGTCCCACCCACAAAGGTTACACTTTCCGCCCCCTGACGGATGCGAAGCTCCATGCGCTGCGCCAACCAAGCCGGGTCCGTGCTTTCCACCGAGCCTGGGGCCTCTACCCAGGGAAGATCCGAACAATAGCTACACCGAAAATTACAGCCTGCCAGATAGATCGCGTGGGTTGGGGTGTTTTCGGGCTCCTCTCCAAAATGGACGAACTCCTTGTAGACTCGCCCCTCGAGTCCAAGTCTACATCTCCCCTGCTCTCCCGCGGTTCGATCTACACGGCAGTTCTCCGGACAGATTGCACAGTTGCTGTACAAACCTTCGTACACCTGGATACGGCGTTGGAGTTCCTGAGCGTCAACCATCATGGGATCCACCGGCTATTCCGGATGAATGCAACTGAGCACAAAGCACAGGACTCCGGCAACTCTCGATTATTTTCGAAGCGGGATCACACGTGTTTCTGGGCCTTTCACGACATTGAATTCAGAGAAACCATGTGCTCGAACATAGTCGCCTCGTATCCCATCACAGATCGGCTTACTGGAGCACTCGTCACACCAGGTCAGAAACCCTCCTCCATGGAGGGGAAGTTGATCATAGCGTCGAACTTTCCCATCGGGCTCCACAATACGCATGCGCATCGACGCTCCACGCGTCAACACCCAATAATGCTCTGGCTTGACCACACAGGGAGGCAGATGAGGAGCCTGAATGAAGTGGGCGTCCTCTGATATGTTCGCCTTGATAATTTTGTCGATCGTCTCACCTATAATCGACATACGGGGTATGTTTTTACCAACACTTTCAGCCTTTTCGGAGCTCATCTCCGCCACAGATAAGACCGATAATGTGAAACGCTGAATCCCCAGGCCATGAAAATGGCGCATGATCTCTTCTAGATGCTCCACATTCTGCCGGTACACAATGATCTCGCCTTCGACATTAAGTCCCAGCGCCGAAAGGTTTTGTGTTGCCTGTTCGAGTTTCTCGAAACTGCCTGGAACACCATTCATCTTATCATTCAACGTCGCATTCGGTGCCCGAAGCGCAAGAGTAACATCGGTCACACCCGCGGCTTGAAACCGGCGTGCGACGCCCTCATCGGCTAACCACATGCCATTGGTCTGCACTCGCACACGCTCAAACCCCAATCCACGGGCACCATCCAGGATATGGAAGAAATCCTTTCGAACCATGGGTTCACCACCGGAAAGCCAGAACCCGTAGGCCCCATCCGTAAAACCATCCTGCATAGCTCGCAGAATCGTATCCGTGGTTAGACTCGGTCCATCCTCGGATTGGGCAAAACAACCAAAGCAGCGCTGATTACAATGGTGGTCACCAATTATTTGAAGCCAGTCAATAGACACGAAACAAGCCCCCCTGCTTCAGTCTCCCAATTGTCACTTCGTTCATTTTACTCGTATCAAAACAAACCCTCAAGAATTGAATAAAGACATTGTTTATTACTTGTGGAGAGGACTTCTTGCCGTGCGTAGAACCCTTCCAGCACAACGGTTTACCTCGGCAACAACAGGGGAAGAAGCCAACAACATTGCAAGGTCATATTCGTCCGTTATTATGCCAATATGAACATCCGTCTTCTGACAATATGCATCCTTGTGATGGCTCTGTACGGCTGCAAGAATAAGAGTTCGAAAGCCGTACGCCCGGACATCTCCCGGGCCAGCCAGCCCGATACGGAAGACCTCGACGACACAGAACTCGATACAGGGCTCTCATTTACCGTCGTCCCAGACCGGTTGCGGGTCTATCGCTCCACAACCGTGACCATGCGATTAACTGGTACACCACCAGGCACACGGGCGGACCGGGTCGAATGGTCGTTTAGCGATAAATCACCGCCCGTGGAAGGTGAAAAGAGCACCCATACATTCGAGGGAGGTCTACGAGACCACTTTGTTTCGGTTCGCGTTCATCTGGATAACGGTAAGGTTCTTCGTGCAAAAAAAGAAGTGGTTCTCGATCGAATTGGCCCGGAATACAAATCCCAATTCGAGAACGCCATCGCTCCCCCACCCCCCATCACGGGTTATGGCGGAACACGCCTTGTAATTGCGAATCACATCACGAATCGTGCAGACGTCGAAGCGTTGGCTCGGGTCGTCCCCGACCTGGCCCCCGATGTTTTCATCCTCGCTACGAACGACTCTTCCAACACAAGTCTTCGCTCTCTTCTTGCGTCGAAACTGCTTTCACCATTAGCGAAGGATAATACCCTGATTCTCCCCATACCTGGACCTCAAGAGGCCGGGAAGGAGCACAAATCCCAAACCTTCGAATTCTGGAGCTCCCATAAACCCGACGCCAAATTCATGGAGGAGTCGGAATTCCCGTTTCATTTTGCCTTGAAACACGAACGTCTGTTCCTGACTTCTATACAGTCGCAACCCGACTCTATTGATGACGAATTGGAGCGTCTGAAAGCAGTGCTCTCGAAAGCCCAGAGCCGGGACTTTGGGATCGTTCTTTCCTATTTCCCACTCGCATCGTTTTCGTCTCGTACTGGCCCCCGACTGGATCAGGCCTATCGGTTCTACGAGGGCCTGGCTCGATATGGGGTTCAGATGCTCGTATCGGCCGCCGACCGTACAACTTATTTTGCCAGCTATGGTGCTGTGAAGGCGATCAACGCCGGTTATGTGGGTGGAGCTTGTGACCCTCTACCCGATAAGACCTGCGTTCCTCCCGCAGTCGTTGTGTTGGACTTTCAATCGGCAACCATACGACGGGCTTTTGCCGTAGAGATCGGAGATTCCGTCGTTACGGTCCCGATTTCGACCTTTCCAGAGCGGGTCCACGACTATCGACGCTGGAATCCGTAGACTCCGGATCAGCAACGATCGGACACCCGAGACAACACACCTGACAGTCCACCATGTTGGACCTCCTCGGCGTGGTGACACGATACCATATGGCCTTTCTCCAACTCGCGAAGATGCGGTACCTGAGTCCGACATTCTTCGGTAGCAAACGGACAACGTGGGTGAAAAGCACAACCATCGGGTGGGTTCAGAGGTGAGGGCACATCCCCCTCCAGAACCACACGTCGCTGCTTGGAGCGTTCCCCAGGATTGGGCTGCGGGACGGCTGATAACAACGCGATCGTATATGGGTGGCCCGGTTGATCATACACAAGATCACGAGGCGCGATTTCAACAATCCTTCCCAGATACATTACGGCCACTCGATCACTGATATGCCGAACAACGGCCAGATTATGGGCCACAAAAAGATAGGTAAGCTTGAAGCGCTCTTGCAGCTCCATCAGCAAGTTCAAAACCTGCGCCTGGACGCTCACATCCAACGAGCTGACGGGCTCATCGGCAACAATAAAACGTGGCTCTAAAGCCAAGGCTCGGGCAATACCAATTCGTTGGCGTTGGCCCCCACTGAACTCATGAGGATACCGGCGAATATACCGTGTATTCAGACCAACGACCTCCATCAGCCATTCGACGCGGTCCTGAATCTCCTGCCGTCCACTCAGTATACCGTGGACCCGGATCGGCTCCGAGATGATCGAGCCAACCGTCATCCTTGGATTCAACGAAGCGTAGGGGTCCTGAAATACCATCTGCAAATCTCTCCGCAGTGGTCGTAATTGTTTTTCCGACATCGTCGTCAGTTCCTGGTCCTTATAGCGAACCGAACCTTCGGTTGGTCGGATTAATTGAATCAACGCTCGCCCTGTCGTCGATTTTCCGCAACCGGACTCCCCTACGATGCCAAGGGTCTCCCCCGCGTTGATATCGAGATCGATACCATCCACAGCTTTCACTGCACCAACGGAACGGCGAAATACCATCCCTTTCCATACTGGAAAGTGGACCTTTAAACCCCGAACCGTGAGTAGGGGGGTTTGGGCCGCAGGACTTGCTGGGTTTTCCGTCATGGTGCTTCCCTCGTCTCCACGTTCTGGAACTCCTCAGCTGGCGTCCAAAACGCATCGGCATCATCTGGTCCGACATCAGCATGGCATCGAATCCGATGACCAGGTTCCACTTCGCGGGCCACCGGAAACTCCTCCAGGCAGGCATCCATACGGAATGGGCATCGGGGAGCAAATGGACAACCTGGTGGTAGATTCGCAGGGTCCGGAGGTAAGCCTTCAATCGAATGCAGCCGCTCCTGCGGCGTATCATCCAGGCGCGGGATACTGCGAAGTAAACCAAGTGTATACGGATGGCTGGGGCGTTCGAATATCCGCTCTGTCGGCCCCTCCTCCATCATCTTGCCGGCATACATCACAACCACCCGATCGGCCATGCCAGCGACAACGCCGAGATCATGGCTGACCAGAACCATCGCGGTCTCCATCGCACCGATCAGCTCACGCATAAGATCGAGAATCTGCGCTTGTATGGTCACATCCAACGCGGTCGTCGGTTCGTCCGCAATCAGAATACTTGGATTGCATAGCAAAGCCATCGCGATCATGACGCGCTGGCGCATACCACCACTCAATTCGTGAGGATAACTATCGATCCGGTTGGCCGGGTCGGGAATACCGACCTTCTCCAGCATCGAGATAGACGCCGCTCTGGCTTCGGCCCTCGACATGCCCAGATGCACCTCCAGAACCTCCGTAAGCTGACGGCTCACACGCAAAAACGGATTTAGGCTCGTCATTGGATCCTGAAAGATCATTGCGATTTCTCGACCGCGAATCGCACGAAGATCCTTCTCGGTGCAGCCCAGAAGCTCACGCCCCTTATATAGCACCGAACCCTGCGGTACTCTGGCTGTTCCTGGCAGCAACCCCATAATGGTCAAATTCGTCACACTCTTACCCGACCCCGATTCCCCAACCAGCCCAAGAGTCTCACCAGAGGCTAAATTAAAGCTGATCGAATCCACCGCACGAACAACACCGTTTTCCGTATGAAATTCCGTCACCAGGTCAATCACACGAAGCAGGTATTCGTCGTTTCGTGGCGTCGAAGATGTGGATGGAGAGGTCAAAATAGAGGTTGTCCTTATTTAGCTCTTGGATGACTGGGGATCCAGGGCATCTCGTACACCGTCACCGAGGAAATTCAACGAGAACAAGGTTAGGCTGAGCATGAGCCCTGGAAAGAGGATTACCCAATAGAAGTCGGTATTCCCACCGAAATATTGGGTACCTTCCGAAATCATTGTACCCCACGAGGGCAGAGGTGCGGGAACCCCCAATCCGAGGAAGGAGAGAAACGCTTCTTCCAGGATAACCGCAGGTACCATTAGAGTGCTGTATATGACTACGGGGCCCATCACATTGGGCAAGATATGCCGTACGATCAGAGATGCCCTACCCACCCCGATGGAACGAGCTGATTCAATATAATCGCGTTGTTTGATCGATAATACCTGACCCCGAACTACTCGACTCATCGTCAACCATTGCACGGCGCCCAGGGCGATAAATAGGTTGAACGTACTTCGCCCTGCGATCACGATGAGCAGAATCACGATAAACATGAACGGCAACCCGTAGAGAATATCGACGATAGCCATCATCACCAGATCGACCCGTCCCCCACTATAACCAGCGATCGCTCCCCATGTGACGCCAATAAGAAGAGATACCAGGGT
Source organism: Myxococcales bacterium (assembly GCA_002728755.1). Lineage (GTDB taxonomy): Bacteria > Myxococcota_A > UBA9042 > UBA3505 > UBA3505 > UBA3505. Next base: position 12,969 of record PBVT01000020.1, read on the forward strand.
GGCCAATAGACCGATGGTAATTGAGATTCGAGCGCCATAGATAAGCCGGGTCAACACATCCCGCCCATAGGAATCGGTACCCAGCAAAAAGGTGTGTAATTCGGGTGCACCTGGATACTCCGCACGCGACAGCCGGTTATCTCTAGGATGCTTGTCGTAATGGCGCATCAAGTAGTCTTTCTTATGACGCATATATCGTGTGGCTCGAACGATATCCGAGCGTTCTATGAAGCCGTCCTTATCCACATCGAGTTTTGCGAACAAGCCTACAGTCGACAAGCCATAGGAACGATATTTCTGCACCACAGGGTGGTCATCCGTTGGAAACTCGAGCCTAGACACTCGTCCATCTCCACATGCGTCGCGACAGGTACTATGGCGAGGATCCTGAAGACCGGAGACCGTGTCGAATGTTTGCAGAAGATCCACATGGAAAAAACGAACAGCAGCCGTCTTACCCACCACCCGATCCAGTTCCGGACAGCGCCTCACCACGGGCGGTAGACATAAGCCTTCATGACAGAAGAGCCCGTCGTCACAACCACCACCATCGGCGCGACAGTCACCTCCCCTTTGCCCCTGCTCTGCTGCAGGATCACGATCGCCACAATCCACGTAGACGTAGCCAGAAGGATCCTCGGGGTCGACTTTCACACATTGCCAGGAACATTCGATGAATCCACTCTTATCCACGTCAAAGAAATCAAAAGAGCTCTTATCCCCGTCAAAGGTCGGGTAGTCGTGAGAGATGTCCATAGCCCCCGGGCCAGCGAACTTTTGGAGGGTGTGCTGTTCATCGTAGCTGAAGTGCGTGATGTATCGTGAGATGAGTGGAGCAGAATACCCGACTACGGTCATGAATATCACGATCACAAAGCCTGCGACCGCCATTCGATTACGACGTAAACGACGATAGGAATCTTTCAGAAGGCTGGTTCCCTCGAAAGCCATTTCTTCGTGTTTATGTTTGTCAGCACCCATTACGGTATTACGGCCCCATCAACCAATGACCTGAATCTGCCAGACCTCAACCCTAGTCTGGACCGGGAAACTTGTCACGCCCACATGCGTTTGTGGCATGGAAACGTCTTTTGTTCATAGATAGACCGCCCATCGGACCGCCACGACGCCCGAAACAAATAAGGCGAGCGCTGCCACAAACTGGATCGCTCTAGGCCCGGTCCCATGCACACGAAGAACTGTCTTGATCAAGACAACACCAAGACCAGCCAACACGCCGAAAAATGGGACGAGCTCCAGCCATCCTGCCGTCACCTCTGGTTGCCACCAGAACTGCCGTAGTCCCCAATCAAAGGACTGCAGCCTTGCCGCGTGAAAACCTGCCAAAATGGAGCTAGAGCAGATCGCAATCGCCGATATCTGCCACTGCGCGCTCCTATCCATCACAACGGCGACACCCAACCCAAGTGGGATAAGAAGCAACCAAAGGCCAACAACTCGTCCTGAAACCGGATAGAGCAGAGCAACAGCGAGAGCAATCATCATCGCGATCTGGATCGATCCGCGCGCGACCGAGCTGAAGCCAATCCGTCGTAGCTGCATGCACCCGACGCAGCCGAGTATTACCACCGGATCCGAAAGTACGGCCTTCACAAACAACCGAAACGAAAGGTCCATCCCAGACGGCATCCCCCAGCCCCAGGTTCCCAGGGTAATCCGCTGATGGATAAGCCCCAGACAAACCATAGGGACAACAACTCCCGGCAAATAGAGCCAACCACGGTTGCCTCGAAAGACCTGCAGGCACGACGCCAACGCAAGTGGAATCGCTACCACACGACCCGCCGGTAACCCCATCAACACGAAACATAGCCCGGCCCCCGTCACCATGGCTCGATAACCCACGCTCTGGGATTGCACCACGCCGTAGACAAGGCATGTCATCCCAAGAACCGATGTACCCATTCCCCCTATGGGGAACATCCACACGGTTGCGACTCCAAGAACCAACCATGCACCCGTAACCATCCCCATGGCCGATGTGCGCATTCTGGGACGATAGAGGGACCCGGCCATCCATAAACTGATCACAGGACCGAGCACATCACAGACGTGCACCAGCCAATCCGCCACGGCCTGTCCATTCCACGCAGGGAGACCTGGCAGCGCGCGGGGGGAGAGCGTAAGACAATACGCCAGGCAGAGAACCCATCCCAGAGATCGTGACATCATCCCTACTACCTCTTACGCGAACGAACGGAACGTGTCCGATTCAGCCAAATTCGTCGTCGCCGTGAAGGGCTTACAAGATTGGTACGACGCCTCCAACCCACCTTTGCTTCGAGAAGGTCTCGTATATTCATGGCGTCGATACCGCTCCCAAAAACCCGTTTTCGCAACCTGGCCACCGCTTGCCAGGGAGTAAAACTTCGGTTCGCGGGAAGATAGGTGAGGGTTAAGCGTTGTAACCGATCCTCTGGATACTCCTCGATCAGAGCGGCCATACGCGCGATCTCTTTTTCCCTTAACCGTTTGGGAACCGATGTCCCTGCGATACGAGCCAAGGCGGTAAATGCTTTCTTACGAACTCGACGGTCTGAAGATCGCGCACAGGTCGCAACCGCATCTGCGGCACCATCGATCGGGTCACGAATTAAGATATCCAGCAGGTCCATCGTCTTCTCGACATCACCGTTCGGACATTCTTCCCCATCGGTCTCGAGATAATATAACGCACGTTCTGCGGCTAGAAGGCCCGGTGCTTTTTGGAGGGCCTTACGTTCCAGAGAGAAGAACTCGTTCTCAACGGGGTCCATCTGGGACACCCATTCCAGGAATTGGTCCGGAGACAGGGCGGACAACGCCTTGGCATAGGCATCGCGTATGTTGGGATCGCGTGCCAACATACCGACCTTCAACCAGGGCGTCAGTGGGATCGAACTACTTCGGACCACCTGGTCCAGCGCTCTGGAGAGACGACTGGGCTCAAACAAGGCTCGAATAAGCTCGAGAAACGCAAAACGTTCTACACGCCGATGGGTCTCTAAAACCCAACTCCAACGTGGCCCACTATTTACGCAACCGGCTAGACGATCATCCATAGAACAACCAACCCGTAGATGCAGATGATCATCGTGGGAGCGGCTGTCCGAGGGTTGGTGCAGTAGCAGAATCGCTCGAAGTACAATATCCGGATCGGCCCTCTCGCGAATCGCATGTTCAATCAGAACATTGGCCAAGGGTCTGGCGATAAACAACCAGAGAATATCAAGCTCCGGTGTTCTGAGGATCTCCTCCACAAGGATCCAGGTGGCATTCACATCCATGGTGCGTATCTTCGGATCGGCCTCCTCGCTGGGCGGATACACGGACCGGATTGCCGGAGGATGTCTTCGAGGATCCAGGACCGGGATGACAATATCGACATCAAGCCCGATTTGATGAGACCTGGATGGCCTGATCTTCCCGCCACCCCTCACACCAATATTTCCCAGCCAAAGAGGTCGATTGGGCCAGGTACGTGTCCCATACCTCTGCGCAACATCCATTAGAGCTCCCACCACACGACTATGACCATAATCGTACCGTCGAGAGCGGCTCTTTCGTAACATCCGCAACCAGGGATCGCCTACTGGTACGCGAACGGCACCATCCACGCTCCCCCCTCCGTGGGAACCGACAGCAATACTCTGAGGACCTGTCGCCATCGCAATTGGGGACAGAATACAGACGAGGAGTATCGAAATAGTAACGAGCAGAGCCTTCATGACTCGACGAGCATAGCCGCCCTGAAGACCGATGCCGAAAAAATCGCCCTTACTTTATGTTCAGACTCTTTCTAGCCGCTCAATAGCTAATTCCAGAGTCTCCACGCTCGCATCGTTACTTTTCCCGTCGAGCTTGAAACCACTCCATTTGGCGGGCCAGGCTTCAAAGAAATTATAACGGCAGAGTTCATTCATGCCCGTGTCATCCAATAGGACAATGGAACCACTCTTACGAATAACTTTTCCATTCATAATCTCCTCACACCATCGCCACAGAGTATCGGTGTTCACATACCCCTTGGTGAATGTGAGGTTCCCCAGTTTGGGACGACCAGGTCGCTTACGTGCCATGCGTTCATTGGAGATATGGTATTCGATCGGGTCAATTGTGACCTCCAGGCCATCTACGCTCTGAAAACCACCCACATCGATACCCTCCAGCTCAATCCGGAAATTAAAAACACCGAAATGATCTCTGTCGCGGGCACCAGACTGGATATTAAACGAAGACGACATGGAAAGACTCCAGATTCGAGAACAATCACAACATACACACAGTAGGGTGGAGAGCCTGACCGGGTCAAGCATACCCCACACCGGTTCTCACTACTGCAAGAGCAGTGCCACCGAGCCGAAATCTCGCCCTTAAATCCTTATGTGCGACTGTAAACCGCGATTTTCTCACCCTGTCGGTAGGGAAAGGCTTCCCTCCCTTGTAAGCCGAGAGCCTTCAAGTTGGGGGCCATGCATCGTTTTGCCGTTGACGTGCGCAAAAGTGGACATTAAGTTCGGCATCCCATTTCGACCACGCCATAGAAAAGGCATCACGTGAACCTTCGTACAAATACAGACGAGTCCGTCTTTCCAGGCTTCGATCCTGAGGATTTATCCGTATTCCTCCGACACGCTTGGACAGACACCGAGCGACTCGAAAACAGACAACAAGCAATGCACCGACTCGAGAAGCTGGTGGAGAAGTCGTTCCAGAGTTTTGCGAAGGAGCACCCCAAATTCTGTCTGGAAGTACACCGTGGTGCGCTTATGCCTGGCCGGGAAAATGATGGACGTGTCGATGCCGCATGGTTTGCGCTTGTTCGGAACGAAACCCACCGGAAAGCTGCTCGCGTGGAAACAGAGAGCCGCCGCATCTTACGAAATTCGGTCGGTGGAACGGAACACCACCGCGTGCATCCCAGTATCAGTGCACGCCTGGATGCACAGGGACTATTCGTCGGCGTAAGCCTGCCAAGAGCCGCAAGCCCTGATGCACACCTTCTCCTGGAACGAATGAAATCCAAGAAAAGCCGGGCAGAATTTCTGGAGATCATGGGCTCGTTGCCTGCTCAGACCGTTTTTGGTGACGATCAAGATAGCCGTGTACCGGTTATCGCTCTTTCTCCCGGTATCCTTAAACTTACGTTCGATGCCTTTGAGCGTGGCGTGGGCTGGTTGATGGTCGGTCGACAATTTGAACCAGAGTTGCTGCTGAGTAGCCCCTCCACCGTGGAGTTGGAGCTATCGGAACTCGTACCGGCTCTAGAATCCGTCTATGCCTTCTTTACGTTCAAACCGAACCTACGACCACCAAAGGGCAAAGGCCGTCGACCCAAGTCTGCAAATCGCAAACCGAAAGGTCCCAAACCACTCTCTCGCCCTCCCGAGATTTCCGATCGAGTACGAGTGAAAAGTGGCATGTTCAAGGGAAAAGTTGGTACCGTACTAGAGATGCGTGATGATGCGGTACAGATCAAGGTTAAGCTCCTTCCCATCTGGGTGGCCAAAAAGGACGTCGTGGTATTACCCCCTAGAGAGGCCAACTAAGAGCTGTGCCACCGGCCCTTTCGACACACCATCATGAAGCCAACACACACCAGCATCGTTTCTAACACCGCGCGGCCAGTACCCCGCAGCTGGCTATTTCTATGTGCCTGTATCGTCTTGGCTCTGGTCATGGGAGCCTGTGGCTCTAAATCGAAAAAACGGCCCCAAAAATCCGTTTCAGCGAACACAACGAACAACCCGGCCGATGTTATCACGGATGACGTGGAGGCACCTGAGCCGAAACGCACCAAACGCCAGCCACGAAAGGCAAAAGAATCGCCAAGTCGCCCTCCGAAACCGGTGCCGGCTAAGGCGAAACCTGCGGTAGACCAGCCACCGAAGACCGTCGCCGATGTGAAAGCGGAAGGCACTGCCAAAGAAGACGTAAAAGCAGAGCCGGCAAGTCCCGCTACAGAGGAAAAGAAGACGGCTGCGGTAGAGAAAAAGTCGATCACCAAAGAAGAAAAAAAGGCAGCGGCCGACGAGCCCGCTGCAACGAAGACCCCTCCTGCAGCAAAGAAACGGGAGCGCCCAGCTCCACCGTCTGTGCATAAGGCGAAGACTGCGCCCAAGCCTGCGGAGCGCCCCTTAGACCTGAGCCAGCTGATCGATCGAAAGCTTCTCGCTCGAACGATCGACGCGAAAACGGGACTATCCGAACTTCCTATGACCGGCCAGGACCCTTCTCCGAATTACAACCATCTACGACTTGCCCCCATCGGTTCGAAGCCTGGTCTGGGCCTCGCAATTCAGGTCTGGCGCGACAATTCCATTGGGGCTGCTCGGGTTCGCTTTCAAACCTTTCGTAAGAGTTATCCCGAGGCTTCCGATAACCGAACGGTCACAACAAATACGTTCTTCTCGCAATATGGGGATCGTATCTATGTGGGCTATCTTGTGACGCGCGCCAAGGTAAATATCGTGGTGTCTTGTACGACCGAACTTTGTACACCCGACTCTATCGTAAAGGTGGCATTGAGCCTGAAGGAACGTCTCCAGAAGGCCGTCGCCTGGTAGAAAGAACATCGATCTGTGATGAAGGCTACCGTATACGCACCCGCAACACTTTCGAACCTGGGTCCGGGCTTCGATGTTTTGGGGATGGCCCTCGACATCCCGCTGGACTCGGTAACAGCAAGTCTTGGTGGAACCGGGATTCGAGTTATCCCTGCCGGCCCCTATGGGAGCCGTGTACCCGTAGAGCCGGAACGGAACGTGGCTGCATTTACGGCCCAACGGGTACTTAAAGCATTAAACAGAACAGACGGTCTGGAATTACGAGTGGAAAAACAGATTCCGCCCGGATCCGGCCTGGGTAGTAGTGCGGCCAGCGCTGTCGCTGGAGCTGTTGCGACCCTTCGGGCGTGCGGTGGTGATATATCGGCGCAGGAACTTCTGGCCATCTGTGGTCAGGCGGAGGCGTTGACCTCGGGAACCGCTCATCTTGATAATGTGGCTCCCGCCCTTCTGGGCGGTCTTGTCGGAGTCGTTGGGACCGATCCCCCCCAGATCGAACGGCTCGAACTACCGACGGACTGGCGCTTTGCCGTCATACTTCCCCATGTAGAAGTTCGAACGGAGGACGCGCGAAGAGTATTGCCTGACACTGTTCCACTGTCCGATGCGGTGCAAAATCTGCGGCATCTAACCGCTCTTCTGGCCGCGGTTGGTCGCCAGGACCTACAAACATTTGCGACCAACCTCGAAGATCATCTCGCAATCCCATACCGAGCCCCTCTTCTTCCATTCTACGAGGCCTGTGCCCTTGCCGCGCAGAAAGCCGGTGCTATCAAATTGCAGGTCTCGGGTTCGGGCCCTGCACTATTTGCCCCTTGTGCCAATCCGGAACAGGCCCAGGCGGTCTGTACTGCTGTCGAAGAAGCATTGGTCGCCTGGCATATCGACGCTACGACCTACGTGTGTAAAGCCTCCTCAAGCGGCGCTCTGGGGCGGTCCGAGGTAAGCGCGCAATGACGACGCCTACTGCATCAACACGAGCATGGCGTATTTCTATTCTGGGCACGGTCCTGGTTGCATTGATTCTCACGATGGTGCACATGGGCGTGTCTGGGGCCATCGTAAACACAGCCAGTGCACTGGTCATGATCGTCCTCCCATGGGCGCTTGATCCCCGCGAACCCGGTCCCAGATTCACACTACGATTACGACAAGATCTCGGGCTGTTATTCCTTTGCTGGGTCGTGATCTTTCCGCCATTCGTGCTGGGCTTTCATGGATGGCATCAATTCGTAACTACGCCCGCGCCCAGCCCCGTCTTTTCTGTGGACCGAATTAAACAGTTCAATCCGGACCTCGCTCTTCACGGCTGGCAACCTCTAACGACCCGTACCAGCAAAACCGAAGAGGTCCGAGTCTGGGATGGAGGAAAAAACCTCTTCGTATATAAACCCTCCTCTTCTGGAACCGCCGAGCTGGGGCTCTCTATCGATGCCCCGTCGCCCCTGGAGGACCGCCTGAAGTATTACGTGGTGAAAGATCCGAAAACGTTTCTTCCCCAACCCATCCCCAAACCACCAATAGAAACCATCGCACTGAAGCCAGGTGACGCCTACCTGATCGATGTCCAGGGCCTATCCTCTCTTCGACTGGAAAATCAGGGTTCCGAAAGCATCGTTATACAAAGTGGCCTGAAAAGTTGGCCATTGAAAGCCGGCGAGTCCAAAGAGGTGCCGAGAGATCTATGGTGGATCCCCTTATTTCTGATCGTCCATATCCTCGCTGTTGCGTTACCCGAAGAATATTTTTTCCGTGGGTTCATACAAAAGAAGCTAACCCCTCACCTAGGGACAATTCGTGTCCCAGGGATTCGACTCGAGTTCTCCTGGGCCGTTGTCGTAGCCGCGGGCCTCTTTGCCCTTGTACATCTCGCGACAATCCCATCACCGACCCGGTTGTCCGTGTTTTTTGCAGGAATTCTCTTCGGTATTTTGTATGAACGTACGGACTCGTTGACCGTACCAATTCTACTCCATGCCACCAGTAATCTACTGCTCAGCTTATGCCAGGGCATATGGTTCGGTTGAAAAATGTTAGAGGATTGTTGAGATCCAAAAGCCCCCTGTGATACACGGTGTTGATTCGGCCGATTGATGGCGTCCAGCGCGCTTTTTCTACAGGTTCTTGCTACCTTGTTGGCGCTCAACACGAACGACCAACAACCCGGGAGTCCCCAATGCATCTTCAGAGTATCCATAAAAGCACCATGTTAGCCTTAATGGCTGGCCTGCTTTTCGTGCTGGGTACTCCGGGTGCGCAGGGACAGGCAAGCTCAAGTAAGTGGAGGAGTTACCACTTCTCACCCCAGGCGGGGATCGGTGTTCCCGAAACAAGCGCGGAACGTATGGGTATCTACGTAAAGACGTTGTTATCCATCGACGACCGCTTCGAGTTCGTCGAGCGTATGGAGATGGAGGGCAAGATAAAGAAAATGCCCGAACAGCCCAAGGCTCTGGTGCAATTGCCAAAAGATAAGAAGGTCGAGAAAGCCAACCGACTGGTTTGGAAGGGCCGTGAGTTCCGCCACAAAAACAATCTCCCGAGATCCGCTCGCCTGCTGAAACGAGCCATCGCAATATACAGCAAGCGATTCATGCATATGGAAGATTTCTCGACCATGACAGAAGCGCTCTATGAAGCGGCTCTGACCTTCCATCGGTCCAAGGCTAAGAACGACACCGCATATATTCTGACTCGTTTATTTATTTTGAAACCAGATTGGATCTTTGACCGCCGCCAGGTGGACTCAGAGTTCATGGAGCTTGCCGAGACGGTTCGAGCCAAGACCCAGAAGAAGAAAGGCGGAACAATGTTCATCCGTACGAAGCCGAAAGGTGCGACGGTATATGTGGACGGGGTCGATATGGGCCCGTCACCGCTCACCCTGGACATCCCTGTAGCTGGCCCACATTTCGTTGTTGTGAAAAAGGACGACTACTACCCCGCAGGACAATTAGTTCGGATGCCTCGGGCCGGTCGCAAGAAACATGTGAATATCCGCATGCGCGCAATACGAAAGGCCAAGAAGAAGAAAGCTCCACGGCTGGTCTCAGAGAAAGAAATCGAAGGTATCCTCGCCAAAGGGCGATTCGGAACACGAGCGTTCCGGCAATTAAAGACTTTTGCAGGGCAGGGCAATGCCGATGTTCTGATTATTACGCATGTCGGTTCGACTGGAGAACAGCTGGTTTACACACCATTCGTCTACTCCGTGAAATACAACCGCCTGGTTCGTGTGCGTCCTGTAAAGGTTCAGATCAACCTGGCAAATATGCAGGTGGAACTACTGCCAATTCCGGATCGTATCGCGACTGCAGTAAAAAGAGTCCGCGCACGGCCTGCCGTCGTGGGTCAACCGCGTGCATGGCGTAGAAAGCCCAAATACAAGCCCAAACCCAAGCCAATCCCCAAGCCTCCGCCCGTAGTCGTAGTCCCGACGCCACCGCCGAAGCCGGTCGAACCGGTCAAGCCCGTCGAAGTGGTTAAAGCGCCGCCAAAGCCGGTACCGACGCCAACGACATTTGCGACACCAGGAGAAAGCTCGGTTGGCCTGGGTAGCTCGCTATTTGCCCCCGATTCCATACTTCGAAAGTGGTGGTTTTGGACCGCAACAGCCGTCGTTGTTGGTGGTGCCGTAACTACAGTCATGTTGACCAGTGGAGGTGGCGACACCTTCAAGGCGAATGTCCAATGGTAGTCAAACGAATGCTCATAACACGCCTTTTCGCTGCATTATTGATGGTCGGCACACTGGTCTCCTGCGGTGGTGGAGATGAGCTGTTGAAGCTCAACCTTGTGCTCTACACCCCACCCAGTGGCCCTAACCCCTACGAGGGTGTCGATTGGCTACGAATTACGGCGCGTGATGCCAATAATAAAGAGCTGGTCTACGATTACGTTCCGTTGAGCTACGGTGCAGCTCAGCTGAAGGGAATCCCTTATGGAACTCGACAGATTGTAGTTGAGGGACACCCCACGCGACCCAACACACAAGAGCCCTATCCTGAGGTCATCTTGAGCCGTGGTGGAACACCGCTCGTCAGCATGTCGACTGGTAGCGCCGAGGTCTACGCACCCGTATACATGATTCCATCCAATACCTTTGTCCAAACGGCCAAGGCCCCCCTCGCAGCAGGCCCCGGTGCCTTTGCCACTGGTATGTCTCTGGCTCGAGTAGGAATGACTGTCACCAAGCTGGACGATGGCAATGTGGTCATCGCTGGTGGTGCATTTCTGTCGGAATCTACCGGATCCTTTGAATATGCGACCGACCTGAATCCGGGTACGTTCCGCGATTCCGTGGAAATCTACGATGTTAAGGACGGCACATTCACGAATACGAGTACGGATTCCTTCAAGAAATTGACCCACGCTCGCGCCTATCATGCGTCTGTTACCCTTACAGATGGCCGCATCGCATTCCTGGGTGGACTCACCAGCATCAACGGGCAGATTACGGCTGTAAAAACCGTCGAAGTCCTGGACCCGAGCACCGGCAATATCCAATATATGCCGCATCTTGATCTGGATATGCCTCGTGCGTACCACACCGTTACGCCCATTCCCGGTAATACCGGCCGCTACTTGATTGTTGGTGGTCTCGATAACGCTTCCGGCAACTGGGCCATCTGGTCTGAGCTCAATGGTATCGAAGGCACTGGCAACCTGCTTACTCCACGATATGCTCATACCGCGACGGCTGTGCCGGGTTCGAATCTGGTCATTATCACAGGCGGTGAAAACGCAAATGGTATGGCCGGTAGTATGGAAATATTCAATGGTGCGGCAAACACCTTCGAAAGCCAGGCTATCGCGCTACCCTATGCACGCTCCTTCCATACGGCGAGTTATGTACCCCAACGCGGGTTCATCTATCTTGCCGGTGGTTTCGGTGACTATAACCATACAACTCTGGTTGGTGCGGTGGATGTCTTCCATGTTCCAACACGCCAATACCAGGCAACAGGCTTTGCGGTGTCCAACCCCCGAGCAGTGCATACAGCCGTTGTTATGGAAGACAATCGAGTCTTGCTCTCTGGTGGTATGACCCTGGCGAATGGAAACTACACACCGACAGCGACCAGCGAGATGATATTCGAACATCTCGACGCAACCGGGCAGAATCTAACCATCATGATCGGAGATGCTGCGAATATGCCAACCAGCCGCTTCCTTCATCATGGTATTGCTTTGGATACAGGGCTCGCTCTTCTCGTGGGAGGGGCCACATCATCCAACGCTGGCGTTGGTTATTCCGGTCCGCTACCAGGCCTGATTTATAATCGGTAGATTCGTCATACGGCCTACGTGGGGAGGGCATGAGAGAGGACAAAAATACCGAGAATGGCGAGAACGTAGAAAATTTACCTCGACGCTTCTGGACCATTGCGGTCGCCCGGCTTGCCTACCAACAAGAACAATATGACTTTGCATTGAAAGTCGTTGCTTCCCTCATTCGAAAAGCGCGTGGGGCTCCCCGAGCACGTCTGACTAAGCTCAAGAAAGAGATTCGGGCAGCACGTAAAACAGCCCAGACTCTCGCCAGGAACAAACGGATCATCTCCAGGCTGGAGGAGTTACTGACTCGCGTACAAGCGGTTCGACTGGAGCGCGCAAGCCTGGTGAGCGAAACGAGCAACATGCAAAATCGTGAGGACCGAACATGAACATCACGGTACTACACGGACCGAACCTCAACCTACTCGGTGTGCGGGAGCCTGAAATCTACGGAACGGATACCCTACCGGCCATCAACGCTTCCATTGAGAAGTTCGCCGACGAATTCGGACATACGGTCACAATCGAACAACATAATGGTGAAGGGGGGCTGGTCGACGCGATTCAACGCGCGCGGCTAACGTCCGAGGGGATCGTTATCAATCCCGCGGGATATACGCACACCTCGGTAGCGATTCGAGACGCCCTGTTGGCTACCGGTGTCCCAACCGTTGAAGTTCATCTAAGTGTACCCGAAGCACGGGAAGAATTTCGACAGATCAGCCTGATCAGCGATATCGTTATCGGGCGAATCAGCGGTTTTGGAGGGGATGGCTATCTCCTCGCCCTGCAGGGACTTATCCGCCATATCGAGGAGATGCAGGCTGACGATTCGTCCGGGTCGTAATTAAAGGTTCATATTCCAGCGAACATCGCACACCACGAGGGGACTCAATGCAGCTCTATACTAAGATCTTAATCGGTATGTTCGTAGGGATATTGGCGGGCTTTCTGGTGGGGCCCAACTCCTCGCTACTTCCCCAGGATGCGGTGAAGCTCTCAAAGTCGGCGAAAATCTACACCAGCGCTGCTGGTCAGATCGAAAGCCCCCTCGCTACCGGATTAAAGAGCGCAACAATCACCGGAAACAAAGCCGACGGTGACTGGGTAGAGATCTCCTGGAGCTTGAGTTCGTCCGATATCCTGAAACTCAAGAAGAAGGTTAAATCCGACCCCAAACTGACGTCCTTGAAGACAGCGATAACGGCATACGAAAAGAAGCCGCATACCATCACAGGCTGGATCGTAAACCAGGAGCCTGATGTGAGCCCATTTGCCAGCTGGGGTTCCTGGCTAATCGGAGCTACCCTCTGGATTGGGCAGCTCTTTTTGGCCCTGATCAAGATGGTCGTTATTCCGCTCGTATTCTGTTCCCTTGTTGTGGGCGTAGCGAGCCTTGGGGACTTTAAAAAGCTTGGGCGTATTGGCGGACGAACACTGCTCGCCTTTACCATGACAACCGTTGTCGCGCTGACCATCGGTGTATCACTCGCGAACATCATAAATCCTGGAGGCCTGGTCAACGACGAGGATAAAGCGGCCCTGCTCGCAAACTACCAGGAAGACGCGGGTGACAAGGTGGATGACGCGGCCGACGCACCCACTCTCACCGAACAACTGCTTCGGATTGTACCCAAGAACCCCGTCAAATCGATGGCGGAAGGCGATATGCTCCCCATCATCTTCTTTGCGTTGATGTTGGGCATCGCCCTCACCATGATGCAGGTGGCCCGCTCGAGACCCGTGGTCGAACTCCTGGATGGTATCAACCAGGCCATGGTGATGCTCGTCCACCTCGTGATGAAACTCGCTCCATACGGTGTGGCAGCGCTCCTTTTCGACGTCGTCGGAAATACGGGTTTGTCCGTGCTGATCGCTCTCGGTGCCTATGGAGCTGTTGTATTTGCGGGACTGATGCTGCATCTATTACTCACCTACGGAAGCATTGTACGCTTCGGCGCGAAGCTCCCCTTCAAAGACTTCCTGGGCGCCATCAAACCGGCGCTGCTGGTCGGATTTTCGACATCGAGCTCTTCGGCCACATTGCCCGTGACGATGGAATGCTGTGAAGACCGCTTGAACGTAAGCCAATCCGTAACATCCTTCGTCCTCCCACTGGGTGCGACGGTAAATATGGACGGAACAGCACTTTACCAGGGTGTCGCAGCCATCTTTATTGCCCAGGTCTATGGCATGGACCTGTCTATGGCCGACCAGGCAACGATCGTGGGAACCGCAACCCTCGCGTCGGTGGGCGCGGCCGGGGTCCCAGGTGCTGGTATGATCACCCTGGCAATGGTTCTTACCGCTATCGGCGTACCGGCAGAGGGTCTGGCCCTTGTACTCGGAGTCGACCGAATCCTGGACATGTTCCGTACCGCTACGAACATCGTTGGTGATTCCGCGGTCACCACCATGATGGCGCGCCTCGAAGGCGATGACCTACAAATCATGACGGATACGCAGGATGAGAGGAATAAGCGGCGCGGTGTCGAATCACGTGCGGACGAAGAACCCTCCCCTGTCATCGCACCAGCAACGACAGCGGAATCCGAGGAAGACGATACGCCTGCGCTTTCCTAATCGGCCAGCACAAACTGTATCGTCCAGGGAATCCACATCGCGACAACCTTGTCTCCCTGGGCCGCGGGTCGGAAACGTAGATCCTTTACAATCGTCCGGGCAGCCTTTCGGAACGCCTTCCGGAGCTCTTTATCATCCACGCCCTTAAGCCGAATTACCTTGGATTTCTCTACACGACCCTTTTCGTTGACCATGATTTCCAGAACAACTGTCCCTTCCACGCCTTCGAGGCGTGCACGTCTTGGATAGTGCTTCATCAACGCGGCCCCTGAGATATTGCGGGTCAACTTTGGCACCCGTGTAACCTCATCAATCTCGGCGACCTCCTGGACTGGTTTCCCTTTGGGCGCAGTCCCCGTCGTAACCGGATTGTCTTCGTTGGTATCTCCCGCCTCAACAACGGCTACGTCGCCATCACCGCTGTCCATCTCAACAACGACAAAGGCCTTGAGCTTCGGTTTTTCTTTCTTGGGCTCTTCCTTGACCTCGACTTTTTTCGGAGGTTGCCGCCGCTTCTTCCGCTTCTTCCGTATCTTACGGACCTTTTTGGCCTTCTTGATGATCTTTCGCTTCTTCGGTGGTGGTGGCTTCTTCTTTTCCTTTTCCTTTTTCTTTTTCTTTTTAGCCTTGAGGTCTACCTTGGCCTCGAAAGACAGGGCCTCGTACAGATAGAAGGACTCCGTATAGTCACGTGCGCCTTCCTGGAACTGACCTTCGAAACGCCACCAATAATCCAGGCCCCCGACCAATCCGACCTGAACTATGATCGAAATCGCCAAAAATACGGCCAGAGCCGTATTGGATTTTTGTCCCCGTCGCGGGATACGCATAGCGGGTTCTTCCATCTAATCGCGTGAAGAGACCTCAACGGTCCTGAAAGTCTAGTACCGAACAACAATCAAACAAGCAACGAATCGTCCTGCATTCCCAACTGTTCTGGTTCTTCTATTGCGTAAACGCCGTGCTAATTCAATCCGGCGAGAAAAAGACGCGCCATCGCTTCGGATTCAAGCGTACGCCGAATTATTGACCCACGTAACGCCAAAAACGTCACAACGGAAGGTATGATCAGGAGAACACCGAGCCCCAAGAACATAAAGGGCTCACCGGCTCCTACGATTTTACCAACCGTGTCCGCGTGTTCGGGTTCCAGAAATATCGGTTGGGTGTTTAGGTTCTTCAAACAGATCAGTACGGTGCCCATCGCGGTAACCAAACCCGTCAAACAGGCAACAATCAACAACGCGTGGAGGCGTTGTCCATGCCGTGCCTCCTCTCCCTTCAATTGGCCGGTAAGAGCCTGCTCGATAGGACCCGAATGCTTCGCTCCTGCGTCAACAGCATCAAGCCCAGCTCGAATTACATTGCAGATCATGCCATCGCCCTTCATCACTTCTCGTGTGACGGCCATGTCATGGCTTCGCAAGGTCGACTGCATCTGCGCTTTTAGCGAATCGAAATCCTCTGTCGTTCGGAAAAAGAACCAGACCCTCTCCGCGATGACCGCGAAACATAAGGCAGTACAACCCAGTAATAGCCATAGCTCCCATCCAAGATTCTCGACGCTCATAAACACAAACTCACGAATACATTTCTTAACGACGGCACGGAAGAGAACCAGAAAAATCCAGGTTACCTTTCCTACAGAACTAAATTTCTACGCTTTTTCTGGAATGTCCAGATTTGTATGGGAACGGTCCTCTTGGGCAACACCGAGAAAGCAGATCCACAAATGGAGTGTTTTCTGTTAGACCAGAAACATGTTTACGAAGGTTCTCGTCGCAAATCGGGGTGAAATCGCCTGCCGAATCATTCGTACCCTCAGGGAGCTGGGGGTTGCGTCCGTAGCAATTCATTCCGAAGCCGATACCCTGGCATTACATGTACGACTGGCAGATGAAGCCGTCTGTGTGGGTCCGGCCGAGAGCGCGAAGTCCTATCTCAATGCGGACGTTATCATCGCTGCAGCAAAGGAAACCGGGGCCCAGGCCATTCATCCAGGATATGGCTTCTTATCGGAGAACGCCGACTTTGCTATCGCATGTAGGGAAGCAGGTATCGTCTTTATCGGCCCATCGGAGACAGCGATCCGAACCATGGGAAATAAGACCGACGCTCGCGCTACGATGATCGAGGCGGGAGTGCCCGTCGTGCCTGGCACCACCGAGGCCGTTCAATCCGGCTCGGAGCTACTATCCAAAGCACGAGAGATTGGTTTCCCTGTGCTTCTGAAGGCGGCATCCGGTGGGGGTGGGAAAGGTATGCGACAGGTTGCGGAAGAGTCGGAACTGGAACGTTCCCTGGAGGCCGCGCAACGAGAGGCACAATCCGCTTTCGGTGACCCCAACGTCTATATCGAAAAGGTGATTCTGTCGCCGAGGCATATTGAGATCCAAATCCTGGCCGATGCATTCGGCAACACCGTGCACTTATTTGAACGTGAATGCAGTGTTCAAAGACGTCATCAGAAAGTGATTGAAGAATCTCCAGCGTGCAATCTATCGAATACAACTCGAAATGCCATGGGAGACATCGCCGTTAAGGCTGCCCAGTCCATTGGCTACGTCGGCGCTGGGACCTTTGAATTTCTAGTGGATAGTGAAGAGAACTTCTATTTCCTGGAAATGAATACCCGGCTCCAGGTCGAGCACCCCGTTACGGAGTTGGTTACCGGGGTTGACCTCTGTGCACTGCAGATCCGTATCGCGGCCGGTGAAGCGCTACCGTTTAAACAAGAGGATCTCGAGCAATCGGGTTACGCGATCGAGTGCAGAATCTATGCAGAAGATCCCAGCCTGAATTTTTCTCCCTCCCCAGGAAAATTGCGGCGGTACCGGCCCCCTGTGGGAGCAGGTATACGGGTCGATGATGGCGTACGAGAAGGCGACGAAATCTCGCTCTATTACGATCCAATGATCGCCAAGCTATGTGCCTGGGCAGATAATCGGCCCGCAGCGATCGCACGACTCGACCGTGCTCTGGGTGAATACGCCATCGCAGGAATCGCGCATAACGTAGAGTTTTTACGATGGGTTATGAAGTCCGATGCATTCAGTGAAGGTCGCTATTCCACCGACCTATTACAGGACCTTGGGGCATACCAGGCCCCTGTACCTCCCGAAGAAGACCGGGATCTTATGCTCCTGGCCGGCGTATTGACCCATATCCAAAGTGCTCTTAAACCAGCAGCAGAAGGGACCTCATCCACGGAGCCCTCCCGCTGGCGCCAGGCATTTTTACCAGGAGACTCGTCGCAATGAGTGCCACAACCACATACCGGTTTGTAGCGATCGTCGACGGCAAAGAGCTTCCCATACAGGTGGAGGTCGGGGCGGGATCCCAGGTGCGATACCGTATCGGCCCCAATGAAGGGGTAGCAGATGTTCATCCTGCCCAGGATGGCACCGCATACCTGATGTCTCGTGGTAATAAACAACTCGCTTTGCGGGTTGCCCGAACTGGAGACAACTTTGACATCATGGCACGTGACTACCAGCTCGGCTGTAGGCTGGTGCCAGAATCACGGTATCTCATGGATCAGCTACGAGGTGGTGGTTCGGGCGGAGAAGGTATTGTACGAGCCCATATGCCGGGTCGCATCATTGCGGTCTCTGTGGCGCCTGGAGATACCGTGACAGCAGATCAGGGTGTCGTAGTACTTGAAGCCATGAAAATGGAGAACGAGATCAAGGCTGGACTCACTGGCGTCGTAAAGTCCGTTCATGTGGAAACCGGTGACGCTGTAGAAAGTGGAGCTCTTCTGCTGGAGATTAGTGATGCCTGACAAACCCACTCCAAAGTCCGATTCGAAGGAACGATTCGAGCAAGAAGTTCGAGGACCGGCCACCGCTCGCTTTCCGGAGCGCTCGGGACTGGTTCGCAGCACATCCGAACCGGTCGCTCCAATACATGCCCCCGAAGACCTCCCGAATTTCGGAGATGCTATCGGCTTCCCCGGCGAGTACCCCTATACACGAGGGATCCATGCCAGCATGTATCGTTCGCGGTTATGGACGATGCGGCAATATGCCGGTTTTGGATCCGCCGAAGAAAGTAACGAACGGTACCGTTTCCTCTTAGAGCAAGGACAAACGGGGCTCTCCGTCGCCTTCGACCTTCCGACACAGATGGGGCTCGACTCGGATGATCCCAAATCACTCGGTGAAGTAGGAAAGGTCGGCGTTGCTATCGATACCATCGACGATATGGGAGTTCTTCTCCAGGGGATCCCACTCGATAAAGTCAGTACCTCCATGACCATCAATGCCACGGCCTCTATCCTATTGGCCATGTACATGGGGGTCGCGGAAAAGCAGGGGGTTGCGGCGACAGAGCTTCGTGGAACAATCCAAAACGATCTCTTGAAAGAATATATCGCCCGCGGAACCTATATCTATCCACCAGACCCATCTCTACGAGTCATCTGCGACATCTTTGAGTTCTGCGGAAAGAACCTGCCACGATGGAACACCATTAGTATCAGTGGATACCATATTCGCGAAGCGGGAAGCGACGCAGCGCAGGAGATCGCCTTCACCCTGGCCAATGGGATCGCATACGTCGATGCCGCAGTGAAACGAGGCCTGGAGGTCGACGCCTTCGCACCAAGACTCGCGTTCTTCTTCAACGTCCACAACAATTTCCTGGAAGAGGTCTCAAAATTCCGTGCCGCACGACAGATGTGGGCCAGAATTATGCGAGATCGATTTGGGGCCAAAAACCCCCGCTCAATGATGCTACGGTTCCATACCCAGACAGGTGGCAGCACGCTGACCGCGCAACAGCCCTATGTGAATGTAGCCCGCGTCTCCCTACAGGCAATGGCTGCCGTCCTGGGTGGCACACAATCGCTCCATACCAACTCCTTCGATGAGGCTCTGGGTTTACCCACGGAAGCGGCCGCTCTCCTGGCATTGCGAACACAGCAAGTGATCGCAAACGAAAGCGGCGTAGACGCATTCGTGGACCCATTGGGAGGCAGCTATGCGGTGGAGACCACCACCAGAGAGCTCGTCGAAAAGGCCAGCGATTATATCGAACGTATCGACAAGATGGGTGGCATGGTAGAAGCCATCAAATCGGGCTTCCCCCAGAGGGAGATTCTCGAGACGGCCTATCGAACACAAAGAGCGATGGAAAGTGGCGAGGACGTCGTGGTGGGCGTGAACAAATATGCGGTCGATGAACAGATCACCCCAACGGTCCTTTCGATCGACCCAACACTGGGTGAAAGCCAACGACAGCGCATCGAAGATATCCGGCGCCGGCGTGACTCCAAAGACGCCTTACGTAAACTGGCGGAACTCAGAAACGCCGCGGCATCCGACGCGAATGTGGTGGGTTTCATTCTGGAGTGTGTTCGGGCCCAATGCACACTGGGCGAAATCTCTGGTGCCATGGAAGAGGTCTTTGGTCACCACACGGAAACCCTCGTGGTCTAAGTCCAGCCTGGCCTCAATGACAGCGGTGTTTCCACTGCACCGTTCCATCCGCGAACTGCTCCCGTTTGAACACGGGGATGTCGGTCTTGAACTGTTCAATAATCGATCTACAGACCTCAAAAGACGCCGCGCGATGAGGGCTGCTTACAGCGATTTCAACGGCGAGATCGCCCACTTCGAGTTCACCAATCCGATGCCATATAGCCACGTCGGTAATGTCATCCCGACGTAAAGCCTCGTCTCGAATTCTGGTCATCATCGTAAGGGCCATTCCCTCCTGGGCTTCATAGGATAGACTTACGACCTCCTTGCCCTCGGAATGTTTTCGAATAACGCCTCGAAAGGTAGCAACGGCCCCGGCCCCATCGCGGGATACCAGCTCTTCCGCACCGCCCCACCGTAACTCTGTATCGACCAGCCGAACATGGTCCGATTCTGATGGCGCGCCGCCCGAGACTGGCGGTAGAAAACTAATCACCGCACCACCTGAAAGAAGACAGTCTTCGGCCACATAGTCGTCACCGACTGCCAATCTCGCAAAATCCAATACAACCTCATGTCCTGGATGGCGACCAAGCCAGAGTTCCTTGAATCGGCCGATTGTCGTCCCTTCGGGAATATCGAATTCCTCTTTAGACGTTCCAAAACGTTCCTTCAAAAACGCATAGTAATGAACTTCAACTAGCATGATGTTTCCAAGAGTTGGGCGATGCACATCGATTACCGGCACATGCCAGAAAACAACCACCTTTCGCAAGTCCCACACAAGGGGTCAGGACCAAAGCTTACGAATGCCTTTAAATCTTCTTTCCATCCGGCGCGAATTCGGATAGTTCAACATGATTCATCTGGGGCCCCGCAAGACGTATGACCACGCCTGATTCAAATCCATCCAGCCAGCAAGAGCAGCCGTCTCCAGACGCGCTCTCAGCCTCCGGTTCGGCTAAGAAAAAGGGAAAGAAGAATCTGTTACTGTCGATTCTCCCGATTGTCTTGATCGGAGGGTCCATCAGTTTCCTCTTCTGGCGTGTGGGCCCATCCAACATCGTAGATGGAATGGAGCAGCTGCCACCAATCTACATCGGGTTTGCCCTTTTGTTTCTGGCGTTGGATTTATCCGCGGATTCTATGCGCTATTGGGCCGCAGGACGCGCTCTGGGATCTCCTATTTCATTCTTCCTCGGCCTACGTGTATGTCTGGTCAACCTCTTCGGGGCCTTCATTACCCCTGGCGCTGGTGGTGCAGCCCCAGCGGTGGCCTGGTATCTAAAAGGTCGAGGGTTTGATGAAACACGAGGCCTGTCCATCGCCATCATCAAAGGGGTTCTGGGCTTCTATGTTCTCGTTCCATGCGCCGCTTGCCTTGCTGTCATTGCCCCCGGCAACGCCCTCGACGACCCACAGATTCGGCTCGTGCTTCTCAGCAGTTGTCTCGGCGTCAGCGTTCTTCTCGCCCTGATTACCTGTATTGCAATCTGGCCGAACTTCATCGCCAACCTTATTCATCGTTCGGTGGATTCAATGGCCAGCGTCATCAAGGGCGGAAAACCGACAGGAAAGCGACAACGATTTCGCCGCTTTCTCACGTGGCTCGGTGATATTCTGCAGAAGACTGCAAAAGATCTGGGCGGATTCTTTCGAGGAAAGAAGCGCTTCGTCTTCGCGACCTTTGGTTTTACGGTCCTGAACATCGCGGTTTTGATGACCATCGCCTTCATACTGGGCCTGGGATTCGGCCTGGAAGAGGGAGCCACGAAAACGGATCTTATGCTTATGAGCATCTTATATGTTGTGCTCGTATTTATCGCTCCAACACCTGGGGGAGCTGGTATCGCCGAATTCGGCGGGAAGTTCATGTTTGATCCGGTATTGGGCGAAGGCGAGGCCGTAGCGTTCACGCTCATCTGGCGCACCTTTACATGCTATATCCCGTTCATCGTTGGAGCGATCGTCTTCAGCCGTGAGGTCGCCCGCACGGGAAGTCGGCCCGACGCTCAGGCGTAGAACACTCCGTACCGGTTGAACGTGATGGCCCCAAAGGCCGAGATCACGAACGAAGCGGCACACGCGAGCTTAAATGTACGGCCGAAGTCTCGATCACCACAGGCCAGTAAAATCCCAAGGAATGGGAGATAATCGATGCTGAAACGGTAGGAGAACTGCTCCCAACCGGTGTTCTGGTAAAATAGGCCAGGTAACGCGACACACGCCAACGCCGCAGCCGCTGACGTCATTCCAGGGGTCCAACGCTTGGGCCAAAGGACAAATAATAGGGCGGGAGTGGCTGCAAAGATCGAAATACCGTGCTTGGTCAGGGAAATATAAGGGAACGTGCCGTGAATGATAGGTACATTCGCCAGAGCTGCATGAAGATTCGCGTTCAGAAAGTGTGGGCTGAACAGGCCATGCTTTACGATGCTGGCA
Source organism: Myxococcales bacterium (assembly GCA_002728755.1). Lineage (GTDB taxonomy): Bacteria > Myxococcota_A > UBA9042 > UBA3505 > UBA3505 > UBA3505. The sequence continues at coordinate 35,260 of PBVT01000020.1, forward strand.
CGTTGTCCGTAGGCCAGATAGGTGTGACCAAACTCGGTCGGACTACCGAACCGAGCCAGGTTGTACCACATCAGTAGGCCGGCCATGATCAGGAGCGGAAGCGCGAACCAGGCTGCCCGCTCAAGCCGGCGTCGCCAATCCGGTATTCGAAAGAGCTCTAGGGCAAAAAATATACACCCGAATGCCAAAGGAACCCGCGTTGCCACCGCGAGTGCCAACATCAGTCCAGCCCATACAGGATGACGCGCATCCAATGAGCAAATGATGAATAGAACGTTGAAAGTCAGTCCTATCACAAGAGCCGTAAACCAGACTTCCCCACGAACTGACGAAAAGAATATGCTCGAGCCAAACCCAAGAAGCATCGCAAGCAGGATATTCTCAACCAGAGTTCGATTGCTGCGCCCCAGGGCCGTCAACTTCTCAAATAGGAGGAGTAGAAGGAGCACATTCGCGGCCGCAAAGAACAAGGTGAACAACACATCGTTAAAACGATAATGCCAGATCTTTACAAAGGGCATCATCAAGACGGCTGGTGCCGGCGGGAACGACACGAAATGGTGTGCTTTCTCCCGAGTCCCCTTTTTCAGATCACGGCTCTTATCAACAATATGAAGTTTCCCGTTGATCCCGAAGAACCAATGCTTCTTGGTGCCATCCTTATAGCGCCAAACCCCCTTCAGCGTCTGGCCGTCTTTTGTTGTCAGTTCATAGAACGTCGCCCAGTCGTTGCCCTTATTATTGCAGACGAAGTCCGCATAGCCTGGCAACGCCTTCCCCTTCTTCTCCTGGATTCGGGTGGCACCGCACCGCTTATTCGGAAAGTCCGTATCCAGACGACCGTTCATAAAGGATTCGGCCAGATCAACAAAATGAATATGAGGGCTCGGTCCCTTCACCCGATCGAACGCAACCAGTGCATAGAGTCCGAAACAAGCTACAAATAGGATGAACGCTTGCTTCGGCGTAAGCCGGCCCAGATATCGCCGAATACGTATCAATCCAACCCCGCAGACTCGCCTAGATTACTTCAGCTCGGCACATGCCGGATTATTTCGACACCAGACGCGCTGATAGGAGGTTTGTAATCGCATCGGGCTGACTTCATCGGTTCCCACATAAAGCTTCAGCTGGATCTCCTCGGCAGAGACCAGTCCACTGGGACCGGATACCCAAAGTACCTTAAGCTGTCCCAGCAAAACCGCCTCTACAGTCATGCCTTCATGAGGGCCTTTTCCTTCCTGAATCGCTTTTCCGTCTTCTATCGTGCAACTGAGTCGTCGTGCCGACCAGCCATTCTTCGCAATCCCTTCGTCCCTTGTGCACAACCAACGCCCTGAAAGACTCGCACTTCCAGAGTTTCCAGAAGCGGTCCTTCTTTTGATATCAACGGAGCGAGTTTTGTTTATGAAATTCGATTCGACCATCAATCGAAGTGGTTCCAATGGGTACTCTGGGGGCGTCCTGGACTCCTCCAATCGGCCTTGAAGCGCAGACGCCAATCTCCCCGCACTGGGCTGAATCTTCGCGCTAGTCGGTTGAAACTTTGCGTTATCATCCCACCGACCCGAAGCACTGATTCGTAATGTAATTGGCGTGCTACCCTTGGTGTGGATCACCGATTCGATTGCCTCGTGGATCTGCGCTCCAGCTTCACGCCCTACGCGCCCTTCAAATTCCGTATGTTGTTCCGCACGGCTGGAAAAACCAAGCTTTAAACTGGGGGCCTCCAGACTGGATCGAAGAGCGTCCAATTGACCACCACGCCCGCACCCCAACGCCAAGCAAGTCCAGACCAGAACCCAGAGTTTTGGGTGACGAACAAGATTGGCGGCACGTTGTAGCGACCGCAGAAAATTCCGTGAATAACAGATCATACACGCCTCAATTACACGGCCTGAAGACTTTCGGCAATCTCAACCTTGCAATTCTACCTACGGTTTGACACACGAATGCAGGCCTTTCAAAATGGCTACCAATGGTCTAAAAGGTATGTATGCGCGGTTTATTTCAGATCCTAGTGCCAGTTCTTGTGTTGTTATTCGTGGGCTGTGAAGTTCACACCCCGTACGACACGTGTAACTTTGACCCGGCCATCACCGGGGCTTGTTTCACTGACGACAAAGAAAAAGTCTCGTGCGTAGTAGACAACCATCCCGACTGCCCGGAACGAGTCTGTGTCACCTATAATGGCGACGGCCCGTTCTGCACAAAGAAGTGCACCAACAACAGCGCCTGTTCCCTTGGCGGTAGTTGTGAGGACTTCCTGAACGACGGACAGGTTGTTTCCTACTGTGTCGATCCGGCCTTCAAGTGAAAGCGAACAAACCACTCTACATTGCCGGAACGCGCACCTGGCACCGTTGAATCTACAGCTCGAATCGGCGTAAAGCCATGGGACTGTGCCACCTCTTCTATCCGTAGTCGGACCTGGTCACGCACCTCTGCATCGGTCACCAGTCCCCCCTCCAGAATTTGATTCTGCGACGCTTCGAACTGGGGCTTGATCAAAGTCACCAGCTCACCACCTGGCACAACGACGCTCGCTAGGTTGGGTAGAAGAAGCTCCAACGAGATGAAAGAGCAATCCACCACCGCGAGATCAAATGCCGGTCCCAGCTCGGCTACATCGAGTGTCCGAAAATTGGTGCGTTCAAAAAGTTGTACCCGAGGGTCATTTCGAATTCGCCAGGCCACATCTCCATAACCAACGTCGACCCCTGTTACATGGGAAGCACCCGCCTGGAGCAAACAATCCGTAAACCCACCCGTTCCGATTCCCACATCAAGGCACCGTAATCCTTCCACTCGAAGTTCAAAATCATCGAGGGCGCCCTTCAATTTCAAACCGCCTCGAGATACAAATGCAGGAAGGTCACCCCGTAATCGAACAGAGGCTTCTTTCGAGATCTGTGTTCCCGGTTTATCCACGCATTGGTCGTTGACCAGAACCTTTCCGGAGCGGACCAGCCGTTCGGCCTGTGCCACGGAATCTACCAGTCCCCGGCGCACCAACGCCGCGTCGATCCGTTCTCGCGCTCCCACTCTCAATCCATCGGAGGTAGAGGTTCGCTTTCAACGGAGCCGTCCTGGCCAACAGCAAGTACCTTTTCAATACGGGCTTCCGCCGAAGCAAGAACCGATTCTCCCTTTCGGGCCAAAACCATTCCTTCCTCAAATAGCGCCAGAGAATCGTCTAGGGATGGTTGATCACTCTCCAGCTTCTGAACGATATCTTCCAATCGTTTCAGGATCGCTTCAAAGCCTGGTTCCGCCTCTGTCTTCGGCGTCGTTTTTGCCATTGGGGGCTCCTCGAAATCTCAGGATCTCCTCTTATCAGGAAGTGGAGCAGATAGACAATGACATTGGCCAGATCTCCAACTGCGCACGATCATCTGTGGCCCAGAACACAAAGGCTACATCGATGGTAGCGATCTTCTGGTGATGCTCTCGGTTCTCCAGCCACCACCGCTGGATCGCCCGTCGTAAATGACTGACCTTTCGTCCTATGAGGGTCCACGCGAGATCATCGGGGCGTCGCCGGATCGAGCTTCTAACCTCCACAAAACGGATGACATCACCGCGACATACGATCAGATCAAGCTCATCCATCCCCACACGCACATTCATTCCCAGCACAGTAAACCCGAGATCGCGCTCATACCTTCTTCGAACAAGGCGTTCCGCCGCTCGCCCCCGGCGCAAACGTTGTTCTGGTGTGGAAGCCCTCGCCATACCAAACCTTATCGCTAACCAGGATAGAAACGGTTGTGAGCCGACCAACTCCTGGAAAGCGCATTGCCAATTTAGCCACAATGACGTATCTGCCCCAAAGAGGTTCATGGGAGATTCCAATGGCACAGGTTCTGCGACATACAGGTGGTATCTTTCAGAAGATCCACGACGAGTTGGTCGATTTCGATATCGATTTCGACGCGTTTCAGTCCGACAAATATCCTGCCGACCGCCTGGATTTTGCGCGGAAAGTCTGGGCAGAACGAGTCCAAAGCGAATTCCGTTCCATCCAGATCATGACACGGTTCACAGCCGAAGTTCTTGGAGCTGGTGATCCCCTTGAAGTCTATGCGGGTGCGGCCGATGCCGTATTGGACGAAATCCGTCATACAGCTCTTTGTGTCCGCATGCTCGAGACATTGGGCGGCCAACCCATGTTTCCCGATCCCGTCTATGTCCAGGAGCGAGACGGATTCCTGAACCGGCCGATGGCGGAGCGAGCGCTAGGTACAGCCATCTCTATGCTGGCCATCAACGAGACTCTTTCTACGGGATTTATCCAAGATCTTCAGGAGCGCTGTACAGATCCTGTGGTCAAAGCCGTGTTGGACATCACCTTGGCGGACGAGGACACCCACTTCGAATATGGCTGGAAATATGTGGAGAACTCTATAAAGCGATTTAATGAGTCGAGCATAAACATCTGGCGTGATGTAGCAGCCACAACCCTTCGTCCCCATGAGACACAGGCCGCCCGCATTCTAGAGACCATGGGACCCGATCAACGGGACCTGGCCCTTCGGCCCGAACCTGAATTAGCTGCTCTTGGACTATTCAGCCCTGAGCGACAAGTGCTGGTCTACCAGAAGACATTGGAGCAAGAGGTTCGTCCACGGCTAGCACAACTGGGTTTGCTCTAAGGCTTCGATTCACCAACGGTCATCGAACGAATCGGTTCAAAACTTCGTCGATGAATCGGGCAGGCCCCCATAGACTCCAAAGCGTCTAGATGTTGTCGCGTGCCATAGCCCTTATGCCTTTCAAAAGCGTAACCAGGATAGTCTTCGGCATGATTGACCATGGTGCGATCGCGAGCCACCTTGGCCAAGACACTGGCCGCGGCCACTGACCTTGACCGACCATCTCCTCGTACCACGGCAATCTGCTGAATACCCTCCAGGTCCGGAACCGTATCTCGACCATCTACAACCAATAGATAGGGGGTTAGATCAAGATCTGCGGACTCTCGCAGTTCATCCAACGCGCGCCTCATCGCCTGGAAGGTCGCAGGAAGAATTCCCATAGCATCAATTTCTTCAGCCTCGGAACGACCCACTCCAAAGGCAACCCCATTTCCCCGCAAGGAATGCAGGCGTTCAAAAAGCTTCTCCCTACGCAATGGCGTCAACTTCTTGCTATCGTCCAGCCCCGGCAATGGAATGTCCGGCTGTACCACCGCAACCGCAGCAACCACTGGGCCGGCCAGCGGACCGCGGCCCGCTTCATCCACTCCTGCGATATGAGAGTATCCCTGTGCCCTCAATTCTCGATCGAGGGACAGTCTCTCTGCTTCCGACGATTCACCAAAAAGATTACCCTGTGCCACTCTCTCGAGTCACTCAGCCGTTCTTGGTGCTTTCGATATGGCGGCGACGTGGCTTGAGACGCGCTGCCTTTCCTCGAAGATCACGCAGGTAGTACAGTCGGGACTGACGTACGTTGGCGCTAGAGATGACCTCAAGCTTCGCAACAATCGGGGAATGGAGCGGGAAGATACGCTCTACGCCAATACCGTTGCTGACCTTACGTACCGTAAAGGTAGCATCCAGGTCGGCACCATTACGGCGAAGAACCACGCCCTGGTAGGCCTGAAGTCGCTCTTTACCGGGATCGTCCGTGATGCGCACATGAACCTTCACCGTGTCGCCAGGGCGAAACTCTGGAAGATCGGACCGCATGTGTTTTTCTTGCAATTTGCTTAGCCGTTGCATGGCTTCTCTCCTTCGACGATTCAGGCGTGAGCTACTTTCGTTTGAGCTACTGTCTGCCCCGCCTGACACAAACGGTCAAGTACGACCGCAAAGGCGGCCCGAACAGACAAGTGATTATACGTTCCAACACCGTACACGGGTTCAAGTTGTAAATCCGCATCTTCGAGAATCTGCGGCGCAAGTCCCCAGCCTTTCCCAAAGAGAACCAGAGCTGGTCGTTGCTGTTTTTCCAACGCAGTAACAAGCTCTGTACTCGTGACCTGATCCTCGGCGCCTTTCGCGGAGGTCGTCACTACGATGGGGTCTTTACCCGTCTCTGCACGAATCGCAGAAATGGCCTCATCGATGGACGATGCAGGGCAAAGACCCGTAAGGGCATCCTTGCGACGCGGATGATCCAAACCACGAGAACCCTCCACCCAGTTATCCCGGATGTGGTTGATGAGATCGAGTTGTGGTTGGATTGGCGTCACAATGAAGGTCCGTGTCACATTGAAAGTGCGTGCACTGCGCGAAATATCATGAACATCGACATTCGTGAGCGCACTGGTCACCACTTGCCCCTCTCGATTGAGAACAGGGTAGTGAATGAGCGCGACATAAAGCCCTATTCTCTCAAAAAAATCAAGTGGTTTGTACGTATTCCCAGTCATACCAACGTTCCGTGGTCTAGTCATTCATCCCGGAAGACGGGTCCAAAGACTCGGATTCGCTCCGATGCTCGCGATTATCTGCCAATAAATCGGGGCGTACACGGCGCGTTCTCTGCAAGGCCATTTCGTGTCGCCAATCCGCAATTTTTTTGTGGTCACCCGACCGTAGAATTTCGGGAACCTCATGCCCTCGAAAGTCGCGTGGTCGTGTGAAATGTGGATATTCGAGTAACCCGGATTCGAAGGACTCCTCGCCAAGACTCTCCTGGTTTCCCAATACACCAGGGATGAACCGCGAAAGCCCCTCGACTATAGTAAGTGCGGCCGCTTCACCGCCGGATAAGACAAAATCCCCAAGACTTATCTCTTCATCTACAAAGTGCTCTCCAACCCGCGCATCGATCCCCTCATACCGACCGCAAAGTAAGGCAATCGAAGGTAAAGAGGCCCATCGTTTCAAATGTTCCTGGGTCAGAACAGCGCCGGACGGGGTCATATGAACCCGGTGTACGTTCGGATCAGGCAATCCCTCAAGGGCAGCAACGACAACATCGGCCCGCATCACCATTCCCGAACCACCGCCATACGGAGTGTCGTCGACGCTACGATGACGATCGGTCGCATAGGCCCGAATATCGTGGCATTGAACTTTGAGAAGGCCGCTTTCGATGGCTCTCCCCAGTAAAGACATCTTGAATGGGCTCTCGAAAAACTCCGGGAACAGCGTGAGAATATGGATATTCGGTGCCATCCTGCTCAACCCTCTTCCGTTCTGGAGGGCCCATCTAAAATATGTGGCTCCAATCCCTCGGGAACCACAACGGAGAAACACCGGCCGTCATGATCAACAGAGGTGATAACCTCCGAAACTACCGGCAGCATCCATTCCTTTTTCTGATCGGAGACAACCAGAATATCGTGCCCGCTCGCTACGACCTGGCGCACTTCACCAAGCAATTCTCCAGATTCGTCGCGAACCGAATAGCCCAGGACATCCGCATGATAGAATGTGTCCGAATCGAGTGCTTCCAACGCGGCGCGGTGCAGAAAAACATCGCGACGGGTTAGTGCTTCCGCGTCTTGCCGGCTGTCGACGCCTTCAAAACGTACAATAAAGCGACCCCTCCCGGCCGTGGAATCCACCGAACGGATCGTCAACTGGCGTTCAGCATCAGAGGATGGCTCCAAAGACAGTGTTAGACCCGGCTCGAGCCGATCGGTATCGGGATTGAATACATTCAGATACACCTGTCCGTTCAATCCACGAGGACGACCAATAACGCCAAAGGCAAGGTATTCTTGATTTGGCATCATGCTCTCCAAGACTATAGGCAAACAGAAGTCCGCCTCAGCCCAAGGGCTGTTTCAGATCGGCTCATACTGAGCCTACAATCCGTGCCCGGTTAAGGGCTACTCGCTAGCTGTTGCGAGATGTGGGGCAATGAGCTTGGCAACCGTATTCGTAGGCTGCGCGCCCACTCCCAGCCAGTGCTGTACACGATCAACGCGAAGCGTTACCTTATCGGACGCTTCAACAGCACGGGGATCATAGGTTCCAATCCACTCAAGGTAACGACCATCGCGCGGCATGCGCACGTCGGCAGCAACAATCCGGTAAAATGGTTGTTTTTTCTTTCCCACACGGGCCAGTCGAATCTTGACCATTACGAGTGCCTTTGAGACTAAAGAATGGATACACGTAGTGCATTAGAAGAGGTCGGCGCTTCTACGTGACAGGTCCCCGATTGTCAAGGCCTTTCGCGGATCCACCTGAAAAACGAAGGAATCTCTGCTTTCCGTGGATTCTACCGAACGCAGGCTACCACTCGGCTCCTATACAACATATAGATATTGGCTAAATCCGTTGACGTCATGAAAAGCGTGACTATATTGTGCCCTCCCTCTCAGCCGTAAACGGATACAAATGATCCAGGCAATTTTAAAGAAAATTATGGGCACAAAGAATGATCGTGTCCTGAAACAAATCGGTCCACAGGTCGAACAGGTGAACAACCTTGAATCAAAATTCAAGGCCTTCTCCGATGATGACTTGAAGGCTATGACCGGACAATTCCGGGAACGGATCGACAATGGAGAATCTCTGGACAGCCTACTTCCAGAGGCCTTCGCTGTAGTTCGAGAAGCCTCGACCCGTACCCTGCAAATGCGTCATTACGATGTCCAGTTGGTGGGAGGAATCGCATTACATCAGGGCAAGATTGCGGAAATGAAAACTGGTGAAGGGAAAACACTGGTCGCCACCTTGCCGATCTATTTGAACGCCCTCACCAAGAAGGGCGTCCACCTTGTTACGGTCAACGATTACCTCGCACGCCGTGACGCAGAGTGGATGGGACAGGTCTACAACTATCTTGGATTATCTGTCGGTGTGAACGTCGTAGGAATGAGCGATACGGCTCGCCAACAGGCCTACAACTCCGACATCACCTATGGTCAAAACAACGAATTTGGTTTCGACTACCTCCGCGATAATCTCAAATTCCGCATTGAAGATTATGTCCAACGCAAACATAACTTTGCCATCGTCGATGAGGTCGATTCGATCCTTATTGACGAAGCCCGAACACCGCTAATTATATCGGGACCGGCGGAGCAGAGCAGTAAGCTCTATTACCGAATCAACGCCATCATCCCATTCCTGAAAGCCGATCGAGACTACGTTGTAGACGAAAAGTCGATGGTCGTTACCCTGACCGATGAAGGTGTAGATAGCGTCGAAAACCGACTGGAAATCGATAACCTCTTCGATGCAGAGAACATCCAATTCCTGCACCATGTGAATACGGCCCTACGTGGGCATATGCTCTACAAACGCGACCAACACTATCTGATCGAAGATGGTAAGATCGTCATTGTCGACGAATTTACCGGACGAAAGATGCCAGGACGACGTTGGAGCGACGGACTTCACCAGTCCGTTGAAGCCAAGGAAGGGCTCAAGGTTCGAGAAGAGAACCAGACCCTGGCGACCATTACGTTCCAGAATTACTTCCGTATGTATGAAAAGCTCGCCGGTATGACCGGTACAGCGGATACGGAAGCCCCCGAGTTCCACAAGATCTATAATCTGGATGTACTCGTCATTCCTACCAATAAGCCCATTCTACGTGACGATCAGGACGACTTTATCTACGTTAACGAGCGAGCGAAGTTCCGGGCCATCCTCGACGACATCAAGGAATCGCACGAGGCCGGACAACCCGTCCTTGTGGGTACCGCCAGCGTAGAACGAAACGAGTTTCTGGCGTTGAAACTCCGGGAAAACAATCTGCCATTCCAGATTCTCAACGCGAAAAACCACGGCAATGAAGCTGGTATCGTCGCGCAGGCGGGGCGGAAAGGGGCGATTACCATCGCAACGAATATGGCCGGTCGAGGGACCGATATCATCTTGGGTGGTAACCCTGAGCTTCTGATTCAGGAAGAGTTGAATAAGTCGCCCGATGCCAACGAGGAGGAGGTGCGTAGCCGAATCGAGGCAGACTGTGCTGCGGCCCGAAAAGAGATCCTGGAAAGTGGTGGACTTCGAGTCATCAGCACCGAGCGTCACGAGAGTCGGCGTATCGACAACCAGCTTCGAGGTCGAAGTGGGCGACAAGGGGACCCCGGCTCGTCACAGTTCTATCTGTCCCTGGATGACGACCTTCTACGAATCTTTGGTGGAGAGAACCTGAAGAAGTGGATGCATCGCTTCAAACTCCCTGAAGACGAACCCATCTACCATAAATGGGTTACGCGAGTTATTGAGTCGAGCCAGCAAAAGGTCGAAGGTCGAAACTTCGATATTCGAAAGAGCCTTCTCGAATACGACGACGTAATGAATCAGCAGCGAAACACCATCTATTCGCTCCGAAAACGTGTTCTAGAGGGGCGCGAGATCCACGAGTGGATGCTGGAAGCTGTGCCCGATGTGTCCTATAGCGCCGTCGATCAATTCTGTCCGGAAGGTCTGTTAGCTGAAGAGTGGGACCTTGATGGTCTTGTCGATCACGCCCATTCGGAGTGGGGCTATGAGCTGAATCTAGAGGGCGTCGATACGGGAAGTTTCGCCGCGATCAACGATTTTCTGGCAGACCAACTGGTCACACATTACGAACAACGCTGTCGTACAATTGCCGATCAGCTCTACCAGCTTCACGTCGACGAAGAAGACGCGAAACCCGAGCAATATTGGGAGCGTTGGGTAGAATACGAGCAAGAACAGCTCCTGCGCACTCTAGATGAGCATTGGAAGCGACACCTGCAGGCCATCGATCAATTACGAGAAGGCGTCTATCTGGAAGCCTATGGGCAGCGCGATCCGAAAATGGTCTACAAGAAAGAGGCTTTTGAATACTTCCAGAGCCTTCTGGTCATTATTCGCGAATCGGTAATTGGCACCCTCTTCCGGGTAGAAGTCCGCAGTGACGAACAGATTGAACGCCTGAAACGAGAACGTGAAGAACGCGCACGTAAGTTGGCGGAACAACAACAAGCCAGCCATGCCGACGCGCAGCACCTGGTAGGAAACACGGGGCAGGCCCAAGCGGGGCAACCCGCACAGGCGGCGGGCGGACCAGGACAAACCGTACGTCGTGCACAGCGAAAGATCGGCCGAAATGAGCCCTGCCCCTGTGGGAGCGGCAAGAAGTTCAAGCAGTGCTGCATGAACAAAACAGAGCAGCCACAGGCGTAATCGAATCGAACCGAAAACCGGTTTAACCGAAAAATATTTTTTTTCGCTTCACGGAAAACTTTTTTGAATCCCGTGCGTCTACCGCGTATGGATAGTTCGATGGCCCGTCTACCAGGCTCCATTCCCCTCTCTACGGAGGTCAAAAAAATGGACTTTAGAATTGCGCAAAAACCGCACGATTCCGCGCCAAAAGACAAACCCCACCTTTGAACTTGACTTGTTTAGCTTCCCAACCCTAAACTGCGACCCTTGAGTCCAGTGCTAGCCCCCATTTGTACGAAGGTAAGATGAAAAAGGCTCAAATACTCACCATCATCGGCGGTCTCCTCGTCCTCGTGTCTGCGGTCCTCCCGTGGATGGTGACTCCCAACCTCCCCGTCCCCGATCCCAAAACACCGAATGTGGATGCCCTGGCAAGTACAGGTATCCAAATTCAGCTCGGTCTATACGCTGCGATCGTGGCCGTTATATGTATCGCCACTGCCTTATTCACCATGGTCAAGCGCAACAAGCGTCTGCTCATTCTGAATAACTTGATCGGTGCGCTCGTTATCATGGCACTGGCCGCTATGGCCTTCTGGTATGCTCCGTCGCTCCTTGCAGATGCAGAGCCATATATAAGTCATCCAGACACCATGGGTTTCTTGGAACCATCCGAGTATATCATCGGTGGCATGGGTTATTACCTGGCGCTCATTGGGGCCCTGGCGATCATCTTTGCATCCTGCATGGCATACGCAGCACGCCCCGAATACAAACTGGGTGTCAAAGCTCTACGTGTTGAAGCCCGCTGGCGCGGTGAGGTTCTCAAGGAGATGACCTACCTTGAGCCGGAATCGGTATCTGTCGGTGAAGATCTCAAGGCAAGCTTTGTTGTCCCGGAATCGTCGGTCGGACGGTATCATGTCCTATTCCAGCCTCATGGACGTTCTGGAGAGTACAGTCTGAATCTGAACGCCAATATTCAGGGTGACGTATCCATCGGTGGAAAGGTCGCCGATGTTAAGACCTACCTGAAGGATATTGGTGGTGTGGGAACCAACCCGATTACAGTCGGTGGAAATGACTTTGGTGTTCTGAACTTTGGTGAGCTCGAACTGGTCTTCCGGTTCGTGAACCCAGAACAACAGATCGCGCGCGTACCCATGTGGAAAACGTTCGATCATGCCGTTGCCGCAGGTCTACTCATCTCCTTCTTTATCCAAGGTGGTGGTGTAAGCTCCTTCGTCATCTTCTCACCAGAGGCCAAGCCGAGCTTCAAGCTCATAGAAGCCCGGGATACGATCTGTAAGCCCCTGAGTCTCGTTGTTGAGGTTAAGGGGGCAGAGCCTCCGCCTGAAGAGCTCTTCGACCTGGAAGAAGAGGAAGAAGAAGACACAGGTAAAAAGGCTGGTGGTGAAGAAGGTAAGTTCGGTGATCCCGACGAAGATCCGGAAAAAGAAAGCCAGATCCCAAAGAACCAGGGGAAAATGGTAGAGCGAATCGACCCCAAGAAGGTTGGTCTTGCTGATGCATTAACCTCGAATAGTCTCATGGGTGAAGGTGCCCTCAGTGATATCATGTCGAACGATCAGGGCGTCATGATGAACCGCTTGGCGCAAAACATCGCTATGGCTGGTCCGGATGGTGGTCCATTCGTAATCGGTCACGGTACTGGAGGCCTTGGATTCAAGGGCAGCGGTACTGGTGGTGGCGGCTCTGGACTCGGACGAATCCATGGTCTGGGTAAGATCGACGGTACCGGTGGAACGGGTCGACGAGTACGCTCAGGTATGGGCCGAAAGAAAAAACGTCGTGTAGGTAAGATTCGCGTCGGACGTGGTGACACGGCTGGTTTCTGCAAGAAAGACAATATTGCGAAAGCCGTACGTCGTCGTGCTGGTGCCATTCGTTCCTGCTACGAAAAACAGCTCATGATCAATCCATCGCTCAAGGGTAAGCTCATTGTGCAGTGGAAGATCGGTCTGGACGGACGTGTGAAATCTGCAAATGCGAAGGGCGGCTCTCTCAAAGATCCGAAAGTCGTAAAATGTGTTGTACGTACAATTCGTGGAATGCGCTTTGCGAAGCCGGATGGCGGTGTATGCGTCGTTCGCTGGCCCTTCGTATTCAATAACGGCTAGAGCCGATGGGTCCCGAGGACCTCACTTCTAAGTGGATTGACCTATCGTCGTTCTACGCTCGGCGAACACATTCCATAAACTGGAAGCAGGCTACCTGTGCAGCCCAATAGTCCTGACAAAAGTGTGTCGTTTGGCAGATATCGCCTACTTCGTCGCCTTGCGACGGGCGGCATGGGAGAAATCTATCTTGCCGAGATGGATGCCACAGCAGGTATACGAAAACGCGTCGTAATCAAGCGTATTCTACCGAGACTAGCCCGGGATCCACGGTTTGTGGAGCGATTCCTCGACGAAGGTCGCCTTGTGGCTCAATTGAGCCATAGTAACCTCGTTCCTATCTTTGATGTCGGGGTGATCAGCGGCCAATACTACCTGGCGATGGAGTACGTGGAAGGGGTTGAGCTCGATACCCTTTTACGCTGGGTCGACGCGCGTGGAGATACTCTCCCAGCCGACGCAAGCCTTCGTATCACCGATATGGTGGCCCGTGGTCTCGACTATGTTCACACTCGTAAGGACGACAGCGGAGATTCACTGGGTATCGTCCACCGGGATATCAGCCCACAGAACATTATGGTTACGCGAGCCGGTGAGATAAAGATCCTCGATTTTGGAATTGCCCGGGCAACAACTCGAATGCACGAATCGATGCCCGGCTTTCTAGCAGGCAAGGTCGCATTTCTGGCTCCCGAGCAACTTCGTGGAGAGCCGGCCACAACCCGCAGTGATATCTACGCGTTGGGCGCCGTCGCGTTTCAGATGCTGACGGGACGACATCCTCGCGAGAGTCTGGACGAACCCGACCAGCTCAAAATTGGCGTTGAAGTACCTACGATTATTGAGGTAATGCCCGAAGCCCCTGAACATCTATCTGACGTCATTCAGCGCTGTCTGGCTCCCGAGGCAGACGAACGTTATGGTAGTGCAGCGGAGCTTAGAGAAGCCTTGGAGGAAGCCCGAAAGGCCGATGGTCTTGGACTTGGCGAAACCGCTTTGAAGGAACTTGCGGCGAATGTCCCTGGTCCCGACGACGAAGCCGATACCTTTGATCAGTTCCTTCAAGACGCCGTTGCCCCCATTGGAGGTACCACACGGCCAAAAACCGTTCGGCTAGACGGAGGGGATGACTCCGACGAGGAACCGAGTAAAGACCAGGGAACACGACGGGGATTCAAGAGATGGATCTTTCTCGCCACAACGATTGGTCTGGGAATCGGCCTCGTATTGATGTTCGGCCTATCCCAGATGAACACCGAAAAGAAGAAGACACCGAATGTGGTTCGGATTCTTCCGGAGTCCGCCGCCCGTACCGCATGGCGCCTGTCCAAACGCGTGTTGTCACAACATATATTGGACTATATGCGCCCGATTGTCTCCGTTCAACGGCCGCAGCCTATACCGGCCTCGGTTGAAAACCTTGCAAAGGAAGTCACCGAAAACATTCCAAAGAAAACAAAAGCGGCTCCAGCCAAGCCACCCGCACCGGTGGTCGAGAAAGGGACGACCTTGCTCTCCACGGTGCCCAAAAACGCCCAGATTCGTATCGATGGGAAAACTGCGGGTACCGGCTCCGCTCGACTCACCGGCCCCATAGATACAACCATGATCGTGCATGTTTCGGCACCGGGATACATCACCGCTAAGAAACGTCTGATACCGGGAAAAGTACGAAAGCAGACCATCAAGTTGCGCTCCAAAGCAAAGGGAACCGTGATGTTCCGATACCACCCATATTCGGCAGAACTATCCATCGACGGAAAGGCTGTGAAACGTGGTGATACCAACTTGATTCGCGCCCAATTAACCGTGGGTAAGCACACTCTGGTGTTGCGAAATGCCCAAACAGGCGATACACGGCAAGTACGGTTTGAGATCAAAGCCGACCAGATTACAAACCTGAAGGAAGTCAATCTGGACCCTAAACGCCAATGAGGCCACACATGGCAGGCCAGACCACCACCCTATACGATCCCAGCGCGCTGAAGTCCTTGACGTTTCGGCCTCTGGCGGTACGAGTTCGCACAGGTCCGGATAAAGGAAAACGCTTCACCGTAAAGAATCGTCATATCGTCCTGGGAACCGATCCAGAGCTGGCTATCGCCCTGGAAGACGGAACCGTATCTCGACGTCACGCGGTGGTCGAACACTCGCCCAAGGGCCTACTGATTCGAGACCTGGATAGCACCAACGGAACGTTCATTAAAGATGTCCGCGTGGAAGTTGCGTATATGCAATTGCCCGGTGTGTTACGTGTCGGCAATACAGAACTTAAGATCAGTTTTGAAGATGAGTCGGTCAATGTCGACCTATACACCGGTGAACATCTCGCGGGTATGGTAGGCCAAAGTACGGCGATGCAAGAGGTGTTCGGCCTGGTCGCGCGGGCTGCACCTACCGATGTTACCGTTCTCGTTTCTGGAGAGAGCGGAACAGGAAAAGAGCTTATCGCACGAGCTCTGCACCAGCTATCGAACCGGTCCGAAGGACCATTCGTTGTATTTGATTGTAGCGCAGTCCCTGCCGAGCTGATCGAATCCGAACTCTTTGGACACCTCAAGGGCGCATTCACAGGCGCATCGACCGCCCGAAGAGGAGCCTTTCGGGAAGCCCATAAAGGCACCCTGTTCCTGGATGAGATCGGAGAGTTATCCCCCGAGCTTCAACCTCGCCTCCTTCGTGTTCTTGAGAGTCGAGAGGTAAAACCCGTCGGTGGAGAGCGGCATGAACCCGTCGACGTACGTATTGTCTCCGCGACCAACCGCTCTCTCCTCTCCATGGTGCAAGATGGTGGATTTCGAGAGGACCTCTATTATCGACTCGCACATATCGAGATATCGCTGCCTCCTCTGCGAGAACGAGCCGAAGATATTCCACTTCTAATACGGCATTTTCTCGACCAGAGTGACCACGCTGGAGATCTCGACGTCGGTTTCGAAACCATGGAAAAGCTTATGCGCCATCCATGGCCGGGAAATATACGAGAGCTAAAAAACTATCTGGACCGCGCGTCTATCCTCTCGCAAGGCGATCGCATCGAGACTAAGTTTCTGTCTACGCAGGGAGCTGCTGTGGCCGACCAGGAAGAATCCACCACACAGAAAGCGACTGCGATCTCGACGGATAACCAGATGGAAAACCTCGTGGTCCACTATGACCTTCCGTTTAAGGACGCCAAGACAAAACTCGTAGAGGCTTTTGAAAAAGCGTATTGGACGCGAATGCTCAACGAGCATCGGTGGAATATTTCCGGCGCAGCCCGCGCCGCGGGAATCCATAGGAAATCCCTGGAATATGTCGTCAAAAAGCTGGGCCTCAGGACCAAAGAGCCCGAATAAAAAAAAAGCTACGAAAAATTTGCGCCACTACAAGTACTGCGTAAACTCGAGGTTCGGTGCAAATTAAAGGGGTATATATTGAAAACTCGCAGCACAACTACACAAACTCTCACGCGAGAGCAGGTAGTGGAACTCATCGAATCGGGTTCCTTGACTCAAAAAGAAGAACTCTTCCTGCGTATGAGACACGGAATTACGGTCTCCGATAGCATGCCGCTTGATATGGTTGGAGACTCCAATCCAGACGTACAAGCACATTTGGCGACGATCGAACGCGAAGCCGTTCAGGTGATGATGCCTACAGATTCGTCGCAGCCCAAGCGGAACCGCACGCGTGAGAAGATTGTAGACACGCTTAAGAAGCTCTCCTAATTCGCCCAATTTCAACCTGAAACAGGCAGGAGAAGGGAGTCGTCCGAGGTTTAGCCTTGGACTGGCGAAGCTCCCAGCGTTTTGATTTCCAAGCCAAAATTTATCGGCACCTCCCTCGCGCGCACGCGCGCGAAGACGGGTACGTATAATCTGGGGGGGACCCCATGAACGTAATCGTCGGAGGAATGACAGACATCGGCTTGGAGATTGCCGTATATCTGGCCGATCGTGGCATGGATGTGACGGCTATCGACCGAGATGGAGTTCGGCTTGGACGCGCTGAAAAGCGTCTGGATGCCCTCTTCCTCGAATCCCATGAAGGCACCAAAGATACCCTCCTTCGTGCCCATGTGGAGAATGCAGAGCTCGTAGTATTCGCTACAAAATCCGATGAGTTAAACCTCTTCGCTGCTGCACAGGCCCGGAGACTCGGGGCCAAAAGAACCATCGCTTTGGTTCGGTTCGAGGACCATCTGGGTGGTGCGCCAGGGCTTGCTCGTAATATTCACGACGTGGACTTTGTCCTATGCCCAATCATGCTGACGGCAGCAGAGGCCCATCGTGTCGCCCACTCTCTTCGAGTGTTGAATCAAACCCATATTGCAGACGGGCGTATCACAGTTGAAGAGATACCCGTCGACCATGACGATCCGGTCGTTGGCCATACCATTGACCAGATCGGCTTACCCGATTCCGTTCGACTGGTAGCACTGGTACGCGATGGTGTCTGGGTCCCGGCCGCTCCACGAGAACGACTACAAGTGGGAGACCGGGTAATCCTCGTGGGACGAAGAGGAGCGATTCTACAGGCCGAGCGAAGATTCCAACCTGGGGGACAGCGAGCCTTACGGCAAGCATTTGTCATTGGTGGTGGGCGTATCGGCCTGCATGTAAGCCGGGCCTTCCTCGCCGAAGGGGTCAAAGTAACCCTCGTAGATCAGGACCATGCCCGGTGCCAAATGCGATCCATCGACCTCCCAGACGCAACCATCATTCATGGTGATGGGACCGACATCTACCTTTTGGAGCAAGAAGGGGTCCGAACTTCTGATGTTGTGGTGGCCTGCACAAACGACGATGAATCGAACCTGGTGGCCAGCCTATTGGCCCTTCGTCTCAAGACCCCACATGCTGTAACTCTGGTTCATCGGCCTCAGAATGTCGTGGTCTATGAGCATCTGGGACTGGAAGCAACGGTATCCAGACCACTCGTTATGGCAAACCATGTAGGTCGCGTAGCCCGACGAGGTGAAGCTACAGACGTAGTCGAGATCGCCGATGGAATGCTCCTGGCTATCGACTTCCTGGTACGCCACGACTCGCAGGTGAACGGGCAAAAGATTGGAGACATCCCCTTTCCAGCCAACACAATTCCGTGTTTTGTTGTGAAAGAAACAAGCATTGTACCCGCCGCTCCGTCGACAGAACTGGAAGACGGTGACCAATTAATCGCGGTAGTACCTCCCAAGCAGCGGAAAAGCATCGAATCCTTGTTCCGGAGCAATTCGAGAGGACCGTAACGTCGTGAATATCTGGCTTGTCAGTCGTTTTGTGGGACTCCTGGCCCTGGGTATTGGGCTTGCAATGCTCGTCCCGGCTTCCGTCGCTGCGTTAGACAACGACGGTCAGTCAGCCATAGCCTTTATAACAAGTGCGGGCATATCTGTGCTCATCGGAGCACTCCTTGTCCATCTAGGGAAACGAGCCCAGGGGGCTATCGTAGGTCCACGCGAAGCGATCGGTATTGTAGGGTTCAGCTGGTTGCTCGCAGGGTTACTCGGGGGAATCCCCTTCCTATTGGATCGAACCGTTGACCATCCCGTCGACGCGATCTTCGAGAGTGTAAGTGGTTTCACAACTACGGGGGCTACGGTCATCCCCAACCTCCTGGAGGATCCAGGCACCGACACAATCCCCGACAGCGGCACAGTTACAGCGATCTCGCGTGCATCCCTACTCTGGCGTTCGATCACCCATTGGCTCGGCGGTATGGGTATCATCGTATTATTCGTTGCTATCTTTCCCGTGGTCGGAGTTGGTGCACGCCATCTATTGAGCAATGAAGTGCCGGGTCCTATTACAGAACGGCTACGACCTCGGCTGAAGCAGACGGCGATCCGACTGTGGTGGATTTACGCGGTACTAACAACCACGCTACTCCTTCTACTGTTCATGGCGGGCATGGATTTCTTTGACGCCACAAACCATGCTCTGGCCACTCTTGCGACCGGAGGCTATTCCACACGAAACGGCAGTATTGGAGCCTATAACAGTGTCTCTATAGATATCATCATCACTGTGTTCATGCTTGTGGCCGGCTTGAACTTTGGGCTCTATCATCTGGTGCTGCAGGGACGAATCCGAACGGTCTTACGGGATAGTGAACTTCGTGCGTTTTTGATTCTCTACGGTGTAGTCACCATCATCATCACCTTTTCTATCCTCGACCGTCATGGAGGTAACCCGGCACAAGCTCTACGCTATGCGTCGTTCCAGACGGCGGCCGTGCAGACGACAACAGGCTTTGGGACCGATGATTTCAATGCCTATCCCCATGTCTCACAGATCCTTTTATTTCTTCTTATGTTTGTCGGGGGTTGCGCCGGAAGTACGGCGGGTGGAATGAAGGTCGGTCGAATCTTCGTATTAATAAAGGCGGCTCTACGTGAATTGCGACGCAATCTTCGACCACAAGAAGTCCGGGCACTTCGCGTTGGAACACGAGTTGTTCCCGAAGAGACGCTACGCTCCATTGCGGGCTTCATCATCCTCTTTATATTTACCTACGTTATCGCCACCATCATTGTTGCGGCCCTGGGAGCCGACGCGATAACCGCAGGTGGGTCTGTAGCTGCTTCGCTCGGAAATATCGGCCCCGGTTTTGGCGCCGTGGGACCGACCCTGAATTACGCAGAGCTATCCTATCCAATCAAATCCGTGTTAACAGTATGTATGCTCCTCGGACGCCTTGAACTTATGGCGCTACTAGCTTTCATCCTACCGGGACTCTGGCGTAAACGGTGAGATGGCGACATGACAACCGCCCCCATAGAAACCCCTCGAACTAACGAAGCCGATTCATCCGATACGACTTCTATCGAATATCTACTGCAGTCTGCGGAAAAACAGGTGCAAGGGTATTTGGAGTCCTTCGTTCGAGATACTGGGATCCATATACTGGAGCGTATGAAGGTCGCGATTCAAGCGGCTACCGTTACCCAAAATAACGATTCCATTCCAGATGGGCTGGATCATCTGATCTCCGAAGTGGATCGTTCTCTAAAGAGTGCCGATCTTTTTCCAGCGGTTCAGACTCTTTTTGAACAGCTACAAATACCGGTACCGGTTCCCAGTAAAAGCGATGTATGCCTCGAAACAGACCATACGGTTGCAGACGTTCCGCTCAAAGAGATGGTCACACGAATCATCACCGTCGAATTGATTGTCGGGCTACCGGATCGACTACAGGAGGGCTTTCTACCTGTACTCATGGGCTTGCTTCGTTTCCGAGGCTTTGTGCATAGCGTATTGGCCAGAGAGGGAGATGAGGCCGACGAGGCATATGTGTTCTCCACCGACGACCTTATTGATCACCTCAATGGAGAGATCGAACTTCTTGAACGTCGGATACACTTCTGGGTTGCTGGTCTCCATAGTGCGGTCAAAGACTCCATCCGCCATTACGGGGAAAAACGAAAAAATCCTCCTCGTACCGGTAAGCGCCAAATACAAAACGCGCTCGACTTAGCGCAACTCGAGGTTACACGATATAGAACGGCACTATCCGGGGTCGCTGGCGCCATTGAAGCGGACCTGGAAGGTCGTCGTATCGAGTTGCAGGCAACCCGAGTGATTGAGGAACGATTCCACGTTCCCAGTCAGCGCATCCGGGAGGAGTTGGCAGAAGCCGCCGAACTTCTGGTCCGAACCCTTAAGGCCTCGCATCAGCGAGTGCTCGTTGCTGCCGAACGAGAGGACTCAACCGAGGCACTCATCGATTCGATTGCGACGCAACGTGAACAGATTCGAAAGCGTATCGAGGAAGACACGCTTACATTGGTACAAGAAGTTCACGCTGGAATCACCGACCCCCATGCGGTGGAGACACTTCGACTGGAACTACAACGGCTCGCGCAACAACTGCCCAATACCATTCAATTGGTAGGTAGCAACACAATCGATGTCATGGACTCTGGGCATCTACCCGACTCCCTGGTCACCGTGCGTCTTCGGGAACCAGGCTACCTTGCCCTGGCAACGACGATTCCATGGCATATCTCTACGGCCAGAGATAAAGAAGTCGCTATCCTCGCAGAGGTACATGAACGCATCATGAACGTGAATCGCGTGGTCGAGTTCAACCTCGAGTCGGCAGCCAACGAGATTCGCACCTTTGAAGAAACAGAAGCAGCCCGCAAACTGGTAGAGGAGATGGTCTCCGTTCCTCTGGCTCGATCGGTTGATCTTCTCGAAAAACTCCCAGAATACCTGCGCGAGAAAGGTATGGATGTCACAGACGAATTGCGAACCTCTGTTTCCCATATTCTGCAGGACTTCAAATCTTCAATTGCCAGAGGAACCCAGGGGCCGGCAGCGGCCCCACCAGCCGGGCGACTCCTGGAGCGTGTCTGGGATGCCATGGCGGATGGTCTCGAATGGATTGAAAACACCATTGCAGAGAGCCTTCGAAAAGCCGGGAGAAGCATTGTACGAGGGATAGGAGTGCTCCGTCACCGGATCCAGCGTACGGTTTTCCCGCCATTGCCGCATGGCGTATCGGATCCAGAGGCTATTGGAAGGGCGCGAGAAACAGCTCTTCCACACGCCTACCGAATGCTATTTGCGACGGAGCCCGTATCCTCTCCTGAACTCCTTATCGGCCGAGACGAGGAGATGAATCAGCTCGCACGTTCTGTAGTACGGATCCGCGCTGGCTTTCCTGCGTCCATCGCAGTCATCGCTCCTCCCGGAGGTGGTCGAAGCAGTTTTGTTCGAATCGCACGTAGTACGGTTTTGGACAATCTGCCGACACATTTCATACCGCTGACCCATGACATGAGTGAGGCGGAGCTGACACGCGCTATCGGACAACGTCTCAATATTCGGTCGGCAACTTCTCTCGAGGATCTAGCCCAACCTATCCAGAATCGGCGCGAAGTAACCGCTGTTATACTTGATGATCTCGGCTCCTTATTCTACCGAGCACCCGGAGGCTTCCGCACTCTTGAGGCGCTGCGCCTTTTGATCACAAGTACCAGTGACAAGATCTTGTGGGTCACAACAGTCAGCGAACCTCTATGGCGATATCTGGTACGCGTTGGTCGCATTCCACAGGCGTTTACACAGACCATACAACTAGCACCCTTCTCGCCCGCAGATATTGGTAAGCTGATCATGTCACGACACCGACTCAGCGGGCATGTCCTCAGTTATGGGCCCATGGCCTGGAAAAGTCGGGTGACCAGTTATTTCAACCCCTACTCCATTGAAGGATCAACAGAGCAACGGGTAATATTTGATGCGCTCGGACAGGCCGGGTTTGGAAATCCAGCTCTTAGTGTATTGATTTGGCGTCGTTCTCTGGGGGTTCGCGGTGATGGTTCCCTGGAGGTCCATCAACCACTACAACCAGACATTGGACCCATTGTAGAGGAAGACCTGGATAGTCAGGCGACGCTCGCTACTTTGCTCCTTCAGCGACGACTGAACCCCCAGTCTCATGCCCATGTATTTGGTTGGGACGTGGACAAAAGTGCACGTACGTTGCGTGGTCTACAGCAACGGGGATGGATCGAGACGCTGCCCATGGCACATCCGACCGAACCACAAGCCTATCAGATGATGTCCTCGGTTCGATTCCAGATCTACCGCTTCCTCCAGCATAAAGGGTTGCTCCTATGAGCTCTTCCCTATCCATAGTACCTGTGAGCGTAGCCGTGATGGGGGTAGACTTTCCCCTGAAGAAATACATGTACCTCTCGGATATGGCGCTAATCATCGTCATCTTTCTGGTTGCGTACCTGATCGTACAATTGAGCTACCCCTGCGAACGCCGCCTCTCCAACTCAAAGGGACGGTTGGCGATTGTGTTCATTCGTATATTACCGCTGTTGAAGTTCCTGATCTGGACGGGGGCAATACTCCTATCATTCGACATTCTCGTCGGGCCCGCAGATGACATGGAGATTGTCGTTTGGACTGGATTCGCAGCGACCCTGATCTACGCCTTACGACATGGCCTTACACAGACCTTCTCCGCCGTATTCATCATATTGCAAGGACGCGTACGACCAGGAGAAGTGATTCGCGTCGAGGAGATTCGGGGACGGGTAGAACGGGTCGGCCTCAAGGGTATAACCATTCAATCCGCTACCGGTATGATCCATGTGATTCCGCCATACACATTGCTCACGGCGAAAGTGATCCATGAAGATCGAGAACAATCGCGCCCCGTCCAACTCGAAATCCCGCTGGTAGATGATATCGATCCCTACGAGGCCGCTCGCGTACTGTACGAAGTCGCCGCCATGAGCCCCTATGTAGACCCCCGGGTACGACCCGAGGTCGCCATCGACTTTATCGCCACAGGTCCACAGCTCTCTCTCTGGGCGCGTGCTACAAGCCTCGAACATGAACGACGCTATCGAACCCAGGTGGGCGTGCGTTTCGCACGGGAA
This sequence comes from Myxococcales bacterium, assembly GCA_002728755.1. GTDB lineage: Bacteria > Myxococcota_A > UBA9042 > UBA3505 > UBA3505 > UBA3505. Next base: position 58,842 of record PBVT01000020.1, read on the forward strand.
CTTCGACGCGTTCAGAACGAAAAGAACGCTACAGACGAAGGAGCGGACGACGACAAGGTTTGATGAGAATCGTTTTCTTGTCGCCTAACAGACTTCCGGTTGATGGTCGGTTATGAGAAGCTGTATCCGCTTATGAATTCCACCCATTGGATATCCTATTTCATCGCAGGTGCAGTCTTGTTGGCTGCCTGTGGCACCGGTCCGGCACCAGAAGACCCCGCACCGCAGGTCTTGTTCGGCCCATCTGCTATGGATATCCCCTTCCCCAATAGTGCTTGGCTCGATCCGGATACAGGCACGCTGCATCATTCTACAGATGGAGCATCGCCCGCCTACGCCTCGTTGATCGACAGCTACCTGAACACACTTCCTGCGTTCCCACCAAATACGGGGATCATGTTTCGAATCAACGCCCCTCGAGATAGCCTTGATGAAGAATCGATTCGAGAAAACACACATCTTGTCGACCTTACAGATGAAGTTATACCCATTACGGACGTAGCCTGGGCGCTCGAAGACGAGCCAGGCGGTTTTACCCGCGTAATCGGATCCAGATCCTCAAAGTGGTCTCTAGGACACCGGTACGCCCTTATCGTCGCAACCGGACTTAAAACAACGACTGGGGAGCCCCTAGAGGTATCTCCATCGTTTCGTCAGATCCGTGGTGGGCAAATCGAAGGGCTCGGGATGGACCCATCCCTCGTAGAGCAGATTACTGCAACTATAGAGCCCGTATTCCAACGACTGGCATCGGAATCTGTACCCGGCCTACCCAGCCAACGAACAGACATCCTTCTTCTATCCGCTTTCGATATTCAAACAGGGCCTGTGGTCGACCAGGATCTAATTCGCCAGGTTCGAGCCTATCCCGACGACGAGTGGATGGACCAATCATCACCCAACCCAGACGTACAATACGACGCACAAAAACAGCTCGACACCTTTCTTCGAAGCCAGGATGGCTTCAGCGTTACCAGTCGGATCTTCGTCCCCATCGAGGGTCTAACAGACATCTCCCAAAGCCCGGACATCAAACTATGGGATCTTGGCCCAATCGAATCTATGGACTCGATTACCCCGATCCTGGTTCCCCATAGCCAAGACCTTCACGCCCCTGGTCTCGTCATCACCCCGTGGACGCCAAACCAGACACTTGATTCCGGTCATCGATACTATTGCACCGTTCAGCGCCCTACCAGTGATAGCGTCTATCATCCTCCTCTGCATTTCGCTCTACTGCAAACACCAGAGGAGCTTATATCCGAAGGTCGAAGCACCATCCCGTTTCTTACCCTGGAACAGGCAGAAGCATTACAGGTGGTCAAAGACTCATTCTATCTTGAAGAGAACCTCGTAGATGAAGACACCCTCCTCGCCTGGAGTTGGACCACCGTCTCTGACGTAGAGGCCCTATACCACCCCGAGAAACAACTAATACCGGTGCCCAACGACCGCGAAACCATCGGCCCAAAGGCCTTTGGTGTGCCTGCGGGTCTTCCCGAAGAGTCACAGCAGCTGGTGCAAAGTCTTCTGGATGGGGTGATTCAGACGGGAGGTTTCCCACCCAACACTACAATACAGATCCCCATGAGTGGGGTGTTAGACACCAGCGATATACAGATCGTGGAGGAAGCCCATAACCCGATGAATGTAGCGCAGGGGCATATTCTTCTCCTGGACGTTACCGATATTGATGCCCCCACCGACCTGATGCTGTTAAACGACCGGCCTCCACTGACTAATTTTTCCATCAGCGCAGATAGCTCTGGCCGTCTGACCCTGGCGCCGACCCAGGGGGGCTGGCCGGTAAACCGACGGATTCTGGTGGTCCTTTTAAAGACGCTTCCCACAAGTTCCGATGGGACACTCCTACCAACCCCCGACTTCTTCCTCTCCGCTCTCGAGCACCCGCTTGTCGATCCGGAGAATGGTCTTAGTCTTGTACACCCCCTATCCGATACCGAAGCGAATACACTCGAAACCCGGCGCTTGGAGAATGTGTTCTACTCCAGCCTGCTCTCTGTCGCGACGAATGGCATCCTGAATATCGAAGACGTCGCCCTGTTCTGGACCTTTCAGACCAGAGAGCAGCCCATGGAAGATCTCGATGAGCTATATCTCCATATGCTTTTGGACAACGTGGACAGTTCTCTGAAGAGTGGAGCCTTCAAGAATATACAGAACCATTCCCCGCCCGAAGAGTTGAGTGGCTACAATCTAAACGAGATTGGCCATGTCATGCTGAACGGACGGTTTGAAAGCCGCGCCATGATCCAACCGGAGGATATTCTCCTGGATGAGGACGGAAACGTTACGTCCTTCCCCGAATTTGAATTCGCAGACGATGGAACACCCATCTGGTCTCCGAACGATGTGCCCTTTGTCGTGGCATTACCTGGGGGTATGCCACCGCAAGAGGGCTGGCCCATCCTCATCTACCAGCATGATCTGGGCATGAACGCCATGAGTCTCTTTCAGTTCGCGCATAAATATACCGAACAGGACATCGCTGTTGTTGCCATGGACACGTACCTACACGGACAGCGAGCACTCGAATCAAAGGCGGACGGTGAACATTACTTCGATGGCTCCATACTCGCGCTCCGCGATCACCTTCGCCAAAGTACACTCGATCTTATGGCCTTCTCCCTCTTCCTTCGTAACGGACTGGCCCCCTTCGTAAAGACCTACCTCTACCAACAAGGAACCCTTCACGTCGGCTACCAGGGACTGAATATCGGGAAGGTCTACTTCCATGGGTATGGCCTCGGAGGTTTGTTCGGGATCCCATTCCTTGGACTGGACTCTTTCGTCTCGCGCTGCGCGCTTTCCATGGTTGGCGCCCCGTTGATTCAGCTTATGACCGAGTCCGATGATCCACAGATGCATTCTCTGATCGCCGGTTTCACCGAGTTCAGTCGCGAGAACCCTGCCTATAACCTGTCCCCCATCTACGATCTTCTCCAATGGGGCCTGGCACCCGCCGAACCAATCCAATATGCCCCTCTCGTTCTAGATATAATGAACACAGCCCCTAATAACCGAAAAGTGTTCCTACAGCTCGCAGAGCAAGATACCGCCGTATCCTATGACAGCAGTATGTCTCTTTGGACGAAACTGAAGGGTGGCTCGGCTCCCGAACGATACGACCTGAAAGTCTACCCCGACACCTGCCATCAATTTTTAACAGCAGGTTGCAACACCGGTGTAAACGACCCCGCCTCCATACCACTCACCCGGCAAGAGGCCTGGCAGGATCTGCTTCATTTCTACCAATCAGGCCAATTCCCCTGAGCTCTTAATGGCGTACACTCGCCGAATCACGAAAAGACTCCATGAGTCGGTGAACATCACGTTGTACTCGTCGTTCTCGTTGGAGATCTCGTTTCCCATGGCTCCAGCTCATACCCGGCTCGTAGCGTGGAGCGTCACAATCCCTGGGAACAGCATACTCACGTCCCATATCATCAACCAGGACCGCCCATTCTCCTTCCAAACGGTCTACATCAAAGACCGCAGGTGTCATCGGTATCGGACAATCGGTCGCAGTCGTTGAATTAGCCAACGGAAGGGATGCACAAGCACCAAGAAGAAGTGAACTGAGAAATACAAGGATACATATTCGCATGCGAACTTCTAAAGCACGGCGCGTGCCACGCAAGAAGACCTTTGTATTCAAACACTTAGGTGTCGCNCACTACTCTGGCGAGACCCTTCTGGTACTGCATCCACTCGAACTGGGACTACACATCAGTTGGGACAGATATACTCNCCATTACCGCTATCGGTCTCAAGAAATCCGAGAATCATTGCATGCATCTGNTTCTGGCCCTGCGAACGGCTCTGGAACTGCATATAATGCGTACCTGGTGTCAGACAGGAGCCGGAGACCACGACCTCGTAAAAGGAGTTACCTGTGGACTCAAGAGGCATAATGGCGTCAGCCTGTGTAATCGCTCCTCCACCTGAAGGAAATTCATAGGTGATGGGAGCATCATGGCGCCATACCACATCCAACGCGACACCACCGCCGCCACCAAATCCAAAGCCTTGCTGTTCCGGCACGGCCACCATAACCCGGATTGCCTTCGTACCCTCAGGCACATCAACCTTATATTGCATATAGCCTGGGGCAAACTCTGAGAACGCCAGAATCCCGGTCGACTGTGTCCCTTCAATGAAGGTTGGCATTTGGCCACTCTGGGTGACGGTAAAGTCCTCATAATCCTTAATGCGTTTACAGTCCAACAACCCGCGCTCCGCAAAAGCCTGGGTAATTGCGCTGCTTACGTCCGGTCCTTCCTGCTGTGCGCGCGCCAATACGATCTCCGTGGCGTTCTTGAAATTCATGGCGGGTGTAAAGTTCAATAAGGCATCAAAGATGATTCGATCGGCCAACTCAGCACCAAGGGCTTCACGAATCGCCCATAAGGCCGACCCATACATTTCACCATCTACATGGACCTCTCCGACCATATCGGCCGGGCAGGAGCGGAAACGGCTCAAGTCACGAGACATGTCGACTCCGCCAACCCCTTGAAGCGCGTAGGATCCAATCACTGGATCATCCGACATCGTGGCAGCAAAATAATCCGCGTGGGCTTCATGCATCGCCATAGACGCCCCATCGATACCATGTTCATCATAGGCTGTGCCGGACAAACGGGTCGCACCGATCATCGCATGGGTATACTCATGCCGAATCACCGCCGCATCGTAGGAGAAGTCAATCGCAGTGCCCTGGCCAAATACAATCGCATCTTCATCAATTCCATCAATCTGGAACTGCTGAAGCGTTTCCTTTGGCATATAGGCCGCATTATCAAAAGGCTGCCAACCACCGAAGAAGTTCAACTGTACATTTACAACGGCCAGGAGCGGAACGGTCAATGGGTCCATCCCCAGGGTGTCCGTGAAGTAATCGTGTGCAGCCACCATATGGTAATACATCATAACTTCAGCGAATGGGTCATCCGGATCGGAGTCCGTGGACGGCATAATGTGAAGGTAGCTACCGTCAGAACCTGGCTGCGCGGTCTGCTTCAGATTACATAGGATGAAGGGACCCCCGGCTTCATTGATGCAATTTCGTACGATTGCATTGGTACCGGTAAGATAGCCGTCCGGGTCGGTTAGATCTGGTAGGGAGACAAGAGTCAATCCATCGCCCTGTAACGGGCTCTTGAGATAGACATTCGCGAACGGACCTTCTGGCTCTACAGGTCCTTCATCTAGGGTGGACACCGTGTCTTCCAAAGCATCAGGATTTGCCTGAAGCGTGTCACTGGAATCTAATTCCGACTCAGTACAAGCGCTAAGGCAAAGAGTGGAGATCAAGAAAAATACAGATAATTTCATCGTTTTCACCCTTCCCTTAATTAATGAATTGCGGCGTCGCGGACCCATGCCACGCGTCCGTTATCCGCTCGTACATATACAAACCACATCCGATCGCCCCGTACGGCTACCCGGTAGGCCCGAACCGGCACCTTGCCATGGGCCAGTACAACTTCGACGGGCTCGGTAGGCGCGACCACACCTGCTGGGAATTCGGCGAGCGCTAAAGTGCGAGCCTGCTCCGGAGCAATCGTTCGAGGGGCAAGTTCGCCCTGGAATCGAATCAGCGCGTTTTGAAGACTGGAGACCTCACCATTGTCCTGTACTCCAATCACCAGCTCATGTCCCTCTACTGGGAGGCCATCGAACTGCTGGGTGAAGCGATACGTGGTCTGTCCTCTCCATTTCTCAACGGAATTGGAACCTACCGCGTTTTGGCCAAGACCCATTAGAACACTGAACTCTTTGGCGACTTGCCGAACGATTTCAGATGTAGACGCATTCTCGGGGACGAGCGCCATCGTGCCGCGGATACCGCTGGGCACCTGGGTTTTCTTATCCCATTTTACATTCAACTGTGCCGCGTCGGGACGAGCCTTCAACCAACTCTTCCACTCGGGCGTACCAGCGCTTGCCACATCGATTTGTACGATCATGGTCAGCATACAGAATACGGGTAACCAATGGCCTGCTCTCCACATCTTCAACCTCTTTGAGTTCGAGTGTCTGGATTCAAATCTACCTGAAAGTAGATAAATTGTTCCCCCGGGTCAAGAGGAATACAAATTTTATCCTGTAACAGTTTGACTTTAAACGAAAAACGGCCGACCACCCTAATAAGGCAGCCGGCCGTTTTCTTGTACTATCTACAGAAAGCGAAGTGGTTTACTTCACGCCCGTAATCGTCGCAGGGATGGCCTCAAGACCAACTCCAACGCTCAAAGCGTCGGTCTCGCCATCACCATCGGTGTCGATGTCGAGATAGGTCTGAAGGAAACCAATCAGTGTGCTGGGATCAAATCCAGCCGGCAGGCTCGAGCCACCCAGGTTGGCGATAATGTCCATGATCCCTTCTTCCGGGAGAATACCGGTGATAAGCCCATTTTCGAGCTGCACAGGCACACCGTTCTCATCCTCAATCACGGTCGCTTTCAACGTCATATCAATGATCGAGAGGTTGAGTGTTGCGTCGAGAGCCGAGATGGGAAGCTGCAATACAAAGGTTGTACCAGGACCACCCAATGTCAGGTGTCCGTCCACCACGATGGCGTCAGCAAAGACAACCAGGGGATTACATTCCGGTGTGAAGGACTCGGGATCGATGAGGTAGTTACACGGAGCGGAGTCAAGAGTTGTGATATCACACTCGGACCATTCCGACGTTTCCTCATTGTACGTATTGGACTCTTCCGTACCGGCATTGAACAGACTTACTGTGAAGACCGTTCCATCATTGGCGTAGCCCTGCATGTCCGTAATGATGTTTACCGAGCCGTCCGAAATCGCTTTGGCGAGCTCCACGCGAAGGTCAGTCTGAGCAAGAGAGGCCGCCAACTCAACAATGCCAAGAAGCGCGTTCTCAAGACCGTTCTCACAGACACCGTCTGGGAAGCTGGTGTTGGGGTCGGCATCTACATTACCCGCCGTAAGTTCATCACAGACCGCGTCTACCTCTGGATCAAACCCACCGATTCCGAACTTATGGATACGATGCGTAATACCAAGCGTTGTGATGTCGATCTGGCTTGGGTCCTGACAGCTTGTCGGAGGTGGTACCACGCAGGCCCCCTCTTCACATACTTCGTCTTCACCAGCGCAAAGGCCACACGAACCGCCACAGCCATCGTCACCACATACGTTATCGCCGCAATCTGGTACACAGGTCGACTCACAGAGGCCGGCTGCAGAGCACTCCTGGCCGTCGGTACAGTCGCCACAGGTGCCACCACATCCGTCATCACCGCAGACCTTACCGTCACATGCGGGCTGGCATACGTCATTTTCCTGCGTAGTGTCCTGGCCGTTGCTGCCATTATCAGCAGGCGTGTCCGAGGCACCACCACACGCGGTTAGTCCAAAAGACCCAACCAACAGGGTAAGTAAAACAATAAAAGATGCAGAACCGAGGCGTTTCATTATGTCTCCTATCCAACTAATCAATACGCGTAGAGATTTGTCTCCGCAGCACGGTCTACCAGAACCACGGGTTAGGTACAAGTTGAAAAGAAGCCCACGCCTACGAAATTAACAATCTAGACCTTCCCATCAGACCGGATGTTTCAGGGGCATTCGTCTATGGGCTCGTGTTGGCAGCCCAAGACCTCATGGCAGATATCGTCCGTACAGGGATCCGCGTCATCACAGTCCGAAACAACGAGGCACGATCCTGCATTGCATTCGGACTCGGTGCAGGGGTTTCCGTCATCACATGCTAGTCCATCGTTCTGGAACACAGGAACACAGGTGCCGGTTGCCAGATCACAGGTCGTATAATGGCAAAGATCATCTGTAGAGGTGTCACAGCCAACATCAGCACAGAGTTCAGGGGAAGAGGTGTCGGACAGGGTCTGTCCTTCATCCCCAGGTGCTACTCCCTCATCAGGGATCGACACAGAGTTTGTGTCCTGATCACAGAGTTCATCCAGAATCTGATAGACGCACCCCCCGTTGACGCAAAACGCAAAACTACAGACTTCTGTCGGTGTTGGGCAATCCGCAGAAACCTCACAAGGAGCGAGTCCCTGCTCCAGCTTTTGTGTTCCCACACAGCCAAACAAAAACAGCACCGCGAACACGACTCTGAAGGTTGTACTGAAGCTAAACATGGCTACTTTAGGCTAGGTTCCGTGTTCTCTTAGGTCAAGAACGAGCGTCCCCATTAATTCCCCTGTTTACGACCTTTCATGGCTTCGGCGAGAATCTGCCCCGTAAAACTTTTCTTATTACGAATAATCTCTTCGGGCGGCCCCTCGGCGATCACACGCCCCCCCGACTCTCCGCCTTCAGGGCCCAGATCGATGATCCAATCCGCGTTCAATATGACATCTGTATGGTGCTCAATCATCACGACCGTATTACCACCATCCACAAGACGATGTATCACGGTCAAAAGCTTCGCAACATCGTCGAAATGAAGACCCGTAGTCGGCTCATCAAGAATATAAAGAGTCTTACCCGTGGACCTCTTCGCCAACTCTCGGGAGAGCTTGATTCGTTGGGCCTCCCCCCCAGACAGGGTCGTAGAGGGCTGACCCAACGCTATATACCCCAGCCCCACGTCCTGTAGGGTTTGTAGAATTCGAGCGGTCTTCGGATGGTTCGCAAAGACCTCTACTGCACTATCGACCGGCATCTCCAACACATCGGCAATACTCTGGTCCTTGAACTTCACGTTTAAGGTGGCGTCGTTAAAGCGCCTACCATTACATCGCGGACAGTTCACCCATACATCGGCCAAAAAGTGCATCTCGACCTTCAGGCTGCCATCACCGGTACAATACTCACACCGTCCGCCGCGCACATTGAACGAGAAACGCCCTGGCTTGTATCCGGCCGCACGCGCCTCCACCGTTTGCGCAAAAACACTCCGAATCGGATCCAACACCTTCGTATATGTGGCCGGATTACTACGGGGCGTTCTGCCAATTGGTTTCTGATCGATCACAACGGCCTTATCGAATTGCTCCAACCCATCAATCCCGTCATGAGCCCCGACCCTCTTGCTACCACGTTGGAGATGATTCGCAGCAGCCGGGCCAAGAATCTGATTCACGAGGGTGCTTTTGCCTGCCCCCGATACACCCGTACAGACAACAAAACAACCCGACGGAATCTCTACATCGATGTTTTTCAGGTTGTTCTGCGATGCATTCCGAACCCGTATCCAGCCCCCTGGAGAACGACGAGTGGTGGGTACAGCGATCTCTCGTTTGCCCGTCAGATAATCCCCTGTGATGCTGGACTTCGACGTGCTGATCTTCTTTGGAGGTCCGCTGTACACGATCGTCCCACCATGTCGACCCGCCCCGGGACCGAAATCAATCAGGTGGTCTGCTGCCTCGATGGTCTCCCGGTCGTGTTCCACAACGACGACCGTATTTCCCAGATCGCGCAACCGCTCGAGAGTTTCAATTAGAGCTTTATTGTCTCGTGAATGAAGACCAATACTCGGTTCGTCGAGAATATAGGTCACCCCCGTGAGCTCATTTCCCAGTTGGCTGGCCAAGCGAATACGCTGGGCTTCTCCGCCGGATAAAGTGTGGGCGGTTCTATCGAGGGTTAAGTATCCCAACCCCACATTACTGAGAAACCGAAGTCGGTTGGATATCTCTTTGGTCAGCTCCTCTCCGATGACAGCGCGTTGTCCGACAAGATCCAACGCATCGAAAAATTCCTGGGCCTTATGTACCGGCCAACCCAGAAGTTCGATAAGAGAGTGGCCGTTGAAAAGAACCGCGGAGGACTCCGGACGAAGACGGCTACCTTCGCAGGTACTACATTGCCGTCGGCTCATGAATTCCTCGTAAAACCGCCTGCTCCGCTCACTTGAAGTTTCGTGCCAACGCCTTCCAATCGTATGAGCGACGCCTTCATACCGAGCGTTCACCGTACCCCGGAAATTTCTGCCACGTTTCTCCACCCGGACCCGACGCGAAACCCCATAAAGAACAATACGCCGATGGGTTTTGGACAAGTCTTCGAAGGGGCAATCCAAATCAATCGAATAGGCGTCGGCTACGCCTCGTATGATGTCTTCGGTCCACGATCCACCCATGATGAATCGATTATTCCAAGGGGCGATCGCCCCTGCTCCTATCGACAGACTCGGGTCTGGCACAATCTTGGCGGGATCTGCCTCAAAGGTCGTCCCCAGTCCATTGCAGGAAGAGCACATACCCAACGGCGAATTGAAGGAAAAGCACTGCGGCGTAAGCTCCGGAAACGCGATATCGCAATGGGCACAATAATTATGTTCAGAGAATAACAAAGGCTCGGAGTCACCCATGGGCTCCACCACCAGGAGCCCTTCCGTCAGACGGAGGGCAACTTCACAGGAGTCTGCCAAACGTGCACGAGCATTAGCCCGCACAACGAGCCGGTCGACCACGACTTCAATCGTATGTTTAAACTTCTTATCCAGCTCGGGAACATCGGGTAGTTCATAGGTTTCCCCATCCACGCGGACACGCACAAAACCATCCGCCTGGAATTCTTTGAAAAGATCGCGAAATTCGCCCTTTCGATGTCGAACAACCGGGGCAAGAATAAGGCAGCGGGTTTCTTCCGGGAGGCGAAGGATCACATCAACAATCTGATCGATATCCGCCCGGCCCACTTCGCGGTCACAACTATGACAATGTTGGCGCCCCAACCGCGCATAGAGGACACGAAGATGGTCATGTACTTCGGTTACGGTCCCCACCGTAGAGCGCGGATTCGATGACGCAGACTTTTGTTCGATGGCGATGGTCGGGGATAGCCCCCGAATCGAGTCGTAGCGCGGCTTTTCAGCCTGCGAAAGGAACTGCCGTGCGTACGTGCTCAAAGATTCTACATATCTTCGCTGGCCCTCATGAAACAGGGTATCAAACGCCAACGACGATTTACCGGAGCCCGAGACGCCCGTAAATACGGTAAGGCGATACTTGGGGATTCGAACATCAACCTTTTGCAGATTATGCTCGTCAGCTCCCAAAATCTCGATGTGCTCAGTCTTCATTCTTCGACTCAACTCATAATCTACCCGCATCGGTCTTCCATCGATGATGGCAATGCGGTTTCACCACGATGTGGTACGTCTCGTCTAGTCACGATATGTCCCAGACATTCAAAATTGTGGGTAAAAAGTCCAGCGTTGGTTTGACTCCCATTTTTTTCGCGTGATACTTTTTCCCTATAGACCTTTTCTGCTTCCCTTATAAGGATACATCCACCCCGTGAAACTAAGTTACGCTGGCAATACAGACGTCGGGAGGAAACGGGCCCATAATGAAGATAATTTTATCTTGATGCCCGATGAGAGCCTATTTGTTGTATGTGACGGCATGGGGGGACATGCTTCCGGTGAAGTCGCGAGCCAGATCGCAGTAGACACCATCCGTGAATTCTATACCGATACTGGCAAAGACAAAGATAAGACCTGGCCCTATAAGGAATCCCATAAGCAGAGCTATGAGGCGAATCGTCTCATCACATCGATCCGCCTTGGAAACAATCGGGTCCATGAACAGTCGAATTCCGCACCACAATATAAGGGCATGGGGACCACCTGTGTGGCCATGCTATTTCGAAAGGGCTTTATGGTCGTCGCTCATGTGGGGGATAGCAGAGCCTACCGTGTTCGCGAAGGAGAGATCGTCCTGTTAACGGAAGATCATAGTCTGCTTAACGACTATAAAAAGATGACGAATATGACGCCGGAAGAAGAAGAAAACTTCCAGTACAAGAATATTATCGTCCGAGCCCTTGGCATGAAAGACGACGTTGTGGTCGACACCAACGAATTCGAACTTAAGGAAGGCGATGTCTATATCGCATGCTCCGATGGTCTGAACGGAGAGATCCCGGATAAAGACATCCTCTCCATTACAGAAGAGTTTCGGGGCGATACAGAGGCGGTCGCCACCCAGCTCATCGACGCCGCAAACCAACACGGCGGAAAAGATAACGTTACTGTGGCGGTTGTTCGGGTCGATCCAGATTAACGACTCCGATCGAATCCACGACAACCCCGTTCTCGAGGGTCTGGTCAACAACGCAGCCTCCAAAGACTACGGCATCTTGTACCCGTATATTTGGACAGATATGTGCGCCCTTACCCAGATAGGCATAGGGCCCAACCTGTGCCCCCTCATCGATACGTACGCCGGACTCAATCACGACGGGCCCTTGTAGCGACGCAGAAGCTGCTATCGAACTATCGGAATGAACCAGAGCTGGTTGCCCCTGAAGGGAGGCCAGGTCGGGTCGAATCTTGAAAAGATCCGTCGGCCTATCCATCAGCTCTTTATACATATGCAGATATCTCTCTATGGTTCCGAGATCCCCAAAAGTCCCATGCAGCGGAACACCCTGAATTCGACCGGTCGAGAGTAGTTTGCGGTAGACATCGGCGACTATACATCCCCGTGACGGGATATGTTGAAACAACGCATCGCTCAAGATGTGTATCCCGACAAAGGTCCACGAATCCTCGGGTGCCCCCTTTCCGAAATCCACCACGCGATACGCGGAATCTACGATGACACTGCGTGGTATCGTCGGGTCCTCACAACGAATCAGACCCAATGTGGCTAACGCGCCTGTCGCACGATGTTGAGCGAGTAACCTTGGAAGGTCTCCTAGAAAACAGACATCCCCATTGTGGACCCATACATCACCGTCCGGCTCAGGGCCAAACGCGTTCCGGATTCCCCCCGCTGTCCCGAGCAACTCCTTTTCTTCATGGACGATCAGTTGGTCCAGATCATCTCGTTCCTCAACGGTACACCGTAGCTGCTCGGGCAGATGCCATACATTTACATGCACGTTTCGCACGCCAACGGAACATAGATTATCGATCGCTAGATCGATCATCGGTCGCCCGAAGAATGGCACTCCTGGCTTCGGAATCACATCCGTAATGGGTCGAAGTCGACTACCACGACCTGCCGCCAACACCATCCCACGGGTGATAGGTGCTGTGCTCATCTCCCCCCCGACCAATCACGGTCCAGCACTGGTCCCAACAGTTCGTGTAGATGTTCCAGGCCGCTGCCCTGCTGTAGGGCTACTCGTACACATTCTATGCTGGCAGGTATATGGGGTAGAAAGTCCGGGTTCCCTTTTACTCTATCAATATATACGAACCGACCCGCGTCCTTGGCCTTTCGGTGCAGGGATACAAGATGGAACCGATTCGTCAGCTCCGATAACGTCCCGGGGTTGATACCTCCCTCTCGAAGACCTTCATGGTAACGAGCGAGCAGATATTCGACCAGAGTGGGAGGTAACGACACATACGAGTCTCGTAGAAGAGCCACCAGGTCATAGACGTCCGGACCCATCAAGGCATCCTGAAAGTCAATAATCACCAGACCTCGCGCACCCAGCATAAGGTTTCGCGACTGGTAGTCCCGATGGGTAAAGACATACGGCATGTCCAGTATCTGTTCAACGAGCTGCGCTCCGGCCTCTCGAAGAGCGGTCGATGCGGCGAGATCGTGGAGCCCACATCCTTCCGCTACCAGGTATTCGAGGAAATGCTCCCATTCGCCCGTGAGCAAAGTGCGATCGAAAGCCCGATCTCTCCAGGGCCCCTCATGCTGTGCCGAATCGACCGTCGCAACCTTCATTTCCACCAGCAGGTCTACGGCCCGTTCATAGGCAATCTGAAGATCGTTCCACCCCGGCTGAAAGAGCTCCTCAGCCTGGGAGTCAAACAAGCCTCGCTCGAAGGTCCAATCTCCTAAATCTTCCAGCACGATGATCGATGTATCCGAATCAAAGCCATACACACGAGGTACCGAAAGACCTCGTTCGTGCAGATAGCTCTGTACCGTTAGAAACGGACCCGCTCCCTGGCCTCCACCAATCTCCTCCGCCTTTTCCAGCTCGGGCAGCACCATCGCGATAAAGGACTCGTTCCCACGCCCGAGCCGCACATAGCGGCGTAGGCTCGCCTGGGGCGGAAGCGCTTCTGCTGTATTTGGCAGGGAACCCAGAGAGAGGTTCTGCCAGGCTCTCTCGATACGACGAGCGCCCGGAATAACGGCAGAATCCACCCAGCTCATCGCACTATCAGGGCACGCTGGGCGTATACAGATCGATCGATACGGAACCCGTAGGAGACGTAGGACCAGTATCACCGGCCAAAACGACAATAGCGGTTACCGCTCCGCCCACGAGAACAGCCGCACCAGCCCAGAACCACCATTTATTAAACAGGGTATCCGTCTTGGCTCGTTGCTCTGCGGCAAATACGTCTTTACCACCCATAATATAGGTAGGATCACCGCTATTTGCGCCACTGACATCCGGTCCGGCGACATCTCTGGCGACCGAGCCTTCCAGTGGTTCCGACTCTAGATCGGGACCGAAATCAACTCCCGTCCAGGTGCGCACCAGACCTCGCATATTACTGATCAAGAACGCATCTTGTTGGAGGGTTTCACGAACCGCCTCGGCCTTACCATTCTTATACACAGCACCACGAAGTTCCAGAGCTCCTCGCTTACCACGAACGGTGACAGCGATCAGAACATCCACGCCCCCATGGGCTTTGGCCAGAGTGTTCAGATTCTTCAACGCCCGATGTGCACGGCTTGACGCTCGCTTTAATCGCGTTACCGCCCGATCAAAGCCCGACTTATTCGGAATCGCCTTTAGCCCTACCTTTACATTGGCCTGTTGTTCGGACTCAACGACGACCCAGGACTGATGGGCCATATACCCGTCCCGCACCACGAACACATGATGGGGTCCGACAGAGGCTTGTGCGACTGTAACCGGCGAGAATCCACGAGACACGCCATCGACAAAGACTTCCGCATCCGATGGGGAGGTCTTAATCGTTATCTCCCCATTGGGTGTGGTCTCCCATCCAACCGTTACATCTCGGAACAAGCGGCTCGTCTCCATATTGAACGCCCACTCGACATCGGATTGGTTTGGCCAGAGATGACGAGAGCGCTGCGCATTGCTTCGAGCTGCTTCCTTGTTGTTATCGATCCACTGGCAGATGGCGAGCCCTTTATAGAGTCGCGCCAGCAATCGTCGGTCCGGCACCAGATCAACCATCCCGATACGGTCCGCTGCCTCCTGATACAAAGGCATCGCCTCGCTGAACTTTGTGCCTCGCAGAAGCTTATTTCCACGATCGACCATACCGCGAAGTTCGACCAACTCGCTGAGGTCGGAATCGCCTGTGGGGACAACCAGCTGGGTCGACAAGAGCTTGGTTACTTCATTCCGAAACAAGGCCTGGATCGGCAAAGCCAACTTCTTGTCGGATCTCCGTGCAGGAACCGCCAGAACTCCAACGCGCCACTGGGTTGGTTTCTTTGGGGCCTCCGCCGCAGGTGCTGCGGCCTCAGGCGTCTGCGCCATCACATACGGAGCCCAGAGGGTCGTAATAAATACGAATAAGGTAAGGAGCGTGGTCCCACGTCTCTGCTCACGTTGACCCATCATTTGTATACCTCCGTCGCGATAAACGTCTCGGCGGCGCCCGGTTCGGACGTGTTGATAGAGGCGGGATCTGCAACACCACCAATCAGTAGCAATGCATCATTGACCATCGTCTCCGCGCTGATGCCGCCGCGTCCCGCAAAGACTACGTCTAATGGTGTGAAGCTAGCGGTCCCCATCGGCCCTCCAGGTGGAGCGTTCAAAACCTCTTCCAGGTCCGCAAAGAGCACATCAACCGGTGTCTGCGCTGAATCTCCAGCCCAGCCCCCGATCACCGTGGCATACTGACCATCGCCGGTGACGCCAAGGGCACCAAAGTAGCGAGCGTGGTCCATCTGCTCGACGTTGTGTACCTCGACCATATGGAGACCGTTCTCTTTCTTATAATCCAATACATACGCACGAGCTGCGTTATTCGCCAACAGCTGCGAGCCATCACTCTCTACACCACCGACCACTAGTACTTTGGTGTCGGAAATCCGTGCCGCAGAATGGAAATACGGGGGTGGAGGAACACTGCCGGTAACCACCAGAGGATGAAATACCCCATTAATGGTGGAACCAGACGACGACCCTTGAATGAAGACCTCACCTACTACCGAATTCTCGATGGTTCCACCCCAGAGCATCGACACAGAGAAACCATCCGCGTTCACGCCGAGAGGCGTAAGGCTATGACCCGAACGCAGGGTATTCATGGCGAGGGCACCATTCGGATCCACAAATCCGCCCTCTCCGTTAAAGGCGTCGGGATGATAATATTCGACTTCAATGAAACCGGCGTTGGAATCCACGGGCCAGTTTCCGCCGCCAGTAACAAGTACAGCGTCGTCCTGCTCTAGCCGGGTCGCACGTGGAAAGACACGGGCTACCATCATTCGGTTGGGCACTCCGTTGGCCTCCGTGGGCGGATCCAGGAATATCGGGGGAAGTCCTGGGGCCGTCGGATCGGCCAGATGCTGCTCCATCGCGTCGAGTGACATCACGTCGTATGTGCTCTGGGCATCCGAACCAATGACCGAGAACGGGAATTTCTCCTGTCCGCCTTCATACCGTAGCTCCTGCGCCCCTCCGAAGATAACCACACGACGTGCACCGGGCAGATAGACAGCACCTGCAGCACCACGTTTATGATTCATGAGCGCGGGGACCTCCTGGAAGGTTCCATGTCGACCATCGAAGATAAAGACCTTATCACTCGGAGCGGTCAGAATCTTGGTCGTACCCTGCGCATTTACAGCCTGGTATCCACCCGCAATAACGACTCGCCCATCGGGAAGCTGTGCCGTTGCAGGAAACACTACGTTCCCAAAGGAGTTCTCCACGTCGAGACAACCAAAGTCACCGCCCGGGACCAGGAGCATATCCAGTTCTGTTTTCTCTTTGGCGAGAACGGTTACACCACGAGAACGAGCAAATAGTTCCGTTCCCGCATCGGATGTGCCCGAGACCGTTACAACGCGTTGCGCGCCCGCAGGGATGCCCGAAACCGAGAAAGAGCTTCCTCCTACCGAGACATTACCACTCTTTGAGACCTTGAATTTCGACCCCTGGTCCAGCCCCTCTACAGTCGCCTTCAGGGACAAACTCGTTATCCCGGTATAGTCCTCCGTCGTCGAGCACGTCGCCAGTGCCGCCAACTTCACACCTATATTACTTTCTTCTGCTTCTTCGGCCGGTACACATGCAATCAGGGATATCACCATCGACATTCCCATGATCCATGGTGTAATCCGCGACATCATTTGCCTCATGTCCGTTTCTCCCTGTTGCGATTACCAAGCTCCGCACAACTCGTATGTTCCTAACACAGCAAACCACGTACCAGCAAGCTAACCAAAGTCGATTGTTGCAGTCACACTCGCCCCAGGGAGCAGGGGCATGTATGATGCCTTTTTTTTAGACTCCTTTGCGTAGACCTACCGTGCACCTACTCGTTGCCACAGCCGGCCATATTGATCATGGCAAAACAGCTCTCGTAAACGCTGTCACCGGCATGGACCCCGATCGACTTCCCGAAGAAAAAGCACGCGGGATAACGATCGTGCCGGGTTATGCCCATGCCCAGCTAGACGACGGGACCGTGCTCTCCTTTGTCGATGTGCCAGGTCACGAAGGCTTTCTCGACCATATGATCCAGGGCGCGAATGGGATCCGTCTGGTTCTCCTGGTTGTCGCCGCCGACGATGGGGTCATGCCCCAAACCCTCGAACACCTGGAGGTCGCCCGTCTTCTAGGAGCGACTGGTGGGGTTGTGGCTATCACCAAAACCGATCTGGTAGAGCCCGACTGGCTAGAGCTTATCCACGCAGATCTCGACGACGTCTTAGAAGGATCCTTTCTCGAAGACGCACCACGTTTGACCTTCTCAGCCCTACAGAAGGAGAACCACCCAGACTTTATCCAAAAGTTGAAGGAGGCTCTGGTTCAAACCCAGGAAACACCAGATGAAACAGCGAATACCCAAGCCGGTATCCTACCTGTGGATCGAGTGATTACCGTAGCGGGGCGCGGCGTCGTAATCACAGGCACACTCTGCCGCGGTACCCTTGAAGAAGGACAACGCGTTCAGATCCACCCGGGACGCTCCAGCGGACGAATTCGTGAACTCCAGGTCCACGGAAAATCCGTGCAAAAGGCGACCTCCCCCACACGCCTGGCTGTAAATATCAGCGGGCTAAGCCGGTCCGACGTGACCGTTGGATCCACTCTCGTTCGCGACGAAGCGGACCTGGAACCGCAAACTGTATGGCTCGGTCATTTCTATAGTGCCCGGTGGCTTAACGAGCCTCCCAGCTTCCCCTTGAAAGGTCTTGTACATATGGGAACGGCCTTTGCCGAAGCGACCATTCAGAACCTGACGCCCGAGATTCGACCCTCCTGGAATACACCGATTGCCGTACGTATTCGTCTGGACCGCCCTCTTGTGGCAGCCCCGTGGACTGGCTTTGTCTTTCGATGCTCAAGTACCGCAGGAAGAGCCGGTAAAACCATGGGCGGTGGCCAGCTAATTCAAGGAGGCACTGTTGCCCGCCGGGTTCGGGCTGGGCGAGACGAGGAGGCTCTACAGGATCTCATCCATTCGAATACTGGCGATCGTCTACGAGGTCTCCTGGCACTCCATCATCCGCCCGTACGCCCATTAGCCGAGCTTCAACACTTCAGCCCACATAGAACCCAACCAGTACTGGAAGATACGTGCCGAGAGGCCGGGCTCGAAATCATTGCGAGCCCAAGCGGACCATGGGCTGGCCTCAATGGTCTTGCAGGCCGTGTCGAAAACCAGGTTGTGAACAGCCTGACTGCCTACCATGAACGGCGGCCCCAGGATCCAGGAATGTCTCTCACCGAGCTGCGCACCAGCATCGAAAAAGAACTTCCCGCCGATCTACGAGACCATTTCCTGGATGGCATGCATGCGAGTGGCCAGATTCAGATTGACCAGAATAGCGTCCATCTACCTGATTTTTCGGCAAATCTTCCCGAAGCCCTAGCGCATGTTGCCACTAGCCTAGAACAGCAAATGCGCAACCAGGAGTCTCCCACATCCTATTCCTCCGACCTGGCGCAAGAGCTGGGCTGTAGTGATCGAGCTCTTCTCGATGTACTCGGATATCTGCAACGAGCAGGCACCCTTGTTCGGATCAGTGAGCAGCAATGGCTGCATACAAAGGCCTATTCGAGCTTTCTCCAGCAGATCATCAAACGAATGTCCGACAACGGCCAATTAGAAGTCCAGGACGTGAAATCCATCACGGGCTTCTCCCGCAAATACCTGATCCCCTTTCTAGAGCATCTGGATCAGCAGAAGATTACCCGGCGGATCAACACCGAGGCGCGGGTCAAAGGCCCGAAATGTCCGCCGCTCGAGGATGCATAGGTCGAAACGGCTCAGGCTACAGACTGCGAGTCTTCGGGGACATCTGTCCATGGGGCCCAGCTCTGCTCTTCCCAGCCCCGCATGCGTTCTGGCTTGAAACCGCGATGGCGTAACTGGTGTGCAAAGCGCTCTATAATCTCTTCCGTAGAGTCACAATCCTTAATCACGAACTGAATGACAAAGTGATAGGGATCCGAACATTGTGTCTCGGCGTGCAGGCTCGTTTTACGACGCCGTGTCTTGGCGTATACGGTCACCTGGAAAACAATATTACGCCCGAGTTTTGAGGCTTCGAGCTGAAATCGTGCGTGTTCTTTAATCAAAGGTTACTCACACTCGCACGTGAAGAGGAGTGGTCATCTTATCGGAGACCATTTGACTGTCAACGCCAGACCTTAGTTGGAGCCCGTAAACACTCTGGAAAGGTTGGATTCAATCACGCTCCGAAAACCATAGGAGTGCACCGGGTGATCTGGCCCACATTGTTTCAATCGCTGTTCCATACACTGGGCAACCCGTCGCGCCTTCGCAGCAAAGGGGAGCGGTTCCGGCACCATGCTCAACAAGGAAACGGTTTGCATTTCAACAAGCAGGGTTCCGAAGATCTCCACCGCAGAGGTCGATTCCACCGGTGGAAGATCTGGGATCGATTCGAGGATCTCCCAGCCCTTGAGGAGATCTTGCAGATGTTTTGGATCGGTCGCGCCATCCCGTAGATTTTGTACTCCACTGGAGAGGTTGTGGCGTGCTTGCTGCACGGCATATAGGGCGGCAGCAAGGGGTGTCGAGTCCACGGCTTCGTGGAGGCTATCCCCCGCATCTCCATGGGTCAGAACACTCCATTGTCGTAAACATGCCAGCTCAGAGGCGAGAAGATCCGTCCCATTCGCCAGGTCGGTCCAGGCGCCCTCACCCCAGAGTTGCTGAAACCGTTCATGAAGACCGTTCCAGACCAGGAGACGTGCCACCATCATTCGCGCTTCGGGATCCTGACCCGTTGGCTGCAGCTTCTGAATGAATTTTTCAATACCTTGCAGATGTTCAGAGTCCGTGATTGGGAACGGGCCCATTCCTGCGGCTGTTAAGGAGTCGCGGAGTTCACTTAGAAACTTGAGCACAGACCGATCTCTATACACACGTACGAGAGCCGAACGGCCCGCCCCACCAATTCGCGCGATTTCTCGAAATATCGGACGGATCGTATCCATACGACCGGTCTGAAGCACCGTGCGAAATACGATATCGATTTCGCTATCGACCACGCTCTGAAGGGTCGCTCGTTCGGCGTCCCACCAGGAACGCACACGCTGCTCCAGCTCCTCTCGGTTCGATGGGTCCATGGCCGCAATGGCGGCGATTGGTACCGACAAGGCGGTCTCGATCTCTTCTTCTACGGACTCGGCGGGCTCTGTCCGTGTCTCGGCAAAATGTACCAATAAATCAATCGAACGCTGCAATGACGTGGGATCCAGCTTGGGTCGTCCTTGCTCGAACATCGTACGGATTTCTTCGAGGCTCAGCCTGGACTGTTCCTGCAGGCGACGAATCACCATCAATCCATCCACATGTTCCTGTCCATAGTCAGCGACAGTTTTTCCGCGCTTCCTGGGCTGTGGGAGGAGCCCCTCTCGAACATAATAATGGATTGTGCTCCGGGGAATCCCGGTCATCCGTTCCAGGTCTCGTATTCGGTAAACAACTTTGCGCTTCACGCTCATATTCTCCCTGATCGCGCCTTCAATTAACCATCCTCGTCAGGTTGCGTCGACTTCCGGTGTAGTTTTCCGAATTCCACGCTCCAAACGGAACAAGGTAATCAACGCAGGAAGTAGAAAAACATCTGCAAAGAGAGCCATCGTCAGAGTGAACGCGGTGAGGTATCCAAACTGATACATCGCCACAAACTCTGAAAACAGACACACACCAAAGCCCGCTACCAACACCAATGTGGTCAGTACAATTGCACGCCCCGTACCGAAAAGAGTGTTTTCCAATGCCACATTCACGTCGTTGGTCTTCCGGCGCTCTTCACGAAAACGCTCCAGAAAATGGATTGTGTCATCTACGGCGATTCCAAGTGAGATGGAAAAAATGATGGCCGTCGCGGCGCGAATCGGAACATCGAGATATCCCATGAACCCGATGGTCATACCCAATGGAAAGACATTCGGGATCATACTGACAAGACCGATACGAATACTGCGAAATAAGACCGTCATCAATACTGCGATCAGACAAAAGGCTAACGCGAGCGATGTGAGCAAATCGCCTACAACATGACCCAATGCGTCCTGGGCCAGCGTAGACGACCCGGTGATATATACATCAAACCGGGGGCCCAAAACCGGGTCGCTCTTGATCTCATCACGAAACTTTTGAAGCTCCGCTCGTAACTTCTGCCAGGGATGTGTCCCCTCGTCCGACACGATGAAGGAGACCTGCGTTCCCGTACCATCGGGCGTCTGCACCTTGTCGACCATTTCACTTCCGTTCTGCCGTAACGGCAAAAGGATCTGGGCCAGGGCCTGCTGACTGTGAAAGGGGTAAGGACCATTCAGTAACCGCTCCTGCTCCTCGGGCGGACTCATCGCTACAAGCATCTCGCGGGTCAAGCTTGCGAGGTCATCAATTCGAGTAATAAACGACTGGAAACGTTCATCCCGCAAGAGGCTTTGCGACAGCCCCTCAAGACGGCCGATCAAGCGGGGATCCAGGGTTGTGTAGATACACTCACCATCTGTCGCCAAAGAGGTCGACTCGACAGGTTCTGAATCGTCTTCCTCCAACTCAAAATCAAGCTCTTCATCGTTACCGTCGGCAGCTCGTTGGGGAAGAGACCGCCCCATTCCCTCCAATTGCACCAGCACGGGCACATCGTTCATATCCGTTAGCCACTGGATGACGCCGGACAAACGCTTTGTATAGCGTGTAAACACATTGGAGCGTCGACATAATAGAGCATCGCAGCAGCTGGGTCGCATGCAGTCCGCGCCCAGACATTCGCAGGCCTGTACATCACAACCCGGGTCGAGACAGTCTTTATTCGTCTCGCAGTTCTTTCCTTCAACCGTTCGCCCCCGAACATAGAGAGCGTGTACCAACAATCCACTCAGACGTTCCTGCGTGCGTTTGGTCGCCTGGTAGATGGGCTGTTCGGGTCGAATCTCCTCCATCAGTCGAGATTCTGATGTTACCCCTCCGATGCCACCAACGGGCGATCCCACAACACCAACCACTCCGAGCAGGATGAAAAGGCACATCACCCAGATCATATACCGGGGGCGAGACAGGGTCGCCCGAGCCACCCAGCGCATGAAACGATCGAGGAAACCACCCGAATAGACGTCCAATACTCGCTGGGATGGGGGTGGTACTACCGAGAGAAGTATCGGTATGAGAATCAAAGACAGCACATAGGCTATGAGCACAGAAATGGACACATACAGACCGAAACTACGGATGGTCGGAATGGTCGCAAACATAAGAGACCCAAATCCGACAGCCGTAGTTGCGCTGGTCAGAAAACACGCCCACCCCATCGATTTCATGGTGCACGCGATAGCTTCTCGCTTATCTCCCAGGCGGCGATATTCCTGGAGATAACGGGCTATGTAATGCACGGCATCTGCAATACCAACCACCAGAATAATGACCGGCATTACATTATTCAGAAGGTTTATCGGCTCTCTCGTGGCCTGCATAAACCCCATCGCCCAGACCAATGCGACATGCACTGCGATAATCGGCACAGCCATCGCCCAGAACCATCGATACAGCCACCACAACAGAATCACGATGATCAACGACGAAAAGGGCAGTAACGTGCTGGTCTCCCCCAGAGACAATCTTTGGTAGGTGTATTCAACGATCGGCACGCCCGTAACAACCACGTCGACGCCTTTCGGCAGCTGCTTACGCCATACGTTGCCTTGCTTCTCAATCCAGCGCGCCATCGGTTGGCGCAGGTCTTCATTCCGGTAGGCTATAGAATATTGGGCCGAAACCAGGGTCGCCCGTGCATCGTTTGAGATCATTCGGCGCGTAAATATCTTGTGCCGCAGCACACGCTCTGCCGTCCCTTCGAGAGCCCTGGCTGCCTCGAGAAGGGCAGCGGAAAACCCCGGGCATGAGGATTTCATACATCGCAAGACCTCGGCATCATCCATGCCGGCGGCAGTACGCTCCCTCTCATATCGACGAAACGCCGTCCGAACGAAATCGGTCTCAATCTGATCTGGGGCATAAAAGTCGGGTAGGCTCATAACACTGGCTACCCCATCGATCCCTACCTCTTCTCTCGCTCGAAGATCGTCTTCTATTGCTTCAATCTGGCGCAAGACCTCGGGCTGAAAGATCGTGGTCTCTAGAACCGAGCTATCCGGCGACTGCCCCGAGTCTTCATCCACAGTGATCAGAGCGGCGTTGTACAGAACGTCGGAGCCGAACTCCTGCACAAACTCCTGAAACCGCTCATTATCCCCACCAAACTGGAGAAAGGAGTTCTGAAACGAAAAATCATACCGGATTTCATCTATAGGAAGCAGAAACGAGCCAAACCAGATCGTGATCGCTCCGATCACCAGGGCAAAAGCCACCCTCCACCGCATACAAATTCTGGCAAATCGCTCCAAGACTACCTACTCGGACATGTACCCCAGTTCATAGACCACAGCAGCTCATGTTTCGCAACGCCCACGTCTACGCCAGCTTCTACCTTGCGGAGGATGATACAACCAGCATCGGAGGGGGCTTTTCGACCAGGAAATAACTGGCTTCAGAGAAGAATTTCTACCACACGGAATCAAACCCAAACATTTACCCGGAATTACTGCATGTTTGGGATTGACATCCAACGTCATAGACCATAGGCTGCGGCGAAATCTTTCCCAGTGATAACAGGTGTTTCTGGAGGCATTTTGATGCATCGTTTCATACCCGGTCTCGTATTCATTTTCCTGGGCACAGGCCTTATGTTGGGCTGCGGTCCAAAATATCCCAACTGTGATACCGACAAGAACTGCGCTGCCAAAGCTGAAGTTTGTGTCGCCAAGAAATGTAAGCAGTGTCGGGATAACACACAATGTACCCAGCCATGCCAGGTATGTTCGGCTGACTTCTCCTGCGTAAAGCAAGAGGGATGTTGTGTCAGCGATCTGGATTGTCAGGCCGGTGAAAAATGCTGGCTCTCCGGCTCTACTGGAACATGTGGCCCCACATGCAACGCGGAAAGCCCCTGCCCAGCAGGTCAACGCTGCGTCGGTGAAAAGTGCGTACCAGACGTTGGTTGCGTAAGCACTGCCGATTGCTCCGCAGGCGAAATGTGCCAGGACGGCCGCTGTACAGCTGGTTGCAATCTGGCAAACATCAACTTCGACTTTGATGAGTACACGCTCACATCGGACGGTGTTTCCGCCGTGGAAGCCAACGCCGAATGCCTGAAGGCCAAGGCGGGTTCTGTCCAGCTGGACGGTCATTGCGATGTTCGTGGTGATGACGAATACAACCTTGCACTCGGTAATCGTCGTGCAGCGGCAGTAAAACGCGCGCTTCGAAATCTGGGCATCTCCTCCGGCAGCATTAAAACGCGGTCCTTCGGTGAAGAGCAGCCCCTCTGCCACGACAACAGTGAAAGCTGTCATGCGCAGAACCGTCGTGTAGAAACCGGTTCCAACTAATACTGGATAGGATTCCGAATCGTGTCGGACTCCCACGCCAACTTCATACGAAAGAACGCCGACCGGCATATTATGTCGCGTCGGCGTTCTTCTTTTTGCCAATGGCCTATCTCTGACACAAGATGAGATGGATCATGATGAACTCCTTCTTTTCCCGCGTCTGGATACTCTTGTTCCCCTGTCTTTTTCTGACAGGGTGCCCGACCCTTGGGCAGTTTCAGGCGCTTGAACAACGGGTAACACGGACCGAGAAACAAAACTCGGAACAGGTGGAAAGCAGTAAAACGCTGACGAAACGAATCGAGAATCTCTATACCAAGCTTGAATCCGAGGGCTTAGACTTACGAAAATCGGGCAACCAGCTTTCAACACAGATCGATCAGATGAAGCGTCAGATCCAGGAATTGGAAGGGAAAGACGAAACATCTAGCTTCCAATTAACGGAACTTACGAACGAGCTGAACGAGCTGATCGAATTACTCGATAATCGCTTCAACATCAGCGCATCTCAGCTGCCCAGCGATTTACCCAAAGGACCCAAAGGTCTGCTCTCTGCCGGAGATGAGCGTCTAGAGAGAGGCCGGTACCGAATGGCACGGGCGATATACCGTGAGTTGTTGCAGCGGCACCCCAAATCAAAACAATCACCAAAAGCCAAGCTGCAGATTGGAGAGAGTTACGCTCGCGAGGGGAATAACGACGCTGCGATCCGAGAGATCAAAGATATGGAGTCCTTGTACCGTTCATCAAAAGAGATGCCGTCTGGCTATCTTCTGATTGGACGAGTGCTCGAGAAAGAGAAGAAATGTAAGAAGGCCATTGCCATCTATGAATACTTTCTAGATCAGGCCAAGAAGCATCCCAAACGTAAAGACGTGAAAGCCAAAATAAAGGCCCTGAAGAAACTCGATGGATGCAAAGGCTGATGCTTTCTTGAAAGCCTGACTTGCGACAGGTATCCAAAAGAGCCAAACTAGATCAGAGAATACGATAATTTGAATGTTTCCTTTGGATGAACGTCAGTACGGCGCATTGAGAACACCCGAAATTCCCATCGAGTTGCAGCTCGTTTGGTCTAAGGGCTGGAACATGAGGTTTTGAGATGAAGATTCGAATCCAACTTTTGCTTACGGTCGTAGCCTTACTCCTGGCCCAGGGCTGCTTTGTGGAAGATGGCTATTACACAGCCAAACCAATCACCTGTACGACATCTCTCGAATGTCCGATGGACTATTATTGTTCTGAGGCAGCTATCTGCACATATGAGTATGGTTGCACTTCGGATCTAGAATGCCTGATCGGCGAGTACTGTGGTCTCAACGGCATCTGTTACAGCCAGGGTTACTGCTATTCTGATGCGCAATGTCCTATGGGTTACGCATGCGACCCATTTGACGGGTATTGCTATGAATCGTCCTTCTGCGCCAGTGACTTCGATTGTCCCGATGGTAGCTACTGTGCCGTTGATGGTGCCTGCTATACCAAATATGGCTGCACCTCCCACGCCGAATGCAACACAGATCAATACTGTGGTGTGGATGGCTCCTGTTACCCCATTGGCGACGAATGCTCGGAAGACGTCGACTGTGAGGACGGCGAATACTGTGAACTAAACGGGTATTGTTACGAGAACGAATAGGGGTTTCGTAACAATATCGGCCTTAGGACTTGGGCGGCACTGTGTTTCGCGCATCCTGTATTTCACGTCGAATCCGACTCGAATGAAACGGAGCGGGACCTGTATAGTCCGGAGCCTGGTCGAGAAGTTTTGACCAGATGTCGATAACAATCGACGCCCCCTGTAGTCGTAATGCCTTTAAGTCCAGAGGTTTGTCTCCAGAGGCCTCAGCAGCAGAGCGCGAAAATGTCGTTCGAAGTCCCTGAATCAATCGTCCAGAGCTCGTCTCCGGATCCGGGACAGGTCCGGATAACGCCGACTGATAAATGATCCAACCGATATAACCACCTAGAAATAGCTGGTGGTGATCCTTGGGTAGACGTTTTCGCATATCTTCTGCGGTCTGCATGACCGTCGTCAACAGACCGGTAGCGTTTGCGCCGGACCGTGCGCTGATTCCACGTGAGATGGTGTAGAAGGCGGCACGCATTTCCGCCAGGGAATGCGACGACTCGTACGTAGGCGAATGGAGTAGCTTCAGAACATTCTCCGCCTGCTCGATTCCAATAAACTCGACCTGCTCGAAACCCAATATGTAGTCGAGAACCGCGTTCCCATGGGTATCCATTGCGTACCAGTGCAAGGTATATTGACCTTGCTCCACAGAGGCCCTGGGTAGGGTTTGCACACGAGTATGCCCTTGTACGCGTGCATTGGAACGTGCGCAATGCAGGGTTCCCAATATACAGAGGAGGAGGATTAACCTGCGCATACCGTCACCTGCCCATCAATTCGCGTGGCTGTTCCTGGATCTCCAAGATTAGCCCATAGTTGTTCGATTCGTAGACCTGTAATTGGATCAAGCCATTCTGGTGCGATCTCAACGAGAGGAGCCAACACAAAGGCTCGCTGCCGATATTCGGGATGAGGAACAGATGCTCGCTCCGATTCAATGCATTGGTCTCCAAGGAGAATCAAATCCAGATCAAGGGTTCGCGGTCCATACCGTGTATAACGCACCCGTCCGTATTCACTCTCGATTGCATGAAGGCGCTCCAAAATCTGTTCCGCCCTCCAATCCGTAATTCCCGTAATCACTGCATTGATAAATTCGGGTTGGTTCGGTTCACCCCAGGGCTCCGTTTTGTAAAGAGACGATGCGCATACATTGGATAGCCAGGGTTCGCTGCCTAATCGCGCTATGGCTGACAAAACACAGGTTTCGGCATCACCAATATTCCCACCCAGCCCGATGGCCACGGGGATCGGTTCTTGTACCGCCTTCTTCTCTTGAATCGCTTCCATGGGTCGTCCGTACCACGGTATAGATAAGAACAGCAAGGCTCTAGGGCCCGCCATATGCCACTCGAAGTAAGACCATTCGATGCACTGCCACCGCCGCGGCCGTCCGAGCACGCAAGACGGCCGGCCCAAGCCAGAGCTTCTCGGCCCCTACGGTATCAAAGACCTGGCCCTCCCGTTCACTCCATCCACCTTCCGGCCCAATCGCAATCACATAACTATCGGCCAACTCCGTGGTCTCCGATGTCGCAGCGTTCGGATCACAGAGATCTGCATAAAACCGTCTAGAACCGGCTCGCATCGCAACATCCAGCTCTTCAGCATAATGCACGTCTGGCATGATCGGGCGACCCGCCTGTGAAGACGCTTCCACGACAGCTTTTTCAAGTCTTTTCGCGGTAGAGTCGTCATCTACAAACCGTGGACGGTTTACTCGATCCGTAGAAACCAGGTGAATCTGATCGGCACCAGCTTCGACAGCTGCAACCACAGCGGTCTCCAAATCTCGTCCCTGCAATAAGGCCATGACCAGATGTACGGGGCACTCTGGTGGGGGAACGATTTGTTTGGCTCCATTCCAGGTGAGCTCTACCTTTCCCTTATACGCACTCACGACCCGAACCGAGCGAATAGAACCCTTACCATCACCCAACCAGAAGCACTCGGATTCGTTGAGCCGTAGTACTCGACCAATATGGTGCAAGCGATCTTCGGAGAGTTGTACCTGGGGAGCGTCCAGCCCTCCAGCACCAACACCTGGATCAATAATGAGACGATTATCCAGCATGGCGAACCACCAGTCCCATCCAATCACCTTCGGAACACTGCTTCTCTACGGTTCCGCGAAATTGTGTCAGAAAACGTTCTAGAAACTGCTCCTTCTCTTCACAGAGGACTCCAGACAAAATCAATGTCCCACCAGGCTGAAGTTTCGCATCCAGAGAGGGAGCCAGTCGAAGGAGAACTTCCGAGATGATATTCGCTACAATTACGGGATAGGTTTCCACCAACGAATCTACGGAACCCTCGGACAACTGAATCTGATCGGCTACCCCATTCTGGTCGATAACCTCCTGCGCTACCTCTATGGCCACAGGATCGATATCGCAGGCGTGTATTTCTGGACAACCCAGTCGCGCCAAAGATGCGGCGATCACGCCACTTCCACACCCCACATCGGCTATCGTACCGCCCGTAGGCACACCGTTCGGAACACAAACGTCTAATGCCAACTCCAGCGCAAGACGTGTCGTCTCATGTCCACCGGTACCAAAAGCCAGCCCCGGATCGACCACAATTTCGGGAAGTTCCGGCTCGGGAGACTCGCGAAACGGCGGGCGAACAACCAGACGTTCCCCAATCACTACCGCCGAAAGGAACTCCTTCCATCGCTCCGTCCATTCGGTATCCTCGAATGGAGCGACATCCAACGAGGCGCGCAAAGCACGGGCTTCGAAATCTCTACGAAGCCGCTCCGACATCGCATGGTCCCCATACGCAACTACACGCAACTGCCCTGGCCCTACTGAAGAGACCGTAGAGCTGTCCTGGACCTCAAACGCATCAACACCATGGTCGGCTAACAAACGTTCGACCGCAGGCATATGCCCACGGTCGAACTCGAATGTTAGTCGCCAGAATTCCGGTTCAACAGTCACCGAGATTAGGCGCGATCTACCAACAGTTTGAAGGAACCCTTCACACCGTGGGAGAGCTTCACCTCAATATCATGAACGCCAAGCTCTTTGATCGGACCACTGATAAGAATCGTCCGGTGATCCATGTCGATGCCTTCCTTACGAAGGGCGTCGCTGATGTCACGAGACGTGACAGAACCGAACATCTTATCTTCTTCACCGACCTGACAACGAATGGTAACCGTTACCGTCTTAAGTCGCTCAGAGACAGCCAAGGCAGCCGTTTGCTCACGTTGAACTCGACGCTCGATCTGCAGTTTCTGATGGTTCAGACTCTTAACATTGAACGAGGTGGCCGGTGCCGCCATGTCCTTGGGGAAGAGAAAGTTGCGGGCATAGCCATCGTTTACATCAACGATGTCGCCGGCCTCTCCGATCGTATTAAGGGAGCTTTTCAATATGACTTTCATCGTAGCCTCCGTCCCTTAGTACTTTACGGTCGTAAACGGAACGAGCGCTAGAACACGCGCACGCTTAATCTCACGACTCAGCTTACGTTGATAGGAAGTATTCACACCGGAGATACGGCGTGGAATAATACGACCGCGCTCACTAATGAACCGACGTAACAGTTTCGGGTTCTTATAGTTCAACGCCTCGGCAAGCTGAGGATCCGATGTGAACGGACAGAGCTTCCGACGGCGAATGCGCTTGGTTCCACGCTTTTTCTTACCTTGATTTCTGGAATTACGAAAAGCCATCTTAGATACCTCCCTCTGTCTGCTCTACTACTTCTTCATCGGTTCCACTATCAGACGCTTCGTCAGCAGCGGCAGAGGAATCCTCTTTATCATTGGAACTCTCGTCATCACCTTCTGCCGCCTTGGCAGTAGCAGCAGGTCGTGCGGGCGTATCGCTACTGTCAGCAACTTCGTCCGTATAACCATCCGACTCGCGCTCAGCAAGCGGTGTACGCTTTGCAGCCCAACCATCAAAATCGAAACTATCTTGTTCGACATTGTCGAGAACCGATACGGAAAGGAACCGGATGACATCTTCGTTGATGCGGAGATTTCTTTCCAACTCAGCCACTACATCGGATGAGGCAAGATACATAACGTAGAGATAGATACCTTTGGGGTATTTGTTGATGGAATAGGCCATCTTCCGTTTTCCCCAGGATTCCCAGCGGACAACGGGGGCTTCGGCCTTTTTAAGATTTGTATCGACGCTTTCGCGAATTGCGGTTGCTTCGGCCTCATCAACATCGGGCCGAATTATCAGCGTCGTCTCATATAGACGCATTGCAGTCATGATAGACTCCTTATGGATCCAAAGATTGGAGCCCCAGAAACTGGAGCAAGGATTCAAATACCGAAATGGTATTACTCAAATTGAAGGGGGGCTAAGTAGCTCAAACTGCTTGAATTTGCAAGCCATAAACATACTTAGCCGCCCGTTCACAAGGTCTTCCTCGTCCTAGATCATGGGCGCGATTACAAGAGCAACCACGCTCATAAGCTTGATCAAGATGTTCAGTGCAGGACCAGATGTATCCTTGAATGGGTCGCCTACAGTGTCACCAACGACTGCAGCTTTATGCAGCTCGGATCCCTTTCCGTAGGAGGTTCCATCCACCTCAACTCCTTCTTCGATCATCTTCTTCGCGTTGTCCCAGGCACCACCTGCGTTGGACTGGAAGATGGCCATCAGTACGCCACAGACCGTCACACCGGCCAGAAGTCCACCCAGCATCTCGGCGCCACCGAAAAAGCCAACGACTACTGGTGCGGCCACTGCAAGAAGTCCAGGAACGACCATTTCACGAATGGATGCGGTGGTGGATATCTCCACGCACTTACCATACTCGGCCTTACCATCGGCAGACTCAAAATCCGCACGATCTTCGGCACTCCACTCTTCGATGTCTTTGCCTTCGTTTCGGGTCATGGCATCCAGAGCCTTTCGAAGCTCGGGAATGCTGCTGAACTGGCGACGTACCTCTTGAATCATCGCCATTGCGGCACGGCCCACCGCCTGCATAGCCAAAGCGGAGAAGAGGAACGGTAACATGGCACCAACAAAGAGAGCGGCCATAACTTTCGGCTCGGTAACATTGATACCGGTCAGCTGGGTCTCCGGGTGCGTTACATTATAGGAGGTAACGAACGCTGCGAAGAGAGCCAAAGCTGTAAGGGCAGCAGAACCGATCGCGAAGCCTTTACCAATGGCCGCCGTGGTGTTTCCAACCGCGTCGAGTTTGTCGGTACGCTCACGAACCTCTTTGGGAAGTTCGCTCATCTCTGCAATTCCACCAGCGTTATCGGAGATCGGTCCGTAGGCGTCGACTGCCAACTGGATTCCAGTATTCGCCAGCATACCAACGGCCGCGATCGCGATACCGTAGAGGCCCGCGAACTCATACGCACCGATGATTGCAGCGGCGATAATAAGAATCGGTATTGCCGTGGAGATCATGCCCACGCCAAGACCGGCGATGATATTGGTGGCAGTACCCGTCACCGATTGATTGACAATGGATTGGACCGGACCAGTTCCTGTACCGGTGTAATGCTCAGTAATGAGACCAATCAAGAGACCGGCTGATAAACCAATGATGGTCGCGAAAAACACGCCGTTGGCAGTGAATGTATCGCCACCCACCTTCCAACTTTCAGGAAGCATCCAGGTGATGATGAAGTAGGAGGCTACCAGGAGAACGGCCGCAGATACGAACTCACCCGTATTCAAGGCTTTCTGAGGGTTACCCCCCTCCTTTACGCGTACAAAGAAGGTTCCAATGATGGATGCCACGATACCGGCGGCCGCGAGGACCAACGGTAAAAGAACGGCCCCGAGTCCGTTGAAATTCTCAGCGAATTCCGGAACCATGATGAACGCAGAGCCAAGAACCATGGTTCCAATGATGGAGCCAACATAGGATTCGAAAAGGTCTGCTCCCATACCGGCAACATCACCCACGTTATCACCAACGTTATCGGCGATGGTGGCAGGATTGAGAGGATGATCTTCAGGGATGCCCGCTTCAACCTTTCCGACAAGGTCAGCACCAACATCCGCCGCCTTGGTGTAGATTCCACCGCCAACGCGTGCGAAGAGCGCGATGGAGGACGCTCCAAAGGAGAAGCCTGTAATAATGGTGATGACTCGCGTGACATTGTCGACATTGGCGAGGTTATCACCGGTCTGGATATCAAAGGTGTTTCCATAGATAGCGAACAGGGAGCTTAATCCCAACACGCCAAGACCGACGACGCCCATCCCCATAACGGAACCACCGGCGAAAGCAATCTCCAGTCCCGCACCCAGGCTCTTCCGAGCCGCGTTGGTGGTTCGTACATTCGCCTTTGTGGCGACTTTCATACCAATATAGCCAGCAAGACCAGAGCATAACGCACCGACGATGAAGGATACGGCAATAACCATATGCGACTTGTCAGCGTCAGCGGAAAAACCAAGTAGGATGGCAACACAAACAACGAATATGGACAAAACGCGATATTCAGCCTTCAAAAAGGACATGGCACCGTCCGCAATATGCGTCGATATATTGGCCATTTTCGGGGTACCTACATCTTGTTTGGCAACCCAGGATGATTTGAAAAATGTGTAGGCCAACGCCAACACGCCCGAGCCAATAACAAGGTAAACCAGCTGGTCGGCAGTCATTATCGATTCTCCTAAATTAGTAGATTAGTCTTACGACTGAGGTTCAGATTTATCGACCGATTTGTCGGTCACTACATTCTTTCCATGAATCATATTCTGGACGGTCTTGATCTCTTCGTTAAGGAAGAGCTCGGTCGCGTCATGCGCGACACCTAGAACGTCCAATAGATGCTCTTTCTCCGTTGGCGCGAAGGCCTCCAGCACAAAAGAGCGCACCTGGCCACTATGCTCGGGTCGACCAATACCAACCCGAATACGACCAAAGTCACGGGACCCCATGCGCTCAGCAATGGACTTAAGTCCATTATGACCGGCAAGGCCACCGCCCTTTTTTACCCGAATGGAACCAAAGGGAAGATCAAGGTCGTCATGCACGACCAACACATCATCCACGTCTAGCTGAAAAAAGCGTGCCCTATCGGCAACGACTTCACCGGAACGGTTCATGAATGTGAAGGGTTTCAACAATGTAACTACACGACCTGAAAATCGGCCTCGGGTATGAGCGAAACGTCGACCTTGAGACCACTGGGCTCCGATACGGTCGGCAAGTTCGTCCAGTACCATGAAGCCAATGTTATGGCGGGTCTCCGCATATTCCGGACCGGGGTTACCGAGTCCGACAATCAACATCAGGATTCTCCGTCCCCACCTTCGGAATCAGAAGAAGAGTCGCCAGAACCCTCGGAGGCCTCTGCGCCTTCCGCTGCTTCTTCGCCTTCTTCACCTTCTTCACCTTCTTCGTCGGAAACAGGAGCATCAACCTCAAGAACGCGAATCTGACTAACCGTTAGTACTGGGAAGTTCGTTCGGAAAGCCGGAGTAACTCCTTCAGGTAAGACAACATCCTGGGAATAGAGTGAGTCGCCAAGATCAAACGGAGTCACATCGACATCGATTGTTTCCGGGATCTGATCGGCGCGGCACTCTATCTTGAGTTCTTGTACGACGGGAACAAGCCTTGCGCCCTTATCCACACCAACCGGGCGACCATTATACCGCATAGGCACATTGAGCGTCAGGACACTATCCTCACGTACTCGCATGAAGTCTACATGCAATAATTTCCGAGAAACGGGGTGCACGGTGTAGTCGCGAATAATCGCCAACTGGTTATCACCACTGTCCGTTGTGAGGTTGAGAACAGAGTTTCGTCCTCTGGGACTACCGATCACCCGAATAATCTCTCGGGGCGATATCGCTATGGCGGTGTTTTTATCGGTGATACCATATATGATTCCTGGTACCATCCCTGCACGGCGTGTTGCACGGGCGGCTCCCTTACCTTTGGGAACGCGTGTGCTTAACTTAAGTTCGATAGTCTCCATGGCAGCCTCCATACGCTTGGTTGCGGTCCCGAGGGCCTGCCGTGGACCCGGGACGAAAGTCGCGGTGGGATAGCATGAGTCGGACGCTAAGGTCAACCGATTCCGTATAATTCGTACGATTACACTGGATCGGTCTCGACCCATTATTTTGAAAAACGACCGCAGAAGGCGACCTATTGCACATTCTAGACGAACACGATAGCTCCAAAGGTTCGTAACCAGAAACGTACAATCGATGCCCTGCTTCTCCACCGACTTTTATCTTGAGGATCCTGTCCACGTCGCGCAAAAGCTGCTCGGGGCACAGATCATTCATGAGCACCCCGAATTTGGCCTATTACGCGGCCGCATTGTGGAAACAGAGGCCTACCGCGGTACGGACGACAAGGCCTGCCATGCATCGGCGGGGAAAACCGCCCGTACGGCGCCAATGTTCGGACCACCGGGTCATGCCTACGTGTACCTGATCTACGGTATGTACGATATGTTCAATGTGGTCACATGGCCCGAGGGACAAGCCGCAGCTGTGCTGATTCGTGCCATTGAACCATTGGAAGGCATTGAGCGAACGACCAACGGGCCCGGGCGCCTGACGCGAGCCCTACACATCACTCGAGATCATAATCAGCAAAATCTCCAAAGCGGCTCATTAGTCGTCGAACCCGATATAGAGGTATCTACAG
This sequence comes from Myxococcales bacterium, assembly GCA_002728755.1. Lineage (GTDB taxonomy): Bacteria > Myxococcota_A > UBA9042 > UBA3505 > UBA3505 > UBA3505. Next base: position 94,159 of record PBVT01000020.1, read on the forward strand.
AACAGATAGCCTGTTCGCCTAGAATCGGAGTAGATTATGCCGGTACCTGGGCCAAAAAGCCCTGGCGGTTTTACGTTCGAGACAATCCCTTTGTCTCGAAAAGCCCCAAACGAACGACTACCTGAACACCAAGATCAAAATTACAGTGAATTCTTAATGCGAATACTCGGACGCATATTTTTCTATTCTATGATGGCAATCTTCGCCCTCATGACCGTTACGTTACCCGGGGTTATCTTCGAAAGAGGAGACCACTGGGAGCACTTCAACAAGAACGCGGTAACGACCCAGGGCGTTGTCGTAGACGCAGCGTACCATGCGAACTGCCCGAGCCAGAAGGGTCTTCATCTGTGTATTCCGGTGGTCGAGTTTTCAACCCCGCAAGGAGAAAAATTCAAGGTCCCAGATTACAAAGTGCGAACCTACCATCAAGGCATGAGCAAAGGGTCTCGTGTCCAAATTGCGTATCTGCCCAATGATCCCCAAACGGCCTATATTGATATCGGTATAAAGGGTCATAAAAAACGTGCCCAAACAGAGCGTATTGTGTTCTCGGTTCTGTGGGTGATCTCCCTGCTGATAACCCTTCTATTCCTCAAGGAATTCGTGATTGATCGGCTGCGTGGGAAAAATCGACCGGAAACAGACGAGCGCGAAGAGAGCGAGGAGACCGATAGTTAACGAGCTGCGGTGCGCTTTCGATACCGTCGAACGTTCTTCTTATGCTGCCGATACGTCTTTGCGAAGTAGTGTCGCCCACTACCGTCACCGCGGGCCACGAAGAACAGCGCCTTTGTCTCGGCAGGATTCAAGACAGCCTGCAACGCCTGGCGGCTGGGTGCACCGATCGGCCCGGGTGGTAGTCCTCGATGGGCGTAGGTGTTGTGCAGATTACTACGATCTTTTCGAAGAATCGGTGACGCGCGTAGATGCCATACATTGGGTCCATAATTGAGGGTGGGATCGGCCTGTAATTTCATCGAACGCATCAATCGGTTGAGGTAGACCCCGGCGATCAACGGCATCTCTTCTGCCACCACAGCCTCTCGCTCGACGATCGAAGCCAGGGTTACAATCGAATGACGGCTCAATGGACGCTCTAGAGTAATAGACGACGCCATAACCTCGTCAAAGACCTCTTCGAAACGATCGCGGGCACGCTGTACCAGTTCGCCCACGGCGCCGACTGTAGAGACTTCGTAGGTGTCAGGATAGAGATACCCCTCCAGATGTAATGGAGAAAGCTTCCCTCCCGGTCCGGTCTCCACCGTATTGGGCTGTTCTACAACCATCAGCTCAGACCAATTTCCCAATCCCATCTTCTCCATTCGAAGGATCATCTCAAATAGAGTCATCCCTTCCACGATGGTAAAACGAACAGAAGGTCTGGGGGGGGACTCGCATAAAGCACGCAACGCTTGCTCTGGTGATGCCGGCAACGTGAGCATATGTTGGCCAGCCTTCATACATCCGGTCGCGTTTTGCTTTCGCGCCCAGAACGACACCCAGGCTACATCTCGTACCACACCGAGCCTGGATAGCCGTCGCAGTACAGACGTGGGGCTTTCCCCCCGCTCCACAGGAAACATGATTCGATGTTCCGGCCCTTTCGGTCCAGGCTCATAATACACAGACTCCACATGCAGCAGACTCGCGAATATAACGATGAACAGCCATTCGGCACCTACGAGGCCGAATACGAAGCGGGCAGGCTTAACCCTCATCTTTCACCTGCGCATCAAGCCAGCTCTGGAGCAAAATGGCTGCCGCAATGGCATCCCTTTTCTGTTTTCGCTCGGCACGCCGAACGCCCCCCTCGATCAAGGCTTTCTCAGCCATTACAGATGTAAGGCGCTCATCCACCCGTTCAATGCGTACCGTGCACCAGGACTCCAGCCAGACAACAAAATCATCGACCTTCTCTGCCTGAACCCCCACACTTCCATCCATCATCAATGGCTCGCCGACTACAACGACCCGCACATCCTGTTCCAGGAACAGCTTCTCCAATCGTTTTTTCAGCCGCGTACGAGGGTGGGTATCAAAGAATCCAAACGGAGAAGCGATTACTCCGAAGGGATCGGATAACGCCAGGCCGATTCGTTTCGTTCCATGGTCAATACCAAGCACACGCATAACTCTATATGTATCAGAAGTTGGTTCAGGTTCCAGATATATGATTGACAAGGAAGTGTAGCTAACGAATGATTCCGCCGTTCATCAGTAATGAGGTAGGTCGTGTCGGACGTATATTTTATCGACGCAATTCGTACTCCAATCGGGCGATATGGGGGGGGGCTAGCCCCCGTCCGGGCGGATGATCTTCTAGCCGATACGATCAAGGCGCTGGTTGAAAAGACCGGGATCGATCCCGGTCAGATCAACGATGTCTTCATGGGTTGTTCGAATCAGGCTGGCGAAGACAATAGAAATATCGCCCGGATGGCCTCGTTGCTAGCCGGTCTGCCAAACACAGTACCTGGTGTGACAGTCAACCGCTTATGCGGTTCGGGCCTGGAAGCTGTAATCCAGGCCGCACGCGCGATCCGCTGTGGAGAAGGAGACCTCTTTCTGGCTGGCGGCGTAGAGAATATGACGCGAGCCCCATACTCCCTACCCAAGTATCGTGGGGCGAAACCCATTGGGAATGCGGTCGCCTACGACACAGCGCTAGGGTGGCGTTACCCCAACCCACGAATGGAGAAGAGCTTTCCCCTCGAGCAGATGGGCGAAACCGCCGAGAATCTGGCCGAGAAGTATGCGATCTCGCGCGAAGATCAAGATGCGTTCGCGTTGGGAAGTCATACCAAAGCAGCACAGGCGATAGACTCTGGCGATTTCGAGAACGAGATCGTCCCCGTTCAAATACCTGGACGCAAAGGCCAGATTACAACCATCTCTGTAGACGAAGGCCCTCGGCGGGATACATCTCTTGAGAAACTCGCTCGGTTGCGGGCCGTCTTCCGCCAGGGAGGCACCGTAACAGCAGGTAATAGCAGTACACTGAATGACGGAGCCTGCGCCGTCCTGATGGCCTCCGAAGCCGGTCTGAAAGCACTTGGCGGCCAAGCCCTGGGGCGCTTCGTAAGTAATGGAGTCGCTGGAGTCGACCCGTGCATCATGGGGATTGGTCCCGTGCCTGCGAGCCGGTTGGCGATGGAGCGGGCTGGGCTAGGATTCGACCAGCTGGGTCAAATTGAACTGAACGAGGCCTTTGCTGCGCAAAGCCTTGCGGTGATACGTGAGCTCGATGTGGATCCATCATATGTCAATCCCTACGGCGGTGCTATCGCATTAGGCCACCCTCTGGGATGCTCCGGAGCCCGCGTACTTACCACCCTCCTACATGGCCTGAAACGAAACGGTGGAGGCTACGGCCTGGCCACTCTTTGTATCGGTGTTGGCCAGGGTATCGCGACCGTCGTCGAGGTCTAACCAGACCCCGGAGATCACCGTAGAACGAAGGGGATCTGGAACGAGAATTTATCGCGTTTGAAGGGGCGGAACTTCATCGTCCGAAGCGCATTGTTCATGCATGTGCCCACTTCGTTACCGGAGTACGGCGGTGTTGTAATGCGCGCGCTCGTAACCTTACCGGTCTTTCCTGATACGGAGAGCTTCGCCTTGACTCGTTTAGGACCGGAACCATCACCATATCGGCCATAACAGGAGTTGATGCTTGGCTGTACAGAGCTTGCCGCACGCTTGATCTGGGAAATCGTGGGCTTCTCCGGCAGATGGGATCGATCTGCTTCGACCTTCTCTTTCTTCTCCTTCTGCTGCCCTTTAATATTGGCGAGAAGTTTCGTCGCTTCATTGCTCTCAACCCGCTTGGGCTTGTCTTTCTTCTTTTCGGTACGTGTTTTCTTAGAGGCCCTACGACTCGAAGTCGTCTTCTTCTTTCGTTTGGTGCGCTTAGCCTTCGGTTTTGGGGACTTCTTGGTCTCAGCCGTCTTGGCCTGCGGTTTGGAGTCTGCAGTCGATGCATCGGCCACCTGCTCCTCTCCAGACGCTTCCCCCTCATTGGCTGGAGTCGCCGCGACAGGCTCTGCCTCTTTCGGAGGAGCGGGCTTTTGTCGCTGGAACTGGCGAACCAGATTGCCCTCCATACCCGCTGACTCATGACCCATCGTAAAGTTAAAGCCAACAAGCAGGTTGGACGCGGCTGATTCGTCTCCGACCTTTTCGAGGGTCAAGCTGCCGGATACCGTACCTTCTTTCCCCCAGGCCGCCCGGCGGATTGTAAATACCCCCTCTGTATCCTGATCCGTTCCTTTTATACGGGTGACCGTACGTTGAGTCGCATCACAATCGGTCAACGAGAGCATATCCGTTGTGACCAGGAGGGTAGATGTCTTCTTCGGGTCAGGGCACGTACTATACCAGGTACCACGGAACTCCTTTGGAAGTTGCACCTCCATCGGCAGCTCTTTTTGAATAATCTTTTTCCCGCCAAATAGACGATCCTTGAAAATCCCCATGACCGCACCCAGCCCAAGAGCCGCCGTGATCCCGGTTACAAGGAGAATTCGACCGGCAGATCGAGCCCGCCGTTTGCGAATAAGTGGTGTGGACACTTGAATTCGTTCCGGAGCAGGCCGAACCTCCGTTGGGATCTCGGTCGTGTCTGGAGTCCTATCTCCGGCCCGATCAAATTGCCGGAATGGATCCGATTGGTCCGACTGCTGTCGCGCTTCTCTGGCGACCTCTCGAATATCAAGAAGGCCACCATCACCGCGCTCTTTCGCGGCCGTCTGGGATGGAGCTGTTAAATCCGCCAGAGAAAAGAGCACACTCGTATCCTGGCGTTGGTATTTCATCGCCTTTTCTGTGGCTTCCAACTCTCGAGCGAGGGATTCCCTAAGACGAGTGGCTTCTTCCGGTGCCGGTATATTTAGATCCGTCTCATCGGCTTCTTCTGCCTCTTCCGCTTCTTCGGCTTCTTCGGCTTCTTCGGCTTCTTCCACCTCTTCGGCTTCTTCCGCTGCTTCGGCTTCTTCCGCTGCTTCGGCTTCTTCCGCTTCTTCGGCTTCTTCCGCTTCTTCGGCTTCTTCCGCTTCTTCGGCTTCTTCCGCTTCTT
>PBVT01000021.1 GCA_002728755.1 Myxococcales bacterium
TGACCAAGAAGCAGGGGTTGGTAGTCAAAACGGGGGCAATTTGGGCACTCAAGAGTCAGGCCTCATAATTGAGTTTAAGGAAGTGGACAAAGTCGACCTCCCACCTAACCCCGCCGAGATCTCTTAAAACAGTAACTAGCGGCGTCGGTCTAATTCTTCTTCTAATTCTGTGACCCGTGATGCGATGGATTCCACCTCATCGCTGAACCTGGAGTCGGCATTGCCACGAGCTAACGCGAATGATCTGTAAAATCGGAGAGCTCGAGCACGATCTCCAGCCAGATCGTTTAGCCTGCCTGCCTCCCGATTCACAGATGACATCGCGAACTTAAAGGGATTAGGATCTGGTGCTGGTGTTGAATTGTATCTGACTACTCGGGCTGCGGTTTCCACCTCACCCTGTGCTTCCAATACCCAAGCCAACTCCATTCGCAACCCACCCAACTCTGGGGAGAATCGTAAGGAAGGGCCATCGTCCACCGAATCAACTAATCTCTGGATTAGATCTCCAGCTTCAGAGCTACCTATCTTATCAGCCCGGATTACTTCAAGAGTCAGTGCACAGAAGGCATTTCTCCCATGAGCTGGATTGAGATCATCAGCTCCTGATCTCAATCGCTCAACGATATTCGTTGTCTGGGAAACGTCCCCCTGCCTTAGTCTCCATAACTCTAGATAACAGGCTTGCTCGGCGTTTTCTGACCATAGTAATGGCCCTTCCGCACCCACTGATTCTATCAGTTGATCCACCGCTACTCTTGCAGGCTCTTCCAGCCCATCCCAGTAGAGAAAGGCACGAACCCACTCTTCAGGCATCGGACCGTACGCAATCTCTATCGTGCGCAACGCATCATCCGCCTCACTGGATCGACCTGCTGAGCGCAAATAATTGTGCCATTGTTGGATGTATTGACGGCGATCCGCTTCAGTCAACGCACTCCGTTCAAGGCGCGCAGCAGTTCGATCCGTGTACGGATTCGGGTGACGCGCGAATGTTAAGAATCCCTCTCCCAGAGTAAGCATCCGGGCTTCAAGATAGGAAAGGCCCTCGATATTCTCATTGATCCAAGCAAGTTGAGTCGAATCACCGAGGATTGCTGCCATGGATCCCCTGTAAAAGACTGACCACTCTGTGGCATCAGCACGCTGTATTTCCTGTTCGAACATGTCCCGCAAACCTACTGTGTCTCCTGAGTTCATCTTCACAAAAAGCAGGTGTTGCTGAACAATACCAAGTGACGGATCGAGCGAGGCTGCCCGATTGAGTGCCTCTTCAGCTCTCTCCATCCAATCTTCCTCTTCAGCAACCTTCCATGCGTTATGGTACAGGAAATCTCCGTACCGATACCAAGCGTCTGCCCTTTCCGAAAAGCGATTCGCTAGTTCCCCATGGCGTCTGCCCCGCTCGACAACCGACTCGCGTCCACCAGGAGAACTCCTTAGTTGAACGAAGTAATCACGGTCTCGTGGTGGAAGATTATCCAAATACTGTCCTAAGAGGCGATTCGCTCGACTTCCTAAAGAACGTGAGTCTGCATCTGCACCCATTGATACAGCCTCATTTGCTGCAACTGCTGCTAACGCAAACGTGCTATCAATATCCAGAGCCCGAGCGAACGCTGTTCGTGCTTGTCCGTACTGGTTCCGCCTAGAGGCTCTTCGGCCATTCAAATATTCTCTCAACGCATCAAGTGGGAGATCGGCCAGATAGTCTATCTGAGCATCTTCAACACCGGCTTCCATTGAGAGAACCTGGCTCGCTAACTGGGATAACACTTCGCGCAGACCTTCCGCAGACCCATCCACGGTGACATCACCGATTGCGCCACCACCTGGGACTTGCAGAAGTCGAGCGTTGAGCGCGAATGCAGCTCCGTCTCCGACAATTGAACCCACCAACACACGCCCCGCTCCAAGCCGGCGTGCGAGTTCAACTGCCTCTCCTTCACTTAGGTCTTGAGATTCATCCTCTATGTAATTCCGCCACGCACTAACCATCTGTCCACTATCAACGACCCGAGGGGTAGCTGAGAAAATAGGGGCAAGCATGTCGATCACCCCTTCCCTTAAGATCGTTACCCGTTCATCGGCAGAGGAGATACGGAATGGGATAACGGCAATGAGATCAGGGTTCACGCCGTCAGCCATTGCCGTGTTCGGCCTAAATGAGAATTGCCAAATCGCGATGCCCAATGCGATAACCATCGCCGAGGCTAAAATCCACCGCCCTCTTCGGTTAGGACGTGCAGTTGATTCTTTACCTCCATCGTCAGGAGTAACATCGAATGCCCAGGCGAGCCCCCCTGCCACAGGAAACCCAGCCAGCACGACGAAGACCAAGAACTGATAGGTCCAATCAGGAAGGCCCAGCGGCTCGAAGGTTAGCTGTGCAACTTCGAGGACCACATAAACGACTGCCGCATAAGCTATGACTACGCGCACGACCCGGCGGCGTTTCAATTCAGCCCACAGCTTATCCAGTTTCATAGGCCGACAATGTGGTTACAGTGCCTGGAAGGGCAAGTGGATTACTGGGCTGACTTTTCCACTCATCATGCTTCAATTTTGGGGAACGTAAACCTCGCGTAGAAACCCTCATTCCCCGAGGAATAGGGAAACGCTCGGTTTCGAAACGCGCTGAAGGTCTCGAAGACCGTCCGGAATACAGGATCATCTGCTGCCTGCTTATTTTCCGAGGAAGTCCAAAATGTGTCCCGCTATATCTTCCTATCAGTTAAGACCCACCCCTCTAATTGGGACGCCAACCGGGGTAATCTCAGCACCTGCTAAAATCCTGTTTAGATCAGGGATTACTCCCTCTATAGCCTGATCTAGATCACCAATAGCATTTTCAAACTGTTGCTGCGTCCAGATTAATCGCTGTCGTTGGGATTNATTTGGACCCGTCATACTCCCAATCANACTTGGNCCACCATCGAATTCACCGATTAGACCTCGCCACCAACCTCGTAAGTCAGAGTTCCGCNCTCTCAGAGCATTCGCGACATCCTCTAGCTCAACAACCAGTANATTCAAGTCTGCATCTTCTTCAAGTTCTTGCTCTTCGAGGAACTGANCGACCGCCTCTTGANCGGATTTTNCCAACTGTCCTGCCTGAACTTGAGCGTGGTAACCCAACTGCTGTAAAGCATATAATTTCATAGTGAAATCATATCGAGCCTGGATTTCAGACACCGGATTAAGTTGGTCCCAGAGGACCTCTACAGCTGTTGTGCCCGACTCCCCTATATGCTCTAGGGCACCCATAAAATACGCCCGGTAGTTGCCCGGTAGAACTAAAGGACCTCTCGGTCCCACATCTAAGCTTGGGACATCAAAGATTATGGTGTCGTGAGGAATAGGCTGGTGGCGTAGATCCCATACGATACGGTTTAGTCCCACCGAGCCTGACCCTTGAACTACCCTGACTAGTGTGCCATCTGAATCCTGAATACCAATCTGAACGCCTCCATCGACCGGACGGTCCAACCAATAATCTAATATTGCTCCAAAAGGTCGATTGGCAGCTTGATAAATTCCCTGACCCTGGGACGGAACATCCACATTAGGTTGAAAGAGAGTTGCTGGAATCACCGGGAGTAATTTCGCTTCCTGAGGCTCGGTTACTTCCCTCATGTCAGATAGCGCCCAAACATTATCCAAGATCCAGACCCCTCGACCATGTGTCCCAGCAACTAGATCGTTATCCCTTGGATGAATCTCCAAATCATCAACTGGCGCCCAAGGCATATTGTTATTTAAGCGGCTCCAACTCTTCCCCCTATCGGTCGAAACGAAGACACCATCTTCTGCGCCTACAAATAGGAGATTGGAATTTTCTGGATGTTCCCGAACAACATTTATGGTAGAAGATCTCAGATCAGCAACCAAAGAAGTCCAGGAGTCTCCGAAATCTTCGGTGACATAAAGATACGGGCCGTAATCATCGTCCCAGTGACCATCAAAGGTAACGTAGGCTCGGCCAGGATAAGCCGCTGAAGCCTCGACTCTACTTACAAACATCTGGTTCGGTAGGCCTGAGATATTACCAGAAATATCCGACCAACTCTCGCCGTGATCACGGCTTACTTGAACCGTCCCATCATCAGCTCCAACCCAGATAATGCCCGATTCTGCAGGAGATTCCGATATGCTGGTGATACTGCCGTAGGTACCCACTCCATCATTGCGGGATAGAGTCGTGGAATCAGTCAGCACTCCCATTACCTCTAGGTCGTCCTGAGGAATCGCCTTTGTGAGATCCTCAGTCATATCCCAGCTTTCACCACGATTTCGTGAGATGAAAAGACGATTGGCTCCCAAGTATAAAGTCGACGGGTCATGCGGTGACATATGAATTGGGGCAGTCCAATAAAACCTGAACGCATTTGCCGTGTCTGGATTAAAGGGCTGTATGTCCTTTCTATCTAAAGTTCGGGTATCAACCCTCAGTATGGCCCCTCCCTGTGAGCTCACGTAGACAGTAGTGGGATCAGTGGGATCAGCCTGACTCGTCATTCCATCCCCGTAGTCAATGACCCTCCAATCATGATTGAGCACCCCATGATAGCGACGTGTCGTCGAGGGTCCCATGTAGTGATTGTTATCCTGTAGACCTCCAATTATCTGATACGGATCTTCCATATTTAAGGAAATATCATACAGCTGTTGAATAGGAAGATTGCCCGTAAACTGCCAATTATCCCCAGAATCATACGTGTAGTAGAGTCCTCCATCATTGCCCAATACCATATGTCTTGAGTCGGAAGGATCGATCCAGAGGTCATGATGGTCTACGTGGACACCCGTATTGTATTCCAGCTCCATCGGCATAACCTCAAAAGTCTCACCACCATCCACTGAGCGATGGAGATTGGTGCCTAAGACGTACATCCGGTCCTGGTCATTTGGATCCAAGCGAATCTGGCTGTAGTACATAGGACGAGGGTTTAAAGTGTTAATCCGTTCCCACGTCTCTCCCCTATCTCCTGACCGGAATACCCCACCATCCTCTGCTTCTATAATTGCGACAACCACGTTCGGATCTCGTTGCCACACCTCAAATCCGATTCGGCCAATATCTCCCTCAGGTAAGCCCTCTGACATTCTGTCCCAAGACTCACCCCCATCAAGACTGCGATAGATACCTCCGTTCGGACCTCCTCCTAAAAAGCCCCATGCCCGGCGGCGCCTGGTATAGGTGGCAGCGTAAAGCACATTGGGATCAGAAGGATGCAGCGCTATATCAATGACTCCGGTGTTTGAGTCCAGATACAGAGATTTGGTCCAGGTAGCACCTCTGTCCGTTGTCTTATAGACACCGCGCTCTGAGTTTGGACCCCACAGATGTCCCACTGCTGCGACCCAAACAGTTTCGGGATCTGTTGGGTGAACAATCACCTTTCCTATGTGTCTAGTATCTTCTAGACCCTTAAGGACCCAGGTCTTCCCGCCATCTGAAGAATGAAATACGCCCGCGCCCCAAGGGGATGAGTTTCGATTATTAGCCTCTCCAGTTCCAATCCAGATCTCCAAGGGATCAGAAGGCGCCAGAGCGATATCACCGATACTCAAATTCGGTGCATCATCAAAGATCGGCTCCCAGGTTACTCCCCGATTTCTAGATTCAAAGACGCCTCCAGATGCAGCACCAATGAACCAATGGGATGGGTCGTCCAGCACAATTTCCACATCTGTAATCCTCCCACCAGCAATTGCAGGACCCACATAACGCCAATCGAAGCCAGAGAGCAGGTTCTCATCAGGCGTTGGTACACCTTGAGCATATAGCTTCCCTGGAAGGATTAATGAGAATAAAAACGCAACCAGAGTTAACCTTTTGAATAATCTCAATTGAGTTACCAGTTCGTGTAGTGGATTACCGGGCTGACTTTACGTCTTTCCCCACTCATCCTGTTTCGATTTTGGGGAATGTAAACCTCGCGTACGAACCTTCATTCCCTGCGGAATAGGGAAACGCTTGGTTTCGAAACGCGCTGAAGGACTCAAACACCGTGCGGAATACAGGATCAGCCGCTGCCTGCTCCTCTAGGTAGGCGTTCGATTCCCTCCATGCTGCTTCCATGATC
>PBVT01000022.1 GCA_002728755.1 Myxococcales bacterium
AGCCCAGCCCTTTGATGACGAGAGTTGGTACCCCGTCGATCAATTCATTTTGAGCGGTAAGCCTGTAATCGTCTTTGCCGGGATGTGGAGTGTAGCCCTCAACAATCTGGCCTATCCGGAAGGAGACTCCTTCGGAAAGCCGGCCGAACCCATCAAGAATCAGGTTGTGGCGCTTCCAAATGATCTGGCCGAGCGGATGCAAGCCTACGGCGTCCGTATTGATGGAAGTAGTATGGTCGCGGACACCAGCAGCAACGATAAGATCTCGATCATCTATCAGCCGGATCAGGGGCCTCGGGTACAAGCCAATGTGAACTACCCATTGCTACCGCGCGTGAATGACCTGGGCGGAATGAAGAAGTTCCGAGGTACTCTCAGTGGCGTTACCCTACCATTCCCTGTTGAGATTCATCCGGTCCCAGAGCGCTTGGGGGATGCGACCTTTACGCCGCTAATGCGGTCGAGTGGAAACGCAGTTCTACTCAACAACCCACAAGCAGAGCCAGGACCTCTGGCACGCCAGATCCGGGATGCGGGGAAGCGTAGCTCGCGAACCCTCGCCGCAGAGGTTACGGGCACCTTGAAGAGCTATTTCCCGCCCGACAAGCTCCCCATCGATGAGCAAGCACGTATGTCTCATATTACGGAAGGAGATGTGCAACTCCTTGTGATCGGCAGTCATATGGGCTTGGAAGGTATCAGCGTCAACCAGGTGGTTGGAAGCCTCGATCCGCAGGCACTGCAAGAGGATATGGGCATCTTATTCACCAAGCTTCGTGCTGCCGATCTGTATCTGCAGAACTGGGATTTTCGTATTCGCCAGCTCTTTCCGGTCATCAGCGATAATATGAAGTTCATTCATAATATTCTCGACTGGGCAACGATCGATCCTGTTCTCGGACGTATTGGTCCGAAGATCACACGAGGACCGCCACTCTATAGTAATATTGGCTCCATGAAGGATATCTGGACCTGGGGTCTTATTGCGGGTCTGCCGTGGTTGGTGTGGATGTTCGGTTTTGTCGGTTATGTCTTTCGCCAGAACCGTAATGCTTCAAGAAAAGAGATCTTTGAGGCCGCGAGCGGGGCGGGGTGATGAACCGAAAGCTGGTCATTCTTCTGCTGGTTTTTGGTGGCCTACTCTTTGTCGTCATGAGTCGACCAGGGAAGCGTTCGTCTGATGCAGGTACGCATGGAGGAATTGAGAGCCTGGAGACGGAGGCCAAACAGGCCGGGGAGAGCCAGACACTTTTCCAGACGAATGTTCGTGTGATTGAGGTACGTAAGGGCGACCGCGTGATTCGCTTGGAACGCACGTCCGACCGTGGAACGGACTGGGAGATCGTGAAACCCATTACGGGATTGGCCTCCTACCAGAAGGTACGAGGAATCCTCGATCTGTTTCAGACGGATGTTGTCCCGCAAGTGGTAGAAGATTTAACGGAGCAGAACAGCCGTTCTTTTGGCTTTGTCGGTCGGGACACATTGGAGTTGATTCTTGAGTCTGACGGTGCCGAGCGTACCCATTTGAAGATCGGTGTCACGGATCTGGAGACGACAAGGGGCAGCGAGGACGTCACAGAGCGAACCTGGGTTACCCGGGTTGGAGTGAAACGACCTCAGGCGCTCCTGGTGACCGTCCCAGGCCTCCGCTCTATTCTTGATGTGCCGGTTGCTCGCTATCGTTCCAAGCGCTTGATCCCCGCCAGAGAGTGGACCGATATAGACAGTGTTACAATCCAGAATCCGGAACATGCCGGGGGAGTGATCGAGATCGTTCGAGACGCGACGGATGACGACCCCAATCGTTGGCGCTTCAAGAGCCCTGCGGATCGCAGGCTTGGAAACCCTCGTTCCTATTTTTCGAGACTCACTGCTCTGCGTGCACAAAAGGTACATGCCCGAGCTTCGATGGGGGATATCGGACATTCCCAAGAAGGCAAAGTCGCCACGCTCGAAGTCAACATTGGCGACAAAAAGATTCGTATGCATATAGGGCCCAGACAGGACGCCTACTGCTACGTCACCGTGGATGGACGACCGGATGATGTCTATGAGCTGGGCATCCATCAACGGCCGCAGATCCTGCCCACGACGGATGCCCTCCGAGATAAGCAGGTGTTTCCGTTTGAGACCGAAGAAGACATCCAGAAGATCGAGACCTTCATGAATGACGAGCCTCGACTCGCACTGCAGCCGTCCGAGGCTGGATGGGTTCGCATACCGGATGGAGAATTAGCCGAGCCCTCACAGGTGGACCTTCTGGTCAATACGATCCTACGTCTTGAGGTGAAGGAATATGTTCCTGGCGTGAGTCTTCAGGACGCGGGTCTGGTGACGCCTTCACTACGACTTAAAGTGACAGGGAGACAAGGGAGTTTTGAGGTCGTATTTGGGGAAGATAGTAAAAAGAATGTGCATGCCCGTCGCGTGGATCGAAACGATATCTTTGTGGTCGCAAAGTATATCCAGGAAAAGCTCGCCACCGGATGGCAGGACCTGGAGAATCGCAGTCTGTTCTTCTGGAAATCCGGCGATCTGGAAACCATCTTGATCACACACCCTGACGGACAGGTGGTACATTTGACGACAAAGGGAGACGAGAGCCGGGTCTGGAAGCTGGTTGATGGAGCCAAAGAGTACCCTATGGACCAGCCCACGATACGCCGCATAGCGGCTCAAGCGGCGACGCTTCGAGTCCGGGAAAAGAGGCCTGAACTTAAAAACCCGAAGGATACACCTGGGGTGACTCGTATCCTTATTCGAGGAATAGAGGGCAAGGAAGGACAGGTTTTTGTTGGACCAAGACGTCCGAATGGAGGCCACCTGGTGGGATGCGATGGCTGTTACTTCAGCGATGTCCCCTTTATCCTCTCAGCCGAGAAGCTGGCCGGGATTCTAAAGCGCAAAGAGACTCTGTTGAGCAACCGGCCGTAACTACCGACGACGGGCTTTGACTTTGGCGGGAGAGACCGCGAGTTCTCGAACGATTGAGCTCCAACGAGACCAGAGCCATGTGTCGGCGATACCCAGGATAGTTCCCGATTGGCCCGGTACGGAGAAGTTCTTGGCATAGGGTGATCTGCGGACCATTCGATCGAGAGCAACTAATCCGAGCAGACCGTCAAATGCGTCAGACATTCGTAGTAGTTGGGAACGCGTCATCAGAACGAGTGGGTCATCCGACAACTCGTCGAATGCTCGGCCGTAGGGGGTTCCTTCCAACACTCCGACCGCCTGCTTTAAGGCGCGGACCATATCTTGTCGTTTACTGGCACGCTTATAGCGCGGAGGACGTTTCTTCCAGGCTCGCGCGTCCAGCAGTTCATTCCACTCACCATCGTCCAATAGTTTGACCGGCTTTTTGTCGGAAACAAACTGGAGGCTCCACAGTACGCGCAAGACCGCATAGGGGTAGAGTTCGACGACCTGGCAATCTGGTACTGCTTGCTGAATGCGGGACGCGATTTCAGAGCCGAAAGAGCCAGCTTGAGCCGACGGTAGAAGTGGGATGCCGGCTTTGATCAGACCCCGATCGACGGGACGAAACGAATCCGCCTGCCCGGTCTCCAGGGGGCCGTCTAAGGGAATATCGATACCGACGATTCCACCCGGTACAACGAGCTCTTTGACCCAGTCCTCAAGCCATTCATCCGCGTTGAGGAGGTCCACTTTGGCCCGTCCGGTCTTGGAGTCACTCCATGCAACGGCCGTACGAGACCAGTTGGTTCGGCTCCAACCAACATCGATAACAACCGCATTCGCGGTTTTTTTACGTCGTGGACGACGGACTTTCATGATGGACTATCGCGGTCTAGTCTTCGGTCTTAACAACCATTTTTGTGGCCTGTACATGTTTGGCATTGGCCACGAGGTTCATTTGGAAATCTTGAGCCAGCTGTTTCTTGAGCCCAGAATATAATGCGGTTTGACTCACTTTCGTGCCATTATGAATGACACAGAACGCACGGAACTTTTTGTCGGGAAGAGCTTCCTGGATGGAGCGCTGAAGTTGGGTGCACTGTGTACCCATATGGGCGATTCGAGCACCAAAGATCTGCACCATCGTGGGTTGCACCGAGTTCATCAAGTGCAGGCGCATCATATTATCCGTAGCGTAATCCAACTGCGTGAGCGGTAGAAGAATTGCTTTGGATATAACGGGATCTTCCGCATTATAGGAGTCGATGGCTATCAGGAGCCTTTGAATCTTATGCTTCAGATTTGAGAGGGCAGCCCAGAGAGGATCACCCAATGGTAACGCTCTTGGATTGGCTGTATTGTTTGGCACGGTATTCCCCTTTCTATGCATTCGGTTACGTATAAACTCATGCGTAGATTCCCCTCATCGATGTGGACTCTATACAGGTTCATACGAGAGATGCAACTCGTTTCCCCTTGTTTCTATATGGGTCTAAGCGGACCGGGATTGCCAGGTGTTAAAAGGCGACCTAAAATCGAGAGTCGATATGCGGTCTACTGGCTGAATTCGAGGGGCGAATATGAATCGATGGCTTACGTTTGTCGTGGTAGTTTTTGTGTTCGGGTGTGGTCCGGGGTCGACACCTGCACTGGACACCGGCTCAAGTGATGTACCTGATGTCGGTGATGGTAGCGATACCACCGCCGTTTGCGTGACCGACTGTGAGGATGGTGACCCCTGTACGGTGGATTCGTGTACCAGCGAGGGGCTGTGCAACCATGAACCAATTCCTGGTTGTGATGTGCCGTGCATCGTATCTGGTCAGTGTGATGACAAAAACCTCTGCACTGCCGATAGCTGTGTAAATGATGAATGTTCCCACTCGTCCATAAGCTGCGATGATCAAGACGATTGTACGGATGATTCTTGTGAACCGGCCCTGGGTTGCCTTCATACACCGAATACGAGCTGTCTCGCGGCCTGTAGCAACGACGACGATTGCTCCGATGGAAACCCGTGCACGGAAGACCAATGTGATGTGGCCACGGGTACTTGTTCATACGACGCTATCGTCTGTCCCGAGCCAGAGGACCCGTGTATGTACGCTATTTGTAGCCCATCGGCCGGTGGCTGTGGAGCGGCACCAATCCCGGAATGCGCGCTGATTTGTGAGTCGGCGGAAGATTGCCCTCCGACAGACGACCCCTGCAAAATCGTAGGCTGTACGAACGGGCTTTGTGGCACCTGGGAGAAGACGTGTGATGACGCCATTCCATGTACTGCGGATTCCTGTGTGGCCGATACGGGGGCCTGTGTCCATGAGCCTATCGCGGATTGTAGTTTCGACTGCGAGGACGACGCGGATTGTTATTTTGAATCGGGGACGTCGCTTTGTATCAAGAACAATCAATGTATTGAGCAACTCTGCGTCTTTGAAATCGAGGATTGCGATGACGGTGACGAATGCTCCGAAGACAGCTGTGACCCGACCGCAGGCTGCTTACACAGCCCGATCGCGGGCTGTAAGCCCCCATGTTCGTCCGATGAAGAATGTGCGGATGACAACAAATGCACCATTGAAGGTTGTCTAAATAACTTTTGTCTGCAGGCCGTGGTTGAGTGTAACGATGGCGATATATGTACGGCGGATTCCTGCGACCCCGAGACGGGCTGCGTATATGACCCCTTGAACCCATGCCCCGCCTGTCAGTTCGCCTATGAATGCGATGATCTGGATCCATGCACTTTGGACTCATGCGTGGCGGGGACCTGTGTGGTGGACTTGAATCCGCAATGCCAACCCTGTGACGATGCGACCTGCAACGACGGGAACCCGTGCACGTTCGACAGTTGTGTCGATGGATATTGTACCCATGATGTGGCCGCCCCGGAGGGAGAGAGTTGCGACGATGGAGATCCATGCACATCGGAGGATCGATGTACCGCCGGTAGTTGTGCCGGGTTGTTACCGACCAATTGTGTGGATGAAGATCCCTGTACCCAGGACCTCTGCGCACCACAGAGCGGATGTACCCACCCACCGTCCTCCCAATGTATGCCATCCTGTGCTGCGGATACGGATTGTGCCGATGGGAACGAGTGCACTTTGGATATCTGTGTAGTTGGCGTTTGCGCCTATAAGAATAAGACCTGCCACGACGAGAATCCCTGCACAAACGATCTCTGTGATCCGGATACCGGTGCATGTAGCTTTGTGCCGTCGCCGGGCGCTTGCAGCGACGGCAACCTATGTACAGTGAACGACCAATGCAACGACGGAATCTGTCTCGGAAACGCCAAGAATTGTGGGGATGATGACGAGTGTACCGTGGATACATGCGAGATAGGGACCGGTGCTTGCACCCATGTGCCGACCCCCGGGTGTGGAACAGAGGGATGTACCACGAACCTCGATTGCGCGGACTTCTTCTTCTGTACGACCGACAGCTGTGATGTAGCGACAGGCCAATGCACCAACACCCCGGTGGATTGTAACGACGAGAACGCCTGTACAGATAATGCCTGTGATCCTCTCAGCGGTTCCTGTTTAACCATCGAAATCGATTGCGACGATCAGGATCCGTGCACAGCGGATAGCTGTACGCCACAAACCGGCGGATGCGTCCACGAATGGGACCCCTCTTGCGGTTCTCCCTGTACTACAAATCAAGATTGTATGGATGGACTGGCCTGCACCATCGACCTTTGCGCCCAGGGCATATGTTTCAACTCACCCAAGGATTGCGACGATGGTGACGAATGCACCGAGAACTCCTGTGACCCCGAAACCGGCGGCTGCAACACAGTACCCATTCCCAACTGCTGTCCAGAAGGGGAGTCCTGCGCGGAGTGATCGTTCTGCGCCCTAACGGAAATCGACAAGGAATTTGTCGATGTCCCCATGGTGGTAGGCGTAGAAATTCACGAGGAAATCGAAGGACATGTATTCGTCGGATGGGGGAAGAGGTCTTGGGCGTGACCGACGCGTAAGAATACGCTCTTTTTCCCAGTCGATGTCTACGATTTCGGTGTCTTCGTAGAAGTTGTCTTGTAGACGTTTTTTGTTGTGCAAGAAGCTGAGCAGGCGTTCGAGTTGCTCCACTGTGAAGCGGCGCTCCGGCTCGGGCTCTTCCTCTTCTTCTACGGTTTCTTCCGCGGCGGCTTCTACGGTTTCTTCCGCGGCTTCTTCCGTGGCGGCTTCTACGGTTTCTTCCGCGGCTTCTTCCGTGGCGGCTTCTACGGCTTCGTCGTCGGCCGCTGCGTCAGCTTCGTCAGTCGTACCTGGCACAGGTGGAACATCGACTGCTTCCTCCGGCGCCGCTTCGGGCTCGGCGGTTGCGGCTTCTTCGGCGTCTACTGCGGCGGCTTCCGTTGTTCCAGGAACTGGTGGTACGTCTACGGGGGCCTCGTCAGGGGCAACCTCGTCTACCTTTGTTTCGTCCGGTTTGGTCTCGTTGTCGCTCATGGGCTCGTCCTTCACGGAGTATACGATGTCTATAAAGCACCGATAAAAAGCTGTAAAGCCCTTCTACGAATGGCCGCCAGAAGAGAGCACGCATGGAATCAATTTCAAGATCTCTTTGTTTCGAGTACGCGCCTGTCTGGTACAGGTGAATATGATACAATCACAGGTCCGTAACGGAGGCGGAGATGCAGGCATTTTTCGTGGTAGTCGGTTTCTGGCTCGGCGTAGTTGGGCCTTTTCAGATGGGTTATAAGGCGTGGACTGCTGACGACTGTAAGGCGTTTTTGCGCAATAACGACATCTACTGCAAGACCGGAGATTGCAAAGCTCTCGTTCGCCGAAACGATATCTACTGCAAGACCGGAGATTGCAAAGCCATACTGCGCAACAACGATATCTACTGCAAAACCGGAGACTGTAAGGCCATCATCCGTCGTAACGATATCTATTGTAAGACAGGCGACTGCAAGGCGTATCTTCGGAACAACGATATCTACTGTAAATCGTCAACCTGCAAGGCGATCCTGCGCAATAATGATGTCTATTGCCGGTGAGTTGGAGGTCCGGGCGGGAGTTTTGCTCGAGCCTTTTCATCACCACGAGTACGCACGGTCGCACACGATTGTGGGTCCCCCAGGCGACAGGCCGCGATGCACCCTTTGAACAGATCCCAGGGGCAGTTCGTTTCGCAGTGCTGCCGTTCTTCCAATCGACATGCGTTGGAGCAACCCACAACACTGTTGGTCTTACAGCGTTCGATACAGGCGGGCCACCAGGCCCGCTGGCAGCTCTCTGAATAACGGGATGTAGCCAACTTTTCTTGTCCCAACCGTTCATGGATTTGCGCCTGCGCCATCGCCACTCGTCCCCGAGCGAGACGTCCCGGTGTGATCGGTGCGATGCCCATCAAGAGATGAAATAATAGCGCCCCCCCAGCGAACCAGAAGGCGAGGCTCGGACGAGAACGAGGAGTATCTCCGGGAGCGGCCCGTAGGGTGCCTCGTAAGGCCCACCCCAATAGAATGAGGCCAGCGACCAGGGGTAGAGAGAAGACGGCAAAGCCCGACGGCAGGATTGGGTCCCAGATGGACGGACCGGCGTTTCCATCCAGGAGAACAGGCAGGCTCAGTTCAAAGATGGGGTTTTCAATATCTTGTGGGAAATAGGGGAAGACATGGGCCGCCAGAAGACAAAAGAGAAAGCTCGAGAAGAGGAGGACCAAGAGGACATGGCGTCCGCGTCCACCGCGATAGCGTTCCTGGTAGTGCCGTAGCCATAGGGCTACTCCAACCCCAAAAAATGGAAGTGCGGCCACAAGGTGCCGTGGTCCCATCGCTTCGCCACCGTCCCAGTCAACGAACCCGCTCAAAAGAACGGGGGCCCCGAACGTTCCTCCCACCAGAACGACCTTCCAGGCTTTGGCGAGGTTTTCCGAGCGAGTGGTGACGAAGGTTGCCCAGGGGGCGAGCACAAGCCACGGAGCCACAAAGAACAGACCGCGTTTCGAGCCGAATAGAAGCTCAGATAGGCGATCCACCGATGGCAGACCGAAGCCGAAGAATCCGTGAGATAGGATCTCCTGATGTTCGGTACTGACTTTATGGGCGTAAGAGAGCTCCAGAGGGTGCCCAAAGACGAGCCAGTTCCAGACCAATAACAGGAAGGCTGGCCCAATCCCGCCGGCGATTATAAAGGGGAGGCGTTGTCGGCGCTCCGAATCGGCGAGCACCGCAGTACAGACCAGCAGGACCAGAATGGCCGTGGGGTACTCTGTAAGGACGGCCACGCCAAAGAGGAACCCCGCCAGGAGGCCATGACGACGTCGAAATAGCCCCGGTTTGTTCTGCAGGGAACCCAGCGCCAAGAGACTTCCTACGCCGATACAGGCGGCAGCCAACGCGTGGCCAAATAATAACCCGCCATAGGCGAGCCATGGAGTGCAGAGCGCGAGCCCCAGGGGAAGCCACCAGCGTATCTTTTCGGGCAAATCGGGTTCGCGCTGTAACCAGCGCCCAAAAAACGCACAGAAAAAGATGGTAGGGATGGCGGCGAAGAGCAGCATCAGCCACCAGGCCACGCTTGGGTACGAGGAGACATCTACCGTCCCTCCTCCGAGCCGATAGGCCGCAAGCACTGGGACGCTTAGAAGGGAAATCCCGGGTGCTTTATCGAGGCAATAGCTCTCACCACAACGGGAGACGTCGAAGTTTGGGGGGGTCGAGCGGGAGCGCCAGCCCGGATAATAGATGTCGAATACCGGGTCCATACGGACGGTGTCGTGAAAGGCCAGGGCCTGGGCTGTATAGATGCGCGTCGATTCGTTGGCCGTATGGCCGGGAATCCGATAGTGCTGCGGTGATACCAGCACCAGGAGAAGGACCACCCAGGGTAGGATGCGTTTGGGTTGAAGAGATGGAATCATCAGGTCGCTGTCGTGTCCGCTTGAGAAGGGGGACGTAGTTCTAACTGGGCCTTGTGTTCTGGGTGGACGTTTTCACGATATACCCGTTTTCGAAGATTGAATTGTCGTCGCAGGGCAGGGATCTTCCAATCCACAAAATCGATAACACGAGGTAGGCCTTTATCCATATGTGGACGAAGAATACGACCAATAACCTGCGTCAATCGGGGGACACTGCCAATGGGTATGGTCAAGAATAGCGTATCCAGAGCGGGGCAGTCGAACCCTTCGCCCACCAATGCAGTCGTTGCGACAATAATCTCGATATCCCCTTGTTCCAAGGCGCGAAAGACTTGTTCTCTTTCGGCCGCGGGTGTTTCCCCAACCACGCAGGCTGTCCGAATGGATGTAAACCGACGTAACCGTTCGTGTAGCTCGGCCGCATGAAGAACACGGTCCGTCAACACCAGGGAGCGCTGACGGTGGTGCCCACATACAGCCTGGATGATATCCCGGTTACGAGAGTCGTTGGTCGAGAGGGCTTCGATAAGTGCTGTATGGTCGCCTTTATAGGCATATTCGAAGGGCGTGAAGATAGGGTTTACTTCAATCTGTAATATGGCTCCGATTTCGCGAAGCTCGTTCGGGTCGACCTGATGTACGAGTGGGCCAACGGCAGCGTATAGAATGGGTTGTAAGCCATCTTTTCGTTCGGGCGTGGCGGTCAGACCGACACGATACCGGGCGCGAAATCGCTGGACCACCTTCCGAAAGGTGTTGGCGGGGCAATGATGCGCTTCATCCAGAATGACCAGGCCAAAGTCGTCTGCCAGATAGGAATTGGGTCGGCGCATAAGAGTCTGCACCATCGCGACGGTGATGGGACCAGGCTCTTCTTTTCCTCCGCCGATGATGCCGGGTGTTATGCCCAGGAATTGCTCGATCCGTTCGACCATCTGGTGGAGCAGGGCGTTGGTATGTACCAGGATAAGGGTGGAGCATTGCAGCTGATCAATAAGCCCGAGCGCCATGATGGTTTTACCCGACCCGGTGGGGGCACAAATCACTCCATCCCGCTCTTTGATAATTCGATCAATCGCAGCCTTCTGATAGGGGCGAAGAGTTGCGGCGAATGTGAGATTCAACGGCGTTCCATCCGTTCGCTCGTCGGTCACAGACTCTACGGGAACATTGGCTTCCTTTAGCCGTTCCCATAGTCGCGTTCGATAGCCACGGGGGACAGACCACTTCAAGTCACGGCCGCGAGCTAGCTTGTAGGTGCGTTTCGTTAAGCGTTTACGCCGCCGAATTGTGATATAGCTGCGGGTCTCCAGAGTAAGGTCTTCGCGAATGACCTCGATAAGATCACTCTCCGACGGCTTGAACTCCAGCTTCAACCGATTGTCGACCACCACACGCATTGCGCTTTGTTCGCCTCTACTGAAGGGTGATCAATCCTGCTTATGATTCTTTACGACACAAAACAAAATAGTTGTTTGTGAGCTTTCCCTTTCGAACCGCTCGTCCTACGGACACATGGGGAGATACTCGGCGCAGGTAATCGATCATCTTGGCGTAGACGAAGCGTGAGACACCCTTTTCATTCACTTGAATCTTGGGCCATCCCGTGGGGAGCGATGTATCTTGCGGCGGAACGCGGTAGTAGTCGATGCCGATTGTTCCCTCGGTGTCGTCCATCCCCGCAACGAAGAAACCAGGTCCGACGAACTTACGGGTACTGCCTTCATTGTAGCCATACACCTCGTTGGCAGTGTCCGGTATCCGTACAAAGCGCTTCTCAAACAGACTGAATACGGGGAGAGAGTTCTTTCCCTGGTGGATCACCTCTTGATCCGTAGACGTGCCTTCCGGCACTAGATGGGTGAGTCCTACGGACTGACCATCACAGAGCTCCCAGAGGCGAGCCTGGTCTTTACCGGACAGGCTACAAACCAGAGCATAGCGGTCTGCCGGGTTCGCATCGCTAAATAGCGCTTCGAGACTCGCCAGATCGGGTGTTTCAGCATATAGGAGGTCGTTTAATGTCTTGTTTTTCGTCATAGTGGGCTCACCTTAATACAGTCCGGCAAGATTTGGAAAGAGAGGATTCGGGTACGGGCTGGATGGGAAGAACTATGACATGTCCGTTTCCGATGAGACGGCCCTGTGACGAGTTGGCATGGCCTTTGCTTTAACTTCCGAAAGTCCAAGCGTTAATTTTTGTATTGAGGAAACCAAAATGGCCCTTTCATGGCGAAACTTTGCATCCCGGATCGGAATGGATCCAGAGCCGCATCCGCGGCCGCCGGCGCATGTTCTCCGACTGCAGCCGTACCGGTGTGTCTCCTCTCTGAAACAAATCGAAGATCGTACGGATACTGAGCCCTATAAACTCGATTGGAATGAGTCCACGGTTGCGCCGTCTCCCCGGGTTGAAGAGGCTTTGACCCATGTGCTTTCGAATGGTGCCAAACTGAACTGGTACCCGGACCTTGCGGCGGAAGATTTAACAGCCGCATTGGAGAGCTATACAGGGGTTCCGCGCGATTCTCTTATCGTCACCAACGGCTCTGATGACGCGCTGTTATTGCTGTGTCGCACCTACCTCCGATCGGGAAATGAGGTGCTCGTACCAGTACCAACCTATACGCATTTCCTGGTGCATGTTGGTGCCCAGAATGCACGTGTTGTTGAGCTACGTAATCCGAACCCATTTGCCACGGATTTGAACCGGTTGGAGCGTGCAATTACCGGCAAAACCAAGATGGTTTATCTGGTGAGCCCGAACAACCCCACGGGTACAATGTGGACGTCCCGACAGATTGATTATCTGTGTAGTAGTTATCCGAACGTAATGTTCGTAGTGGATGAAGCGTACCACGAATTTAGTGGACAATCAGTCATCCACTTGACGCAAACGTACTCCAATTTGGCGGTGACCCGTACTTTCTCGAAAGCATTCGGTCTTGCGGCATTCCGTGTAGGATATGTGGCTGCACATCCTCGCGCTTGTGGACATCTCTGGCGTTTACACAACCCCAAGAGCGTCAACACGTTTGGGCAGCTCGCCGCGACTGCAGCTGTACATGACCTTCCGTATCTGGAGAGTTATGTCGAAGAGGTCCGTGCTGCACGTACAGAGTTCGTCTCCAGAGTTCGAGAGCTGGGTCTGGAGATATTCGACTCCGTGGCCAACTTTGTGGTCCTGCGTGTTCCGCAGCCGCATCGACTCACGGATGGGCTTGAGAAGCATAATATCTATATTCGCGATCGTAGCACGATGCCCGGTATGGCGGGTTGTGTACGAATCACTGTCGGAACTCGCGAACAGATGGACCACGTCTTCGGCTGCATTAAGCAGGTCGTGACGGAACAAGGTTGGGTCTAGACAGGGGTTGATCGGAAACGCTACCGTTTCGGAGTGACCCGAACGATGGATACATTTCGACCCCAGGCTGCCGTCTTCGATATGGACGGTGTGCTCGTAGACACCAGCACGTCGTACCAACAGGGGATCGCGGATTCCGTGAGTCTGTACCTGCAGGCGGTCCTCGGCATGGAGTCGCCGGGAGACGGTGTTCCCATGTCGGCCGTAGAAGGCCTTAAGGGCTGTGGCGGGTTCAATAATGAGTGGGACAGCACACGCGCCTTATTGCACCGCCTATTGAGCCGGATCGAACCGTTGCAGCGGGTCGAACCGGGCCCGAGACCCTGGACGGAGTGGGCATCGTATCTTGCAGAGGAAGTGGACCTTCCGTCTATCCAGGAAGCGATTGCATGCGCCGACTTCCCTTCCTTCATTGCGGATTTGGACGCCAAGGGCGGGGGAGTAGACGCTGCCCATTCCATTTGTGGTGCCGATGGGTGGGCGTGGATGAAGGGCACAGGCTCTCTCCTTGAAGAGAACCTGGTGGACCGGATCTTTCAGGAGCACTATCTCGGACCCGATTTCTTTTCGGAGATTTATGGGGAGCCGGTGCAATTCGACCTTGGTCCTGGACTCATCCACTCCGAAACCCCCTTATTGGACCGAGAGGCTTTGACAGAATTGAGTCGTCGAATTCCTCTGGCAATTGCCACCGGCCGGCCCGCTGCGGAGGCAGAACTCGCTCTGCGCGTATTTGGACTGAAGGATGTGTTTTCGACGGTTGTCTCCCTCGATGATGCGCAGGAGGAACAGGCACGCTCTGCAGATGGTCTGCCAAGAGAAAAACCCCATCCTTTTCCTGTACTGGAAGCCCTACGGCGTCTTGGTGTGGAAGGGTCGTTTGTGTTCGTTGGTGATCTTCCTGACGATATGATCGCAGCACGAGCTGCTGCCGTGGAACGTGGAGTTGAGGCCTTCGCAATCGGTTTGGCTGGACCAGATCCTGGTCGGCCCGCCGCCTTAAAGAGGTTTGGTGCCGACGATGTGTTCACGGATGCGACGTCAGTGATGGCCCGTATCTTCGCCCTGCTAGACCATTCCTGAGAAATCGTCGTCGTCTCCACCGATCGGTTCGGGAGGAGGAGGTAGAGCTGTGTCTGGAACACCACCGATGTTGACGTTCACATCTCCCGGACTGAAGCCCGTGTCGACGTTGTCGAAGCGAGTCACTTCTGGTGTAAATCGCACGATAATACGTCCGGTTGGCCCACTACGCTGTTTGGCGATTTCCACCTCAGCCAGCCCCTGTTGGTCCGATTCTTCCTTCTGATAGTATTCATCTCGATAGATGAACATGATCACATCGGCGTCCTGTTCGATAGCGCCAGACTCACGAAGATCAGAGAGCATGGGCCGGGGTGGCTTCCTGGATTCCACACTTCGGTTTAGCTGGGACAAGGCAATGACCGGAATATTCAATTCCATGGCCAGCTGTTTGAGACTACGACTGACGTCTGCAACCGCTTGTTCTCGGCTATCGATGCCCGGTCGTGAGTTTACCAGTTGAAGGTAATCGACGATCACCATGCCGCATTTGTTCTCTAGTGCGAGCCGACGGGCGCGACCGCTTATGTCCACGACCGATAGCGCTGGAGTCGCGTCCAGGTAGATGCGGGCCTTCATTAGGGCCGACATCGCGGTATGGACATCTTCCCAGTCCTTGGCCTGCAGCGTACCACTTCGAATTCGTTGTAAGGGGACCCGCCCCTCCTGGGCGATCAAACGCATTCCCAGTTGTTCCGGCGACATCTCGAGCGAGAATAACAGCACAGGGCACTCCCCCTGGAGGGCAGCGTTGGCTGCAATATTCAGGGCTAACGCGCTCTTACCCATACCGGGGCGAGCGGCGATGATAATCAGCTCGCCTCCCTGTAGTCCCAGGGTTTTGGCATCCAGGTCTCGGAAACCGGTACTCACCCCCGTCAATGTCGAGGTGGTCGTACATAGGGTCTTTACCTGTTCGACGGTTTCATTAAGCACCTGCTTCATATCGAGAAGCGTGCCACGGCCTGTACTGCGTAGGGTCTCTAATAGGCGAGACTCCGCAAAGTTTGAATATTCGCCTGCGTTCTCAAAAGTACCCGCCAACCCAGCTTGGACCACTTCCTGCGCGATACGCACGAGGCTTCGGCTCTGGGAACGATCGTGTACGATCATTGCGTAGTTCTGCACCATAGAGCTGGGAGCAGAGGCGTCGAGGAGTCCCGACACATAGGTCTGGCCGCCGACCATATCCAGCTGTTTCGTACCGCGGAGATGCTCCAGAACCGTTGTATAGTCCGGTGTGTTGCCGGCGTCCGACACGTCTTCCATCGCCTGGTAGATCGTGCGATGGGATTCTCGATAGAAATCCGTCGCGTTCAAGACCTCTCGAATGCCGAGGAATACGGCAGGATCCATCAAGATGGTCCCAATAACGCTACGTTCGGCTTCTGGCGCGAATGGAAGTTTATCTTCGGAGAGCCCGGTTTTCTGTCCCGTATTCGAGACCTGCTTGGGTGTGGATGGGATTACGCTCATTTTGTTTCGGCTTCCTTCAACACAGATTCCAGGTTCTTCTCGGTGGGCTCTGCTGTGTTTTGCACGGTAGATTTCGGGTTGGCAACCGCAATCATCTGCACCACCGCATCTTGCAATCGCCGAGAGACTCCTACGGTCTGGCGGTTGATATCATTGAGAAGAACACAGAAGGATTGTCCTCCGCTATCTCGTAATATGTATCCACAGAGGGCACTTACTTCATTCAGTGTCCCCGTCTTTGCTCGTACGCGCACGCCCCGGGGGAGTTTCGCCATTCGTCCCCGGAGGGTTCCCGGTATCCCGGGGCCCGCCAGACTATCCTGAAGCTCTTTGCCTAGTTCGGTGTTTTTCTGCAGTTGAACGAGAAGATGGGTCATCTCCAATGCAGAGCCAAAACCGCCGTTGTACAGCCCAGATCCGTTGTATGTGTAGAGCTTTTGTGCGCTACAACCGAGGAGCTCGAGCCATTCACGGATATGTTCGGCACCTCCCTCGAAGCCACGAGATGAATCCTTCGCCATCCAGAGGAGCATCGCTTCGGCGATCTGATTGTCACTATACTGAAGCATTCGTTTCACGATGACCGACAGGGGAGCGCTCTGGTGCGATGCGATCTCTATGGCGCCGGCGGGTGGAGCGTCCTGAATATTGACCTTCCTTCCAACGCGGATTTTTTCGCCCGAGACTTTCAAACGGAAGGTCTCTGCGGCCCACTTTTCTGGATGTTCGTTTAGGCGTACAGCCGTGATACCCGCTGTTCGTCGTACACCGATGGTTCCGCCCACTTCAATCGTTGGAGCGTTTCCGGGCCCCCATACGACACGGACGGTTAACGCCTCTCCACGACCCGCAACCGTCTTGGCTCGGTTCGTAATGGGAAATCGCGCTTTCGGTTTTAAGTATACAGCGGGCTTCCGGCCAATCTTCTTATCGGGATAGACCTGTATGCGAACCGAGTTTCGGTCGATGTTCATACTCCCGGCCGGCGCTCGGTAGGATGCGTGGGTATTCTTTTTCTTGAAGCCTGGAGGGAATTGCGTCGGACCAAAAGGTGTGGTCACCAACTGAATGGTGTCGGCCGAGCGGACCCCTTTTTTGTATATATCCTTTGCCAGAGTACCGAGGTCGCTTCCTTTCAGGGTGGGATCGCCACCCGGTACCAGGGTGATGCTATGAAGATGTGCATCTGTCGTTGTATCGCCTTGTGCTCGTCGGCACTCGCGATCGGGGTTTCGGCAGGGAACGGCCAGGACACGAGTCGAGAAGCGAAAATCTGGTTTTCGATAATCAAGAACAGCGGCCGCCGTGATGATCTTGGTTACGGACGCCAGGTTCAACGGTTTGTCCCCGCCGTAGGCTGCCAACACATTTCCACTATTCAAGTCACGGATCGCGACTTGAATTTTTGCGGACTTCGGTAATCGCTTTTTATAGCGCTGAATGGTCCGTTTCAGCTTTTTCTCGAGAGCAGAGTTACTTCCCGAAATCGCATACGTCGGGCTGGCGATCCCAATGAAGAATGCCAGCAGAACAACATGGCGAATGATCCTGGGTAGCCGTACTCTCATGATAGGCAAACCCTAGCTCTCACGCTCGTCGATGTCACGCGTATTCTGGGCCCGTTTAATCGGCGTATAGATGGTTTTGGAAGGGAGCATTCTCAATATAAGTCTTCGTAATCCCTTAAAAAGGAAGACCAGGAGCATGATCAGGGCGATGTCGATAAAGACATAGAGCCACGAGATAGATTCGCTTCGAGGCTTCGGCGGGTTTTTGATGTATTCGGCACGACGAGCGTCCTCGGCTTCAAGCATATCCAGACGTTGGCTCATGAAACGATTCAGTGTCTGTAGAAACAACTCCTGGCCCGGTAGATTTGTTTCCGTAGTTGGTTCCGCTTTATTGGAAGGCTCTGTGGGCGGGAACCGCTTGTGAAAGTTAGAGACTACGAGATGCACAGCGATGATCGCTCGTGTCATGGTTGTACGAAATGCTGTCTCAAGGCTCTCCAGGTGGGGAAGGGCCTTTTTCCTATTCTTTGTGATCATACGGTGAAGCTCTCGGCCGTCGTCTGGAACCGCGTGCGCTCCCCGATTGATGCGACCGGTGGTGATCGCAAAGGTATGTCGATAGATTGCGGAGCCTTCCGGTGCGCCGGTTTGCGCCAGTTGGCGAACGAGCGTTCGTGTGGACTCGGCTGCACTTTGGGTTGTAGCGAAGGGGCTTTCCGCACTTTGGGCGATTACCTCTTCGGGACTTGGGGCGATGGCTTTCGGGTTGAACCCAGGGTATTCCATCTCTAGATCGATGCTGTCTGCGAAGAGCGTTATATTCGCAATATGCTCTGCGATGAGGTGGTGGCTGGTCAGTATATTAATACCGCGTTGGATAAAGCCGATCCGGGAACCAAAGGCGCCACCTCCACTGAGGAGGTTTTCGTAGATACTCCAGATCTTTGCCTTTCGGAAAAATGCGTAGAGCCCGATCTGCACATTATGAATTGGGTTCGCTGCGTCTTCCACATAGTGTAGGCATGCCCCAAGATGGGTGAAAGCGAGGGCTCGATGCGTCGGATGGGACCAGAACATGGTAAGTACAGCCAGGTCATAGTGCAGCTGCGCCTGGTCATGAGCGAATGTCTCTACCTCTCCCTCACGCCAACCAAACGCTGCGGCGAAGTGATGGGGCTCGTGCTTGAGGGTTTTTACCTTTGAATTCAGCTCCCAGTCCGGCAGCGCGTAATGGGCATGGGCCTGGCTCGAGAGGCCGGTGGGGGAGCCCATATTCACGATAGCAGGATCGATGGGGATAGTACGGCCATATTTATCTAGAGGAGCCGATCCATCTTCCAGTCGATAGATACGGTTCCGGTTGCGTTTGTCATCATCAGGGACTCGACTACCCGTCATCAGAAGTCCGGCCGCGTTGGCACGCTTTCCGCAGACCGGCGGCTGGTCAATCCCGACCACGTTCATATTCCGTTCCTGATTATGTCCGAGTAATCGGCGCAGATTGAGCGGGTCTGCAAGGGAACCATCGGGGAAACGCGCTTTGTAGCGTTCCCGGATCGCTGGCTCCAGATGGGTCTCGAATTGCTGTACCAGCCACTGCCGATATGCAACCATCTCTTCCTCGGTTGGGCAGGTCAGGTCGTATCGGAACAGGAGCGGATCGGCAGCCAGTCCCAGCTCTGTTAGCCGTGCGTGTGTCTTCTCGGCGTAGGGGCGGGCCTCCGATGGCCATATGCATAGGAGGACCAACAGCGCAGATAGGACCACGGATTGCCGAGGCCATATCGGCACCAGCCAGCCCTTCAATTCCCCCATGAACCGCACATTGTCTCCTGATCGGTAAAGAACCGATTATCAGCCTGCGAGAGCCGTTTCCATAGTAGAGCCGATATGACTTGGCGTACGGGCTACCGGGATTCCGGCGCGTTCCAGAGCCGCGATCTTATCGGACGCGGTACCTTTACCACCGCTGATGATCGCGCCTGCGTGACCCATTCTCTTACCCGGAGGTGCGGTCTGACCTGCGATGAATGCGCTGACCGGTTTGGTCATATGGCTTGCGACCCATTCGGCGGCTTCTTCCTCGGCCGTACCACCGATTTCACCGATCATGACCACCCCTTCCGTCTCGGGGTCGTTGTTGAATAATTCGAGCAGGTCGATGAATCCTGTGCCGGGTACGGGGTCGCCACCGATCCCAATACAGGTCGTCTCTCCGAGTCCATTATTCGTAAGCTGATCGACGGCTTCATAGGTCAATGTTCCCGACCGTGAGATTACGCCGATAGTCCCCGCCTTATGAATATAGCCAGGCATAATCCCAATC
This sequence comes from Myxococcales bacterium, assembly GCA_002728755.1. Classification (GTDB taxonomy): domain Bacteria; phylum Myxococcota_A; class UBA9042; order UBA3505; family UBA3505; genus UBA3505. The sequence continues at coordinate 19,574 of PBVT01000022.1, forward strand.
TTACATTGGTCTGCAGTAATGATGCCGGGGCAGTTGGGGCCGATTAATCGGGCTCCTGTGGATTTCATGGCGTCCTTTACTGTGATCATATCAAGGACTGGAATGCCCTCCGTGATACATACGACCAGCTCGATGCCTCCATCGACGGCTTCCAGGACCGCGTCTTTGGCGAAGCGGGCCGGTACGAATATGACGCTGGCGTTTGCGTTCGTCTCGTCGACTGCTTCTTTCACGGTATTAAATACCGGGACGTCATCCAATACCGTTGTTCCACCTTTGTTCGGCGTGACACCACCAACGAGATTTGAGCCATATTCTTTCATCTGGCCGGAGTGGAAGAGCCCCGCTCCTCCAGTAATTCCCTGGCAGATGACGCGTGTGTTTCGATCGATGAGAATAGCCATTCTCTAACTCCTTTCCTGCTCTGCTCTCTAGGCGTTATTTTGTTCTGCATAATTCCGAGCCTCGGCAACGGATATCTCCGCGGCTTCGGCCAGGCTCTCTGCAGTGCGTATGGGTAGTCCGGATTCGGCCAGAAGGGCTTTCCCTCGGGCTACATTGGTTCCAGCAAGACGTACGATGAGAGGAACTCCTCCAAGGCCGACGTCTTTTACGGCTGCAATCACTCCTTCGGCGATGGTGTCGCATTTCATGATACCGCCGAAGATGTTGACCATAATGGCATGCACCTGGTCTTGCAGAAGAATCCGGAAGGCTGCGGACACTCGTTCTGTGGTGGCCGATCCACCAACATCCAGGAAGTTCGCGGGTTCCCCTCCATAATGCTGGAGGGTGTCCATGGTAGCCATCGCGAGCCCTGCACCATTTACTAGACAGCCGATATTGCCATCTAATTTGATGTAATTGAGTTCGTATTTACTGGCTTCTACTTCCGAGGGATCTTCTTCATCAAGGTCACGAAGCTCTAGTACATCGGGGTGTCGATAGAGTGCATTGCCGTCGAAGTTCAGCTTGCAGTCCAGAGCAATGACATCACCAGCTCCCGTTACAACCAGGGGGTTGATCTCGGCCAGCGAGGCGTCTTTTTCCGTGTAGACCCGGTACAGCCCAGCGGCGAAGGAAACAAAGCTTCGTACGGCAGGTCCTTCGAGACCTAATGCATAGGCAAGACGGCGTCCGTGAAAAGCGGAAAAACCAACACCAGGGGTAAACCAGGCCTTATGAATCCGCTCCGGGTTGGTTGCAGCGACTTCCTCGATGGACGTTCCACCCTCGGAGCTGGCCATCATGCAGACCTGGCCTGTCTGACGATCGAGGACCATTCCCAGATAGAGCTCCCGGGCGATGTCACAGCCTTCTTCAATATATACTTTCTGTACCAGAGTTCCCTCGGGACCCGTCTGGTGGGTTACCAGCTGCATACCAAGGATCTGCTCCGCGTATTGACGTACTTCCGAGAGGGAGCGTGCGAGCTTTACGCCCCCACCCATTCCACGGCCACCGGCATGGATCTGGGCTTTCACGACCCAAATCTCACCACCCAGATCACGTGCTGCTTGTTCTGCTTCGTCTACGGTACGTGCCAGTCCTCCGCGGGGAGTCGGTACGCCGTATTGCTGCAAGATTTGTTTGGCCTGGTACTCGTGGATCTTCATCGAAATTACTCCCTTGGGGGCTTGTCTCTACGTCCGGGGCCTGTGCTGTGGGGAACGGGTTGGAGTCAGTCGGTATTTTCCGACGACTTTCCTCCACCGAATAGCTTCCGTCCCAGCATCGCGATTGGATCGTAATAGCGGTCGACAACACGTTCCTTCAACGGAATGATCGCGTTATCGGTGATGTTGATGTGCTCCGGACATACGTCAGTACAACACCGTGTAATGTTGCAGTAGCCTGAGCCAAATTCTTCGACGATCTCCGGGACGCGATCCCGGGTGTCGAGGGGATGCATGGCCAGGTCCGCAAGCCGATGCATAAACCGTGGTCCAACGAACACATCGGTTTTACCATGGTCGCGGAGAATGTGGCAGACATCCTGGCATAGATAACACTCGATACATTTGCGGAATTCCTGGTTCCGGTCGATGTCTTCCTGGGCCATCCGGTAGTCGCCGTCGGCTTCTGGTTTTCCCGGTTGAAGCGGCTTGATGCGCTTATTCTGTTCGTAGTTCCAGGACACGTCGGTGACGAGATCTTTGATCACCGGAAAAGCTTTCATGGGCTGGACGGTAATGACCTCGTCTTCGGCGTACATATTCATACGCGTCATACAGGCCAGCTTTGGCTTGCCGTTAATCTCTACGGAGCAGGAGCCACATTTCCCGGCTTTGCAATTCCAGCGGACAGCCATGTCGTTTGCTTGTTCCGCCTGAATCCCATGGATCACGTCCAGTACAACCATCCCCTCGGAGGATTCCTGTTCGTAGGTTTGGAAATCTCCACCCTCTGCATTTCCACGCCAGATTCGAAACGTTCGTTTACTCATGTCAGCCCACCGTTCCAGACTCGAGTTCTTCAATCGTTGCTCGTGCGATAGCTTCCAGCTCAGGCGGAGGCGCAGGCCTCTCTTCGCGTTGCACGATCATCTCGCCATCACTACCTTTTTTGGTCACTACGTTGGCGTTGCCCCATTCCGCTCGCTCGCCTTCGAAGTCGAGGCGGGTATGGGCACCACGGCTCTCCTCGCGCATCAGAGCCGCTTTTGCGACGGCCAATGACGTGATCATCATCGATGAAAGATCCAGGGCTTCATGCCAGCCAGCATTGTATTGGCTGGCGCCATCCGCTTTCACCTGGTCCACTTCGGGTTGGAGCGCTGTGAGTTGGGCGATGGCCTCTTTCAGTTGCTCTCCTGTTCGAACGATTCCCGCGTTCTCCTGCATGGCGAGCTGGAGCTTGTCGTGCACAAGATAGGGGTTGGGACCCGACTCACGGTTTAGAATAGAGGTCGCCGCCCGTACGTGTTTTGCGACCACCTCGGGATTGAATTCGGCTGCCTTATCGCCACGACGGCCTTCAATATAGTCCGCCGCACCGCTACCCGCCAGATGTCCAAATACAAGTAGATCGGAGAGGGAGTTCCCACCGAGTCGGTTTGCGCCATGCAGACCCGCAGCGCATTCACCACAGGCGAAGAGCCCGGGTACTGCTGTCTCCTGGGTGTCGGCGTCGACACGAATCCCACCCATGAAGTAGTGGAGTGTTGGTCCGACTTCCATGGCCTGTTTGGTGATGTCCACCTCTGCCAGCTCCTTGAACTGGTGATACATACTCGGAAGCTTCTTTTTGATGAAGGCTGGATCGCGGCGGTTCGCGATATCAAGGAATGCACCACCGTGGGGAGATCCACGTCCGGCTTTTACTTCGGCGAGGATGGCTCGTGCCACCACGTCACGGGTCAGCAGCTCTGGCGGTCGACGATTGTTCTTGTCGTCGGTCAGCCAGGCATCGGCTTCTTCAATAGTATCGGCTGTTTCGGACGCAAACCGTTCCGGGATGTACCGGAACATGAAGCGCTCTCCTTCACTATTCAAGAGGATACCACCTTCCCCGCGAACACCTTCTGTTACGAGGGTTCCGCGTACCGATGGAGGCCACACCATACCGGTGGGATGAAACTGTGTGAATTCGAGATCCATCAGCTCCGCGCCCACGTCGTATGCGATGGCTGCGCCATCACCGGTGTATTCCCAGGAGTTGGACGTGATCTTCCAACATTTGCCTCCACCACCTGTGGCCATAATCACGGCTTTACAGCGGATAAGCATGAAACGGCCGGTCTCACGCCATAGACAGAGAACACCACTGATTGCGCCGTCGGCGTCGGTGAGGAGGTTCAGTACCTTGCATTCCATATGGACTTGAATGCCCTGGTGGATGCCATGATCCTGAAGAGTCCGGATCAGCTCAAGGCCCGTTCGGTCACCAACATGGGCGAGTCTCGGATAGCGATGGCCACCAAAGTTTCGCTGGTTGATACGACCGTCCTTGGTTCGATCAAAGACAGCACCCCAGGCCTCCAGCTCACGAACCCGGGCTGGGGCGTTCTTCGCGTGAAGTTCTGCCATACGCCAGCTAGCCAGAAATTTGGAACCGCGAATGGTGTCACGAAAATGGACTTTCCAGTTGTCGCGAGAATCCACGTTTCCCAGGGCAGCGGCCATGCCGCCTTCCGCCATAACCGTATGGGCTTTGCCTAGAAGTGATTTACATACGATGCCTGTGTTCAGACCTCTCGAAGATGCTTCAATAGCAGCTCGAAGACCAGCGCCACCGGCGCCAATCACAACGACATCATGTTCAATAGTTTTGATTTCGGAGACGTCGAGCACGTTAACCCCACGTGTTGTAGTCGGTGATTACACCGGACGAGACAAGACGGACATAGACGTCGCTACCTGCGACCCAGAATAGACTCGTCCATGCCCAGTTCATGTGTTTTTCGTTAAGCTTTGTGCATCCCTTCCAGGCTGTATAGCGAGCGGCCGAGCAGGAGAACTTATTGGTGCTCCCTCCGATAAGATGTCGGAACGAGTGGCAACCAAAGGTGTAGCACGCAAGGAATATGGCGTTCAGGGTAAGGATGATGCTACCCACACCCACGCCAAATTTACCGTCCCGGAAGAAGGCCTGCACTGCGTCGTAGGAGAGGATAACCACGAAGATGATCGCAAAATAGAGAGCGTATCGGTGTAGGTTCTGTACGAGAAGAAAGCGGGTCTCGCCGCGATAGTTCTTCTGCGGTAAGGCTCCAACCGAGCACCCTGGAGGTGTTCCTGTGAACGCCCGGTAGTAGGTCTTTCGATAGTAGTAGCAGGTGAAGCGGAACATCGCTGGGAACATAAGAATCAGAACCGCGGGAGATGCCGGGATAAAGGAAGGCCACCAGGATGGGAAGGTCCCAAACCATGCATGGGATTCCGGGACGGCTCCCGGTACCGAGGGATCTACTAGAAGGACTGGGGAAAAGAAGGGGGATAGATAGCCGCCAAAGCCCTGCCCGGTGTCTGCTACCCAATAATGATCGCCCTGTATAAGAGCCCAGGTAGCGTAGATGAGAAAGCCGGTCAGGATCGACAAGGACAACAGTGGACCAATCCACCATTTGTCCGTTCGCATGGTTGTATTCAATCCCGCTTTATGCCCGCCAATGAGGGTCGATGAATTCATGGGAATCGTACCTGCTGAATAGGAGCCGAAATGGGTCGCCATAACTGCCACGAAACTCGGTATTCGTCAACATCGCGCGTATAGCGCGCGCACGAGTAGGGCAGAAATCAGGTTGTCCCCGCTCTGTTTTCTACAGGATATGTACCTGGGTAGGACCAGGTTTTTTCTAGGACTCCTGGTCCCTATACCAGGGGAGTAGGGTGCCAATCAGTCCGGCGAACCCGCCGATCAGATACAGTGCCATTCCGCGCCCTAGAGTGAGTGAACTCAGCTCCTCGGGACGTGGTGCGGTCAGGAAAATAATAATCCCGACCATGCATTGACCCAGGATCAACCAGGTGACTCGGTCCATGAACTCCCATCTCTTTCGAAACAGGGTTGAGATACAGCCAATGAATAGCAAGGCCGCAGCTGATGTTCCGAAAAAGAATAAGACCGTGGCTCCAATATGGAATTGCATTGGAACGGTGTCGGATTGATAGGACAGGGATGAGCAAATGTCTGATTGGAGGGTGTCGCCCCGGTCAGACAGCGTGACTTCCCACACACAGCTTTGTGCCTCTAGAAGGCCGGCACGGACCAGCATTCGGTTCTCAATCTTCGACATCCACATCGACGAGAGGCTGCCGATAATAAGACAAAGCGCACCGACACCCATCAAAATACTCGAGGTCAACGGCTTGTTCATTCTTTGGTCCTCCCCTCGAAACCCGCGAACGCCTGGAATTCGCGAAGTCTTCGACCACTATCACATATTTTCGATAATAGCCGATCCGAATTCGCTACATCGGAGTTTGGTCGCTCCGTCCATCAAGCGATGGAAATCATAGGTGACCCGCTTGCTTTCGATGGTCTTCTCAAGGCCTGCAATAATGCAGTCTGCGGCCTCATTCCAACCCATATATCGGAACATCATTTCTCCCGACAGGATGACGGATCCAGGATTTACTTTGTCCTGTCCGGCATATTTGGGTGCTGTACCATGTGTGGCTTCGAATACGGCGATGCCGTTCTCGTAGTTGATGTTGGCCCCCGGGGCGATTCCAATCCCACCGACCTGTGCGGCTAGAGCATCCGAAACATAGTCCCCATTGAGGTTCGGAGTAGCGATGACATCGTATTCCGCGGGACGCGTCAGGATCTGCTGAAGGAATGCATCACAGATACAGTCTTTTACGAGAATCTTTCCAGCTTCGAGCGCGGCCGCCTGTTCGGCGTTGGCTGCCTCTGTTCCCTGTTCTTCTTTGGTCTTCTCCCAACGTGCCCAGGAATAGGTCTGATCGGCGAACTCCTGGTCCGCGACTTCATATCCCCATTTCTTGAAGAAGCCCTCAGTGAACTTCATGATATTGCCCTTATGAACAAGGGTGACACTTTGCCGGTTCTGGTCCAGAGCATATTGGATGGCCGCGCGTGACAGACGCTTGGAGCCCTCTTCGCTCATGGGTTTGATGCCCAGGCTGGATGTGTCGGGGAAGCGAATCTTCTCTACACCGAGCTCTTCCACCAGGAAATTGCGGAGCTTAATTACGTCTTCGCTTCCATGATCGAATTCGATGCCAGCGTAGATCCCTTCCGTGTTTTCACGGAAGATGACCATATTGACCTTTTCCGGGGTCTTAACAGGACTCGGGACGCCATCAAAGTAGCGAACAGGTCGTTGACATACATAGAGGTCAAGCCGCTGCCGAATCGCCACGTTGAGACTGCGGATACCGCCACCTACCGGTGTGGTCAGTGGCCCCTTAATGGATACAAGATGGTCGGCGATGGTGTCTGTTGTTTCAGTCGGAAGCCATTCCCCGGTGTTGTTGAAGGCCTTTTCCCCTGCGTAGACTTCCAGCCACTCGATCTTTCGTTGTCCACCATAGGCTCGTTCCACGGCTGCGTTGAATACTCGAACAGCGGATGCCCAGATGTCCGGCCCAATTCCGTCACCTTCGATAAACGGAAGGATGACATGGTCGGGTACGGATAGAGTGCCATTGGCGTTTTTCGTCACTTTAGCGGCTGGTGTCATGATGGCTCCAATACTCTAACTGATATACGTATGCGCTCTGGGCGAATATTTCGGTGAGTCGGAACACGTATCGAAGATTCGCCAGGACAGGTATGCGCGGAGAAGGCCTTTTAACCCGACTTGCCGTCTGCGTCAATGATCGAGGGGTCCAAAGAGACGGCTGGGCTGCTATTGGTATACGTGTTCGGACTCTAGGGTTCCGTCGCAAAAGAACATGGCGGGGTCATCCGTTGCCCATCCAGATAACGAGCGATACTCATCGGTTTCTTTCCGGCTGGATGGATCATCTCGATGGAGAGTATTCCATCGGAGGTGGTTACAAGACCTGCTTCACCGTTGAGTGCGTAGAGAGTACCGGCCGGGGCTGATGTACTGGCGTTCTTGGCAATTTGCGCGCGCACCACTCGGACTGCTCGACCTTCTAATCGGGCCTGCGCCCCGGGCCATGGGTTCATCGCCCGGATATGATTGATGACATCGGCTGCTGGACGGTTCCAGTCGATCCAGCCGTCGCTCTTGGTGATCTTGCCGGCGTAGGTTACCCCATCGGCCGGCTGGGGGGTCCCATGCAGAGCGTCGGTGTCGCCATCGACAAACGAAGCGAGGACTGACGAGAGGAGCTCTGCGCCGAGGTCAGCGAGCGCATCATGAAGTTCTCCAGCTGTCATCTGTTCGGGGATGGAGATCGCGGATTGTGCGATCATCGGACCCGTGTCCAGGCCTTCGTCCATCTGCATCAGGGTGACGCCGGTTGTCTCGTCTCCGGCACCGATGGCCGCTTGAATAGGAGATGCGCCGCGCCAACGTGGGAGTAGGCTCGCGTGGATATTAACGCAACCAAGCCGTGGAATATCCAGGAGCTCTTTGGGCAGGATTTGTCCATAGGCTGCCACAACGATCAGATCGGGTTTTTGCGCGCGAATAGCCTCGATCAGGTTTTGACCTTCCGGGGTGCGCAGGGAAACGGGCTGTTCGACGGTTATACCGGCTGCGAGAGCAGCCTGTTTTACGGGCGACATGACGACACGATTGCCGCGACCGGCTGGTCGGTCGGGTTGTGTAAAGACACAATCGACCTGATGGTTTTCAACCAGGACCTGCAGGCCTGGTACCGCGAAATCCGGTGTGCCCATGAAAATAACGCGCAGCATGAACTCTAACCTGTCTAGGGGATCCTACAGCGACACGTCTGGAGGTAGCAGTTCTGGGAGGAACCAGGGCTGTTCCTTGAGCTGTCGAATTAATTCGACGCGATGGTCGCCGCGAGCCCTGTCTACCAGGGTAATGCCGTCCAGGTGATCCATCTCATGTTGAATGCAAATACTAAGCAACCCATCGGCCTGGATCTCAAATGGCTTTCCTGAGGGGTCCTGCGCCCGCAGAGTGAGCTCTGCATGTCGTTGCACTGGCACCGTCAAATCAGGGAAGGAGAGGCATCCCTCTTCGAAAACGATTTCACCCTTCGCGTCTACGATTTCAGGATTGATGATGGCGTATAAATTGGAGTCTTCACGATCGGGCCATTCCACATCAATGACGAGGATCCTCTTGGAGATCTGAATTTGCGGAGCGGCCAGACCGATGCCGTTGGACACGTACATGGTTTCGGCCATATCCGAAATTAGTGCCAGCAGAGATGGCCCGAATTCTGCCTCTGTTACGGCCGCCGCTTTTTGGAGTAGTACGGGAGCTGGGTAGGCAACAATTTCATGTACTGTCATGAATCTTGACCTGGTTTCTGGCCTGCACCTTCCGTTCGAGCTCGAATGGCAGAGAGATAGGCGGGGCCCAGGGTCGTATCGGTTAGAACCCAGCGGGCAAGGGGTAGATGTTCGCGGCAAGTCTGGATAGCGTTACGTTCCTCTGCTGTGAGGCCGGAACGCCCACTCAATTCTTCCAGCCAGGCCAACTGGACTGCGATGCGATGTTTGGCATCGGAGGGGGATACGTCGGACTCCAGGCCAAGCGCCACATGATAGGGTTTGTTCTGGACGCGATCTCGGAGGTCTTCCAGCTGTCCCCATTCCTGGGTTGTTAACACCGATGTCGATTCCATCGGACTGAGGAAAGAGTTGTCGAACCGGTTGGAAGAAGTGGAGACGGCAGGGAGCTCTTCAGTTCTTGGTTCGTCCGGCATCGAGTTTTCTCCTATGGTCTACGAGTCAGCGACGGTGGTAGCGAAGCCTGCGCTAAACCGGGCCGCGTGCTATCCGGAAGGACCATATCCACGCGCGCCGGGCCAGGCAAGAGCAAAGTTGCGAACCATTGAAGGAAACGATTATTGATGTGTTATCCCCTTCTTTCGGCGGCGTATCTATGAACCCAACCAAGGCATTATATAGCGGTTTTCAAAAGGTAGTGGCCCTCGGATCGTGTCGGCGATTTGGGCTACTGTTCGCCCTGGCCACAGTATTGGCTTGTGGTTCGGATGGTGATGGTTCCCTGGGGCAGGTCTGCACCGTGGGGGAGTATCTCTGTGTAAATGGTACCGTACACCAATGTGTCTCTGGAACGGGGGAGACGGAGTACATAGCCAGTTGCAGCCCGGATGAGCTTTGTTATGACGGTCGCTGTGAGCCAGGGGTGGTAACAGATACGGGGACGGACACCTCTATTGGGAGCGACGTGTCCGAATCGGATGTTTCGGATAGTTCGGTGGGCGAAGATATGAACGTCGCCGACATCATTGACGATGGTTTCGATAGCGCTGAGACGGCTTTGTCTGATGCCACCGACATCGACTCCCCACCGTTGGATTCAGGGCCTGGCGACGCCACCGCTTCGGATGTTGGGGTGGACGTGCATGATGCCTCGGACCTTGTCGCGGATGAGGGAATTGGCACGGCGGATATCGGGCCACCGGAGCCCACACCATTTGTCTCCATGAATTATGCGGCCGTACCACAAGCTGTGATGAAACACGCCATTAAGGACATCGTCTATCTACAGGATGGTACCGGTAGAGCCGTACTCGGAGGTCTACGTAATGTGGGGCTGTATACGGCGGATGGCAGTGTGCAGGCGGTCGCAGACCTGGGGGACTTCTCCCTCGAAAGAGTCGCGGTTGTCGCCGGTTTCGATGATGTGGTGATCGCGGGAGGTGAGGGCGATGATGGCCGTCTATTGCTGCTCGACCTCACGACTGGAACCACCTCGGTCATTCCGGGCTCCGAGATCAGCGGGTTCCGCTATCGTGCGCTCGTCCCCGATCCGACGGGTGGTTTCTTCGCTTTAGCGGGTGGAGTCTCGGGGCAACAGTATCTTCAGACGCGGGTGTACCACGTGCAGGAAAACGTGGTGTTGAAGAAGGCATTTGTCGCGGGGGCTGGCTTAACCGACGCGGTCTGGGTTGATTCTACCGCGATCTATGGGGAACCGTTTCTTTTGATTCTGCTAGGGATCAATGGAGCGGATAGTCGATCCTATATTGGTTCCACCACGGATGTGTTGGAGAATGGCTGGATGAACTCCTTCGGGAACCCAGGGCGGGCCGCCTGGCGACCGGCGGGTAGTTATGGAATGGCCATGGGTACGAGCAGTAATAAGGCGTATCTATTCGACGGTAGCTGGACCAAAACTACGCTGCCCGTAAATCCTACCTTCAACGCCGTCGCGTTTAGCCCCTACGGAAATATTGCTCTTCTGGTGGGCCGTCCCAGTGGCAACCCTCTTGGTGGTACGGTTGTTGTACATCGCAACTCTGGTTTTTCTCTGGCGACTGGCACCTGGGAGGATTGGAGTATCCCCGGGTTTGATCAGACACCCTATAGCGCCGACTCGAACACACATCTGCTGTCGGTTGCCTTTCAACCCGGGTCCGATTGTGGGGAAGGCCTGATCGGTACGATGGCCCCCAATAATTCCACGATCGCCCGATTGATACGCTTTACGACTACGGTCTGTCCCTAGTCTCGTTTTCAGGCCCTGGTCTTCAGGCACTGCTGGACTCGGTCCGTTTGACGGGTAGGGGATCTGGGAGTTTTGCGACACGAATACAATCTCGACCGAGTTGTTTCGCGGTGAGCAAGGCTTCGTCGGCCCTACGCATGAGGTCGGCTGCCGATTCAACCGGCTCGTTTCCAGAGAAGGTAACGATACCGAAGGTTGCGGTGACTGGAATATCGCCTTTACCCAGCGCCGAGCGAATGGAAACCTGGAGTCGACGAGTGACCTGGAGGGCTCGCTCATTTGGGGTCTCTGGCATCAAGATGACGAACTCGTCTCCGCCAAATCGTGTGACGACGTCAGAGGCCCGTACGCAGGCGCTGAGGATCTCGGCCACGGACACCAGCAGTTGATCGCCCGCATCATGACCCATGGTGTCATTCACGTCTTTGAAATGATCCAGGTCCAGCATCACCATACTAAACATGCGCGCGTAGCGTTGGCAGGCATGGAATTCATCTTCAAGGCGTGCTTCCAGATAGCGGCGATTGAACACACCCGTGAGAGGGTCGGTTACGACTTGTTCCTGTAGACGACTGGATGCTTCCTCCAGTTGTTTGATGAGGGATTTCAGAGCCCCCACATCACGGAGTACGCAGGCGAGCCCGGCGATACGGCCAGACCCGGGATCTCGAATCGTAGAGAATGTATATTCAATGGGCGTCGGTTCGCCGGTTCGTGAGACGACCACACCCTCACCATTTACGGGGCGACCACGGGCCGCCATGGTGAGAGCACGGTTTACCTCGTGGGCGGGCTCCATAAGAGTTCGTAGATTGGTCCCCTGCAGCTGTCCGGGCTCTCGATCGAGGAGATTCCAGGCCGAGGGGTTGGTAAATTCGATGGTTCCCTCGAGGTCACAGAGCACGATGCCCTCTGTGACAGCTTCTACAATCGTCTGTGCGGTTCGCTCCAATGTGATGGAGAACAGTTGATAGCGAAGCATCCCCAAGCCAACCACAACCGTGTTGATCGCGGTCAATGAGATGAGCAGGTGGGGGCCCTGAGAGATTCCGATACTGGGATGTATGATTGGAACGACGACCCCCCCGAGGAGTGGAACCAGCATACCCACAAAGACCATCGATGTGCGGCGTCGAGAATCTCCGCCCTGATTCCGCCGTAATTGCATGAATAGATGAATCAGCGCGACCAACAGCCCCAGAGAGAGATGCCCTAGACCCAACGTGGTGTATAGGAACCCTGGCTCATGGACGAACCCTCCATGTTCTGCGCGGACCATCTCGTCGACCAGCCAGCCTTTTTTCCAGGCGATGATCGATAGAAAGATACCGCTACATAAGAATATAAAGGGGAACAGAGGAGTCTTGAGCCATCCACGATTCCCTACGTGGGCCCGCACAAACATCAGGAAAATGGGGACGAGCAGAGCCCACCCTGGTGTTGAGATCGCGAAAAATCGAAAGGCCTGTTCCGGGGTGGTCGCGAGAGTGAAGTGCAGGTATTGGACCAACCCCCAGTAGACGAGCGCCAGGCACATCAATGCGTACCATCGGTTTTCCGACGACGTAGGATCGCGCGCAAAAATGACGCCTGCTAGCAGAGCGTTCATTAACAATGCGACGAGGATATAGATTTGAGGTTCAGGCATGGACAGACCTTTGAGGTCCAATACACAAGATGCTGTCCGGGGCTCCCGGAGGTCTTCCTTTCAGCGTTCTGCACCGAACACGGTACGAGTCTATTTCTCTAGTGTATTTATCGTACGGGGGAATTACCTCCACACAGAAAGGGTATGGTGTTAAAGGGTTCCAGCGATCAAGGCTGGCCGAATAGCTCACAACAAGGTAGATCGGCCTATCCATTCAAAAACTTGAGCTGTTACGGCTGTTGAGCCGCCCCCACCTCCATGTCGAACCCATCAAAAACAACGTCCGGTTTTGTCGCCGTAATTGGTCGCCCCAATGCGGGCAAGAGTACCCTGGTCAACTCCATCGTGGGTGAGAAGGTCGCGATTGTGACCCCCAAACCCCAGACAACCCGTGACCCGATCCGCGGTATTCATACCACGGATCGAGGACAGATAGTCCTTATCGACACGCCCGGTGTGCATAATGCCAGGGGGCGTAATGAGCTGAACCGGCGTATGGTCCAGGTAGCCATGGGGGCCTTGCATCAGGCCGATCTGGTTCTACATATGATCGACACGGTGTCCTGGGGGCGTGGTAAGCGAAACATTCATCCCCTGGATATTGAGATCCGAAAGGGTATTCATGCATCGCGTCGACCATCGATATTGCTCTTAAATAAGGTCGATCGTATTCCCAAGCCGGAATTACTTCCTTTGATTGAGCTTATGAACACCCCCATGGACTTTGAAGAAAAGTGTTCATATTCGGAGATCGTACCCCTGTCTGCGAACCAGAAGAAACCCGTCGAACGACTTGTCGACTTATTGTTTGATGTTCTGCCAGAAGGGCCCAGCCTATTCCCCGAGGATCAACTGACGGACCGTTCGGTCCGTTTCATGATCTCGGAGCTCATTCGTGAAAAGATCTTTCTAAAGACGCATCAAGAGCTTCCCTATAGTACGGCCGTGTATATCGAGGGGTATGAAGAGACAGCAAAGCGCATCCATGTCCATGCCACGGTTGTGGTGGAGCGTGACAGCCAGAAAGGGATGATCATCGGGCGTGGCGGCAGCATGTTGAAGGAAGTCGGCACAAAGGCTCGGCGTGAGCTGGAGGGATTACTCGGCAAACGAATGATGTTGGAGATTCATGTGAAGGTCGATGACCGTTGGTCGGATCGTCCCGGAGCATTAAACCGTCTAGGGTATCAATTCCAAGACGAAACAGATCTCGACGGCTACGGCGGTGAGGGGTAGCGATCGTGGCCAAGACACCTGAAAAGACGCGACCTTCCAGGAAGGTCCCTCCGGTGGAGCGTATGCCGGTCGTTGCTCTGGTCGGGCGACCCAATGTGGGCAAATCGACCTTGTTCAATCGGCTCCTGGGCGAACGTCGCGCCATTGTGGAAGATACGCCCGGAGTAACCCGCGACCGAAACTACGCGGAAGCCGCCATTGAGGACCGGCGGGTGCTCTTGATCGACACCGGTGGCTTTGATCCAGAGGCTTCCGACGGGATCTGGTCTTTGATGCGGGAACAGGTGGAGTTGGCTCTCAACGAAGCCGATGTCATTTTGTTTCTGTTGGACACCCAACACGGGCTGGTCTCTTCCGATTCCGCCATCTACCGCTTGTTGGTAGAGAGGCAGGCGAATGTTTTGGTGGTCGCGAACAAAGCCGACAACCCCAAACTCGAAGTGGAGGGCACATCCGAGGGGTATCAGCTGGGCGTGGAAGAAGTGATTCCCATCGCCGCGCATACACGCCGGAATCTGCGCAAGCTGCGAGAGCGTATCGTTCAATCGTTACCCGAAGAAGGCCCTCGTGTCCTCGAGGAAGATACCAAGCGGAAATCCCTTCTTACGGACGAAGAAGAGGCGCTTCTACATAGCGCCGATGTGCAGGATCCCGAGAGTTATGAATCCATCGTGGATGAAAATAAGGACATCGTGGATTCTACAACAGAACTCACGGATGACGAGCCCATCGCTGTTGCAGTTATAGGAAAACCCAACGCCGGGAAAAGTACGCTGGTGAACCACCTGTTGGGCCAGGACCGTTTGATGACCAGCAATGTGCCAGGCACAACCCGCGATAGTATTGACTCCTGGATTCTCGACAAGGACCGCCCCTATCTGTTCATCGACACGGCTGGTGTGCGAAAAAAGAGTCGCATCTCCGATCGGGTAGAACGGTTCAGCGTGATCCGAGCTCTGGAGAGTGTACGACGGGCCGATGTGGCACTTCTGGTCGTCGATGGGACCCAGGGAGTGACGGATCAGGATAAGAAGATTGCCGCTCTGGTGAGCCAATATGGCAAGGGGGCCGTCATACTCGTAAACAAATGGGATCTAGTGAGTAAGGACTCCAAGACCGCCGATCAGATGGCGAAGGAGATCCGCTACCAGATGCCGTTTTTCGATTGGGCACCAATCCTGTTCTTATCCGCTAAGACGGGGCAGCGCGTGGCTAGAATCTACCAGATGGTGGAGTTTGTCGTTACCAATCATCGTCGTCGGATTCGTACCGTGGCTTTGAACCGATTGCTTCGGCGCGTATTACACCGCCATCAGCTTCCGCTACGTGGTACGAAACGAGCACGAATCTATTTTGGAGCGCAGATTCAGACGGCGCCGCCGACCTTTTTGTTTTTTGCCAATGAGGCGAAAGCGATCCCTGAGTCCTACCAGCGCTATATTATTCACCAGCTACGTGAAGAGTTCGAGCTGGAAGGTACGTCCATTCGACTTGCCTTCAGGGAACGTGCGCGGAGTCCTTCAAAGCATGCAAGGAAGCGTAAGAGCAGGAAATGATCCGATTGCGTTTGTGTTTGATCATTCCCATCGTGGCGCTGGGGTTTGTCGGCTGCGCGGAGGAGCGGCCTTCGAAGGAAGACTGCGCCCAGGCATGTAGCCATCTGGCCGAGCTCCTTCAAGCCGACCGGTTGTCTCGCAATGAAGGTCCCGTGGACGGACTGGATGATGCGACCGAAATGGGACTGGCCAATATAGAAGCGTGCAGTACCCGCTGTCGGCAAAATGCGAGTCGAGAGCAGGTGCGGTGTTTATTGGAATCGGTGAGTCCCGATAGCTGGCTGCGCTGCCAATAGACTTCAGGTGGTGTCGAAGTGGATCTCGGGATCGTCCGTCTTGGTCGGCCGTCTCAACGCTGCGATGGCTTCGAACAGGATTCCCACCCCAAGCAGAAGCAATATGCTGCCCACGATGAAGAGCAGGGTCTTATCGTTCTGGTAGTGTTCCTTAAGGTTGATGACCATAGCGACAACTGTGCTGCTCATCATGAACACGGCCGGGATCCCCGTGTACCAGGTAGGCTTGTCCCGATGCTTCAGGTAGAGGGTGACAAGGACAAGGGTCAACCCGGCGAGAAGCTGGTTGGTCGAGCCGAAGAGTGCCCAGAGGGCCAGACCCGCCGATTTTCCATCCACCTTGTAGAAGGCGAAGAAGCCGATGACCAGGCAGGCCAGAAGAGAGGATACGTAGCGGTTGGTCAGGACTGGCACCCGATAGGTGGAGGAGAGCTCCTCGATATTGAATCGTAGGAGACGGGTCGCAGAATCGAGAGTCGTCAACGCGAAGGACACCACCACCATGGCGATAAGGGCGCTTGCGAGCTCCGCAGAAATCCCGAGAGAGGTAAGGAACGATGTCGTGCCTTCTATAAAGTGGCCGAGTTTCGCAGGCAGGTTCTGTGCGATGGTGTCGTAATCACCATAATGCCCACTCCATACATCGGCGGCTGTTTCACCATTCATGGCGCTGAACCCAGCAGTACAAGCCAGAACAGCCAAGAGCCCCAGGAGGCTCTCTCCCACCATACCTCCATACCCGATAACGCGAGCCTGCGGTTCACGATCCAATTGTTTCGCGGTTGTCCCCGAGCTCACCAGGCCGTGGAAACCGCTGGCGGCTCCACATGCGATAATGATGAAGACAAAGGGGAACATGGCTGGTGCATTGGTCGGGTTTGTCACCAGAGCGGGAGCATCAAAGGATGGGTTGCTCACGAATAAGCCAAGATAGGCGAGGCCAAGACCGAGATAGAGCAAGAGTGAGTTCAGGAAGTCTCTTGGCTGGAGCAGGGTCCATACGGGAAGGACCGACGCCAAAAAAGCGTAGCCGAGCAGGATATACATCCAGGTGTCCGGGGCGGGCCAGGAGCCAAACGAGTCCTTCCATTCCAGACCCAACCAGATACTCCCCAGCTCCAGGACAAAACCTACCGCGATGACGGGAGCGAAGGGGAATTTCTTCTTATATAAGAGGTAGCCGGCCGTGGCGGCGATCACCATCAGGAGGCCGGATGGAAGTGCCGCTTCGTTATATCCCAGACCACCGTCTGCGGGTTGGGCGAGCAGCTTGCCGATGACAAAGACAAATACGCCCATGGCCAAGGCGATCCCGAAGAAGATGATCAACAGGAAAAGGGTTCTAGCGCGGCGGCCAATGACGGCTTCGGCGATCTTTCCTACAGATTTCCCCTGGGCGCGAACCGATAGTACCAGGGCAGAGAAGTCGTGAACGCAACCGATGAAGATGGCCCCTAAAACCACCCAGAGCATGGCGGGGAACCAGCCCCAGATAACGGCGACCGCGGGGCCCAGCATCGGGGCAAGTCCCGTGATAGATGCATAGTGATGACCAAAGAGAACCGGGGTTCGGCTAGGCACATAATCGACCCCATCGCTCAGAGTATGTGCTGGTGTTTTCCGGTCGGGGTTGAGCTGGAATATCTTGTTGGCCAGAAATCGGGCGTAGAAACGATAGGCCAGAAAATAGGCGATAAAGGCGAACAGTGCGGCGAGGGCAGCCGTCATTGGCAGCTCCTTAGGTCGTTCGGATGGGACAGGTATTCGTATATATTATTCGGGCACAGGATTGTCGACGGCCAGACGCGGAAGCTCCTGGTGAATCCGGGATACGGCTTCATAATTGATAGTCCCCATCCACTCCGCCAGGGTCTCCGCGGAGATCTCTTCACTCCCGGAGCGGCCCATTAAGACGACCTCGTCTCCAACCTTCGGCGCGTCGGCCGCGGTGAAGTCGACCATGATCATATTCATGCACACGCGTCCTCGAACGGGCAGTCGAACGCCGTTATAAAGAACGTGCGCCGTATTGGAGAGGCCGCGGTCGTAACCATCGGCATATCCCACGCCGACGACGCCGATACGGCTATCTGTATTGCAGCGGTAGGTACGTCCGTAGCCAACGAATCCCCCCTGAGGGACGTCTTTGATTTCAGTGATCGTACCACGCCATTCAAGGGCCGGTTTGAGGGTAGGTGGGGTGTCCTGTGGTGCATCGCGAGTTACCGATAAGCGGGTTTCGCGCGAAGGCCATAAGCCGTAAAGAGAGATCCCCGAGCGTACAAAAGCACCGTGTGTAGATGGCCATAGAACGGTGGCCGCGCTATTGGCACAATGGCGCTCAGGTACGGCCAGACCTTCCGCATCCAGGTGAGAGAACACCTCCATGAAACGGCGATGTTGTTCCTGCGCGAAAGTGTGGTCGAGAGTGTCCTCTATATCGGCAAAGTGGGTCGATATCCCACGAACTTCAATGCGGCCATCGACGACAGCACGGCGTGCTATTTCCAGGACATTATCCCGGTCGGCCCCTTGCCGATGGGTCCCTGTTTCTACCTTGATATGTGCGACTGCGTGCTTGTTCTGGCTGTTGAGAGCGGTCGATAGGGCGGCGATCTGCTCTGGGCTCGTGAGGGTGAGCTCGATGCTCTGGTCGATGGCTTCGCCGATCGCGTCGTGGTGGAGGGGGCCCACCACCAGAACTCGATGCTGTGGCACCAAGGTTCGAACACGAAGTGCCTCGTCGAAGGAGTGCACAATAAAGATATCCGTACAATCGGCGATGCCTTGCGTGACCAGGTCGATACCGTGCCCGTAGGCGTTTGCCTTCACGACGGCGCCAAACCCAGCACCCGCTCCCATGCGTGAACGAAGGACTTCAATATTGTCGCGCAGGGCCTGCACGGACACCAGGCAACGGCTGTGCGGATAGCTTCGTATGGTGTCGACGCTCATGATGTCAGACCCACCGAATGGTTATATTGGTTTTCCCCGCCTTTAGAGGCGTAGCGGACAGCTTTACGGTCCGTCCGACTTCGAGGCAGGCATTTCGTCGTTGGTGTCCAATGGGGAGGCCAGTCAACACTGGAATACCCCACCGCTCTCGAATCAGATGCAATCGCTGTTCGACCGCCTTCTTTTCCGATCCACGAACGCCGGGATCTCCGACCAGAACGGCCTGGACGGCTTGAAGTACGCCCGAGAGCTCTAGCTGCGTCAGCATTCGATCAAGGCGGTAGGCGGGTTCTCCCACATCCTCAAGAAAGAGAATGGCTCCGGAGTAATCGGGGCTATAGGGGGTGCCGCATAACGCAGCACAAAGCGTGAGATTTCCACCCCATAATGGCCCCTCGATCTCGTCTCCAAACCATGGGTCTGGAGTGGAAAAGGTCAGAGGCGGGATCGGGTGGCTTTTGAGGACCTTGGTCAGACTGGTAAAGCCAGCCGGTCCACTCTCTACGAGATCCGAAACCTGGGACAGGACGGGTCCGTGTACGCAGCGAAACCCTTTCCGTACGAGAAGAGGGAAGACGGCAGTTAAATCACTGAACCCAAGGAAAAGGGGAGCCTTGTCCCGCACCTTGAGAAGATGATCCAGGGCGGGCAGGAGTCGCATCGCTCCATATCCACCGCGAGCTGCCCATACGAATGCATGGTCCGCGTTCAGGGCCTCGACCAGGGCACGGACTCGTGCAGGGTCTGGGCCGGCAAGATAGCCATCTTTTCGCCACACATCGGGTGCGATGGTGGGTTCAATACCCTGGAGGGCAAGCCTCCAGAGCGCTCGGCGAACTCGGGCGCGGCGTTGCGCGGTGTCACCAACGGGACCCGACGGAGCGACGACCCATGGGCGTACCGGCAAAACCGTAGCCAAAGGCTCAGCCCTCCGCAGCCTCTGTGTAGTTCGTCTCGATGATGCGACCGTACTTGGCATTGTAGTAGCCACAGGTGCCGCATGCACGATGGGGAGCCTTGGGGCTTCCACAATCCGGACAAATGCTTACAGCCGGTGCCGCTTTGCGGTCATTCATGCTGTGCTTGGTGCGGGTGCGTGCTTTGGAGCGTCGTTGTTTCGGGACTGCCATGGTAGCCTCCTGGAGATCAGTTTCGCGATTCGTATTATTGCTGGGCGTCGGCTTCGGCGACCTGCATGGATTCACGAATTGCTAAGAGTGGTGCAAGCCTGGGATCAATAGGTTTGGAACCACCGGTGTTCATGGATTTTGTCATTCCCGTACATTCGGGGTGACAGACGGGATGAATCGGGATGTCTGCAGCAAAGGCACCTAAGACGGCATCTTCTGCATCGAATTTTCTACCAACGCCTTCGGAAAGATCCAGCTCTGGGTCGAGCTCTACATCCACTGGCAGGGACAAAGCATCACTTTGTGTCGCAACGAACAGATGGGATAAGTCCGTCTCATACGCCAGATCGGAATTCTCACCACAGCGCGAACAGTTGAAGTTCAACGGGACGCTAACATGCAACTGCAATAAGACGCTCTGACCGCGCGAGGTGGCTTCTCCATCGAATTGGATGTCACCCGTTACGGTATAGATGCCGTCGGCCAGGATCGTCTGCGTCCAGGCGGAATCGCGTGAAAAGCTCAGCTTCCGACCGTTCGCGGGGATCTCACCTGCGTGGATATGAAATTCGTTATAGGACATGGTTTTCGTTTAGATCACTGGAAGGCCGGGGAAGCTAGCCCCCAAGGGGGCTTTTGTCAAGAGCCACAACCCCTACACGCCCTATAATGGGGGGGATGCGCCGATCCTGTCGGTTGACGCACTGCGCCTGTGCGGGCACTATGTTGGCATCGGACGGTATGGTGATGGCTGAAGAAAAAAAGACGCGGGATAGGAATCCTTTTTCTGCCACGAACAATACGACCACCACGATTACGGAGACTCTGGTCGAACGTGGTTCGAGGCGAAAAGAGCCCGGAGAATCTTGTCTTGTGCTGTTGATGGGTCCTGATATTGGGAAGCGATTTCCTCTTGGTGAGGGCAAACATCTGGTTGGCCGCGATAGTGAAGCGCTCATCTCGTTACGAGAGGCGAGCGTGTCTCGCCATCATGCCGAGGTCGTTGTGGATGACTCCCAGGTGGTCGTTCGCGATATGGGCTCTACGAACGGCACGTATGTGAACGATGGGCTGGTGACAAGCTCGACTGTCTCGGATGGCGATATTGTAAAGTTTGGTCGTGTGATCTTTAAGTTCCTATGTGGTTCGAATATCGAGAACGCCTATCATCAGGAAATCTACCGGTTAACGACAACAGATCCGATGACACAGCTCTTCAACCGTCGGTATTTGATGGAGACGCTGGTACGGGAAATTAGTAGGGCGCGGCGATATCACCATGAACTGTCCTTTGCGATGGTGGACCTGGACCATTTCAAGCATGTGAACGACACCTATGGTCACCTGGCCGGCGATCACGTCCTGAAGATGGTGGGGCGAAGCTTGCAGCGTTCTCTTCGACGCCCCGACATTCTCGCGCGATATGGTGGCGAGGAATTTGGGGTTATCTTCCCCGAGACGGGTCTGGAGGCGGTTATCGAGGTGTCGGAGCGATTGCGAGAGTCGGTGGCCAAGCGGGCCTACACCTTTGATGGTTTTCCGATTCCAATCACCATCTCCATGGGAGTGGCAGCCTTGAGCCCTGACGATAGTGCCGACGGAATTGATCTCATCCAACGTGCAGACGAACGTTTGATGGCAGCCAAATCCGGAGGGCGTAATAAGGTCGTTGGCAGCTGATCGGCAGCTACTTCCTTAGATAGGATTCAATATCGAGGGCACGACCGGTCCAGCCGGGCTCTGCGGAATCGATAATATTGAGTATACCGTTGGCGACATCTGTGGGGTCGAGGTATTGCGAGACATCTTCCTCGCCGAGATAGTTGCGCAACATATCCGTCGCGACCATTCCCGGAGAGAGAGTCACCGCTACAAGTTCCTCTTTGGGATATTCGTCGGCCAGGCTCTGGGTAAACCCCTCTACCGCAAATTTGCTCGCACAATATGCGCTGGAATCCGCGACTCCAAAGCGACCGAGACCACTGGAGACATTAATAACCAGGCCCATTCCACCGGACGTAAGTTCAGGTAGGCAGGTTCGGGTCATCAGGAAAAGGCCAAAAACATTGACGTCGAGTACGGCCTGGAAGTCTTCGACAGGGTAGCTGGCGACTCCCACTCTAGGCCCCAGCAAACCAGCGTTATTGAGGAGGGTGTCGAATCCACCCAGTTGCTCGCGACTCGATTCTACAAAATTGATGACCGAGTCGGCCTTCGATACATCACAGACGTGGGTATAGAGTTTACCGGGGCTTCCCTCTACCTCTGTTCGGAGAGATTCCAGGGCATCTCCACGTCGTGCACAAGCTGCAACATGTGCTCCAGCCTCAACCAGAAGGCGAGCTGTTGCACGCCCAATACCGGCGCTCGCGCCTGTTACAAGTACTCGCTTGGTATGAAGTGCCATCGTTGGAACCGTTCTTTCGTTCAGTTCTGGGAGTAGTCGAGTGGAGTGAACGCCGCTTTGATTTCGGGCACGAAGATGGAGGAGGGATCCGCCCCAGGGGTGAGCGCTATGATCACATGAACATTCGGAGGAAAGCTCAGATTGCCAAAGTGCGAGATATGGATGGATTCCGCGAGAGCACCGTTTCCTCGATTGTCCTTATGCAGAAGGTGTATGAGGGGGCCGAACGCAGTACTCAGGTTTTCCTGACAGCCTCCCATGACCGCGATGACATAGTTGTTTTTACGGTCGCGAATCGCCTTTTGAATGAGTTCGATGACTGGGCCCGGAGTGGCGAATTGTCGAACAATACCATCTTCATCGTTGATCAACGCACCATCATTGCTCATTGGGGGATAGCTTCCCGCCTCGGGAGACAGGAACACTGCGTAATCGGTGATTACATAACGCCTTGGTTTTGCTTTGCTGGCTTCTTGAAGTGCGTATCGGAAGTGGGCATCAATATATGTCCGCCCCTTGGGGGTGATAAGCCATTGGTTGGGATCGGCACCGGTACTCACCAGTCCGGACTCCTGGCATTGGGCCAGCCCTTGTCGAAGCATAGTGCGTAGAGGGCGCGAGAAATGGCCTTCGCGTCGATAGTACCCAAGGACCAATTCGTGAGTCTGTAACGCCACCGATGTCAGCCCTCTTGGCGCTTCATAAAGTGCCAGGGTGATGAGGTCGTTGAACTCTTCATTCGACAAGGCGTCGAGGATCAGCTCATGACGTTTTTTGGTTTTGGAGAGCTGGTCTCGGAGTAACGCGCCGGTCAGGTTATGGACGTGTCCATAAAGATTGTCACCAGTGGCGCCGTATATCAGGACGTTCTTATTGGCGCGAAGCTCATCCAGGCCTGTGTAATGTTCGGGAACAGCTGGTGGAACCAGGCTCACCTGCTCTACCGCCTCTGGAGGGCGTCGTGGTTTTCGCACCACGGTCTGGAGGTTGGCGGGCAATTTGGAGTCGGAAACGATTGTGGTTGGAATCGGTGTTGACGGGGGGTTGTCTCCCGTATCGTTATCGGAACCGGTGGATGGTGTAATTCGACGTTCCGATACCTGTTGCGTCGACCGCCGCCGGCGGAGAACCGTTCCTCCGGAGGGGAGGTGACTTGTATCGTTGGATATAACAAAGCGTTCGCCGCGCGCTACGGCCAGAGCGGCCTGGGCCACATTCAAAGCGATGTCTGTTGCAGTTCCCTGCACAGGCTGTTCGTTTGCTTGCGGTGGGCGGAGATCGTTTGCTGCTTCCAGGGAGTTGATGTGGCGCGATACGCTATGGTTATCCTCTTCACCGCCTTGTAGACTGTCCAGGTCGGTCCACATGGATTCATATACCTCCAGGAGAGGATAGAGATAGCGTGTGATCTCCACGTCGAATTCCAGGTTCTTCATCGCTAGAATCTTCTCTACTGGAAAAAAGATTCGGTGGCGTGGCCAACTCATGTCGGCGTCTCTCGTAACACCCATCTGCGTTAAAAGGGATGCGGACCGTTCGACGCATGCGACGTATCGAGCACGGGAAATGACGCTGTTTTTGGCGTATTTTTCGGAGAAATCTATGCTGAATTCGATTCCGTCGGCATTAAGGCTCATGCTCACAGACGGTGCGGTTCGTTTATGGCCGGCGCGAATATAACGAATCCAGGCGTACTTCGGATAATAGAAGCGACCACGCCCCGCTTGTTGGAGGTAGTTTCTCGACTTCCCAATCTCATAGGGGAAGGGACGTTCACTCGAGGAGATCAGGTCGTGGACATGTTTGGCTAATGCCGTCACATGTTTCCACATCTTATCGAAATCCGGTTTGAGTACGGGGTCGGTTTTGTCATACAAAACGCCCCCGCTCGCAAGAGTTTTGAAATCACTGGCAAAAAGCCGGTTCATTGCGATCCCCTTGGCGGCTCTGCCGCCTCCCTAGACTGCTATAAACTCACATATCCCCTGTATTTCGAGAACGTTCGTAAGACCGGATCCGGAGCCGGCACTGTACATCCATTTTTTTCTCAAAAACGAGAGGATTTCCAACTCCAAACCTAGCGTGGATTTGGTTGGCCTGTCAACCGCAGTGGGTAGCAAATTTGAGCCTTGCAAAAGACCTGGATGTTCGTGCTAGAGTTCGCCCAGCTCGGTAATGTTTTTGGCCTTTAAAGAAGGCGGTTTCGGACAGACTAATTGGGCGGTCGGGGCTGCATAAGCTACTGGCCATAGTCGAGATGGAATGCATGCGTAATAGGGGTAGGACAGATGGACATCTTTGAATCGATGACCACACAAGGGCATGAACAGGTGGTGTTTGTGTCTCTTGGGGATGCGGGCCTTAAAGCCATTATTGCAATTCACGATACTACACTGGGGCCAGCTCTGGGTGGTTGTCGAATGTATCCCTACAAAACGGAAGCGGAGGCCGTAGCCGATGCGATGCGTTTGTCTCGTGCGATGACATATAAAGCCGCCGCCGCGGGGCTCCACCTCGGGGGCGGGAAATCGGTGATTATTGGTGATCCCAAAACCGACAAAAATGAGCCCTTGTTTCGGGCTTTTGGTAAGGCTGTCGCGTCGTTGAGTGGGCGGTATATTACTGCCGAGGATGTGGGTACCGACGTACAGGATATGGAATTCATCTTCTCCGAAACCGATTATGTAACGGGGGTAGATACGAGTCGTGGTGGAAGTGGAAACCCGTCTCCGTATACGGCATTCGGTGTCATGCAGGGGATGATGGCATGTGTTGCACGCGCCTTCGGTGAGCAGTCCATGAAAGGGCGCACGGTCGCTATCCAGGGACTGGGCCATGTTGGCGCCCACCTGGCGGGTCTATTGAAGAAAGAAGGTGCGACGGTTATTGCCACGGATGTCGATAAGGCACGAGCCCAGAAGGTCGGAGAGGAACATGGTCTGGACGAATTGGTATCTCCAGACGATATTTTTTCCGTCCCATGTGATGTTTTCGCCCCCTGTGCAATGGGACTTGCTATCAATGAAAACACCATCGACAAGTTGAAATGTAAGGTCGTTGCAGGGGGGGCGAACAACCAACTGCAATCGGATGATTTTGGGGCAGAGCTTGAGCGACGAAACATCTTCTACGCACCAGATTTCGTTATCAACGCAGGGGGGCTGATCAACGTATATACGGAATTGGAAGGATATAACGAGGAGCGGGCCATGCGTCTGGTTCGCAATTTATATTATAGCGTGGCCCGTATCTTCACGTTGGCCGAAGCCCATAATGAGCCGACTATTTTTGCGGCGCGTCGTATGGTGCGTTCAAGAATCCAGGAGGTTGCAAGACTGCAACCCCACTTCAATCGATTTCCTGCGCGTGCTGCGATCCATCGAAACCATCGTGTACCTGCTGCCGCTCCTGGTCGTCGTCGCTGATTCTTGTGGGAATAGACTCGGTCTCGCTCGTGTTGGGTCTTGGACTTGGCAAAGCACTCTGGGATCGCTACGTTCACGCATACTGGGATCGATTCCAGACCAGGAGTAGATGGGGGCTGATTCGTGCTGGGATTTCGCGTAATTGGAGTTGCTATATTCTGGGTACTTCTTGTACCCGCCGCGCTGGCTTCCCAACGTCCGAAGGCGTGGGTAGACGAGGTGCCCCGATCGTTCCATGCATGGGAGTTGGAAAACCATCGATACGATATCCGACCGGTACGCACCCCCCAACCGCACGAACCTTCGACCTCCACTCGTTTTCCATCGACTCTGAGCGGACAGGATATGATCTCCTATGGGTATCTCCCCTATTGGGAATTTGATGCCGAGATCCCCTGGAGTGAGCTTACGCATCTAGGTTATTTCTCGGTCGGAGTGGATGGTACCGGCGAACTGATCAACGATCATGGATGGGGTAGTGATGCCCAGCTTCAACTCGTGGAAGAGGCGCATAGCCATGGAGTCCGGGTCGATCTGGTCATTACCCTGTTCAACGCCAACCAATTGGCGAGCCTTTTGAATAATGAAAGCCATCGCGACCATTTCGTAGCAAACCTGGTTGACGCGGTGGTGACTGGAAACGCGGATGGGGTCAATCTGGATTTCGAATTGCTTCCCGTGCAGGCCAGATCTTCCCTGGTCAGTCTTGTTCTTGAGCTGGGGGCGGCCCTTGAAGAGGTGGCACCAGAAACGCAGATTTCATTGGCCATGCCCGCCGTCGATTGGGACGGGGCGTATGACTATGATCTCCTATCTGCATCCAGCGATTTCCTATTCATTATGTGTTATGGCTACCATTGGGGTGGGGGACCACCCGGACCCAACGCCCCCCTACATGGTAGCGTCTTTGGAGACTATTCGATCGAATGGACCATCAACGACTACATTGAATGGGGTGGAGATGGAATCACAGACCGATTGGTAATCGGCCTACCATCCTATGGCCGTCGTTGGCCGACCACAGGGCCGGAGATACCCGGCACGGCCCTCGAAAATGGTGTTGTCCGAACGTATCGGCAAGTCCTGGATTGGCCTGGTTTATCCAGCTTTACGTTCGATCCTGAGTTAGGAGAGTTCTACTACGTCGACCAGAGTGACGGGACCTGGCATCAGCTTTTTATCGACCTCGGAGAGTCTACCGCGACGAAGGTCGAATACGCCTTAGGCCGTGGGCTCCGCGGCTATGGGTTCTGGGCGTTGGGGTATGATGCCAACGATCCGGCGTATTGGAGCCCGATTCGGGATGCCGTACATACGGCTCTTGGATTTTCTACAGGGCTGCCAGGAGAGGATACGGGGAGTCAGGTGGAGCCAAGCCAGGCAGATGTCTATGAGAGCCTGTCCACAGATACCGTGGTCTCCAACGATGAATTGGACACGGATAGTATGGCGGATATAGAGGGCGCTCCTATGACTCCACGCTCTAGTTCCGGCGGATGTTCCGCGGGTATTCCTGTTACCGGGTTTGCCCCGCTATCTGGTATACTGGGCGTTCTTGCTTTGGTGTTGCGGAGGAAATGGTGACGCGCAAGGTACGATTGCCTACGGGGGAACTCCGTTCGATGAGGAAGACCAGGCCTGCGGCCCTGGGATATATTCTTCTATGCGATGTGTTGACCCTTCTGGTCTTGGGGTGGGCCCTGTTGACTGCCCTTAAAGCGGGCGATGTCTTCCGCGTGAGCATGGGGTATCACGTCTATCTATTCGTACTCATGCTCGCCGCTCGATTAATGGCCTTTTCTTTAGGTAAGGCCAATGTAACCCTGGATACTCCGGTTATTGTGGCGTCGATGTTCTTTCTTGGTCCTGCTGCGACCGCGTTGGTAATTCTGCCATCCTGGTTGGGAGATGGACTCTATAAGTTTTCACGTCAGGAGGCCCCATTCACACCCGATCGTACGGTTCGGTATCGAATTTCACGACTGTTTTTCGCGCCGTTGGTTACAGCGTTCCTCGGGTATTTTCTCGCCGTTGGTGTTGAGGAAGTCTCCCTGGCGGCGGCCACTTCATCGGAGTTCCTACGCCTGGGTGCGATGGTTTTATGGGTCACTCTCGTCTTCATCGTGGTGCAGTACTGTGTGGTATTGGCGTCGTACGCCTTGGATGGAATCCCGGTGGGTGTCTTGGTACGTGAAACGTTGTTGCCTGGCCTGGTGACCGAGATCGCGCTGGTACCCGTGGCCATCCTCCTTGTTTCCCTTCTGCAGCTCGAGAACCCCTACCCATTTCTTGTGCTTGCCTTCGCCTATCTCGTGATCGCGAATATCTTTCAGCGTTTGGCGAGCGCACGACAGCAGACCCTTCGGACTGTGGGTGATCTCCAGCGGCTCGTACGGGCCGGTGAACGTGTATTTGCCGTGTTGAGCCATCGGCAGGTCCTTCGGCAATTGACCGAGGCTGTCCATGCCGAGATACCCGGTGCTGATATGGCAGTCGCAGGGATCTGGGATGAGGAGGAGGACCGCTACATTCTAGGCGCTCTAGATGAGGATGGCTGGCATATCGATAAGGAAAACGCTCGCATCAAAGCCTTCGTGGATTGTGTCGGGCATGCGGAAGAGTCGGTTGTCATCCGCCTGGAACAGTCTGGAGAGGAACGTATATTCGCGATCATTCCCTTTGTTATGGATGAGACTCCAGAAGGGTTTATCGGAGCCGTACTTCATTCCGATATGCGACTCCCTTCCACCGCACCGACACGCGACCCGGGACTCTATGCGGTGAGTCGTTTACGCAACCTGGCGGCGATCTCTGCTATTGCGGTACACAACGCGCGTTTATACCGGTTATCTACCGTCGACGGTCTGACCGGATTGTATGTGCGGCGGTATTTCAATCGACGATATCACGAAGAGGTCTGTCGAGCATTGCGTCATCGGAACCCTCTATCTCTCCTGGTATGTGATCTAGACGACTTCAAGAGAGTGAATGACTCCTTTGGGCATAAGGTAGGAGATCGGGTTCTTAAATTGGTGGGGGCTACCTGCCTCGCCAATATCCGTAGCGAGGATGTGGCATGTCGTTATGGTGGAGATGAGTTCGTTATTCTTCTACCCGAGACCGATCTGGATGCGGCTGTTGTCGTCGCAGAGCGTGTGAACCAGCGCATTCGCCAACTCGGATTTTTAGAGAATGGGCAAATGGTAGAGTTCTCCGTCTCCGTTGGTGTATCCAGTTTCGATCCGAGTCGAATGCAGGATGTTCCCGATTTGGTTGAACACGCGGATCAGGCCCTCTATTGTGCGAAGAATGAGGACCGTAAAGGCGATGTGGTGATAGCCCAGATGGTGGGCGTATAAGCCACCCAGGGACCCTTAATTCAGCAGGAAGGCCCATAAGTTGTACATCACATGCGTGTACACTGCGACGGCCAGGCCACGGACCAGAAAGATACCACCCAGCAGTAAGCCAGCGAAGGTCCGGTATAGAAAGGTATAGAGTTGGAACGACTCAGGGCCGAGGTAATGAGCCAATGAAAAGACAACGGATGAAATGATCAGGGCGATAGAAGTGTGGATAAAGGGTGCCTTCCTTCCACCGGATTCCAACCAGGCTAGCAGGCCTGCAATCATCAACATGCGAAAGATAAGCTCTTCATAGACTCCGGCTCCTGCCGAGATAAATACATATAAGCCCTTCTCGGGGACCGTGATGCTTACGTAGGGAACTTCGGACATGGCCATCGCGACCAGAGTTCCAAGAATCGCGCTATATAGTGCGGCCTCGGCGAGAAGGTAGAGTGGGTCTGTGAATGTCAGTGGTGTCTTATTCTTATTTTTGATCGTGCGAAAATATGTGAATCCGCCGACCAACAAGATCAGTCCATTGCAAATCAAGAAACCCTTCAAGCCACTCAAACGGATAACCGCGGGGGTAAAGAGATCCACCCCATTCATGGTCCGAAAGTCCGTTAGAATCGTCCCCAGGTTGTAGATTATAAGCCAGGGAATGATGAGCAGAAGGGCGTTTTCGAGGCCGCTTGTGCGACGCAGATATTGATTGAGTTTCTTCCGCATATCTCTATCCTGTCACGACCTGGGGCGCGCCGCATATTTCTGGAGTTTTTCCCTGTCTTCCATGTGTCACGACTATCTGATATGAGAACTTTCCCGTGCAATCGATCGGTGTGCACGAAATGGCAATCACGGAGCGGACAAAATGAATGAAGGGGGTAAATTCCTGATCCTTGGCGGTGCCGGATTGGTGGGGCTCCAGGTCTGTCGGACAGTGGCTCGTGATTTTTCTCCGGGTACCATCATCGTCGCGAGCCTTTTGCTTGGCGAGGCGGAGGCCACGTGCAAAGAATTGGCAGAAGAGTTCCCCGATGTGGAGTTCGTCCCCGAGTATGGAAATCTATTTGTACCCGAGGATCTGGCCGACGCTCCCCGCAGCGCGCTTCGAGATGATCCAGCCAACCGGGCTCGTATTCTGCAGCATACATTTGGTGATTTTGAGCAGGAATACAAAACCAACAAATTGGCCGGGACCATTAAAAAACATCGACCCCAGGTCATCGTCGATTCCGTAAATACTGCTACAGGCTTTTCCTACCAGGATGTCTTCGGGACCACGGTTCGCGTAGAAGAACTCCTGAAAGATCCTGCTATTGAGAACCACGACGCCCTGCAGCGTGAGGTGGAAGTCCTTATGATGAGCCAGGGGGCGCCGCAGTTGATTCGTCATATCCGCTTCCTGTACCGGGCGACGGTGGAAGTGGGGACTCGAGTCTATGTGAAAGTTGGTACGACGGGTACCGGTGGTATGGGGTTGAATATTCCCTACACCCATAGCGAAGATCGACCGAGTAGCCAGCTGTTGAATAAGACCGAGGTTGCTTTTGGGCATACGGGGCTTCTGTTCTTGATGGCACGTACGCCGGACGCCCCTATCGTCAAAGAGATTAAGCCGGCCGCCATGATCGGTTATCGCGCCGTACAATATACGGAGATCCGTGGCCGCGATGGTCATCCCCAGCATGTATTTGAGCCCAGGACTGTGAACCTGGAATCCGAAGGGATGTTGGGACTGCGGGAAGACTCGGAGGGATACGTGGATCACGGTCTCCTCCAGACAACCGTGGTGAACACTGGGGAAAACGGTGTGTTCACACGGGGAGAGTTTGGGGCGATCACCGCGATTGGCCAGATGGAATTTGTGACACCCGAGGAGATCGCCCGAACGGTGGCTCTGGAAATCCGTGGTGCGACCACCGGACGAGATATTATCAGTGCTCTGGATGGAGCGGTTATGGAGCCATCCTACCGCGCGGGCATGATTCGAACCGTAGCCCAGGAGGACCTCGCGGCCCTGGAAGCCAAGATGGAGGATCACTCGGTGGCTCTCGGACAGCTCGGTCCTCCGGAACTGAGCAAACTTCTCTTTGAGGCCCACCTGATTAAAGAGACTTTTGGGGCGGAGAGAGACGGTATCCTATATATCGATGGCGACCGATCCAACCCACGCGACCCGGCTGATGCGGCCCAGGCCATCGCGGAGATATGCAGTAATCATACGGTGCGGCAGACAGCAACCAGTGTGGGGATACCCATTCTCTATCCCGATGGATGTACTCTGTTCCGAGGTCCGCGGATCAACGTGCCCGAGGTCCGTGGGCGTGATCAGCGCGTGTCCCTCGAGGACGCAGACGCAGTCGAGGGATATATTCGAAAGGGTTGGGTCGATCTTCGCCCCGCGAATATTGCCCTCTGGCAGGATCGATTCCGTCGAATGATCGAAGCACGTGAACATGTTGCGACCAAGGGGTCGGCTGCTTTCACATTGGCCACATATCTTGGCCAGGACATCGAGATCGGTGAAGTGGTTGCCTGGGTGTTGAACAACGAGATGGGTGGCTCGCGTCTATTCTAGGTCGCCGTCTTTCGACTGCACTTCGTCTAGCCAGCGCACAGTTCGCTGTAGGCCTTCCGGCCCAGTTCGTTTCAGTGGTGTCCCAATCAACCGCTCTCGTGCCTGCTCCGGTCTCTTCAGAAAGGCGTCCACATCCGCGCGTCGGGGGGCTTCGCCAAGATTACGCGGATGAAAATCGTTGAGGGTCGTCATCGGGCTCTTTCGGTTAAAGGGGCATACATCCTGGCAAAGGTCACAGCCGAATAGATGGGGGGCGAGCCCCGAACTTTGATCGACCGGTAATTCGTTCTCTCGGGTCTCGATGGTTCGATAGGAAATACAACGAGTCGCATCCAAAACGTAGGGTTCTACAAAGGCGTCCGTTGGGCAGACGTCCAGGCATGCGGTGCAGCTACCACAATGGTCGGGGACTGCGCCCGTGGGTTGAAGGTCCAGACTGGTGAGGATCACCCCCAGAAAGAACCAGGACCCTACCATCGGATTGACCACAAGTGTGTTCTTAGCCATCCAGCCCAAGCCCGCATGGGTGGCGAGAACCTTCTCCATAAGAGGGCCTGTGTCCACCCATTGGCGGAAATCATGTTCGGGTCCAAAGGCTTCTTTGAGTTGCCGTACGAGTCTACGATTCATGCGGGTCAGCACACGATGGTAGTCGCGGCCCCAGCCGTAGCGACTGATCCATAATCGTTCGTCGGCGTCTGGATAGGCCTGATCAGATTCTGGGTCGATGAGAGCGTCTGTATGAGGAAATGGCGTCTCGTAGATCAGACCCACGACAAGCGCACTTCGAGCCCACGGTGAAACCTCACTGGGATCCATCCGTTTCGTAGCGGTCTTGCGAAGATAGTCCATCGTGCCGGCGTATCCCCGGTCTAGAAATTCCTGCAGATGTACATGTTCCGGGTGGGGGCCGATCGGACCAACACCGGCGAGACTATAACCCTGTTGTAGGGCCAGGGTTCGGACTCGAGCCGCATCACGCGCGGGATTTGTTGCGTGACCTGGCTGTAGAGGATCGCCATCTACAGAAAGAGAAATGGCCGCCTGGCCTCTGAGGTTTTCGGTGTCCAAAAGGGCGACTCGTGCTCCATTAATAATCGATTCTTACCACTCAATCGCGGCAAGAAGAAGCCTCATCTTGCGTTGTGGCGCGGTTCCGGTTAAGTCTTTGCATCACAAACGAGTGACTGGAGACGTGTATATGGCACAGCGAATCAAGAAGATTACGCATCTTCTTCAAGAGTTTTCACTACCTCTTATTGCGGGGGTTGTTGTTTCACTGATCTACGCCAACGTAGATCTGCACCAATACGAAGCGATAATTCATTACCAGTTTGGATCCGCGACACTTCTTGGTCATAAACTCACCGTTCATTATCTGATTAACGATATCTTCATGGTGCTGTTCTTTGGGATAGCGGCCAAAGAGATTACAGAGAGCGTACTTCCTGGCGGGGATCTCAACCCACCATCACGAGCCGTAAACCCCTTATTGGGTACATTGGGCGGTGTATTTGGGCCCGTAGGGGTGTATTTCCTATTGGTGCATCTGGCCTATTCCGGTCATGCGGATGCGAGCATTATTCGCCATGGATGGGGCGTACCTACGGCCACAGATATCGCGCTGGCCTGGTTGGTGGCACGTGTCATCTTTGGGGCCCGACATGCGGCGGTAAGTTTTCTTTTATTGCTGGCTGTTGCGGATGACGCGATCGGGCTCGGGATCATCGCTGTTGTGTACCCCAAGAGCTCACCAGAGGTCTTATATCTCTTATATTTCACCGCACCCGGAATGATCCTGGCCTATATAATGCGCAAAA
Organism: Myxococcales bacterium; assembly: GCA_002728755.1. Taxonomy (GTDB): domain Bacteria; phylum Myxococcota_A; class UBA9042; order UBA3505; family UBA3505; genus UBA3505. Next base: position 53,034 of record PBVT01000022.1, read on the forward strand.
AAGGCGTACGGGCTTGGCTCCCCTATGTGGCCTTTGCGGGAGTCTTGAGCTGGATTGGTTTTTCCATGGCGCATTTGCATCCTGCCCTGGCGTTGGTTCCCATTGTACCGTTTATGCCGGGTCCAAGCAGAGATACCGGCCTCTATGTAGGTCATGACGAGGTGGATGAGGAACATGCCGCCCAGGCCGCGGGGGAAACCGTCACAGACCATCATGACCACAGTACGCTTCATGAATTCGAACATAATCTGAAGCTACCAATCGACCTCGGATTGTTCTTTTTCGGCTTTGCCAACGCGGGGGTTCCATTCACATCCATTAACACTGTGACATGGATTGTTCTGGCCTCTCTTATTCTGGGAAAGATGGTGGGAATTACCTTCTTCTCCTGGTTCGGAACAAAGATCGGCTTCCCCCTACCGGATGGTATGTCTATACGTCATCTGGTTGTGGCGGGGATCGTGGCTGGCCTCGGTCTTACAGTGGCTCTCTTTGTCGCCGGAGAGGCTTTTAAGACAGCGGAAGCTGCTGCCTACCTGGGGCCTGCAAAAATGGGTGCCGTATTTAGCGCGGGTGCTGGTCTGCTAGCCTACGTTATCGCGCGAGCATGGGGGATTCGTCCCGAGAGCGACGGCTCCTGAGACATTGGCATGAGTCCCGAGCGGTTCGAAAAACTTCGCAATACTCTGTCTCGACGACAACTTGATCTGACAATTCTGACAGACCAGGTCCATAAACCCCATAACATCTCAGCCATTATTCGTAGTTGTGATGCGGTCGGTGTCCACCGGATCCATACGGTATGGAACGAGGCCGGATTTCCTACCTTTCACCTGACATCTGGTGGAAGCCGGAAATGGGTGCAGGTGAAGCCACACCCTACGATTGGTGAGGCCGTTTCGGAATTGAAAGGGGCTGGCATGCGGGTTCTGGCGGCGCATCCATGCCCCGAAGCTGTGGATTTCCGTTCGATCGATTTCACGCAACCATCGGCAATTTTGATGGGTGCAGAGCTCGATGGCGTGGGACCAGAGGCTCTTGCGCTCGCCGATGATTATATTGTCATTCCCATGATGGGCCTGGTTCGATCCTTGAATGTTTCGGTCGCAGCCGCCATCATCTTATTTGAGGCCGCCCGTCAGCGTCGGGAGGCGGGATTCTACGAGCGCAGACAGATGGGAGAAGAGGAATACACCAGGACCCTTTTTGAATGGGCGTACCCGGAGCTGGCGGAGTATTGTCAACGCCATGAGCTACCGTATCCGCGTCTTGATGAAGACGGGGAACTATTGGATGAGATTCCTCATTGAGGGATCAGGCGAGACCTATGACCACAGACGAAAAACGATGCGAAATTCGGGGGATGACGCCCGCAGGTCTTGGTATCGGTGTGACGGAATCCGGCGACCGAGTCCATGTGGTGGGTGGAATCGCCGGTGAGGTCTTAACGGTTCGTATGGCCGGCGTTGCGGACGGTACACCTTATGGTGTTCCCACTGGATTCGAACGGTCTCACCCTGCTCGGGTAGAACCCTTTTGCCCGGCCTTCGAACGCTGTATGAAATGTCCGTGGATGGCCTATCCCCTGGAGATGCAAGAGGCGCTTATTCGCCGCCTTGTGGAGAGGTTTCTGACCCGGTTACAGTCCAGTCTGGGGATTGAACTTCCGGAGCTGAGCTGGACTTCGCCAGAGCTGCCACAGCGATGGTCCGGGCGCGTGCGATATCGATATCGAGTGCATGGGCCTGGCGATGCCGAGGTGGGCTTCTATCGGCCGGATCGAGTGACCATAGAGTCCATCGATGATTGTGCGGTCGCTGCCCATCCCCTGGGAGATATCTTGCCGACTCTCCGGTCAGCACTTCGAGAGTTTTCTTTGCCTGGTACGGGGCAGATCGTCGTGTCTCTCGACGACAACCCAGACGCGACCGAGGCCGTTGTCTGCATTCGCGCCGACGATGGCCATTTTCCGGACCCGGACTGGTGCAATACATTGGCTCGTAGCGGGTGGCCAGTGCGTGGAATGATTCTACAGGACCGGGAGTATCGGGAGCGGTTTCGCTGGGGTGACCCGACCTATCTACCGTTGGGGGAAGCGCGCACGGATCGTCCGGTGCGGGCTACGGCTGGATTACCCTTTGAGGATGGTCCAGAGGTGACGCGCGCAGTACGCGATACTGTGATTGGTTGGCTGGAGGAATCCGAACGAAAGACCCGCGTTCTTGAACTCTTCGCAGGGGTCGGTGTCTTTACATCGGCTCTGTACGAACGTTGTGATTTTGTAGACGCGGTGACTACACCCGCCTGGGCGATTGATGATCTACACGCCAATTTTGACACGGTGAGTAAGGAGCGGGTTCGGCGCAGTTACGCTTCGATGGCCCGAGGGTTGGCTCGACCGTATCGAAAGCCGGGTGGTTACGACTTGATCTGCGCATGGGCTCCCCGGCGGGGGGCGATTGGTCTCTGGCCCACTCTCAAGGAGATAGAAGCTCCTGTTTTGATCACGAGCCACGCAGACCTTTTATCCAATGGGCCGGATCTGAAACGAATTGTTGCGGCCGGCTACCAACCAACTCGGGGAAAATTGATCTACGCAGAGCCTCATAGAGGTCGTGCAGAGCTTGTTTTGTGGTGGGAGCGAAGATAGATTGTCTGTTCCCATGGGAGCCCGGATTGACAGGGGTTTCCTGTGTGGTGATGATGTCGGTCTGTGGAGGTATTGTATGGCATATGTATTTCCGAGTGATGAATGGGTTGTGGCGTATAGTGACGCCATTAATGCCAGCAGTGAATACCAGGCTGCGGCCGGTGAATGGGATCAGGGGCCTGTCGCCATGGTGTGCCAGGCGCGGCCCGATCTGGGCATCGATGAAGATGTGGGTATGTGGCTCGATCTCCATAAGGGGGTTTGCCGCGAGGCCTATGTTGTCGATGTAGAAAAAGCACGGTCCGCTCCCTACTGTATCTCCGGTCCCTACGATCGATGGAAGCAGGTGATTCGTGGGCGTCTCGATCCCATAACTGCGATCATGCAGGGAAAATTTCGGATGAAGGGCAATTTGGCCGACCTGGTTCGCTACGTGGAGGCAAGTCGTTGCCTTGTGGAGTGTGCCTGTGATGTGGATACCGAGTTCCCAGACGAATGATGTTTTGAACACCGTGCTCCGCCACGGAAGGATACCCCTATGTACGGCTCCGAACTTTCATTCAACTTCTTAGCTCCTACCAAGATAGTATTCGGTAATGGAACACTCGAAGAACTGCCGATGGAATTGGAGGCTCTGAACGCCAATCGGACTCTTCTCGTTACAGACCGAACCTTGAAAGAGCATACGTCGATCGTAGACCGCGCTGAGAAGGTCTTGCGACAACGTCACGTGGGCACATATTGCGATGTCACGCCGGACGCCGAGGTCTCGTGTATCGAACGAGGGGCGGCCATGGCCCGTGAGCTGGAAGCCGACAGTGTGGTGTCCGTCGGTGGTGGTAGCGTGATGGACGCTGGTAAGGGGATAGCCCTTCTCTTAGCGCATGGTGGTCAACTGATGGACCATCAAGGCTTTCAGAATCTGCCCGGTTCCGTTGCCCCACATATCGCGGTTCCCACAACGGCAGGTACTGGCAGCGAAGTGTCCTATGTCTTTGTGACCAAAGAGGATCAAAAGAAGATCCTGTTTTGTGACTTCAACCTGATCCCTCCCTGCACGATCCTCGATCCAGAGGTCACGGTCGACCTGCCGGCGGGGTTGACGGCCGCAACAGCCATCGACGCGTTGACCCATGCCATTGAAGCGATGCATTCGAACCAGCGTCAGCCCTTCGCAGATGCCATGGCCAAGGAAGCGATCCATTTGATTCGGACCTATCTACCCAGAGCTCTGGCCGATGGACAGGATCTAACGGCGCGTGGGCAGTTATTGGGTGCAGCCACAATGGCAGGGATCGCGTTTAGCAACGCCCAGGTGGGTCTCGTACATGCGATGGCCCATTCGGTGGGTGCTCGTCATGGTGTTCATCATGGTACAGCAAACGCGATCTGTCTTCCCCATGTAATTCGATTCAACGCAGAAGCCTGCGCCGATGTATACGCCGCGGCGTCTCGCGCGTTTGGAGTTCCTCCAACCGGACAGGGCGATGTGGCAGACACGATGGCTTTTGCAGACGCCATCGCTGAATTCGTAGCCGATTGTGGGCTCCCGACGCGTTTGTCGGAGGTGGGTCTTAGCGAGGACGATTTGGCCGACTGTGCTGCGGCATCCATAAACGATGGAAGCATCGTATACAACCCTCGTTTTGCCATGGACGTAAATCTATTATTACCGGTGTTCCAGCAGGCACATTAATGACCTGCGGATTCGTGAATACAGCAAGGAGCCTTCGAATGAACTGTCGCTACACCCTCTGTATGCTGCTGCTGAGTGTGTTCATGATCTCTTGCGGTGATGTGGTTGTCCCGGAGAATGTGAAGTCGGATACGTCGGACGATACGTCGGAAGATACGGGGAATGTGACGCCGGATGAGGGTGCGGAGACGGTTACGACCGAATGCACCTTCGATAGTGATTGTACCGACCTCGAACCTGGAGTTTGCCAGGCTGTAGCTTGCGAGGAGGGCACCTGTGCGGTGGTGAATACGGCCAATGGTGAAGCATGTGACGATGGCGATGCCTGTACGGTCGAGACCATATGTGACGAAGGCGAATGTCGCGGTGGTGAGAGCGTTTGCGATTGTATTGAAGACGCGGATTGCGTGGACCTGAATGATGCCTGTCTTGGCTCGTACATCTGTGGAGAGGATGAAGTCGGGGTACGGAAGTGTACCCTTGATGAAGCTACAGTGATCACCTGTGATACGAGCGGCGACGACGCGTGCAATGGTACCGTCTGTGAGGCGGGGGAGTGCGTAGTCCAACATCTGGAAGGTGCTTCGTGTGACGATAACGACGGGTGTACGCAGGTGGATACCTGTGATGCGGGCGGCGCATGTGTCGGATCGGATCCTGTGGTCTGTGATACGTCCGCCGATTCGGAATGTTCTGTCACAACGTGCATCAGCGCGACTGGGAACTGTACCCCATCCTATCTGACCGGTACTGCCTGTGACGACGGTGAGAGCTGTACGTTAAACGACATTTGTTCGGGAACAGGCGAATGTGTGGGCGACTCTCTAGAAGATTTTGAGTCCTGTGATGGTTCGCACTTCTGTCTTTCGGGTACCTGCCTTTCGAGTACGGATGCACAGTTCAACCCTGTCACCTGCACACAGGAGGTGCCCGATTGTTGTCCGAACTCCCAGGAAGCGGTGAGTTTTACCGGTCTCTACGAATCGGGTGGAAATGTTTTTGCGGTCCAGTCCTTCCTGAACACATCCAGCCTCTTTGGTTGCCCAAGTGACTGCGATATAAAGAGCGACTGGGTGTCCGTATGCGCCGTTGATTCCGGTGGGGACAGTCAGCTGGCCGGGTACGCATTAATACAAAAAGCGAATCGTGTTCGGGGGAATAGTGTTATTGGCCAGACGACAGAACCCTATGATGGCGTGCTCTATGCAGAGATTGACGGCGGAGACGTGGTTGTAGATTTTTCTCCGCAGATCAACCAGGCTGTTCGCGACAGTACCGGTTACGGGATGATTCAACTCCACGATGTGGCGTATCACTCCACAGTCGTCGGGGGAGGATCGATGGTTTACCGCCTGTTGGGCGGTTGGCAGGTGCAGGAGAACACACCGTTTAACTTCGTAAACCCCTATCTTGCTCTCTGCTCGAAGCCGTTCCTGGGGCAAGACTGGACCTGTACGGAGAATTGGGACCACAACCATCAAGGGGTCATAAAGGGTGTAGACCTATATGCTGCATCGAATAATAAGATAGGGGCCTGGATCGTATCGCAGGACCCCTCTTCGATGGATTTCCGAATTTCCCATACAGCCGACATCCAGGGGACACCATTCATAAGCTATTACACCGAGGATAGTACTCCTCTTCTCAATGGTGTGGTTGAGATCGGCTATGATGGTATTCTCGCTTACGGGAATAGTGGGTTTCTTGTGGCTTGTGTTCCACCGGCTGATGGTGGGGTCGGTTACTGTACCTCTGTTTCTGCCTTTCCGAATCAGGCGGGTATTAACTTCTGGGATGGTGACGATTATAGCGGTGGCACGGTTCTGATCATCCAGGAGACTCTCGATGTGTTCAGTTCGCAATATCGGTTGGCTTATACTCCGGTGGACACGACTCCCATTGGGATGAGCAATGAGGGAAGTTGGAGGACCTGGACCATAGGCGGAGGTTCTGCATTCGGCTCCACGTTCCTACCGACCAGGGTTCTGATGAGTAATGAGAGTGTCACCATCGGTGGAGTTCAGTCGGGAGCGTTCATTGGAGCGCCGTGGAATCCAAAGGTCCGCATGTATCGGTAGCCGCTGATCTCCAGTTCAACTAGATCTGGTCGAGATAGGCCTGGATTTTTTCCGCGAGCAGATCTCTACAGTCTCGAAACGCTGTGAGCCGCTCCTCCCACGGGACGGATTCCGGCTTGGCCGGATCGGTCAGTGGCCAGTGGAGTCGAACAGGATCGCCCGGGAACCAGGGGCAGACTTCTTCTGCACAGAGGGTGATGACCGTATCGATTTGTTCTTGCGGGATGGCCTCTATGGTCTTGCTGCTATGGGTTGAGATGTCGATACCCAACTCGCCCAGCACATGCGTGGCTTCCGGCCGCACCTGGGTGGGAGCGCTGCCCGCGCTCCAGACCGAGACCTTGTTCGCTCCAAGATGGCGTGCGAGTCCTTCCGCCATCTGACTTCGGGCGGAGTTCGCGACACACATAAATAGAATGTTCATCCTTAGAATCTATATTGCGCAGTGATTCGCAGTTCCTGTTCCCGAACCTGTGGATCTTCTGCCTTGATGGGGTCGGCGGTGCTGTCCGTATATAGGATGGAGGCGACCCCGATGTTCTGCCAGAAATAATAATGCATGGCCACGCGCCATTGAGTCTCATTACGCCCTTTACGAAGATCGGTTTCTTCCTGAACGGGCTCGATCTCTCGTTCCCCGGCGTAATACTGTCCATAGTCGGCTGCGACCAATAGCGTCTTGTTCCAGACGAGATAGCCTAGCTGTACGTTATAGGCAGTTTGCCAGGAGCGGAACTCCAGCTCTCGCTTGGTGTAGTTCTCGGCCAGGAGAACCAATCGATTCCAGCGAAGAGCCACGGAGACGTTGGCCGCGGGATATCGTTCCTGTGCTCGCTGGTCGTATTTGGCACCGGCCGCGATGGCGAATGTCAGGGGGACCGGGGTGTATAGGAAGGGGGTGTCCCAGCGGCTATACATACCAATGACGTTGAAGTGGAGCTGGCCACCTACGGACCAGGTATAATTCTCGTTGTCGTAGGTGAAGTACCGGCCACCCAGGTTTCCCGCCCAACGTCCGCTGCCACCGGCCGCGAAGGTACGATATCGAATCTTATTATTTGCTGTGACGGGTCCGCCGACCTCGAGGGCCGCTCCGTTTCCCTGCTCAAAGGCAGAGTAGAGATAGTACGCGGGATCGAGCAGCAACTGCTTCGAGCTGGAGATAACCAGCGCATTCGAAAGACCGCCGCCACCGCTGTTGATGTTCATATAGTGACCGCCCCCGATGGGGATCTGGAACATGGCGAATGTGAAGCGTGGTGTTTTTTCCGCCCGCATGCTGACCAGATAGAAAGAATTCTGGATGGGGTAGATGGGGCCAAACGAGCGTAGCTGGAGCTTGGAAAAGCGGGTGTCGAGGGCCTCCTGGGCTTTGTCGGCCTGGAAGTCGTAGCTCTGGGCGATGGACGCGACGATCGAGAAGCGCATGCCCGGGTTGCCGTGGCAGACCGTGACGGAGGGGTCGAAGCGGCAGCCATAATCAGCACAATCGACTGCGCCGTCACCATCGTTGTCGATGCCATCGGTGCAGAGCATATCGTTTCGTTCCCCATCTTTGTCGGTACCCGTACCGATCAAATCCACGAAGGTCATCCCCTGCTTCAGTTCAGACTTCGGGGGCGTGGGTTCGTTCGAGCTCTTGATGGGGCTACGCCAGGATCCCTGGCAGATGGTGATCGACGCGGCCTGGCATTCCATATCGTCACAATCCAGGGAGCCATCCTGATCATTATCGACCCAATCGCTACAGCGCTCGTTGGTATTTTCTGCGGCACCGTCCGGTTGGCAGGCGGCGTCCTTGAAACAATCCGCGTCGGCGCAATCGACCATACTGTCTTTGTCATTGTCGGCTCGGTCTGTACACGAGCTCTCCGTGGCCGGCTTATTCTTGGCGTCGTCACTCTGGGCGTAAACCCCGACCGGGAGCAGGAGAAAGAAACAGAATAGAATGCTTGTAGTCTTCATGACATTGTCCATCAGTTGCAGATCTTGTCTTCACATACAGTGACTATCGGGTTGTAAGAACAGTCCCAGTCCAAACAGTCCACGAAGCCATCATTATCGTTATCTTCATTGTCCGAGCAGCGCTCATTGGCCTGGTTCACCGTGGACCCCAGGCTCTCCTGGCATACACGCACGACGTCCAGATCGTTCGATTGGCTACAGGACCAATCACCACAGTCGGCGTAGCCGTTACCGTCATTGTCGATGCCGTCACTGCAGGTCTCTACGCTATCTTCTTTCGGTTGAGAGGCGCAGTAATCGAGAATCGCCTGGTCTTCTGATTTGGAACAGCTGTAGTCGTTGCAATCGACATAACCGTTATTATTGTTGTCGACGTTATCACTGCAGGTCTCCAGGGTGTCTTCGCTGGGCAGGGATGCGCAATGATCGAGAATCGCCTGGTCTTCCGATTTGGAACAGCTGTAGTCGCCACAATCGGTATAGCCGTTACCGTCATTGTCGATGTCGTCGCTGCAGGTCTCCAGAGTATCTTCCGTCGGTAGGGATGCGCAGTGGTCGAGAATCGCCTGGTCTTCCGATTTAGAACAGCTGAAGTCGTTACAATCCGTATAGCCATTGCCGTCGTTGTCGATGCCATCGCTACAGGCGGCAAGGGTCTCTTCTGGTCCTAGACAACCAGCGAAGGACGCGCAGGTCGGGTCGGCGCAGTCGGTACGACCGTCGTTGTTGTCGTCGATCCCGTTTTCGCAATTATCTTCAATGCAGGCCGTGACTCCGGAACAGTCGCTGTCGGCACAATCCGATTCTCCGTCGGCGTCGTTGTCTTTACCGTCGGTACAGGTCTTGTCGGTTCCTTCGTCGCAGGCGGTGATCAGTGGTTCCCGCTCGCTGGCGTCAAAGGCCCATAGCTTGATGAAGAAACTCTGACTGCAGCTGAAGTCTTCGCAATCGATGAATCCGTTCTGGTCGTTGTCGATTCCATCGGAGCAGGCCGCGTCTGTATTTTCGATGGTGCAACAGTTCTCCGGGAGAGCACGGCATTTAGGGTCGCCACAGTCGAATTGCCCATTTTCATCATTATCGATCTGGTCGTGACAGAGCGCGAATGTGTTCTCTTCTGCGAAGTCCGGGGGGTTCGGAACGATCTCGCCGCATACATGGGACGTATAGATACAGTCGGGATCCATGCAGTCCACGAGGCCGTCGTTGTCGTTGTCCCTGCCATCCGTACAGGCCGGATCATGGGTCTCGTAACCGTAGATCGGGTGGGTAGGCGACTGGTAGTCACAAGCCCAGACCGACAGGCTGGTGATGATGAGCCAGGCATATAGGTGGCAATACTTCATTTCAGACATTTCGCCTTGGCGGTGCCAAATCGCCGTCGATAGTCTACGTACACCACGCAGGCTCCGGTCTCATGACATACTTTCTGACATTCTGAGTATCGGTTCGAGTGTTTCCACTTCTTCGAGTGTCCATCTTGCGACGAGACAAGCCGATTGTAGGTCTGGGACTGGCCCGGACGTTCCTCAATGGAATGCAGAGATGTCAGAACATATTCTGGAACACCGTGAGCCCACATACCGCGGCGATTGTCGATGGCCTCTTTCTGTGCACTGAGAAGAACAGGGGAGGCTGGGTCCGAGGTGACCGTCATCGCGTGCGCTAAACCCTTTTTGATCTGGTCTACGGCGAGATCTGGACAGTCCCATAGGATTCGACCGTAGGTGTCTCTCTTCATATCCGAGGTACAATTCCACACACCTTTACGGGCGTTCAGGGTCGCGAGTTTGGCGTTTACATATAACTCGCGGGCATGCCAGGTACCCCAGCTGTGGACCGCACCATAACTTTCCAGGGAATTGAAGCCCTGAAGGCGTGCCTTCGAACCAGCAAGAGGACCAGCCAATACGCGGAAACTGTCGCCATCGTTGAAGAAGACCGGGGTAGCTTTGCCGTTCAGGTAGACGAGGGTCGCAGGCTCCGCCTGAGCGCTAGCGGATAGGAACAACAAGAAGAGGCTAAAAATCACCGGAGTCATTCGACGCATAGAAGTTCTCTGTATCTATATAATTGGGGGGCTCGACGGGCGTTCGTTGTAGGAACAAAGGAACCTGCCTGTCAACTGCACGGCGACTGGGGCCCGGTACATCAAGGCTTGCCGTAGCCACCGCCCCCGGGGGTTTCGATCCGGAGACGATCTCCGGGGACCAGCTGGACCGACCGACCGTCCCAGAGGGTCACGGCTCCTTCTCGTATGACGGTATCCTGCCCCGGTGTGCCCGAAGCTCCCCCCTCGATTCCACAAGCCCCCTGATCTCGACGCGTTGCGAGAAGTGTCGCCTCCCCACTGCATACAAGCTCCAGCTCTCGCACCAGGCCATCGCCGCCAGAGTGACGCCCTGCGCCTCCGGAGCCGTGTCGAATTGCGAAGCGCCGAACACGCAAAGGATAGCGTGTTTCCAGCACTTCGATATCCGTCGCCCGGGTATTGGTCATATGGGTCTGGTGTCCGCTGGGAGCATTCGAATGGGCTGTGGCGCCAGTTCCCCCGCCAATCGTCTCGTAAAGAGACCAGGCGCCCCCATTGGTGTCGATCCCTCCCAGGGTTAGATTATTCATCGTTCCCTGTGAGCCGGCTCGGAGACCTGTGGCTCGCAGAAAGAGATCGACGAGGCGTTGCGAAGTCTCAACGTTGCCCCCAGCGACGGCGGCCTTCGGGGGTGGGCTTAGAATCGAGGTCTCCGGTAGAATGATTCGAACCGGGCGTAACGTGCCCTCATTCAACGGAATATCTTTGTCGATGAGGGTCCGCAGCGAGTAGAGCAGCGCCGCACGAACGACAGCCTGCGGGGCGTTGAGGTTGCCGGGATGGGGGTCGCCAGTACCGCTGAAGTCGGCCACCAGGGTCGACCCTTCTCTTCGCACGGTCAACTGTAAAGGAACACCATCGACGGAATCCTGCGCCGACCCTTCGGGGAGCTCTTGTATCAGTCGCTCCACCGATTCACTGGCGACATCTTGGAGATGTCGCATCCAGGTGGCGATCAGGTTGGCCGGTCCCAGCTCCAGTAGTTGTTGGGCTGCAAACCGGTTGGCGGCGATCTGTGCCGCCAGATCGGCTAGAACCGTATCGGGTTGTCGTGACGCTGCCAGCAGAGACGACAGATCACGTAGACGCTCGTTTTCCAATAGCGGTATATGTCGGGCAACAAAGCCCTCGTCAGCCAATTGAGTAGAGTCGGCCGGCATTGAGCCAGGCGTCGTGCCTCCCACGTCTACATGGTGGGCGCGGCTGGCTACAAAGAAGCGTTGGTTTTCTGAAACCAAAGGCGTAACGACCGTCAGATCGGGGAGATGGGATCCTCCGGCAGCGGGGTCATTGCAGAGGTAGGCCTGTCCCGGCTCGGGTTCCGGTAGGTGGGCAAGCAGATCTCGAACGGTAGCCCCCATGGCTCCAAGATGAACGGGGATATGGGGGGCGTTGGCTACAAGTCGTCCAGCGCCATCAAAGATCGCGCAAGAGAAGTCCAGGCGCTCACGTACGTTGACCGACCGAGCCAGACGTCGCAGGACTTCTCCTGCTTGTTCGGCCACAGCCATGAATCGCGATCCCCATAGCTCGACGGCCCAGGGCGTCCGTTCCACTGGGGGCGGTTGCGGACGTGAAGCCTTCGGCCGCAAGGTAAGTAGTCCCGCCTGACGCGACGCTTCCCAACCATCGGGCACCCAGATGGATGTGGTCGGTGTACTGATTCGATGGGGTCCCGCGACGGTTCGATCTTGTAGGTTCCACGGGTCATCATCGACCCGATTCATATTCGGTGCTTTGGCGGCGACGCGGACTCGCACATTGACCACTTCAATCGCGAGGCTGGGTCGGGCGAAGCCGAAGTGGCGGGTATGTTCCTCTTCAAACACGCGCTGTATCTGTTCCTGTTCCGTCGAAAAGGGAACGCCAATACTGTGTTCTGTTCCCTGGTAGCGAAGATCGACAATCCACTCCGACTCGTCGAGTGGTGGGAGCCTCTCTTCTAGCGTCCTACAGCTCGCTTGTAGTGAATCAAAGCATTGGTCGAGTGGCTTCCAGATGGCGAGGACGGCTTCGTGCTCTGGTCGCGCGAGGGAGAGGCCCCACGCGGATAAGACCGATGCACAGGGGTGTATAAGTACCGTACTGATGCCGAGTCTCTCCGCTACCGCGGCCGCATGTTGACCAGCGGCCCCCCCATAGGCGACGAGGGCGTGATCGGACAGGTCAATACCCCGACTTGTCGCGATGCGGTGTACGGCCTGTGCCATCGCCTCCCGTGCGATATCGAGAAACTCGTTGGCCTCTCCGGGTAACTCTACAGCGGTCGTGTTCAGGGGTGGGTCGAACTGCGCAGGATCCACCAGTCCTGCGGCGAGGGCTGCGTCCGTCAGGGTCGGGGGACCGCCACGCCCATAACATTGTGGGCCTGGATTGGCTCCGGCGGACGCGGGTCCTACTCGTAGCCGAATTCCGTCGTTGGTTAGAATTGACCCACCACCGGCTGCGATGGTTTCGACTTCGAGCATAGGACGTTGTAGGCGAACACCGGCGACCCGGGTGTCTCCCTTACGACGGGGGAGAGAGCCCTGATCTACTCGGCACACATCGGTACTGGTCCCCCCCATGTCGAGCCCGACCGCTCGCGAAAATCCTGCTTGCTCGGCGATTCTGGCCACTGCCAGTACACCGCCTGCTGGACCGGACAGTACGGCGTCCTGGGCACGAAGTGTAGTGGCATCGCAAAGGCTTCCATCCGATTGCATAGCTTGTGCGGTCGCCGGGATCTGATCGCGAATCAGCGCTTCGCTGAGGTGCGGGGTGATTGCAGCGTCGACGAGTGTCGTTTCCAGGCGAGCCAGAAAGCCGACCTCCGTCGAGCATTCATGGCTCATTACGATATACGGTGGTGCATCCAGTTGTTCCAGCTGTGCTTTGATAGCGTGTTCGTGTGCTGGATTCCTATGACTATGTAGCAATACGATTGCGACCGACTCGTAGCCGTCGACGTTCAGCTCTTTACCTTCTATGGGCTCCAATTCGGTGCCATCTCGATCGAGGCGGCCACCCACCTCAAGGACACCATTGCATAGAGGTTTGGGCCAGGTTCGGTCGGGATCAAAAAGGTCCGGCCGAGACATATCTCCAATCCAGGGTAGATCGCCCAGACCACGGTTGGTGATCAGCAGAGTTCGAACCCCGGTATGTTCGAGAAGAGCATTGGTGGCCACGGTCGTCCCGAAGACCAGGGGACCTTTGGCGAGCTGCCCGACGATGGCCTCATCCGAGCGAACTTTCGTGATCTCTACATCGCCGTGGTCGCTGATATGCACCACATCGGTAAAGGTCCCCCCCCGATCGACGTAGGTTTTCATCCCGCTTTATCGTAATTACTGGCGTGTCAGTTTCTGCCAGGGACCGCCGTTGCAACCGAGAAGCATATCGTTTTCATCGACGGTTCCTTCTCCATCCATGGCAAGATCGTAGCTCTCGACACCCTGTACAACCTGGCAGTTGTAGAAGGTGTCATCCTGGATCTCAAGCCAGATGGTTTTATGAAATAAGTCGCCAAAGAACGGGTCATTCGATGGGCTCTGCAGGATCACGTGGTTCGCCTCATTATCAAAATGATGAATACTGAGAACTCCCCACATCTCGTCGGTGATGGTCACGGTCTCGGTCTGAATCGGATCGTTTGGATTGGTAGGAATCGACGATTCCTTGATCCATAGGCCGGCGATCTCCAGTTCATAGCTGGGCATGGAGTCCTCTTCACCCACGGTGCCCACATCGACTCCGGTGCTTGCGGTGTCGTCCACCGTCTCTTCGCTGGTATCACCACTCTGTTGTACGGTGTCACTCGTGTTGGAATCCGTAGATGTGGAGACGTCGTTTACAGGAACTCCCGTGTCGTCGCTTGTAGCGCTGGAACAGCCCACCATACAGATCAGTGATAACACCATCAGCAGGGTAGGGTATGGAAAGCCTGGGGCGGCGTATGTCTTCATCATTATTTCACTCCGAACGAGATTCCTGTGGTCGGTACGGTAGGGCTGTGTATGGCCTAGTCCACGGCAAAAGGCAATCCCAGCGTCATAAGATATGAATGAATTCGGAGGATTGAGGCTCATGCTAGAACGGCCGCGTTAGACGAATCTAACGCGGCCGTCAGGGCCTTGTGGAGCCGTGAAATGATCTGGGATTAGAAACTCCACCCGACCTCGAGATTTGGAGTCATGGAATGCAATACGGCCGATTCCAGGTCTTCCGATTCGGGTAACTCGTCCGTACGAACTTTTACGTCCAGACCCGCACCAATCGTAAACCCATTACGTGCGATCCAGTGGACCCCTGTGGTCAGTACGCCAAAGGAGATTGTGTCGGTTGTTTCGTAACGACTGGAGAAGAACGAAGAGCTAGAGCCCGAAGACGAGCCGTACGACTCATCACTGGACGAGAACGAACCACATCCATAGTTCTTATTCGTCTTGATGGTCAGCTCGCGGGTGCCAAGACCGATATATCCAGTCAACTGGTTGCGGGTAAGGTAGGTACGGATCTCGGTTCGAATGGCCCGAACCCGTGTGTCACTACCCGTGTCGAACAATGGGTTCTCTACGCCCAGGCGTAATTCGGCGAAGCCGTTGAAGAGGCGATATCCGAGGGTTCCTGTGGTGTAGCTGGTCTCCGTAAGATTGACGGGGGTGGTTGAAGTGATTACCAGCGCTCGGTCGGCTCGTACCGGTCGTACTCTCTCGGTGGCCTGTGCCGTTGCTGTTGTCAGAGTCAAAGCAGAAGCAATCATACAAAGTGTGGTCATCATCCGTTTCATCTTGGTTCTCCCAGATTGTGATTTCGCCACCCCATAGTACAAGGGCTGTGCCAAATCTGTAACAGTATGAAAACAAACGGAAATGTGTTTTTGGTGGGGGTGGGGTAGGGGTATTCCAACTCCGAAAGTGGAGTCGGTTTACTCCATATTGGGGCATGGGGGAACCGTAGCCGTTAAGGGTGCTGTAGGTTTCCGGTTTTCCACGGTCAAGATGTGGAAAAAAAACCTGCTCTTGATAGCCCCGTTTCTTCGATGTTAATCCCCATCATAGTTACTTGTTTCGCCATCGGTCCGCGGTCTTTGACGCGGGGGGGCCCGGGAGGATCGAGAGCAGGTGCTGACTCTGTATGACCAGGGAAATTGGGAGATCTGCAAATGGCGAAACTCTATTTTTATTATTCCGCGATGAATGCAGGAAAGAGCACTACGCTGCTTCAATCGGACTATAACTACCGTGAACGTGGCATGCGAACGCTGCTGTTTACTCCGGTGATCGACGAGCGATTCGGGATCGGGAAGGTGACGTCTCGTTTAGGGATTCAGGCTGAGGCGATCCCTTTCACCGGTGATGACGATCTATTTGTGCATATACGTAAGGAACATGCGACCAATCCGATTCACTGTATCTTCATCGATGAAGCGCAGTTTCTGAATAAGAAACAGGTACTACAGCTGACACTTGTATGTGATCGGCTCGGCATTCCGGTGCTGTGCTATGGGATTCGAACGGATTTCCAGGGGGAGCCATTTGAGGGCAGCATGTATCTGCTCGCCTGGGCGGAAGAACTTTGTGAAATCAAGACCGTCTGTCGTTCGGGCAAGAAGGCCACCATGAACGCGCGCCTCGATGAACATGGAAACCAGGTTCTGGAAGGTGCCCAGGTGGATATCGGACATCATTATGTCGCCATGGCACGTAAGCACTTCAATCTCGAAAAAGTATCTCCTATTGAATACGAGATTCCTCCCGAGGATGCCGAAAACGACGATCATGAGACTCGTATCAGTGCGGCCTGACTGATTCCCAGATAAGCTTTCGTTGACGCTGGGCACGGGACGTGGCACATGAACGCCTCACCAGGAGAAGGAGTGTGCATGGGCACCCGCATCGATGGAAAGGCTTTGGCGGCAAAAACATGCGAATCGCTGCAAGCGGTTGTGGGTTCTCTATCGAAGGAAGGCCCAGCTCCTGGACTCCATGTGATCCTGGTGGGAGATGATCCGGCGAGCCGGGTATATGTGGGGAGCAAAGCCCGTAAGGCGGAGAGTATTGGGATCCGATCGGAGCTCACAGTTCTTCCGGAGGGGACTTCGTATGGTGAATTAGAGGACCGCATCGGTGCTCTCAATGCGGATGAATCGGTGGACGGGATATTAGTGCAGCTTCCGTTGCCCAATCTGCCCACTCGAGATGTTCTCGATCTGGTGGCCCCAGAGAAAGATGTGGATGGGTTCCATCCTATCAATGCGGGGCTACTACTTCAGAAACGTCCACGCTTCGTTCCCTGTACGCCTCTCGGTGTTTTAGCGATGCTCGACGCATATGGAGTGGAAACCTCGGGGAAAAATGCCTTGGTTATTGGGCGTTCCGATATTGTGGGAAAGCCCATGGGTGCGCTGCTGACCCATCGCAACGCGACCGTGACGATAGCGCATTCGCGTACGGTTGATCTGGAACAGCAGGTGGGAGAGGCCGAGATCCTGGTGGTCGCCATGGGTCGAATGCGGTCCGTGCCTGCTCGTTGGATCCGGCCGGGTGCAACGGTAATTGATGTGGGCATTCATCGTATGGAAGATAAAAAGCTCACAGGCGATGTGCATCCCGATGGGCTGGAAGAGAGGGCAGCGTTCTATACACCGGTACCGGGTGGGGTTGGCCCGATGACCATCGCTATGCTGATGGTGAATACGACCCTCGCTGCTGTTTTACGGCGAGGAGGAGATCCTTCGTTGCTGTCTGATTTGATCCCGTCGGTGTAGGTCAGGGCTCTCGCATACGAAGTATAGTGGCCGGGTTGCCAGCAGCGATAGCGTAGGCGGGGACATCCTTTGTGACGACTGCACCAGCACCTATTTGTGCTCCACGTCCGATAGTCACTCCCGGCAGCAGGATGGCACCCACGCCGATATCTGCGTCATCTTCTATGCAAATCGGGGCGAATTCCAGGGGTGCTTCGAGTATCGCCAGGTCGCGATTTGGCAGTTGATGGGTGGATGTCAGCATTTTTACGTATGGGCCGACTCCCACTTTCTGCCCGATGGTAATACCGCCGGCCCCATGGATAAAGACCCCCTGACCAATCCAGGTGTTGTCATCAATGAGAATCTGACCGGACGGGTGGCCTTTGATCATTGCATCGTGTCCCAGATAGACATTGGTTCCAATACGTACGGTCTCCGGGTGCCAGACACGGACGCCGTCTTCGAACACCACGTTCTCACCCAGGGCTGCTAGATCCGTGGCCGAGAAGGTTCCGTCACCGTGTGATTGGAATTGTCTCATAGGACTATCCTGGCATGGGCGTACAGTCCACGCAATACGGAGACCTCCCAGAGGTTCTTGCCTTCGAGTTTCATATCTCTCTAATTATTCTGAGCGTGAGGCAACGCAAAGCGCAGGTAGATTCCTGTACTGACGCTATCGGAACCTTCGGTTTGCCATACGATCGCATAGCGGCCATCGCCGAGTCCCGCGATGGCTGGTCCCAGTTGATCTCCACTCGTCTCCAGATTGAGTCGGATATCCGCCCCTGTATCTGTGAAGAAATTCGTCGCAAGAGTAGCACCGGACCAGGGTTCGCGGCGGGCCCACAGATCGACACCGTCGCCGTCGGGATGATTCGATGCCCAGGCGAGTAGCACCTGGCTCAGGCCATTTCGACTTGTGACGGGTCCCCCGAGCACTTCGCCTTGTACCTGTGCCAATCCCACGCTTACCCCAAGGGCGGCCCCCAGGGAGTTATATAGCTTACGTTTCACTACGGTACTGGATCCATCGACGGAACGATGCGTGTAGGTAACCAGAAATTCACCCGATGGCAGAGAGTGTGCTGTCGGTGAGCCCAGCTCGCCCTCCGGGATAGTCGCGACCAGCGTAGGTTGAATATCAGCCGCCGGGTTGGCCAGATCTTTCACTGCAAACCGAATACGGCTCTCGTCGGGCAGGAGCTCCGACCATACAAATAGAACACGACTTGGAGACAAGCCTGCGACATCGACAGCCGTAATCTGGGCTTGTGGAGTATGGCTGATAACAAGCGAGTCCTGCGGGGCGGACAATCCGCCTGGGATACTCACGATATTGGCTGAAACCTGGCTTTGTTGACCATCCTCTGGCGTGTCGGTCCAGTCGTCGATCCAGGCAATAGCGATAGTGCTACCATCCAGTCGAGCCATGCGTGGTTTTCGATGAACACCGTTGACGATTGTGTCCGTATACGGGCTGAAGACCGCCTCTCCCAGTATCGGGTTGCCATCCTCTTCGTAGATACGCATTAAGATTGGGTGATCGCCATCGGTGGACTCCCAGGCGACCGCGAAGACAGTGTCCGTGATGCCGAGTACCGCGGGCGCAATATGTCCGTGGGTATCCAGGGAGCTTGTAACGGCTTTAATGGGGTGGACGAGGAACGTATTGGGATCGATGAGTCGGAACCAGATGTCCGAATCTCCGTTTTGATCGATTGCGGACCAGGCTACGATGGCGCTGGAGTTCTGGCCGCCAACGAGAAGGCTGAGGGCCGGTCGATCGTAGGTCGCTGTATCGTCAGCGTCGATTGTGATCTCGGTACCAACACAGCTGGTACAGAGCTCGGGCGTTTCGGGAGAGCCCAGGTCGCACTCCTCGGTTCCTTCGATGACCGCGTTTCCACAGAAGGCCTCTCCTCCAGCATGGAAATTCAGCTCGATCCGATCGCGAAGTCGGTCTGGGCTCGCTCCGTCTCGCACTTCGAGATAGACGGTGTAGGTACCAGGGATGGGGTCCTGGAAGACGAGCTTTACACCCACATCTCCATTCTCGTTCTGGACCAGGGGTTGGAAAACATAGGGCTGTGGTGTTCCATCGGGCTGCGGTGGTGTTAGATCTTCGAAGAACAGAGTGTCGGTTCCATCGGGGTCGATCACCGGTATGAAATGCTCGCTCGCGGTAAAAGCTGGCATGACGATATTGGTACTCTCCGGATTGAAAGCGGGCGGATTCCCTGTGGCCACGACCACGTTGTATATGGTCACATGACCACCTGGTGGAACAACCGAAAGCTGGGAGTGGAGAGCAAGTTGGAACTGGGTGAATTCGGGGATGTCTGACACCTGATATGACGTCAGCGGGCGAACCACCTGGTTGATCTCTTCGGGAGGGAGTTGACCAAGATCAACCCACTCAAGGGTTCCGAGCTGGCGAACCTGGAGATGTGGGACGGCACCGGTTATCTGCCCGTCATGCTCCACTTGAATCCAAATGGGCTCTGACGAGCATTGGGCAGAGACAAAGAAGTTGGGGCCAAAAAGGAGCGCCTCTTCACCAACCTGTCCGTTATCCTGGTGGAACCGGGCACGAATAGGGTTCGTCAAGAACTGCCACAGATCATTATTGCCCGTTTCGGGCTGTTCCGTAGACCAGGCTGAAGACGTTTGTGGCTTCGCCGATTTCGCACAACCCGATGTTGAACTCAATATACGTCGGCATTCACCAGTAAGCGGCGATTCCTCGCATCGGTCTTGTAGGCATGTCCCGGTACTACAGGAACCGGGCAGGTCGCTGCAGTCGTCTGATGTCTCACAGCACCCCAGGGGACCACAGTCCAACGTGTCGTTGCAGGCGATCTCTTCGCAAATATCGGAAGGTTGAACATCGGGGTCGCCCAGACAGGCACCTGTGTCCGGATCGCAGATCTCCCCTGGTCCGCAGCTGACAGGCGTTAAGGTCTGTTGACTAATCCCCGGGCGACACTCCAGACAGGAATTATTTGTGGGATGCGCGAGTTTGGTGAAACAGGCCCCGTCTACCAGGCAACGGTCGTCCGGTATCGTAACCGCACAGATACCTTGTGTGTCGCAGAAGGGGTCTGCGCAATCTCCCCGCAGACTATCGCAGTCGCTGACCGTATTGCAGGTCTTGATATGGGATGTGTCTTTCGAAAGGGCGTCTGGTCTGGGCCGGAAATCAGTACAGGCGAGGCCAAAGAATATGCACATACCAACGATTGGTAGCCATGATTTCATATGTTCTCGAATAGCGATCCCGAACCTCGACCAACGAACTATCAGCTCAAGGTGTATCAGAAGGTTGGCTTATGCGCCACATGTTCAGCTGTACCGACGATAGCACTTTTCGCGTAGGACGATGGATTCATTAACAGAAATATGTATCTCACGGTTATAAGCCCGTTAAACCTGGACCTATAGCTTTTGGAGTTGTCAATACCCAGCTGTTCTCCTAGGATACGCGCCTTCTATGAATACGGTATGAAAAGGCCTGTTTTGCCCGTCATAGGGGTCTTCGTATTATCTCTTTGGAGTTTTCGACGTGAACATCCGAGTTTCTTCTTTTTGGTCGATATTCTTTCTATTTGTTTTGGCAACGGCCCTGGCATGCGGCAGCTCATCTGGGGATGGCGCGCCGTCCCAGGACACGGGTAATGGTACCGATTTTAGTATCGGTTTCGGCGATAGTACGAGCTACGATATCCCTGCGAATACGGATACCAATGTGGGTGATACGGCGCAGGGCACGGATGGTGCGAGCGGAGTAGATGCCACGGGGGCGCAGTCCATTCCTTCGGCCGAGATGGTACTAAAGATCGTCTCTCCTACGGCACACCCATACGGCACATTCGCGTCAACAACAGGCTTCCTTACGGGAATCGTCACCGGTGTCCCTGATACCATCACCTGGCAGACCCAAACAGGTGCAACTGGAACCGCGGAAGGTCTTCCTTTCTGGAAGACGAGCCCAATCCCATTGAACGTGGGCGACAACCTCATTACGGTTACTGCGGTCCGCGGGACGGAAGTCCAGACCGACTCGATTGCTCTGACTGTAAACCCTGGGTTCAAATTCGGTTCTCCGTTACGCGCGAAACCCGATGTTCTCTTTGTGGGTCAGACCGTAAACGTGGTTTTTGCCATCAACGCCGATCTCTACGTCAATTATGTTGAGAACTCCCTTGAGCTTATCGAGGTAGACGCCAACGGGAACGCGCTGTCGGCCGGCGTGTCGATGTCCGATAATGGTGACATAAGCAGCGGTGACGAGATTGCGGGTGATGCTATCTATGGTGCACGTCTTGAGTTGTCGGGTGACCTGCCAGGTCGCCGGTTCTTCCGAGTGCGTATTCAGGTAAAGAACGGTCCGGGCGTAGTGATCTCCTATTCCGAGATTCTCCCTGTGGATGTCTTCCACACGGTTCCGGTGAGCGAGTGTCAGCAGATCGTTGAACTGCATACGCAGGCGAAAAACGCGTACATTGGTGCGGTGGATGCCGCTGGTCAGTCTGGCGCCGTTCAGCAGGCCCTGGCCGTCGTGCAGGGTTCTCCGAACGTCGCAGAGTCTGGCGTATCGGTAAATGGTCACGGCGTATGGGTTCGATACCATTCCGGTCTACTGGGTGCCTTATCGCTCAGCCCTGAGGGCTATCGTGGCGCACCATCCGAGAGCTCCAACGATGGCGAGATCAGCCAGACCTCGGGTGCGTTGTTGAACAACGTCTACGTGGGTACTCGAAATGCTCTCTTATTGAGTCCCTACGCCAATGAACTTGCGGCCGAAGACGAGAACAACGCGATCTCTCAGCTCTTCGCCGAGGTAGAGTGCCCGCCTTATATCGTCGATGGGCCTCTGCAAAATAATGCGGCGAACCTGAACCGTTTTCAGGAGATGTCCCAATACGGCGTCGTATCGATTACATCCCACGGAGACACCTACTTTGGGGACCTGAGCGCCGAATCGAAAAGTGAATATAATTGGTTCCATAAGGGCTCTCAGGAGCTTATCTGGACGGGTGAGGCGATCGATTGCCAGGCCTTCAATAAGCAGGTGGGAAATACCTGTACATCGGATGAGGCTTGTGGCGCTGGAAGCCGCTGCTCCATTCAGTCCCTCGCCTTTGGCGAACCACAGGGAATCTGTGTGGATTACACGCAAGCCGATCTACGGGCCGGGCGTGTAGTCTTCGGTGCAGACCGCTACGGAATACTACCCACCTTTGTGCGGTACCATGCACGCACTCCGTTCCCATCCAGTGTGGTCTACCTTGGTGCTTGTCGATCGATCTGGAATGGGTCGATGGCTGCAGCCTTCTTTGGGGCCGGTGCCCGAACGATCGTTGGATACTCGAATTATATCTCGAATGAGTTCGCGGCGACCCGTGGTACGGAGTTCTTCGACCGGTTGATTCGGCCGTCCGAGCAGACAGGAAAAACCATGCTCAGCGGACAGGCTCATCTAGAGCTGCCAGACCCACAGAACGCCGATTCGTTCTTCCGCCTCGTAGGAGCGGAGAACCTTGATGCATCCCGCTCGGATCTCATCAACCCCTCTTTCGAGTTGGGCTCCTCGTCGGGTTGGTTCCGGCAGGGTGATGGTCGCATCATTTCGAAACTAGGCGACGCTGTCCCGGTCTCCGGTAAGTTCATGGGTATTTTATCCACGGGCCTCGGTTATACGAAGGACACCGGGGAATTATCGCAAGCTTTCTGCATTCCGGCCGGCCGCACGAAGATGACCGTTTGGTGGCGTTTCTATAGCGAGGAGTTCCTGGAGTGGTGCGGAACGCAGTTCCAGGACACGTTCCAGGTTGATATGGAGACGTCCACAGGAAATCTGAAGACCGTTGATGTTGCCGTTGATGATCTTTGCCCTCAAGCCCAATGCCTGCAATGCCAGGGCCTACACCCACTCGAGCTGTCTGATGTGCACTTTGAGGAGGGGGAAGTTTGGCGAATGCAGTACTGGGCGAGGACTGAACTGAGTCTCGTAGGCACCGGATTACCTGGTGGACCACCAGTCACGATTCGCCTATATGCCACGGATGTTGGGGATAGTATCTACGATAGCGCGATCCTCATCGACGACATCAAAATCGAGTAGTAGGATCTTTATCCACTTCTTGTCGGAGCGGAGTATCTCTCGTCCAGTTTGGAAGAAGACTGGATAAGGTGTACCCCGCTTATAGGATATGGGGCTAGACCCGTAAAACGCATAAGTGTTTGATATGAAAGGGTATGTTCTTTTTGGCCAAGGTTGGCCCAGTTGTTGCTAAACGTGCGGGCAGAAATGCATTTATGAGTCGCCCCGTGTTTGAAACAGTATTATTTGTATCCCGTAAAGACGCACCAGTAGCCCGCCAGTCCATTCTGGGGATTCAGCGCCTTGGCCGTGTTGTGCGTCGCCTCGAAAATGCGGAAGGAAGCCGTGTCACGGTGGTCGGAAATCTGCCAGGGGCGGAACTACGTACGTCCTTATCTGGCTATCCGAAACGTGCGAATCTAAACGTTGAAAATACGTTGACGAACGGGGTTCAAACGGAACCGGGGACCCGTGTAGTTCTGTTCTGGGATCAGAATTTGATCGCTCGAAAGGGATTTGTTGAAGACCTCGTCCAGGAATGTAGAAAAGCTGGCCACGCTCTATCTGCGGCGGACGGCGCTGCCCTCGCTGTACCGGTCGACCTACTACAAACCACAGGCGATTGGAGAACATGTTCGTCCATTGGCGATGTCCACCAGCTATTGCTGGACGGCGCTGCACCGGTTCGAGAATTGGAGCTGGAAGGGTTCTATTGCAAAGCCACCGATCGAGCCGGACGTAGAGAGCTGAAAACACATCTGCTGGATGAGTTGAGAAAGCCGATGGAAGTGGATGGAGCGATCTCCGTTCTTTTCTATCGACCGATTTCACTCCGCATTACCCGTCTTATTGCGAACCGTAATATTCGACCCAACCATGCGACTGGAGCGGCCTTAATCCTCGGTCTAATGGCGGCTGGGGCTATGGCTAGCGGTACTCCGGCTGGTTTCGTCCTGGGTGCGCTCCTATTACAGGTCGGTGCGATTGTGGACTGTGTGGACGGAGAGTTGGCCCGCCTGAAGGACCAGGGGAGCCTATCCGGTGCCTGGTTTGATACAGTCACGGACGACATTGTGAATAATAGCTTTATTCTTGCCACAGGCATTGGTCTGGCGCGCTATTATGACGCGATGTGGCCACTGGTCCTGGGTGCGATAGCCGTTATGTTGATACTCCCAGGTCTGGCCTATATGTATCGCGATATTCGGCGGATGGGATCGGGAGATCTATGCGACTTCAATTGGAGTTTCGAGACGGATACCGCTTCGTCTGAGGCCGGACTTGTGGCACGCCTGCAATCCGTTCTGAAATACGCTGTGAAGCGAGATGTATATGTCCTGTTCTTCCTGCTCGTAATCGTATGTGGGGCACCATCTCTGGTGCTATACACAGCGTTACTGGGTGCCCTCGGTTTTGAGCTTTCGCTAATCAGAGAGCTTGTCTATCGAAATCGGTTCGCTCGTGAACAGGCCGGTCAGCGTGTCGCCGCAGGCATGATTCGCCCCATCAAATAGCGTGTCGTTTTTTGATGGTTTTCGTCCCTTGTAATCCGGTGGAATCAGCTGGTTCAATAGGCTCCCACTGGAGCCCATTGCATCGTCTTTTTCGACCAGCTTTCAGAGGTTCTTTGTGCATTTTCAGGAGGCTGAAACATCGTAGTCAAAGAGAGGAACGATCGAAAAACGCTTCTGTATGGGTAGAATCCCGAAACAAAACACGCCTTTGTACTGCAGCCTCTAGTGCTATTTCAGGTTGACATCCACGTGGAAGTAATTAAGATGCGCCGCCATTCGTCTGGTTCTTTCATTTTGTCTTAGGCACGTAGCTCAGTGGGAGAGCACTACCTTGACACGGTAGGGGTCGGCGGTTCAATCCCGCCCGTGCCTACCAGCGATGAAAGTCTAGAGATTCATTTCTATTTTTTTAACCAAGCAGTTGATTCAATTAGGAGGTCCATGGGCCGAAGATTCTACAGGCAATCCGCCCCGACATTTGATGGTCCCCGTGTAAATGACCGTATCCGTGTTCCCATGGTACGTGTGATCGATGCGGAGGGTGGGCAAGCCGGAATACTCGAAACGCAGGTAGCGATTGATATGGCCCGCGAGAACGGATTGGATCTCGTGGAGGTAGCACCGCAGGCGGACCCGCCAGTGTGTCGTATCATGGACTTCGGACGCTATAAGTACGAAGCGAAGAAACGACAGGTACAAGCCAAGAAAAAGCAAACTGTAGTTGAAGTAAAAGAAATCAAGATTCGACCCAAAACGGATGTCCACGATATTGAGTTCAAGTTTCGGCAAGCACGTAAATTTCTGGAGTCAGGTAATAAAGTAAAACTTACGGTACGTTTTCGTGGCCGTGAAATCATGTACGCGAATGATGAGGCCAAGCGACTCGTAGAGCTGATTAAGACTCTGGAAGATGTTGGCGAAGCCGAATCCTATCCGCAACGAGAAGGGCGTCAGATCGTCGTAATCATAGCGCCCGTGAAGCGAAAGAAAGGTGGCGAAAAAGCCCCGAAGAAAACCGCGGCCCCGACACCAGAAGCTGAGACTGCACAAGAGACTAATACGAACGAAGAACCAGCAAGCACCGACGAAGAAGTAGCAAGCACTGAAGAAGAAGCCAAACCGGCTGTTGATGGAGACGAATAATGCCGAAAATGAAGACACGACGAGCAGCAGCAAAGCGGTACACGGTTACCGGTTCGGGCAAGATTCGAGGCCGTCACGGTGGTGCCAGCCATCTTCTCGGGCATAAGACGAGAAAGCATAAGCGCCGTCTAAAGAAAAACGAAGTTTTGAACCCCGCTATGGCATCGCACGCCGCCCGTGCACTGCCATACGGAAATTGATTGAAATTCCTCAAGTAAGGAGTCTGTTATGCCACGCGCTAATAGTGGACCCAGAACCAAAGCACGCAGAAAGAAAATCCTGAAACTCGCCAAGGGTTACCAGGGAGCCCGCGGAAAGCTCTTCCGGACCGCCAAGAACCAGGTGTTCAAGAGTTTGGCCTATGCCTATCGGGATCGTCGCAATCGCAAACGTGTGTTCCGCCGCTTGTGGATTTCGCGAATCAACGCTGCTGTACGCCAACATGGAATCCGTTACGGCGAATTCATGAACCTCGCCGCCACGAAGGGAATTCTTCTGAATCGTAAGATTCTGGCTGATATCGCGCTTCAAGATAACGAAGCGTTTTCTCAGATTGTAAGTTCTGTTCGTGAGCAGTGAGGAGAGATATGTCGCTTCGCAACGGTACGGATGCTGTAACCAAGGCTGATCTTATTGAAGAAGTGTATCAAGCACTTGGTGGCTATTCGAAGAAAGAGTCGGCTCAGATCGTTGAATGTGTATTCGATGTTCTGAAAGAGACGATTGAACGCGGACAGAAAGTAAAAATCTCTGGATTTGGCAATTTTGTGGTGTTGGAAAAACGCGAGAGAATTGGGCGTAACCCCAAGACTGGCGACCATATCACCATTACGCCTCGGCGGGTGCTGACCTTCCGACCCAGCCAGATTTTGAAGAAGGCCTTGAACCCGGGACGAACCTCCTGAAAACCACTTGGTTTGGGTTGTGTTTCGGTGCCAGAAACGGCCAAAAAATCGTGGTAGCGTCACTGTAGATACTTGGGTATGCTACGGGAGCTTCAGGGGTATCTGAAGTGTCAATTTCGTATAGTTGAGCATGGATATCACGTTACAGATTCCCAAGATTCCTCAGAAGCTGTTCTTTCGAATTGGCGAGGTTGCTGGACTTCTGGGGCTTGAGCCCCATGTGATTCGGTACTGGGAAAGTGAATTCAACCAGCTTCGTCCTCGGAAGACGAATACGAATCAGCGACGATATGATAGAGCTGGAGTAATGCGGATCGCATTAGTTCAGTATCTTCTACATACCTGTAGGCACAGCATCACACATACGCGTGAAAAGTTGAAAACGATGGATGTCACAGAAGAAGGGATCAAGGGCCAATTAGATTTGTTGTCTGGAGTTGAAACAGGAAATGCCCCCCAGGCATTGGAACGACGAGATACCGAAAAGACGGTGCGAAGTGGGGGCCAGGTGGACATGGATATGAAAGAAAACGAAGCCGGCTCGTTTCTGGAACAACGGCAACAATTGCAAGGCGAATTAGAGCAGTTGAAAGTGCGTTGTAAGGAGCTAAAAGCCGAGAACGCTCGCTTGTCGAAAGAGATGGATGAGAATACTCAGACGATGGATGAAATGCAGGATATTACCCTTGGCGGCGTTAAGCGGGTATTAGATATGCTTGACGAACGCGAGTCAGATCGGTAAATCCGCTACTCCCTCGGGGCGTGGCGCAGCCTGGTAGCGCACTTGACTGGGGGTCAAGGGGTCGCTGGTTCGAGTCCAGTCGCCCCGACCGGGGATTGAAAACGGGTCACTGTATGGTGACTCGTTTTCTAGTTTTGGCCCCTACGTACGTTATGGGGCGTCCCATGTGAGCTGTGCGGGCTCGCCATCCACCAGGGATTTAAAGAAGGATTGGTAGGCAGGGATCGCACCCGATGACGGGTGAAATACTGCAAAGTGGTCAAAGTTCTCGAACTGAAACATGACCGCGCTGGATGAAGTTCCGTCCTCTGCCACAATATTATTGGAGGCCGGAAGAGTAAGCGGTTCGATCCCAAGAATCTCTAAACCCAGAATATCGGTTACTGGAGGATCGACGACAGGAATACCCGCTGCGATTGCCAAGGCCTCTGCTGTAGTGGGTGGTGTTTGAAGATCTTCGAGCCCCTGCGTCATAAGAATGTTTGCGGGGCGCCCGGTGATCTCTCCGGAAATCCATAAGGAGCCATAATTGATGGGATCCACGACGTCTACAATTCCCTGTACCAGAGAAAGAGCGGGATGAAGTGGGCTCAGCTCGCAACTTTCAGTAGCCGCGTCACATTCGGGTAGAAGCAAAGCGTTTCGTACCACCTGGGCGAAATCTGCGATGTCCTTACGGTCATAAATGGCTAGTGCCAGGCCTCCGCCCATCCCGGAAATCAGGAATCCTCCGATTCGTGCCTCTACAGCGGCCAGAAGAGCACCGCTCTGACCTCCCTGGGAATGTCCGAAGAAGAAGATCTTACTGGTGTCAAAGCGGACCGTATTTCCGTCTTTGTCCTGGAAGTCCGCTCCGGATACCAGAAGGTTGATCAGGTAGCTGGTATCTACGGCGGATTGGCGGAATGTCCAGCGAACCGCGCTGGGATTGAAGACATTGAAACTGATGATGTTCTTGTCGATGCATGTGGGCTTAAGACAACGATTCCCGTGCAGAGGTTGGTCGATTCCAATGCTGGCGATACCCAGAGATGCCAACCGACCGGCGGGACTTCCGTTGGCACCAGTTTGTCCCTTGAAGTGGGAACGATAATCACCACCGGTTCCATGGGAATGGATGATGACAGGCCACCCATCCGGCGGCATTGTGACGACAGTTGGAATTCCGATGGCAATGTCCATCACTTCGATGTTCTGGACAATGGGGTGGCCCTCTTCGTCGTATTGGAATTCGCCACCTTCGGCGAGATAGGGCTTGGTTCCGGATTGAAAGTTTGGAGATTGGTAGGTGCCTTCATAGCGGTCGAAAAAGGCTGTCGCCTTCGATAATTCCATATCGTCGAACTGGTACGGCATATCCGGGAGAGGGGAGTTCTGGAGCGATAGGATGTAGGGTTGAAGTTCTGCCAACTCGCGTGTGGGGTCTGCGGTGGAGAATACCGTGCCGCAGACGATCTCAGCTTCGTCCTGCCCATTGGTAGAGTCCAGGTATACGCGTAACGGTGCCAGGGCCTCTCTCCAGGCCGTAGGAGCTGTGTCTTCGTCGTTGAGTGCGTTCAAGAACTCGTCGTTGGCTTGAACTTTCGTATCGGCATGCCCTGGGAAATTCGATGTTACAACCAGTGCATAGGTGGACGCGGGTTCCAAAACAAATCCCCAGAGGGGATGCGCAATCAGTGTGTTGGGCAGATAAAAGACCCCTTCCGGTTCCCAGAAATCAAGAATCAGTGGAACTTTCTGGCCATATAGGGGCGATTCCTGATTCACATTTACGAGAAAGATGGGGCTCCCATCCTCCAGTGTTTCGACAGGGCTTGGAAACAGGGTGGTATCCAGGGGTTCGTCGAAGGAGAGATAGATCCCCGTATTGGTTGAAAACCCATCGGTCTTCGTCTCGGCCGCGATCAGATATTTATCGACAAAATTACTCGCGCCTCGTCCTGGAAAAAGAGAGAGGTCGATCGTTCCGTCACTACTCAGAAGAGCGTCTGTCGGGAAAGGAGCCTCAAAAACCGTCTCTGTATAGGGGGCGAAGCGACAAGTCGGGGGAGTCGGTGGTGGTGGCGGCGGAACGTCAACGACCTCTTCCTGAATATCTTCGGAGGAGTCTTCCGTAGCGTCGGTTTGTACGTCGCTCCCTACGTCCGATGTGTCGACTCCAATGTCCGTAGCTGGAGACGTCGTCCCACAGGCCAGGAGAAGGGCCAACGTTAAACTGAGAATATACGGTCGAATCGTCTGGAGCATCAAATAGTACCAACCGGCATGGGATATCGGAGAACCATACGAAATCTTGGGCTTCGCAACAATCGAAGGAGATATCGTATGACGCGTTGTCTATATTTCATTATTGGCGGTGGATCTCAATAAGGAAGGTTGTTTTTGCGAATGTTGCAAATCGACGCATGCGCCCGAATTCGTCGAAATACCGGGCAATTCCGCTTCACCCCTTGACAATTATAGATATCTGGATAGCATGCCGCACTCTCGTTTATTGGAATGGGTTATCAGGTTTCGTTATGCCTAGCTGTAAACTCACAGGAAAAGGGCCGCTCGTCGGCTATAATGTTTCGCACGCTCACAATAAGACCAAGAAGCGTCAGCAGCCGAATATCCAGAAGAAGCGTATCTGGGTTCCGGAAGAGGGTCGCTACGTGCGGCTTCGTCTGTCGACACGTGCTTTACGGACGATTACGAAGGTTGGCTTGATGCCTTTCCTGCGTAAGAACGGTCTTAAGCTGAAGGATGTGAGCTAACGCCACGTCGTCGGTTTCGTGTGAGACATGCCAACGAGACGATAAGACATAGGAGGAGTCCCCCCCTATGGTTTCGTCCCTGACTGCAACCTCCGCCTCCTCCTGAAGAGGACCCGGTGTCGACGGCGATGTCTGTCGTATGACTATCTGGGACATCACTACCAGTACCTGTATCGTCCGGTGTTGCGACCTCGGCCGAGTATTGTATGACAATAATCTGGTCTTCTAGCGCGATGTCCAGCGTATCGGATTTGAGCTCCACAACCTCTGGATCACTCCAGAGGACATTGTCCGGGTAGCTCTCCTGGGCGGATTCCAATCCCACGCCGAGTTCGTAGATATAAGCAACTTTGGCATCGACCGGCGGTGTCAGATGGACGGTTTTCATGATACCGCCGAACGCTTGACCTGCAGGCATGTCGCGGTACCAATCATAAAAGAGGATATGGGCCTGGTCGATATCGTCTGCACCAAGCCGACCAATAAACACCTTCTGAAGTGATGGTCCTGATTGCTCCAGAATATGCCCCGTTTCTCGTAGGAGTTGTTGTAATCGACTCATCGTCAATCCTGCGAGGTGCAGTTTGGGAGAGGCGCTATCCCACGTATTCATGGAGACCAGTGGGCCTGGATAGAACTCTTCGGGAACAAGAGGTGCTGCCAAACCGGGACTGATCCCCTGGTCAAGGAGACGAATGGCCGTCTTGGCAAGAATCTGTGCTTGTATATCTTCGGAACATAGTACAGAGCCGGGGCAACTGCGAGTCCATGACTCGTCGGATTCGTAGGTCGTTGCTGGTACATGATGGCCGGTTAATACGAGCGTATGCCCTCCACCCATACTGTTCAGGAGATTACGAACGCTCTTAACCTGCGAGCTGACATCTTCTCCACCAAGATCATCGATAATGAGACTGGTATCGGTAAGAATCCCGTGAATGGCGGTAACCGGCTGATTCTCGGAGTCTAACAACAGGGTGTTGATCGTTGTCTTATCGAGCTTGTCGACCGGAAACGGTCCCAGGTAGATACGGGCGTTGGGGTTTGCGTCATGAATAGTCTGGGCCAGCTCATGAATCCACGGAACGTGGTCTCCGATCGTTTTAAGATCTGCATGGGCTGCAAGAGTGTAGCCACTTATAATATGACTGTCTGCGAACGCCTGCTTCTCTTCTGGTGAACTCGCATCCCAATCGGCTACGTTGATGACCCAGGACCCGTTTATATCAGGAAAGGGGAAGGGTTTGTGTTGGCCGACGGGTAGAGCAACCCCGAAGTTTGTATCTCCATCGTATCGTTCAACCAGACTCGCGATCCTCTCAAAGAACTCGGCCATATTCTCCGGGACCGGACCGTCAAGATTCTTTCCATACGTAGGGCGAAGTTCGAGTATCAGCTTGAGTCCCGCTGTATTGATCAGCCCCACCACGTGGTCTAACGCGAGGATTTCCGATTTGAGTGGTTTGCTGGGATCTGGGAGTAGAACATCGAGTGCACCGAGCCGTATATCGTTGGTGGTGACCACTACGGAGTCACCCATAAGCTCCAGCCAACGCATCCACTGTAGCAGGTCTTCGGAGCGATCGTTTCGCTGGTTCTCCGTAAGATCCTTCCATTGGAACCAGAAGTCTGCCTCTTCGCCTATGTCGAAAGCGTGACTAAGGACCGTTTTCGCTTGGACTGGGATGGGTCGAAGACCTGCAACCAGGAAACCGGCAATTCCGACGACCTTGATAAGGGTCGCTAATCGGAATCCAGGCATTCGAACACTTCGTCCTCCGGATTGTAGCCACATATCTCATCCTCGCTTTGACAGTCTTCGATGAACACATCTTCATCCGTACAGCTAATCAAAACATTACCGGAGCAATACCCCTTGGCAAGATAACCGGGGCAATTGGCGAGGATAGGGGCCATACATTGTACGGATGGGAACGGGCCGAGTTGAATCCAACATTTCAGGCCCAGGGCGTTACAGTCGACCTCTACGACGGTCCCGCTATGGCATTGGTGGGCCACATTATCGATACAAGTACCCGTCGTTGGAATATCACCACAGCTGGCACCCGGCCCGACGCAGCTACCGTTGATACAGGTAGAAACACCACTGCAGGAACCACAATTACCGCCACAACCATCCGGACCACATTCCTTTCCCTGGCATTGTGGTTCGCAGATCGGCGGCTGACATTGTCCCGTGTCGGTGCAGATCTCGTTGTCGTCACAAGACCCGCAACTTCCACCACAGCCATCCGGACCACAATCGGCGTTATTACATTGGGGTTCGCATTCGGAGCTACATTCCATAGGGAATTCAGGTGGCCCCTCGCCCTGGTGGTTACATAGATAATAGCCCTCGTCTTCGGCCCATCCGCAATTGTTCGGGTTTCCGCAGTTCCATTCCTTATGGTCTCCATCCTCGCACCAGAGGAGGACGCCATTGTCACAACAGCCTTCCCAGGTCAGGCCATCACATTCGGGGTCGGGAATACAGGCTCCGTTCTCGCAAATTTGCGCTGGGGTGCAATCATCACAACCGCTATTATCTGGAAGGCATTGCCCTCCATTATTACAGAATTCGTCGTCTTCGCAGGAGCCACAGGTTCCTCCACAGGAATCCGGGCCGCATTCCTTATTCTGGCATTTGGGCTCACAAGGTTTGGTTTCACACTGTCCATCATTACAGACTTTATTGGGACCACAGCTGCCACATTTTCCGCCACAACCGTCACCGCCGCATTGTTTACCCTCACAGTCCGGTACACATGCTCCGGGTTCGCATTGACCTGTATTCGTGCAGAATTCGTCGCTATCACAGCTGCCACAGGAGCCATCACAGCCGTCACTACCACATTCCTTATCTGCACAGGAGGGGGTACAATCCACCGGTAGACAAAGTCCGCTGTCGGAACAAGCCTCTCCCACCTTACAGACACCGCAGAGTCCACCACAGCCATCATCGCCGCAGGATTTTCCGTCACAGGAGCCGACGCAGGATCCGGCGCATTGGGCGAGACCATCCTCTACGACACATTCCTGGTTCGTCTCGGAACAATCCGTCTTCTGCACAGAACCGTTGACGCATTCGACCAGAAATCCGAGAACGCACTGCGGTTTTTCGGCGACGCCGGCTTCTTCACAATCTTTCGACGGTTTGGAGTCTTTCCCTGTATCGGGCTTTGTCTGAATATCGCCTCCAGCATCTGGTGTTCCAGGACCAGTACCCAGATCAATGAAGGTTAATTCGCTCGGTCCGGTATAGCTTCCATCCCCGCTACAGGCAGTAAGGCAGACACATAGACTCAGACTAATGTAGAGGAAAGAACGAATGGATTGCATGCCTGGCTCCTCGGATGATTGGCGATGGCCATTCTACGTATACTCTATGATTCAAATCAAACGATTCAGTTCCTTACTTATGGGTCGATAGATACGATATGGTAAAAGTTACCGGAACACTTCGGAGCGAGGATTGGAACAGCACACCATAACATTGGTGGGAAACTCCCCGGTGCGTGTTGCCATGGGAAACCGTGGTACTATACGTCGTTTCTACGGCGACCATATCGGTCCAGTTGCCGCGTCTTCGAGTGGAGAAGAAGTTATCGTTGCGGGGGTCGTGGAAGATCCCTATTCGGAGACCTACGGGGATCTGAAAGTGCAACATGTCGATGCTTGTGACCACGAGGGAGATTGGGAGTTACACCCCGTCTCGGATGTCCTGGCCAATCCTACCTATATTCTTCATCCAGCGGAGCGCTTTTTCCTGGAGCGCTTTGCATCACGGACTCGTATTCAACTCGCGGGTCTCCAGACCAGGAGAGATTGGGAGAAGCTCAATGGCATCTCGGGCCACCAGGTGGCTCCCGATCTTTTTGTAGTACCCCTTCGAAGCCCGACACTTCCGCCGGCCCGTCACACCAATATGATTGTCCTGCGCGACGCGGGGCTCGTTGTTGATCCCGCGGCCGTCAGCACCACGGAGCGCGATCGTGCTCTGACGGTATTGCGCGAATACCAGAGCCAGGAAGGAGCACTTCAGGCCATTTGGTTGACGCATCATCATCATGATCATATCGGCTCAGCCGCTTATCTTGCGGATCGTCTTGGGCTCCCCATCTGGGGCCATCCTGCAACAGCCGAGCGTCTTGATCTGCCAATCAATCGAGTCTTCCGGCATGGTGAAAAGATCCCCGATTGTGGAGCCAGCGAGGGCACCTGGACCGCCTTGCATACGCCAGGACACGCACCGGGCCACCTCTGTCTCTGGCAATCCACATCTGGGCGTGTTGTTGCGGGAGATATGGTTGCGGGGGAGGGCACGATCCTCATCGANCCNGAAGACGGNGATATGGGACAGTACCTTGATAGCCTACGCTACCTGGCGGGGTTGAACCCNAGCCAGCTCTTTCCGGCCCACGGACCGGTCATCATGCAAGGACGCGCCTATCTTGAGTANTATGTAGACCATCGCCTCGCAGCGTGAAAAAAAGGTGCTTGATGCTGTGGGGGTAGANCCGACCGAATTTACNCAGATTCTTTCGTCCTCCTACGATGACNTNGGACNATCGGCGATGCCNTTTGCNATGCGTAGTCTACGAAGCCATCTNAAGAAGCTNTTATCGGACGGGCAGGTNAGACCCTGCGAAAACGATAGTTACCAACGGGTCAGTTAGACGGTTCGTCCGGTGGGTCCAATAGATGATCNGCCATCTGCTCAAGCTGTTCATTGCGTTCTCGCCCACAGATATAGGTTCGGGCCCCGGCATAGTCGAGCTCCTGCCAATCCAGGGGGGGGAGGACGCCAGGATCTTCAATAAAATACTGGTCGAGGAGAAAGCCCAGTACATCGATACATAGATGGAGGCGATCAACAGGTTTCTGATTCTTATGGTCTTCCGTCAGGACGCGGACATCCAGGTCGATGACCTGCGAGCGGTCCGGTAGAGCTGCTGTACAGCGGAGCTCGACCCCGTCGGACAGTTCGTGCTCCACCAGGGTGTATTCGAGATCTGGCTCGTATTCACGATACCTTTCGGTTAATACCTGGAGTACGCAGATTCGGGTCTCAGTATCGAGCAGCGCCATCGTAGTCCTTGATGCATTTGGCGTTCGAGTGTAGACAGCCGGGCTCTGATTTGCAATGCATGTTGCGGGCCCTTTGTACAAAAGGTGAAAGGTATGTTGAATCCAAAAACATCTGTCGATACGGCTCTTGGCTCCCGGTACCCGGAGGCGGAGTTGGGGGATTACCAGAGTGGGCGTGTGATCCTTTCTATGGGCGCGATTCCAGATGAGCTCTCGAATGTGCATCAAGGGACGGTGTTCTTCGAATTTCCTGACTCCGATGTTCTTGAATTATCGGGACGCCATGCAGAGCGCCTCTTACATGGTCTGGTAACCCAGGACATTCGCGGGCTACCTGTTGGCCGAGCCACCTGGTCGAGCGCAGTCAACCGCTATGGTCGCCTTATATCGGATTTTCGTGTCTGGCGTACGAGCGATGCATCCTATCTCTTGATTGGTCCGCCAGAATCGGGAGCTCCTCTCGCGGAACATATCTTTGCCCATCGTGTTGCAGAGCGGATCGAGCTGGATTGGAAGAGCCCCACCTGCTCCTGTCTGGTATTGGCTGGTGCGACATTGGAACAGGTATTGGAATCGGACGCGTCAGCGCCAGAGTTGGGTTCTCTCGAACTGGCTGGTGTAGCAATCGACCATGGTCCAGGCCCGGAGCTGGGTGTACCCACGCGGGTACTCGTTGTTCCCAATGAATCCATGGCGGCGGTTACCGAAGCGCTGGTGGAGAAGGGGGCTCAAGCAGCGGGCACCGATCTCTACGATATTCTGAGAGTGGAGTCCGGCTATCCATTATTTGGTTATGAGGCCACCGCGGATCGTATGCCAATCGAGGTGGGGATGACGGATACGGTTTCGTATCTGAAGGGTTGTTATGTCGGGCAGGAGGTCATCGCCATGGCTACCTACCGTGGCCACCCCAACCGACTTCTATGTGGTGTTGTTTTTGAATCGTCAGATCAGGCCCCTGAAGCTGGAACAAAGTTGGAGTTCGAGAGTGGCAAGCCGGGGATTCTTACGACATCGGTTCTTTCACCGCGCCTCGGCAAGGCGGCCGGGCTGGCCGTTGTGCATCATACCTGTGCTGAACCGGGCACTGTTGTGTTCTGCCAAATCGGTGAGGAGCGTATTCAGGGCGAATTAGTGGCGTTTCCTCTGGTAGCCAGTCCGTCTACTTGATGGTAGACTCGGGTCTTCCTTTGACGAGTCGCGCGACGTTTGATTTGAATAGATCTAGGTAGTCAGTCGTTGTACTTATATTCCGTGTTCATTGGAGGTATGAGATGAGGAAAATCTGGACGCTCCTGACAATCGTAGGATTTCTCGCAGGTTCTATGTTCTTTGCGGGAACTGCTTTTTCTGCCGATGGAGCAAAGCTTTATAAGAAATGTCAGGGTTGTCATTCGAAAGACGGTAAGGGTAAAGCCAAGAAGCAAACCCCTGATTTTACCAATGCCGACTGGCAAAGCCGTCATTCACTCGACAAGATCAAGAAGGTCATTGCCGAGGGGATGAAAAAGACCGAGACGAAGTCTGGTAAGGCTATGCCTGGATTCAGCAAGCGAATGAGTGCGGAAGAGATCGACACAGTCGCGAAATACGTAAAGGCCTTCTCCAAGTAACGAAGCTCTTTTCGAATCGACTTACGATGCACTGATAGCTATCTCTTGAACCGATAGCACTCTATTTCCGTTCACCAACGACTGGAGATCACCGATTTCTTCGCGTGAACGATCCCCCATGATACGGCTGCGAGCCGTGTCGGGGAGAGGTCGGCACGGGCGCCCTCGATCTGCAAAACGTTGAAGTATCGAGCGAGAGCCCTCGGCGATTGGCGTGCCACGTGGGACGATTTTGTCCACGATATACATGCCATCATCGTTCAGTGTTCGATACACATGTGTAGGCCCCGAGCTAATGGACATAGCCGTGCTCGAACACCAGGGGGCAGAGCATTGGGGGGTACTCCAGAGCTGCCATTCCAGGGTAGGGCCAGCACTAACCAATGTATTGAGGTCCAGGGCAATGCGTCCGTCCTGGGCATCTGGAAGAGTCGGAGCGATACGCGGGTTCTTCCAGACGAGGGCTGATGATTCCGTGTCTGGCGTAGGCTCTGTCCAGGCCGCGACGCGAGCTGCCGATTCCTGTACTCGCCGCTCCTCGTTGGTAGGAGTGGTAACGGTCGAGTAGGTAAAATCTTTGTCCGGGTAGTGTATACGCAGGAGGCTTGTTGCCGTTGCTGTTGTGATACCCAGGCGGACCATTTGATCAGCCTTTGTTCGAAGGACCATGCAGTCCAGCACTGTACCGTGCAGTTCAAGTACAGGTAGGCCTGTACCAAAAAGCTCGCCTTCCGCAATACCAAGGACGTTGACCTCTCCTCTGCATTCTCGCACGACCTCGAGAAAGGCAGGATCCAGGTCCATTTCCTGCCGCATCCTTCCAATCTGAGCAGCCGGCATACGATATCCTTCCAGGTACTGAACAAAGCCGTTCAACCCTCCACTGACCAGAAAGGGCCAGCTGGGATCGGGGAGGCTACGTAGACTCAATACACAAGGCACCATATGCAACTGTTCTTTCCAGGCTTGTTCAAGGGCCTGAAAGACGGAACGTTCATGGGGCGGTTTTGTTTGATGATTCATGATGGGAGCTGCTCTGAACTCAGCCTATCAGACGTCTCCGATGGAGCCAATCGCCAGCCTCCTTGGGAGAAATTGCGGTGTTGAACCGTTTGACACTTTGTCTCGGTTTTCCTGTTTGATGCGACACGCTGACGGTGAACGGTAGCGATACCCTTTCTTCGAATCGACGCTTGGAATCTTGACGCGTTTTTTTTCAGCACGCGCAACTGTCTGGTTTTATTTGTTAATTTCGGTTCGGAGGATGTCGTTTTCTTCAGAATTGGGTAAATGGGGTACGAAGGACTCGCGAGGTGGCCCGACCCTTGCTATAGGAATACGGTCAGCCAGTTTTTCTGGCGCGTCGTATACCAAACGGACTGAAAGAAAGGATGCCCACCATGTCTGTACGCCGAATTCTCGTGTGCACAATGGCGTTGCTTCTGGCACCAGGAGTAGCAGTGGCCGATATTACGGGTTTTATCGTGAATACGATTGAAACCTTTGATGCTGTCAGCCTTGATGATCGCTTCGGTGCGAGTTCCTCTGCGGAGACGCATGAGATCAATATCGAAGATTGCTATCTCTACAACGGAGAGAGCAGCGCGTCGGAGGATACTGGTACTACAAGCTCTGCCCTGGAGTCGGACGAAGATACCGGTAATACCACGGATACAGGTGATGCCGGTTCGACGGACGATGTCGCAGATGGTGGTTCCGACGATGTGGCGGAAGATGTCGCAGAAGATGTCGCGTCGGATATCGATGATGCCGGTTCAGAATCCGACGTGGACGATACTGGCACAGTGGACGACACCACGACGGATGCCACCACGGATACAACCACGACGATCGAGTTGCCCGACGCCTACACCGTCCGCTTTACTGTGAGCTTGACCGCCCCCTTTGGAGAGGACTGGTACTATGCCGTAAAGGTAGGCTCAAGCTGTGATAATACGAGCATCACAGCGGATCCCACGGCGACATGTGTATATGTGCAGGATAAGACGGCCCTGGATTCAGTATCGGGAATCGATTTTGACGTGAATATGCGTCACCTCATTGGGACGTTATCCTTTGAAGACGAGACCGAGTCTTCCTGCTCCTCTCTATTGGGAGATGCTGGGACGAACACGGTATATTTCCTCATTCAACAGGGCGACGATGGAGGAAGTCTGCAATCGCAGGAGATCCCATTCGACTATGATTATGACGCGCCAGCGGCGCCCACCAGCCCCGTAGCAGAGGCCGGTGAAGGGAATGTAACGGTCAGTTGGACCGATGATGATAACAGCACCGAGGCTGATATTCGCTATAAGGTCTACTACAGCACTGCCGACTTTGATGAAGGTGATAAAGAGAGTGTCTTTGAAACCGACACGGTAGCCACTCTGGATATCCAGGTTGCTGATCTGGATAACGATACCGAATACACCTTTCGCGTGGTGGCTATCGATAGCGTAGATAATGAATCGGATTTGTCGGAGGCCGTAACGGAGACTCCGGTGCCCGTCGATGATTTCTTTGAGCATTATAAGGGACAAGGTGGGCGCGAAGAAGGTGGCTTCTGTGCGATCGGCTGGACGGGTCGTGCGACACCGTTATTCCTTTTGTTAGGCCTCGCCCTATGCATGGGGGCGCTGTTGCGTTGGCGGTCACGTTTTCTGGTGGTTCTTCTGGCCTTTACGATTAGCGGTGTTGTTGTCGACGAGGCGCAGGCAGAGCGGCCGTCAAGCCCTGTAACAGGAACGATGAACCTCCGCTTTGGGCCATATGTTCCGGACATTGATGCAGAATTTGCTGCGGATGTGGCGGGGCCGTACGAATCCCTCTTTGATAGCCAAAGAGTATGGGTCCATCGCCTGGAGGCTGGACGACTTTTATTCGGTGAATTTGGCCGCCTCTTTCTGACCGGCGAGATCGGATATGGGCGGGCTACCGGTTTTGGGGTGGAGACGGAGACCGGCGAAAAAAGTTCGGATGCGACGAAGATGCATTTTATCCCTCTCAGCATAAGCCTGGTGTATCAGTTCGATCAGCTATCGCGACGAGCACATGTGCCTCTGGTGCCCTATGTTCGCGTTGGGGTGGATTATACGATCTGGTGGATTACCGATGGCTTGGATGAGGTATCGGACCATGAAGCGGAAGACGGGACCGAATCGGAAGGTGTGGGAGCTACCCATGGTCTGCATGTGAGTTTTGGCGTTCGACTTCTTCTCGACGCTTTTGCGCAGGATATGGCGGATGGATTTGATGAGGATATGGGTTTCAATGACTCCTATCTTTTCGTCGAATGGACCGACCTCCACCTTGATGATTATGGAAGTGATGCGTCCTTTATCCTGTCCGATCAGATGGTCTCTTTTGGTCTGGGCTTCGATTATTAGTCGTCTTGGATCAGAAAAATATGACAGAGAGTAGCCGGCCCATTCTTCTTCGTATCTGCTACCGTGGCCATGGATACCACGGCTTTCAGGTGCAAGAGGGGATGCATACGATCGCCGGAGTTTTGGAAGACGCGTTGGCCAAGGTCCTTACCCATCGGGTCACGGTTCGAACGAGTAGTCGAACGGACGCCGGGGTCCATGCTCTGGATCTTCCTGTCTATCTGGAGACACCGCGGGATATTGATCTGCGAGGTCTGGTTCTGGGAACCAACACCCACCTTCCCAGTGATATACGAGTCTTGTCGGCCTGTGAGTTGGCAGAGCCGATGGAGCCGCGCAGACAGAGCCGGGGGAAAATCTATCGATATCTGGTCTGGAATCACGCACTGTCGAACCCGATGTTGGTAAACGGTTGCTGGCAGGTCCGCGGAAGCCTCGATCTACCTGCACTTCAACCAGCATTGACTGCGCTGATTGGAGAGCATGATTTCTCGGCATTTCGGGCTCAAGGCTGTCAGGCCAAGAGCCCAGTACGACGTATTACCATGGCCAAAGCATCGCGCCATGAGCACTCTTCGGAACTTGTATGTTTCGAATTCGCGGGTGATGCCTTTGTGCGATACCAGGTGCGAATCATGGTGGGGACTCTGGTTGGAATGGCCAATGGTCAGTTGGACCCAGCATCTATGCCGGCTCTACTCGCACCGGGGCGACGCGCCGATGCAGGGCAGACAGCTCCGCCGGATGGTCTGTATCTGGTACGTGCACGAATGGCTCTCCCAAATCCAGTAGACCGCTGGCCCGAAACGCGCGAGAATCCAGCTCGGCTTTTCCCTCTGGTACTTTGACTCGGACCCTTTATGTTGGCGTATGAAATATGGCCTCCGACTGCGATGCCGTCTGTTAAGGATGGCGAACATCGGCTCTTTTTAGGGGATAATCTGCGTGTTCTCGATCAGTTGGTGAATAGCCACGAGGGGACCGTCGATTTAATCTATATAGATCCTCCCTTCGCTACCGGCGTTGATCGGAAGTACGTCAATCGAAGTGCCAACCGCTCTGAGGATATCGCCTATGGTGATATCTGGGATGGGGATCTGACAGATTATCTGGCGTTTATGCGCGAACGGCTTATTCGTCTTCATCGATTGCTGAAACCCGATGGAAGTCTGTTTCTTCATTGTGATTACCGGGCCAGCCCGAATCTCGCGCTTATGTGTGATGAGCTCTTTGGTAGAGGGGCTCGTCGCCCTGGAGGAACCTATGCCGGTTTTCGAAACGAGATCATCTGGCGGTACGGCCTGGGTGGTTCCAGCTCACGTTGCTATCCGCATAAACACGACATCATCTTCTGGTACTCGCGAGGGGAGACGTGGAAGTTTACACCACCGATGGTCCCTGCCACTTCGCA
>PBVT01000023.1 GCA_002728755.1 Myxococcales bacterium
AAAGCCACGTTGTTTCCCGCCGATAGCCAGTGGCCCAAACGATCCGATCGACATCGACGTCCTGGCCAGAAGAAGTCCGAAAACCCCGGGCCTGTAATTCGCCCAAAGCACCGACGAGCTCGATCTGTCCCGCCTGTACTCCTCGCTTTAATTCCCCATACACCAGAGGCGTCTTGACCTGACAACCGCCACGTCCTGGTAACCAACGAACAGGTAGTCCCGCGTACCAGGCGGCAAGAGGCGCCAACACAGTCTCTGAAAAGTCGATGGGAGGCCCCGCGAGGGGGTATCGGGTCGAGAGAACAACCTGACCACCTCGCGCCAGAATCGCGAGCACGGCCTCGGCCCCCGAGTTCCCAGCCCCGATTACAGCGACCCGTTCCGACGCCGTGACCGTATTGGGATCAAAGGTTCGGGTATGCTCTGTGGGCCCATCAAAATCGCCTGGGACGGATGGCACTCTGGGTCGTGAGTACTCGCCTGTCGCGATAATAAGGCGTGGCGTACGGAGCAGCTGACGAGTCGTCTCGATCTCGAACATCCCATTTTGTACCGAAACAGCCTGAGCCGAACTCTCCATACAGATCCGAAACTGGTTTTTGGCCGCAAAGGCCTCAATCATGGTCAATATCTCTGCGACAGTGGCCCGATTGCCATCACCGGAAGAGACCGAACCATCTGGCATCCGGTCATATTTTCGAGGGGAAAGGCAGCGCATTTTTGGCGGCATCTCAGCCCAGGCTCCACCCACAACACTCCTACGTTCGAGGATTATGGGCTCCCATCCCCGCTTACGCCCCTCCCAGGCAGCGCAAAGACCGGCGGGACCGGCCCCCACAATTACGAGTTCGGCATCCCCCATGGGTCTAGTCTCCCGCCCCAAGAGCATCTCGAACGGCCTTCAAACCAGCCATAGCAGCCATCTTGGCGCACCCTCTTTTGTCCGTGGGCAGCCCGTCCAGATAATCGATAACATCTTCGGCCGTAAGCTCTGACGCCACCTGCAGAGCGCTCCCGGTGAGCAGCTCGGTGACGGCCGAACAACAAGCGATGGCACCGGAACAGCCCGTCGTCTGAAAGCGGGCTTCCACGATCTGTTCCCCGTCGACCCGAAGACTGATGGTAGCGACATCACCACAGTCTTCGTTCTCGGCCATTCCAGTAGGCCCATCGACGCTCCCCACATTCCTCGGGTTGAGGAAATGGTCCATTGTCCGGCGATTATACATTCTCTATCTGCCCAGCCACCGTAAGGAGTCGCTCCACACATTGGATAAAAGCGTTGGCTGCCTGATCCATCTCTTCTTCCGTGTTTTCAACCCCTACGCTGAATCGGATCGCTCCCTGAATCTTGGGGTTGGCTAATCGCATAGCAGTAAGCACCGACGACGGCTCTCCACTACCAGAAGAGCACGCCGCGCCCGTTGAAATTGCGACTCCGACTGCATCCATCTCCAGAACAATCGCTTCTCCCTTGATGCCAGGTACCGTAAGGAGAGTGGTATTGGGCAAACGGTGTTCGAGATCACCCAGAACATGCACTGTTTTCAACGCCGTGAGTATCTGCGATTCCAGTCGATCTCGTAGGGCCGCCATTCGACGACTGCGTTCATCAATCTTCCCAGCTATCGCCTTAGCAACAGCTCCAAAGCCAACGATACCGGCAACATTCAAGGTGCCGCTACGGTGTCCACGTTCCTGTCCACCACCTGTAATCAGAGGGCCAATCGACGTGTCCGGGTGAACATACAAAGCACCCACTCCCTGGGGGCCACCTATCTTATGGGCGGATACAGAGCAGAAATCCACACCCCACTGGTTCACATTCACCGGTATCTTACCCAGGGCCTGCACCGCATCTGTATGAATGAGGGCTCCTTCCCGTTGGGCCCATAGGGCCATTGACTTGAGATTATAGAGGTTACCCGTTTCGTTATTCGCTGCCATAACCGACACGAGTCGCGTCTTTTTCGTCACCGGCAGACGATAGAGACAACCCGTGCTGTCCACTTCGATATACTGCACATCAACGCCGTGTTTCGAGAGATAGGCGGCCGTATCTAAAACGGCCGGATGCTCCACGGTACTGACAAGCAGTGAGTTCCTCTCGGTATTGGATTTCTGCTCAAATACTCCGCGCAATGCCCAGACGTCACTCTCGGTTCCGCCCGACGTAAAGAACACATTCTCCGGACTACCAGCGCCCATCAGGGCGCCGACATATTCCCGTGCCTGTTCGACCGCATCGCGCGCCTCTCGGCCCAGTCGGTGAAGACTGCTGGCGTTCGCCGAACGCTCCCCCAGAAATGGCTGCATAGCCTCGTAGGCCGCCTCATGTAGAGGCGCACTAGCGTTATAGTCCAGGTAGATCATGG
This sequence comes from Myxococcales bacterium, assembly GCA_002728755.1. Lineage (GTDB taxonomy): Bacteria > Myxococcota_A > UBA9042 > UBA3505 > UBA3505 > UBA3505. The sequence goes on from PBVT01000023.1 coordinate 2,376, forward strand.
GAATCGGTATCTATCCTATCTTCTTTGAGCGGTTTCAGAAACCCCTGGCGTCTGGCGTCGAGCAGTAATTGATAAGCCAACCGCTTATAACCTACCGCGTTCAAGTGGCCATTGGGCTCTTTGAACAGCCTATCATAGTCCGGCCAACCGGGGTCGAAGGTCGTGTCTAATATGGGCGCACCTTTCTCCTCCGCAAAACGGAGGTGAAGCTCTCGGTAGGCTGCTGACGGGTAGGTGAGAAGCACCAATTCCGCCCCCTGTTCTCGAACAATTTTCTGCATCTTTTCGAGATCGTACCAGAGCATTTTGCTCCCCAGATCGCGGTTCTCGGCCAGAAAGAAAGGAGCTTCGGTGCAGAGTCGGTAGCTCTCCGGGTCCAGACGACCCTTCAGCGTCTCCAATAACTCCTCGTATCGCTCCGCGCTCGCCTTGGCTCGGGCCCGACGTATGAGGTTCAGTACATCCTCTGAGAAATCCTCAATCCCTCGCACTCGCGAGAACGCCTCATTCAGAGCGATCAACGCGAAATCAAGATCATCGCTCTCAAAGGCTTGCCGTGATTGTTCCAGGTAGGGCCGAATTGCCTTGTTCTCGCTGGAGTGCACTCCTCGATTACGGTTCCACGCATCGTAACTTCGGGCATGGTACACATCGCCGTCGGCGCCCACTTCACTGAGATTTTGATGGTGTTCCAGATACTTCATGGCAGCTGGAGAATCCCCCGAACCTCGCGCGCCTGTCCCCTGCGTCGTCCAATACATCCATCGGTACACAACCGAATTCCACATTACGCGATGTATTCTTCTTTTGAACGAGGCGGTCTCACTTGGCTGGATCAGGCCTTCTTTCTTCAGCTCGTCATAGCTGGCGCCTAGAGGGTTGTAGTTGTTGTTGACCCCCACAAGAGCCAGAACAATACGAGGACGGTACGCGTTGAGCCATTTCGGTAGATAGGCGCGGACCATTGAAGAATTGGCTCCTGGCCACCCCTCGTTAATCACGGTTACATCGGGGCCCAGAGCCAATTGTAGCTGTGCCGGATAGGAATCCTCGACCGGTTTCCTGGACCCGATTCCATAGGTGAACGAATCCCCTACACACAGAATACGGTCTGCAGACATATTGGTAAGGTCGGGAGGTGTATGCCGAGGCACTGGGTGCAACGCAATCCAAATTCGCAGCATGATCTCCAACATCACCAGGGAGATCATAAGAATCACAGTACCCGTCCCCACCCGTCGGGCAATCCGAGAAAAACGCCCTTTTTCTACAGGGCTGGCATTCGGTCTGGAGGACGAATCGGTCATTACGGCATCATTGATAGGCTGGGTTGGATTGTCAATGTCCCTAGAACATATGTTTATAGCGCTCTCTACCCCGGTTATCGGACCCACGTTTGCGCCAATACGAGTCCTTCTTACGTTCCCATTTCAGACCCATACTGTCCTTATCGAACAGGCGCCTCAGTAGGCTCACCGCCGTAAAAAGACTAAAGAAGAACACAGTCAATAGAATGCCCGTAACGATGCTTCCCAGAACTTCCCCAAAGGCCAACCAGGCTCGGGCTGGACGAGCTAGAAGTTGTGGTCGAACCAGGGCGAACAACAGAAAGACTCCCGCGCACCCCAGAAGTACCAATCGAAGATCGGTCCACACAAACGAATCGCGCCACACACCAAAACAGGCGATCGCGGAGAACACGACCGCCATAACAATGCCAAAACCGCGTACCTGCGCCATCGTCAGATCGTTCGGGTTGTTGGTGGTCATGAGCCCACCTGCGCGGACTTTTGAACCACAAAATTCTCCATAACCAGAACGTCCATTGCTGTTGTCATAAAGCAGCTATATGCCTCGCTCGGTGTACATACGATGGGCTCGCCACGAACATTGAACGAGGTGTTCACCAGAACACCGCATCCGGTTCGCGCCTGAAAGGCTTCGAGAACATCGAAAAACAGCGGGTTGGTGTCTCTCTCCACGGTCTGAATACGAGCAGAGCCATCCACATGGGTCACGGCCGGTATAGTTGAACGAGAAACCTGAAGCCGAGCAAACCCCTCCGCTTCCGGGCTTTCGGCCGGTGTCTTCTGCTCGTCCGCCACATTGGTGACGAGCAGCATATAGGGTGAGGCGGTATCCAGGTCGAACCACTCGGAGACTTTGTCTCGTAGTACGGCTGGTGCGAAGGGTCGAAAGGACTCGCGCTTCTTTATCTTCATATTGAGTGTGCGCTGCATCTCTGAATTCCGCGCATCGGCGAGAATCGAACGACAGCCAAGAGCCCTGGGGCCGAACTCCATACGGCCCTGAAAAAAGCCTACGACACGCCCTTCGGCGATATGTTCGGCCACGACCCCGGGCAAATCTGCAGCGACCGATTCTTCATAGGACACGGACTCGCCATCGAGAAAATCGCGTATCTCCTCTACAGAGAAAGACGGCCCCAACAGGGATCCATGCTGGCTATCCATCGCCTCGTCCACCTGTCGTGGCTGTTCTAGATATCGATGCCAGACAGCCAGTGCGGCACCAAGGGCCGATCCGGAATCACCGGCGGCTGGCTGAATCCAGATCTCCTCAAACGGGCCCTCTCTTAGAATCCGTCCGTTCGCCACACAATTCAGAGCGACACCTCCGCCCAGCACAAGGCGCCGCTGGTTCGTCTGCTCATGAACATGACGAACCATTCGTAACAGGATCTCCTCGGTCACAACCTGAAGAGAGCGCGCTATATTCATATGCCGTTGGGTAATCTCACTCTCTGGGACCCGAGTGGGACCATCGAAGAGTTCTTCAAAATGGCGGTTGGTCATTCGAAGATTCCGCATATAGTCGAAATAGCGCATATTGAGCCGGAACGAGCCGTCTGGGCGAAGGTCGACCAACTCTTCCAGGATGCGATCCACATAGACCGGCTCACCGTATGGGGCCAATCCCATGACCTTGTATTCGCCGTTGTTTACCCGAAAACCAAGGTAGGCGGTGAACGCAGAATAGAGAAGCCCTACCGAATGCGGAAAGTGAAGCTCCCCGAGCACCTGGAACGCAGCCCCTTGCCCTTGTCCATACGANGTNGTCGCCCATTCCCCNACNCCATCGACGGTTAAGATCGCAGCCTCTTCAAANGGNGANGGNTAGAACGCNGCTGCCATATGGCTNTCATGNTGTTCACAAAAGAGGATGGGAACCCGACTTTTCAGTTCACGCCGTATGGCGCGTCGTAGAAATAGCTTCTTTGTCAGCCATGAGGGCATGGCGGTAAGAAATGCACGGTACCCCAAGGGAGCCGAGCACAAATGGGTCTCCAGAAGACGCTCAAAATGAAGCCACGGTTTCTCGTAGAAAACCACATGGTCCACCATATCCACATCGATCTGAGCTGCACCCAGGCAGTAGGCAATCGCCTCATGAGGAAAGGAAGCGTCCCCCTTGCATCGGCTAAAGCGTTCCTCCTGCGCCGCCGCGACCACGACACCATCCCGCAACAATGCAGCTGCTGCGTCATGATAGAAGGCCGAAATACCCAGAATATAGGTCGGCTTGCTGTCCGAATTGGTCATTTTCTCATCGGTTCCATGAAAAGGGCACTACCACCCCATTGCAGTCTTGGTGACAACCATGCCCCAAATCATATGACGTGGATCCGTGATGCGCCAATACCGTATACCTCAACGTGTCAGTAAGCGTAGATCCAGAGTTTCGGGATCGTGTTGGACAACCCGATACGAATACGCGCGACTTGGCTCAATCGAGATCTGATCAACAAAAAGAACCGTATGCCCACGCACCACAGGAAACTGTAGGCATTGGGCTTTCTCGACCTGCGATGGAACCTTCATCTTGGTTCGTCGTTGCACGATAATGGCCGAAAGGTTTCGGAGTGGATCCGACTGAAACATGACGGAGATCGGCTGATCGCTCCATTCTACTGTGAAGAAATGTGGACTGGCATCCGCGATCACAACGCCTTTTTCCCCTTCCGCACAGACTCCAATGGGTAGCTGGCTCAACCCATCCGGCAACAACCCCTGCGTGGGCGCGTATTGGAGATTCCAACGAATAGCACCGACGGCATCGGACGGTTGTAGACTCGTCGAGGAGGTTTTAGCGGCCAGATTATAGTAGAGCGAACCCAGCTCCTTTCGCAGGAGTCGTATCCGACTGATCAAATCATGGGGCGATAAATTGGCCCGGTGCCGTGTTCCAATCTCACGATGGATCCCCGGCAATAGATGCACCTCTTGAAAGTACTGCCTCTCCACTTCGAGATACGCCGTATCTTCGGCCGGTAGTCGCGCCCAGCTCGAGGGCTTCTCTTCCGCTTCCAGGCGGTCCGCAAGACGTTCATAGGAAGCCCACATCCGGGTATCGGCCTGCGCATCGAGGCTGTTTAATGCCTGGTGCATACCAAAGCTTATCCCCACTCCCAGCGCCAGGAACACAATGGCTTTCTTCCCTTGACTATAGAGCCATTCAAAGCCAGCACCAAAGGCCAGATACATGGGAAGAAAAGCCATGATCGCGATATCCCATTTGTCCCGCTCCACCCAGTTTTCGTTCAAGCTGAGAAAGATAAGAATGGGGATCGCATAGGCCCATGTAATCGCCCAGAGCTTGCGCTTACGGAATCCATCTACAGCCCCAAAACAGACGACGACAAATGCGATCAACCCAAACTGCCGCAGAAGCATCAATGGAACAATGGCCAGATTGGGCAACGCATTGAACGGTGACCGCAACAACTCATCTGCCAGAGGCCAATTCAGAAAGCCGGGAAAGGACACTGTCATGCCCATTATCTCGTAGGGGACCGCGGGGACATAGGTGAAGTGCTCATGGAAAAAGAACGATCCATACGCGAGCTTATAGCGTAATAAGGCTGGCCCCAGCCCCAGAGTCACACCGGCTAGAAAATACAGAAGATCGCTGCCGGTCCATTCCAATCGCCTTCGTAAAGCCAGCCCAAACACGATGACCCCTAGAATGGCTACCGGCTCCGCCGCCAATAAAAGACCCAGGGCAAAGCCAAAGAACAGAGGTGCCCAGTCCTTCAGAACCAGGATTAACGCCACAAAGAAGGTTAGCGCTAATACAACCCGATTCTGATCGGCCGCACCGGCCACCCAGGGGAGCAGCGCTGCGATTGCGCTCGTCGCCAATGCTCCTGATCGAGACAACCCGGTACGCCTCGCGACAACCCAGGCGGCCAACGGAATGAAGGCAAAGAGATCGCCCCAGAAGATGCGTAGACCAATATAGCCGAACAGGGAATAGGCTGGTGACAGAAGGGCGGACACCCCCCATCGCTGGTGGCCTTCATACCAGAAGTTCGTGTTGGCACCCGTATGCCCAACCATCTCGCCATAACCAGAGGCGATGGCCACCGGTTTGTAGGTGCATAGATAATGAAAACCCGTGTCGAAAAAGAGCAACTGGTACAAAAAGGCGACGGTCACCAGAGCCAGCAACCAACGATGTTCGGACGCCATCTCCCGCCACCGAGAAGACTCCAACAGTCGTTTCATGAACGCCGCCACCGACGATAGATGACGGTAACCCAGACCCAGCCAGAGCGCGGTCAATCCGAGGGTAAAACCATAGGTGATCGGGAGCTGTACAGCCGCTGCAACCGCGAATAGGACCGCTGGAATAAAGAAGAGGGAAAACCCCCAACAGAGGGCGAGAGATGCGGTGATCGAAGCGTTCGTAAAGCGTCGGGTTGCCAAGCTGGCCAGTAGACACCCTGGTAGCAGGAAACAAAGAACCCAGCTCCCCAGCACATATACGAGATTTCCCAACCCAGTTAGCAACCGAAACTCCCTTTGTGCTCAGTTATGAAACATTCGACGACCCGGGTAAAGACGAACGGCACGTGCCGAGGCTCGGCCCTTCCAGACCAGAAATAAGCCATCGTGCATATTGACGGTCTCCACAAGTCGAATGCGAGCACCAAGTGGGATCCTTAGATGCAGTGAACCGGTCTTTGGTACGGCCAATTCGATGCGTTCGGGCCGTACGGCGGGGGCCTGGTCGAAATGAGCGGTCCGGAAATCTCCAAAGGGTTGCTCATGGAATCGAAGGAAGATTCCAATCACTCCATTCTCGTGATGCACCATACGTAAGCTCGCGGGCAGATCACTCCAGCCCAGGGACCAGCCATCAATCTCGTAGGCTGCACCAGGAGTCATTAAATCAATCACATCGTCGGCAGAAGTGGCAGAGGACAGAAAATCTCTCCGGCCTACCCAGGGAGTCTCCATCGCAAGCTTTACAGTCACACCTTCGGAGCCGACCTTCCCTTTGGGCGCTGGTCGTACAAAGCGCCTATCGCCAAGCTCATCGAAGACATCTCCGATACGGTCGAAGGTTTGGAACGAGCCGTATCCCTCAATTCGTGAGAAATCAGGGAATAGGTTGCCTACCCCTACACCACGACGAGACCACGCAAAATAGTCGGGGTGCTCAGCACGAATATCAGGAAAGAGCGTCTTGAAGTTGGGGTCCGGTGGAACGCGAACGGACGCAGCCCACTTGACCGAGATCAGGGTCACAACCGACAAAACAAGTACCGTAACCCATCGTCTTCGGGCCTCGGATAGTCCAAGAACAAAACACAGTAAAAGGCCCGGGAAAAGGGTGACATAGAGCCCCATCTTTACTGGGTCCATCCAATTTTCGAGAACCGCCAGAAGAAGCAGGGGCGGTACAACCCACATGGCCAGGGCCCAGAAAAGGCGTCTTCGTAATCGCACCAACATCCACACCCCAAGTAGAACCAATGCGGTGACCAGAACCCCCTGGTGATCCACAAGATTCACAGGATGATAGAGCAGTGTCGGTAGGGGGTTGTATGGCGTCCGGGTTAATTCCGATTGAATGGGCCAATTCAATAGACCGGCGTATTTCCAGTCCACGCCGAGAAGGTTGTAGTCCAGTCGAATGGGGTAGCCCTGCTCATCTTCAGCCCGGTTCTCATCTTCAAAATGTGGGTGAGTAAATACAGTACCGTACGTCGCCTCATGATGAAGGATTACAGGGGTGTTGATCATCAGAGCTGTGAACGTATACGCGGCTACCTTCTTCCAATCCTCTCGCTTTCGAAACAGTAGTATCCAGCCGGCAGGGATCAGGCCCAGACTGATATGACGGATGCCGATCGCCGCCCCAGCACCTACCCCGGCTACAACAGGGCACGAGGGCTGCCGCAAGAGGTGATATAGAGCTGCCAGTCCCAAATGGAAGGACATGAAATTCTCGTCGAGAAGCGTGATCCGGGCGACCTGCGGATGGAACGTCGCAAAGGCCCAGCCAGCCACCCCCAACCAGATTCGACCACGACCGAGTTGTAGGGCCAGGAGGAAGGCATGTAGCGCCCCCATAGCTGCCAGAGCGGCGTAGATCCAGCGAAAGCCCCAGAACCCAAGATAGCTCACATGGGGCGCAATCATCGCGGTGGTTCCGTATCGCTGCCCAACCCCCTGTTTATCGATGAGGTCCATGGTGGGAGGCCCATCATGGACGGGGGCCATATCTCCTGTGGGATAGGCGTCGGGCGTCATCGACATCATCACCACGCTGTGGACACAGCCATATCCAAAATGGCGCCGATCGTAGTTGACCAGATAGACCACCAGGGTCACCGCCATCAAAATCATCGCATACCGTCCCGGCCGATCGAGCTTGGGAAGTCGCCAGTGCATCCAACGCCGCCCTCTACGAAATAAGATGCCGATGGCGAGGGCCACGATGATCAACGTACAGCCGGTCAAGACCACCCAGTCCACATGGCGCCTGGTCACCAGAGCCACCGAGAAGGTCGTTACCGCAGGCACAACCAAACCAATCAAGGTCACAGAAGCGAACCAATGCTCAAACTTGGCTTCTTTCACAAAGAGTCGAGCTAATAGAAGTCCTGGGAACAACACATAGACTATAATGGCCACCATGTCCTGGACTGGTAGTGGCAACAGGTTCCACCAGAACTGCATTATAGTTGTGCCCCCTGCGCCTGGTGGCCGATGGGTGGTTGTTCGAACCTTTGCAATTCGCCGCCGATAACCACTGCGTCCAAACCAATGGCCAATGCGGAATCCAACGCTTCGCGCCCACTTCGTACGATGGGCTCTCGATGACGGTTAAAGCTGGTGTTCACCAACATCGGGCAGCGAGTAAGCCCTCGAAAGTGCGTTAGAACTTCGTGGAGCCAGGGATCCTCGTTTTCGTCGACGACCTGCGGCCGAGCGGTACCATCCACATGAATGGCGCTTGGTGCGAGCTCCTGCATCTCCGAAGACACGGGAATGGCAAGGGTCATCTCCCGGCTAGACCGATCAATCCGCGCCCTTGGGATGTCAAACATCGAGTTATAATCCTGGTCACATAGTATCGGACCAAAGGGCATAAAGGACTCCCGCTTAAGCCGCTCGCCCAGGCGTTTGGCGAGAGCAGGGTTGCGCGGATCAAAGAGTATCGAGCGACATCCCAGCGCTCTGGGACCAAACTCCATCGCGCCTCGAGCCACCCCAATGACGTCGCCATTGGCCAGTAATTGTGCAATCTGGGCCGGATCGACTTCGTTCCCGTCGATAGGGCTACCCAATCGAATATGAGGCATCGGTGATGCGTGGGTCTGGCCCGCCATCTGCAATGCCGCTCCCACGCAGAGCCCCTGGTCGGTCATCGCTGGAGCCACGGCAAAACTAGCAAGATCGAGAGCAGCGAGACGACCATTCAATGCGACGTTGGCGAACAATCCGCCAGAAACCGCCAGATTACGAAGGCCCGTGCGCCGTAGATACACCTTGATAAAGGCTACCACGGCCTCCTCCAGGGAGCTCTGTAGAGCGTGGGCCAGATCGGCCTCTGCAACACCATCATCATGGGCCCGCTTCAAGGTCGCGAAGGCACGTGTTCGGTCCAGTTGTAACGCTCCCTTTTCCTGACTCAGAAAGGGCCGAAGGTTGAGGTTCCGCTGTCCCGTTGCACGTGCCGATAAGCCAGTTAATTTTCCTTCTTCGCCTTCGCGAAATCCCAACTGTCGGGTCAATGCCCCATATAATAAAGCAAAGGACGCATTGGCTCCGGCCGCATAGAGTAGATGGGCTCCTTCGGTATCGTAACGCCATACGGTGACCGATCGTCCATCGCCATACCCGTCCATCGTCACAACCAGGGCGGGGCGGGCACTGGTTTCAAGAGCCGCAATAGCCGTGGCCGCGTGGGCGATATGGTGGTCGATTAGTTGAAGATGTGCGTTCTGGAACCCTAAATGAGCCAATCGACGACTCAACATGAACTGGGAGCCCCAGTCTTCCAGGCGGCGAATTACTGGCAAACCTGCGATATGATTCTGGTACCCCGCATAAGCCCGTGATGCGGACGATAACGGGTCTACTTGTCCCGGATCCATTCGCTGATAGGACATATCAAATACACGGGCCGGAAGGCGTCCTTGCTGCCCCGCTACCGCGATCCCCTCTATATCCGATACTCCGCATCCTCCGAGTCGAAGGACCTCGGCCACAGAATGAACAGGAAAGCCTCCTTGTCGCTTGATCCGCGTAAATCGCTCTTCGGATACCGCAGCCACAACTCGACCGTCCTCCACCAGGGCAGCACCAGCGTCGTGGCCATCCCAGATTCCCAGGATCCTGCGGAAAACTGTCGACTCAGAGCTCATATTCGAACCCGTCGTGCCGCATTCGTTACGGCGCGCTGCAGAGTGCGAAGCCCTGCTTTGAGCGGGCTGCCGGCGATGGCGGGATAGGCTTCACAAGGTGTAAAGCAGCCGCCACAGGCGAGCTCCTCCACATCCTTCCGTGCCTCGATGACCTCTGCCGAAGACCATAACGCTGCAAGGTTCAGATCCCAGTCGCGAAGATTACCCAGGGGACGATCGTATACATGGCAGGGGTATAGGAAACCGTCGGCCGAGACGAAAGCCGACCCATGGAGAGCCTGGCAGGAGAAGCCCAGTCGATCACCCTTAAGATAGGACTCGAGGTTCACGAGAAAGGCCCACTCCATCAGATCCACAGCGCTTCGCGGAATACCGCGACTGGCTCGGTGGGACGCGGCGAGCGCCGCACCGTTGGCAGGCTGGCTCTCTACATCACTCGCGTTGCCAAAGAAATGCTCTGAAATCTGCAACCAATTCTTATGCCAGAGTCGCTGGTTGAAATCGGGAATCGCTCGACGTAATTCCTGCTCCATTGCGTCCATGGCTTGTTCATTCATACGACTAACCGTCGTGCCAATATACGCCTCGACTCCCGCCAGATTCCGTATCCTTTGGAAGGTGTCGAGTGCACGTTGAAACGAGCCCTCCTGGCCCCGGATCTGATCATGCAAAGACTTGGGCCCATCCAGGCTTACCGTAATCAAAACATCCAGGTCTGGACGCTGGGAGATGATACGCTTGATCACTTCCAGGACCCGGTCCCCAAACCATCCGTTGGTCGGGAAGTGTAATACGGCCAGGCGGGGACTATTCGCCAGGATGGCGTCAAAGACCTCCGCTATATCCTTTCGCAGAAAGATCTCTCCACCCGTTACATCCAGCCATGTCAGATTTGGAATCGTCGCACATAAGGAGCCGATCTCATCCGCTGATAGCTCGTCACCGGGTTCGAGATCATAGGTGTGGCACATGGAACAGCGAAGATTACAGCGACGCGTGACGGCCATAACCAACCGCCCGGGAGTACGAGGTCTTACAAACCAGGTACTACCGACCGTATTCACCACCCGAAACGTCGAACGAACCTTCACCGATGAACTCCCTGCCCAGCGTGGAGGATTCCAGAAGTTCGAATAGACTAGCAAGCCCAGACAAGAACGAAAAGGCCTCTATGGCTCGGAACCATTCGACTTGAGAACGAGTCGACGCATCAACAGAGGAACCCCCCATCCGAGAGTCGCCACCACCAGGAAAAGCCAGAGCTGCATATTGGTTCGAAAAACCATCGCGAAACCGAAGGTAAGAAGGGGAATCGCGAATACGGCCAGGGTCGTACCCAGGACCAAACAGGTGAGAGTATCCGACTCTTTCAACACCTCTCGTACGATCACGTATCCAGGTAATACGATCGCATAAAGAAACAGTAGAACATCTAGAAGGATAAAACCCGTCATTCCATACTACTCCATTGGAACTCGAAGGGTTGTCCCGGCTCTAGAACTTCGGGCACGGCCCCACTATCGGATTGCTCCAAAAGCGCCGCAAAGTCTGTGAATCGCCCCGGATGCCAGCTCGCGGGGGGCACGCTCATCCACTCGCCGCCTTCATGAATGGGCACGACCACAGCGGGCCGCAAGACGGATGCAGCTCGGACAGCATCGGCTGGTCCCATGGTGGTTCGATGCCCAAAGATCAGGGTCCCACCAATCGGTAATAGCGCGATATGGATCGATTCGACGCGCGCAGCGATCTCAGAAAACGCGCTGCTAAATCGCGCGTCACCGCCGAAGAAGAGCCGCCAGGGCCCAAGCTCCAGGATGTAGTTGATCTCCTGTGGAGGCGGTCCCGTATGTAGAGCTGGAGTCGCCATAAAGCCGAGCTCGCCCACTTCTGTTCGCTCCCAGGGGTCGAGTTCCCGAACATTGGCTCCTGGAATCGACCGACAGTGTCGTTTCGTTCCATAGGGCCCCAAGATCACGGTGTCGTCCGTAGCCAGGGATGCAACCGCCTCCCTATCGAAATGATCACGGTGAAGATGAGACGCAACGACCACATCGATCGGTGGTAGATCTGCGAGGGCGACTCCTGGTTTCCGAAACACGGGGAGCCCGCGCATCGAAGAACCAAACCATGGGTCCGTAAGTAGATTCCAACGATCGTACTGTATGAGGAGACAGGACGTTCGAATCAATGTGATCTTAAGAGATGCCGTGGTCATGGGTCTTCCCGTTGGTCGTAGATATCATCCCAGACTGCCAGAATCTCCAACGAACGCTGACCATATTCGGAACCCATCTCTCCGCCTTCTCGGCGCAGGTCCCAGGATAAAGGTAGATATGGAGCGGGCCAGAGATAGCCCGCCGTCAGCTTGCGACGTTCACGAGCGATCTCCGAAGGGGTCTCGTAACTCTCGAAATATATGGCGTCGTTCCTTTTGTTGGCCGCTAAACCCGCATGGGCGTCAGGATTACGTTCCATATCGGCGTTCGGAAAGCGTTGGTACCAACGGTGATCGGCCGGAACCCGCACATATCGTGCAGCTCGGACCACAGCAAATACGCTACAACAGGTCACCGCGAACGCGATCACTCGTCTACGATCCCAGGGGCGCCATGCCCATCGAAGCCCCACGGCAAGAAAAATGGTCCATATGGGAAACATAAGAAGGGCGAAGGTCATCTTTACCTCCTCCCAATTCTCCTGCGGACCGAAGAGAATGTAGACCACCCCGATCCAGAGGAGAAGAAACGCACAACGTTTGCGGTCATCGCGCCAGAGCGACACGAGCCCCAGTATCATCAAGCCAGTCAGCACAATCCCGAACGAACGTATAATCACCAATGGAAAGAGCATATAGGTGGGAAAAGCGAAGTGCGGCGTGCGAACCAGGCTGTCGTGAAGAGGCCAGTTGAAGAGGCCATTAAAACGGAAATCGATACCAAATAGGCTATGGGCAAACTCCGGCCGAAAGCCCTGGTAATGGGCATACTGGCTTGGGTGGATAAAGGGATCACCATAGGCATAGAACTTCCAGGCGAAGATCGGCAGCAATAGCAGCAAGGTCCCCGACGCGATCGATACCAGGCGACGGATCCGTTCCCGCCAATCCGTTGGGGAGTCGACCGTCATCGCCCAATAGAACAGGGCGGGTACAAAGCAGATCCCTGCATTGCGCAGCCCGGCGATCAAACCCAGAACAACCCCAACCCATATCCAGGGCACACGAGGCCGAAAACAGAGCTCCAACAGCATGAGGATCAAAGGAACCACAAAGAGGTTGGCGTTCAACCGATCCACACTGAGCATGAAGGGATTCCAGGCCAGGGCCAGGCCAGCGGCGAGACCTATCCAATCCGATACTCCATCCAGGCGCCGTATAACCAGAACTGTCAGCGGTACAATCAAGGCCAGGCAGAGAGCGAATAGAATGCGGAAGCCCAACACCCCGAAGAACAAAAAGAAGACCGACGCGGTTATGCCCCCACCCACACGCTGGTCCTTTGTAATGATCCCATAGGACGGAGGTGCGCGAGCCACACAGCGCGACTGCCCCTCCATCTGAACACAGGTCTCCACAGCATCGTTACAGCCACATCCCGCGGCCACGCGAGGCGCGCAGCGGTTTTCGTCACCGCTACGGATGCAATTCTCGTCCGGAGCGCAGGGCTTACCGCAGGCCTCCGATTTCAGATCGTCCGGTAGAACGCCTCGAAGTTCGGCCGTCTGGGGCGGCTGCCCATCCCGTACAAATGTCGCAGGGTTTCCCGTCATAAACATGGCGGGGGCCGTTATGTAGGTGTCCCAATAACCTTTGGCTGGCCCATCAAATCGGAAGAGGGCCATCACAAAAGTCAGCGCCGTCGCCGCCATCAACCAGTAGTTGAATGACCGGGACGCCCCCTGGCCGCTGATAGGATCGGATTCCAAGACAATGCTCCACACTATGCTCAACCACTGTAGCGCAGGGGCGAGATAGCAATCAATGCGCGTTCTTTTGGGCCGGGATTGCAAGCACGACCGACCTTGCCTATGCTCGAAGCCCATCCTACCCGACACGAGTCCCGAGAACCGAGTATGGTTACAGCCAAGCGCCCCGACGAATGGATCTTGAGCATCCACGAGGACTCAAATGCCAACGCGACCTTGTTCCACCATGGTACGCCGGTCTTCGCGGTGGCAGAGGAACGCCTGACGCGAGTGCGTTTCGCGGCTGGTTTCCCGAAGCATGCGGTCCAGGCTTGTCTGGACTTCGCCGGTATTGAACTCGACGATGTCGATGTAGTCGTCGCCGGAAACCAAACCCATTTCCTGCCACGGCTCACACCAAACCTCGTACAGGATGGAGACCATGACTATTTTGGTCTCGCCCATAAAGCATACTTGTATTTTCAGGGAGCCCTCGCGTCGGTTCGCCCCCTGGGCTGGATAGCCCAATGGCTCGGCCGGGAGCCTCTACGACGCAAAGTCCCCAGGCTCGCCCCCTTTGTGGACCATCATACGGCACACGCCTATTCCGCCTATCTGACCAGTGGCATGGAAAACGCCGTCGCCATCACCTCCGACAATATGGGCGATGGCTACTCGTCGAAGGTCTTTTCCTGCGCAGACGGGCGTTGCTCCTTTCTCTATGGCTCACCGGCTCATCAATCCCCCGGTCAGTTTTATGGAGAGGTCGCCCAATTTCTGGGCTACCATAACCTCATGGCCGGCAAAGTGACCGGGCTCGCCTCCTACGGCGATCCGGAGCCCGGCTACCCCTATATGGAGCGACTCTTTCAGCTCCACCCCTCCAAAGAGCGGTTTCATCTCCCCGAGCTACTCCTTCGGCGAAAGCGAAAGGGTCCGTATCGAGAGTTGGCTGCTCTCGAGCCACGAGATGTGGCCGCAGCCGCACAAAAACGACTCGAAGATGTGATGGTCGCCTATGTGGAACACGCCATCAAACGGACCGGGCATTCCAACGTCGTGCTCGCCGGCGGAACCTTCGCCAATGTGGTGTTGAACCAACGGATTCTCGATCTGGAGGGGGTGGAAAACATCTATGTGCACCCAGCCATGACCGATCAGGGGATCAGCATGGGGGCAGGCCTCGCCTATCTTGGAGAGCAGGGTCTGGCCACCAACCAACCTCTACCCAATATCTACCTGGGTCCGGGGTTCAGCGAAGAAGAGATCGTTGCCGCATTACACGCAGCCGAGCTGGACTTCGAGCGGCCCGACGATCCGGCCGCGGCGATTGCAGACGTTCTCTGCGACGGCAAGGTCGTTGGCCATTACCATGGTCGAATGGAATATGGCCTACGCGCTCTGGGCAATCGGTCGATTTTTTATCGCCCGGATGATCCGGCCGTAAACGATTGGTTGAACGAGCGACTCCAGCGAAGTGAATTCATGCCTTTTGCGCCCGTGGTCCTGGAGGAAGAAGCCGCCACATGTTTCCATCGGGTCGACGGAGGAATACTGGCGGGTCGCTATATGACCATGACCTTTGACGCCCAACCCGGCTTTCAGGAGAAGGCACCTGGGGTTGTCCATATCGACGGTACCGCCCGTCCACAGTTTATCTCTAGAGAGGCCAACGCAAGGACCTACGATATTATCCGTCATTTCTTTGAACGAACCGGCATCCCCTGCCTGGTAAACACCTCGTTCAATATGCACTCCGAGCCCATTGTCTGTACGCCCGAGAACGCCATCGACGCCTTCCGACAGAGTCGTCTCGACATTCTGGCCATCGGGCCCTTTATTGTGAGGCAGCCCACCGATTGAGGTGCTCTTTCAGGGACGTGACGATACGTTCCGAGGCACCACCGTCGCCGAAGACTGTGCTCACATCACCCTTCGGAGCGCTCTGTAATACATCCTGCATACCGCGGGCAATTCGTTCGACCTGGGTTCCACATACCTGTGCCAGGCCGTGCTCAACCGCCTCGGGTCGATCGGTATAATTCCGAACCACAACCACAGGCGTTCCCAATGTGGTGCACTCCTCTTGCAGTCCACCAGAGTCGGTGATCACAAGACGGGCTTTCTTCTGTAACCACACCATCTGTGGATACGATACGGGCTCTACACACCGAATGCCTTCCAGGGGATCAAAGACGTCTTGAAGGTAGCCTGAGACCTCCGGGTTGGGGTGAAGAATGACCACCAACGGCAGATCGATTGTGCGTTGCCCGCAAGCAATCCCATTGGCGATCTGTGTTGCGAGCATTCCCTGGTGTTCACGCCGGTGAATCGTAACAACCCCAAAGTCTTCGGGGAGCGCATCCCCCCAGGATGGAGCCTCAATACGAGCCATCATCTTCCAGAGGGCATCAACCCCCGTATTACCCGTCACCACGATCTGGTCGTCGGGAACCGACTCGGCCCGCAGGTTTGTCGCCGCCTGCTCGGTCGGCGCCAGATGAAGCTGGGCGATCTGCGCGATTGTCTGGCGATGAAACTCCTCTGGATACGGCTCATCCAGACAATGGGTGCGAAGCCCCGCCTCTACGTGAACAACGGGCAGGCTCCGGTAAAACCCAAAGAAGGCACCAGCCATGGTCGAGAGGGTGTCGCCTTGCACAAGAACCGCATCCACATCCCAGCCCAGCTCATCATAGGCACTGTTCAGAGAACTCAGGATCGCGCTGAGCCGATTGGAGAGATCTTGTTCCTCCTCCATATGCCGCAAAAAATGATCGACCTCTAGTCCCACGCTTTGCAGCACGTCGTTGGTCAACTCACGATGTTGGCCCGTATGAACGACCCGCACGTTGAGCTCCGGATCCTCTCGAAGCGCGTGTACGACGGGCCAGAGCTTGATCGCCTCAGGACGCGTCCCAAATACGACAAGGATATTGCTCATAGAAGCTCCAATGGACGAAGACCGCCTCGAACATAGGCATCTACAGCTTGCACCGTGAACAGGGTCGACCAGGTGTTGATATCGCTCGAGCCCGGCTCATACCGAATACCACCACAGGGTGCTTGCATATCCTTCAGAAATTGAAGAGCAGACCGTATGGGCCCCTGGTATCGGTTCGGGTCCACCAGGCACCAGAGGCGAATCAGCTGCGCCGTCGCATCGGAGCGACACGGTCCGAGCCCCCGCCCTTCGTGAATGAACGCGGCGATTCCACCGGTAGGATCCTGCATCGCCACCAACTGTTCCAAGAGCGAGAAGATCCGACTATCCTGCGAGCCATTGCGGTGCATGGTACGAACGGCCAACCCTTCCAGGGCATAGCAAAGTCCGTGCACATATACGGGGTCCGACTCCGTGATAACCGAAGAGATCCCATTTGCCAGCTCCGTCAATGAGGCCGGGTTCTCCGGGATTGAACCCATCCGATTGGCATATAGCTCTAACGCCAATGTGCATTTGAGCTGGTGCGAGCCAAACCGTTGCGACCAACGATCCGACGAAGCCTCTGGGCTCATCGCCACCCGATCCTGTAGGGCTCTTTGCACAAAACCGTAGGACGCTGTGATGGCATCGTTCACACGAGAGGCTACGGTGCCGGCGGGTTGGCGCGCCTGAGAATAGCGTAACAGGCCCGCCAGGCCGACGGCCGTATCAAAGACGTAATCGTATCCATCGCGTCCCACACCGCCCACTGGAGAGAGCTCCTCACAAAGCCATTGAGCGACTCGATCCGCCCGCTGGTTCAGAGCGGGCAATGCATCCGGAGTTCCCCAACTGAGGAACCATGGATACGCCGCCAGCCACAGACCGGCCGCTTCCGGATAGGGGTAGCCGGGATGGTCCACATTAGACCAGGATAGGACGGGCCCATCGTCCTTAAGGACAGCCGGGCTCTGTAACCAGGCTACCGCGTCGTCGAGCTTCGGTCCCCATAATTGATGGGCCTCATGTTGCTGCCGAACAAGTGGTTCCAAGCGCCACAACTGCACGGCCCTCACTCCTCTTTCTTGGCCAGGTTTCGAGCTCGAATCGAAACCATGGTCCACACAATGCGCATCCCATGGGGGATTCGCTGAAAGGATGTCTTTCCTGCCGTTCGCGCATAACGAGAGACGGGAACCTCAACCACTGTCCCACCATTCTCTAGTACCTGGGCGGTCATCTCTGTCTCAATCTCATAGGTCTTCGATCGTAATCGATCGGCGCCGAGAGCATCCTTTCGAAGCACCCGAAAACCAGCCTGCGTATCCGTAAGACGGGCCTTGAAGATCCGGTCAAAAAGCCAGGTAATCGTTCGATTGCCCATATAGTTCAGAGGGCCGATAGCGCCCTTTTCAAATCGCCCAAGAAAGCGCGAGCCAATGACCAGATCTGTCTGTGGAGTCAACGCCTCGAACAATCTGGGGATCTCGTTGGGATCGTCTTGCCCGTCAGCATCGATGAACAGAACCACTTCGCCCTGGGCTTCTTGAATTCCTGTGCGCAGTGCCACGCCTTTACCCTCATTTCGGATATGGCGAATTACTCGAGCACCAGCCTCTTCGGCCACGGCTGCCGTCCCATCCACCGACCCGTCATCAACCACCAGAACTTCGCATAGATTTGGTGTCGCCGAACGTACGGCGTGAATGACCTGATCAATCGATAGAGCCTCATTATAAGCGGCCAATACGGCACTGACACGAGGGGTATTTGCTACCGTGTCTGTCTGTTGATTGGTTGCAACCATGGTCGTGGTGTAGCACGCTCATATACAAAAGTCATGAGCTATAGCCCGGGGTCTACGACTGTTTTCGCAGCAGCCCTCGAACGTCAAATTCAGGTGCAGTCTGAGGTTTTTTACGAAACGGTGCCATCGTCTCAAGAAGACCAATCCGATTGGCGACCTCCCCAAGAAACCAGAGCGCACCCCGAAATCCGAGGAATGGAGCGTCGAAGACCTGGCTGGTTCGATAGCTCGGATAACCAAACTCAAGGAAGGTTGGCCATTCGAAAGCGGAGGCCTCAAAGGCCTGCGAATTTCCGATCAATAGATCGGGAGGGTTACTCCCCTGAAACTCTTCCGTCATAATCGCATGGAGCCTGGACAGTGGAGGCTCATGATACAAGCGAGTCCGACCCTGCTTCTCTATGGTTGACTCGGCACCAAGGTGCTCTTTCCGACCATAGCTTATCGCAAGAGTGACATCGGCTCCGACCTCGCGGAACAGGTCGATCATACCGCGCGTAAGGTGGGGATCAGCCGCAACAACAAATCGCTTCGCGATCAGCTTGTTGGGGATGACCCACTCCAACCGTTTCGCCACAATTTCCAATTGCTTTTCAATATAGGTCTCGGCCTGGGCTTGTCGTCCCGTGGCTTCCCCAAGGGTTCGTAGCCAACGCTCCGTCGGTTCCAGCCCAAAGGGGAGATCAAGCTCAATAACCTCTGCACCGGACCGCTCGCTCAAGTATTTTGCAGCTTCTCGTCCATAGGGAAGAGACACCAGAAATTCGGCTTCACTGGCCCGTGTAATGTCGGCAACAGAGCCACCGTCCAACCAGGTAGAGATCACCTCCAGATCCAGTGCTTCCACCATACATTTCAGCTCAGCCGCGTTCGCCAGACAATCGGCTTCCACTCGATCCATCATATTTCCAATAATGGCTACGGTGTTCTTCTTTATGCTGTTTTCCTGGATCTCGATCGAACCCGCCAGTGCCGTCAGATAGTCGGCATAGCCATCCAGCCAATCCCCCGCTAGAGAAGCACATGGGATCTCTGCGGCCGGTTTCCAGACCTCGGAATTTTCCTGGCATGTGCGGGTCAACAGCCCATATTCAACGCCCGTAACCATCGCCATCGGCATCGAGGTTACAAAGACGCCTCCTGTGGCCGGATCATCATAGACCTCCTGCGATATCCCCTGCACCAGAGTTCGACGGTCGTTGATAATATTACCCACATCCGCGCGAGTGTTCACGATGCGGTGATGACCCGTACAATCCATCAGGTCCGAGGCACGATCGTGGTTGCCCTGGATATGCTCTGTCTTGAAGAACGCACAATCTGGTGAGTCGATAATCAGGTAGGCATCTCGCGTACCGTTAATCCCCATATACACGCCTAAAAGGAAGGGCCAGTTCCCCTTCTGCTCGAACTTCTCCAGATTCGAAGTCGTTCCATCTGTGCCAGAGTCATCAAACATGTCTTTTAAGATATCGTCGGTAGCGGCGATAGAAAGGAAGTTGGCAGATGTTCACCAAACGTTCCATCGACTGAATGGCTCCTGCGAGTCCCTTCTCAAAGTGCGCCATATGGAACTGGGCTTTCCCTGCCTGGGTTAAACGCCAATCGTAGAAATATTCGGAGAACACGGCTGCAAACTCTCCGTTTTCAAGAAGCGACGAGAGCTCTTCTTGTTCCGTGAATGCAACCGCCGTATGTTTCTCTCCACCATGTTCAAGGCCAGAAAGAGTCTCACGGCAATACTGTAGATCTTCATCTTTATCGGTATAGCAGAGCACGTCGATTCCAAATCCCATCTCATCAAGCATCGTGAAGATTGGAATCCCCATATTGCGTACAGGGGTGGTCAACCGATCCAGATCATCGCGATCAAGGACAAAGCCCAATCTACATTTCTGGGCCTCTTCCGAGAGAGCATCCCATTCAGCCTTCATAGAGTGCAGACGCGCATCTACGACAGAATCGACGGCATCCTCCCGACCAAATTCTTTCGCCACGTTCTTGAGCCACGCACGGGTTCCCTCAATGCCAAAGGGTGGTCCGGCGTGCACAGACTTCTGCGGCAGATCTCCAAACGCATTGCTGTAAAGGCGCATCCACGGACCATTGGGGAAAAACACCTGTACAGATGCATCCGCATATCGTTGTAGAAGCTCTCCATTATTATGGGGGATAATACTGACATTCACGCGAATGCCAGTGGATTGGAGCAGGTCCACCAGGTCATCGTGATCTGCGCCAAGTGTAAAGCCTACAAGATTCACACCGTTAGCATCCGTGGGACGGAATTCTGACCCCGCATGCGCCACCTCGAGGACCTTGGAAAAGTCACCGATCGGAGAGCCAGGGTCCTGCGTGGTAAATACGACTGGAGCCTCATGCTTCTCTTCGAAATTCTGGAGCACCAGGTTTACTTCATCGGCAATGACGATGGGTGGACACGTACAGTTAAAGTGAATGGGGACATTGGGGTACTTATCATGTACGGCATCCAACATCTCCTCGAGTTTGGGAGTACCTCCGAGCACCACATCGGCATCATCCAGATTGGTGAGAAACCCAAACGAGATCCCCACATCCGAGCTGTCCATCACGTTATCCGTGACACCCTGACGTCCATCAATCTGGGCAGTGTCCAGCTTTCGTTTCTCGGTCTTCCAGGGGTAGTTCACAAAAGACGGAACCCCCCTTCGCTGTGTGGGCATGGCAAAGCGGCATTCGATATCACCATGCTCTACGAAAATCCCCGACTGCATCAGGTCGACGGATCGCATTACGTTTCGCGAGATCTCTTTGGAGCACACAAATCGATACCACTGGCGTTTACCGCGCCAGGCCCGCGTTACTCCATCATCTCCGGCTCCGGGATCGGCAGGTGTTGCCCCGCAAACCGACATCCCGTCCTCTTCGGTATAATCTTTTCCTACCTGCTGGATCACGCGCGGCACGTAGGTGAAAGCTTCTCGAAGGGCGTCCAGGGTCAGATCAGGGTTGTTTTCTGCAAGCTTCAGGACCACCCGCCCTTGATCCTCATCGATACTCTCCCCCTCATAGCAAAAGAGCATATGTTCCGAGGAGCAATAGCCAGTACGGTCTTCACGCTTCGGCTCAAGAACCACCGCAAAAGGCTGAAAGTCTGGGCCGTCCAATTCGATAACCAGCTCTTCGCCCCACCACTCTGCGCCAACAATCTGTGTCGTCGAGAAGTCTCCGTCCGGCCCGGCCAGTCCCAAAAGTGCAGGTAACCCCTGCACATTGGTCTCCGGCAAAAGCGGACGTCCAGGCCTATTCAGGGCCGGTGTACCTTGCTTGGGAACAGGACTCCAATCTCGGGGATAATTCGTTTCCAATGCCGCCAGATCGGAATCCCCCAGGGATTCCATCACCTGTTTCAGACAATCGGCGAACGCCGCGTCCAGCGATGAACCCGTATAGGAGATGGCGAGGGTATCGGATTGGGCAAACCCCTGTACTCCATCCGCGACCGCTTCAATAAATAGCGTCTGCTCACTTCCCCCCGCTAAGACGAGGTCGACAAATAAGCGGCCCGTATCCCACCGAGCCGACAAAACCCTGGTTACGTCATCAGCGTCTTCCGCGCTCCCAAGCCCTAAATGAGCCGCCAACCCATCGGTGGGCTGAATCAATGGCAGTGCTTCCACATCGTTGGCCGCACCCTCGACGCTGGGACCTCTATTAACGGTCACGGGCGACTCCCTACCGGCTATGCCGTTTTACGGAAGGCGTCGACCGTAAAGTCGTTAAATTCACGATCCTCAAGAGGTGTGGGTAATGAGGCCGCACTCGGATCGTACGCCAGAATCTTATCTGCCAGACTACGGAAGACATCGACGATGGGAGCCGTCGGATCATATTCCACTACCGTCTTCATCTCTCCTTCCGCCTCAAGGATGATCGGAGATCGAGGTATATACTCAACAACCTGTGTTCCCAGGGCTTCTGCGAAGAGTCGAAGTATCTCTCCACCATTCTCGTTATCCCGTGTATTGGCGATGATTCCACCGAGCGTCACGCCGTTACCAGCGTTGGTGGTTATCGCCTTCACGACGTTGTTGGCAGCATACATGGCCATCAACTCTTCCGAACATACGATATAGGCCTTCTCCGCAAAGCCTTGACGCATGGGTGCGGCAAATCCACCGCAGACAACATCACCAAGAACATCGAAAAGAGAGACGTCCCAGTCCCCTCGTTCAAGCAGGCGTATGCTCGTAAACATTTCAAACATCTTGGCCACACCACGTCCGCCACAACCGGCTCCGGGCTCGGGACCACCACATTCTACCAGGTCAATTCCAAAACGGCCTTTCTGGACAAAAGCCCGGGAACGAAGCCAGCCGGGGTTCTCCCTCAGCATCTGGATCACCGTAGGAACACCGTCCTTTGGGGCAATCCGCATGGTTGAGTCATGTTTCGGATCACACCCAACATGCAAGACCTTCAAGTTCTTTTCTGCAAATACAGCACTCAGATGCGATGAAATCGTAGATTTCCCAATTCCACCTTTTCCATATACCGCAATCTTATGCATTCGCTGTCTCCCGTTCGGACCCAGTGCCCACTAAATTCTGTCTCTATTGGGCTCAGTTTGCCATATTCCAATACCGAATTACAACGGATGTATGGATTCGTCCACTCCAATCCCGCCATTTTTTTGCGCTCCAGTAATTTTCCTGTGCATTCGACACGCAATACAATCGCGATTTCTATCTCATCTCAAAAGGCCTGCTCTATCGACCATAGACAGCCGACTAATTCCTGCTTTATGCTGCGGATTCTTGATGTAAGACAGTTGGTGTAATGAACTTCTGCGCGCGATTTTCGGTTCTCTTCATCCTGGTGATCTCTTTACTGGGGTGCCGGGGTAGCTGTGGTAAGCGCGGTTCGTCTGTACCGGCTCCACCTCCCCCGGCCGCAGACGTGTCGGCGCCCGACATCATGGATACCCAGACCTTCGGGCAAGGCCCAGATATCAACCCTGGTTGCTGCCCCGCTGGTGTGGGGCAATGTGCCGAGGATCCGATCTGCAGTAAACAAAATCGTGAGGGCGGGCAGCCCTGCCGCTTTGCGGTACCGGAAGCCAAATTCGACGTGAAGGCGGTATGCGACAAATTAAATTCATGCGCTCCTATGACCGGTTGCAACGCAATTGTGAGCCGCGAAGCCCTGATCTTTCGCGCGGAAGCCGCCAATGCCTTCGTACAGTGTATTCTGGAAACGGACTGCCCGCCGGCCAAGGACACCAACGACTATCACGTCTTTGGCCAGCTACATGAGACATGTATCGCAAAAGTCATGCAGCAACTCCCCGATATCGAGCGCGCGGTTTGTTCCAAGGTTGTCGCCAAATTCAAGTCCTGTACAAAACCAGAATTCAAGAAACTGGAACAATTCGACGAAAGCTGCCAAATGGCACGACTTGCACGCCTCGACGTCTTGAAGGACTACGAGACTTGCAGCGAAGGATCTTGTGAGGAACTTAATACATGCCTTTCTAAAGCAGGCTGCGGAACACTCCGTGCCGATTGATGTCTCAACTCGTTTTGTTCTGGTCTCACCAACACGTCGCAAACCCGTCTAATCGAACAACTCGTCCGTATAGACAGATCTAACATCCAAGACTATGATGACAAACCGGATCATCCTGGGAGCTATATGATGCGCCAATTCACGTCCCTTCTTTCCATTCTCGTATGCCTGATAGCCATGACCCTTGCTGGTTGCAAAGGTGGCTGTGCGGGTTGCGGCAAAAAAGCTAAAAAAACCGCACCGGCTACAGAACCGGGGCCGAAGGATGTAACCGAAAGTCCGAAAGACGTCGAAGAGGCCTCAAACGACTCGGGTTGCCCTGCAGACACTCCGCGCTACCTCTGTACGCAGCATGACGTGAGTAAAGATGTGGCGGACTCCAAGGTCTATGGCGATGGTCCTGGCCTCAATAAGACGCGAGTTGCTTGCCCCCGCGGAGCCTCCGGAGAGGCCTGTTCGAAAGAAAACGCCAAAGGCCGTTGGAAGCCCCCGAGCTGCAGTTATAAAGCACTCGGTGGAGGATTGAATGACAAAGACCTCTGCAAAAAGATCACGTCATGCGGGAAATGGACAGAATGCCGCACATTCATCCGGTACCAGTCCGCTCTCTTGAATGTGGAGACAATAAACGGCCTAAAATCCTGTATTCAGGACACCGCCTGCGATGCAATTGATGCCAAGTCAGGTCGCGCAGAAGGCGGACTATTCGACCACTGCCTGAACGTAGTGAAAGAATCCCTTCCCGCCTCCGAAACCGAGCTATGCGGGGCGATGGCCGATAAATTCCAGTCCTGTGGTGTGGCAGCGGATAAGCTGGCCTCATTGCAGTCCCATTGCACAACGCTGCGATTTGCACGCCCAGAGGTTACGGAAGGATATCGTGCCTGCCTTACGGGAGACTGTGGAGCCCTGGAGAAGTGTATTGGTAAAGCTGGCTGTAACAGCCTGAGGTTGGAGTGAGGAATAGTCGACCGGAGACGGTCCAATGACTCTTAGTTCGCTCTGGCTGCGCGCTGCCGTGGTAGGATTTCTGATCTTACCATGGGCAGGATGCCGAGGGGGTTGTGGTTGCGGAGAGCTTAGTCGTTCGCCGGGATATCGACCTATACACCCGGCCTCCCAAGCGACAGACACATCCGAACCTCTCCCACCGCTCACAATGGATGTAGCAGAAACGCGAACTCAGGGGCATGGGCCTAACCCCGACCGAACGGTCATCGACTGTCCTCGAGGTCCAGAGGGCACCACGTGCCAGAATCGCGGACTGATTCCAGTTCCCGCAGACGTGGCCACGATCTGTTCGTACACAGAACCCGTGCGCGAATTGCCTGTTGCCGACCTATGCACAAAAATCGCAGACTGCGGTGCTCGTTTTGATTGCACCCATGTCCTTGATTTTGAATTACGCCTGATGAGTGAGCCCGCATTAGCGGCGCTGGAACAATGCCTTCAGGACACCGCATGTTCCGATATCCCCGACGATAAAAAGAACGCTGGAGAAGGTCTCTACGACCGATGCCTCGAACAGGTCTATACAGGTCTACCGGCCAGCGAGACCGAAACCTGTGCTGTGATTCGAGAACGCCTGAAAGCCTGCGACTCCAAACCCGAGTGGCAGGAACAACTCGATAACCTATGCCCAACGTTTCGACTCGTACGACCGGAGATTCTATCGGCCTATCGTGATTGTGCGCAGGGTACCTGTCGTTCCCTGCCTGGTTGTATCGCCGATTCTGGCTGCTACCGGGTACGATTCGAATAATCTGCTGTCACATTAGACGACAGATGCGTCGCAAAAAACAATCGACCAAAAACTGGACGATGGGCTTCCCCGGGTTTTCAATCAGGGCATGACCCACGTCCTCGAAACCCCACGTCTATTGCTTCGGCAATGGAATATGAATGATGTAGACGCCGCCTTCAAAATCTATGGAGATCCGGCCGTGATGCATCATATAGGCAAGGGGGTTTCGGACCCTACGATTGACGTCACTCGGCAAAAGATAGCCCGTATCATGAACCATTATGTCCGTTACGGCTTTGGGCTATGGGCGATGGTGGATACATCAAATCATGAAATCGTTGGCACATGTGGACTGAAGCGACTCGATGGGGGACTTCACGTCGAACTGGGTTACCATATTCGCCAGGATCGATGGGGCATGGGCTATGCCACAGAAGGCGCCAGAGCCTGTGTTCAATTTGGCTTCGAAACCCTGGGTTTACATCGAATTGTGGCCGTGACGAATCCCAACCACCAGGCCTCTATCCACGTTTTAGAGAAAACAGGGCTCCGCTCTATCGGTTATGGCTATTTCTACAGAACACAGGTCAACGTCTTCGAGATCCTGGCGCATGAATATCTGCGCGACACACCTGTAAAGACACGTCGAACCGCATAGGTCATCGGAACGGCGAAAATAGAACAGAGGCTTTGACAGTGATGCTCTGCTCCGTTAATTTCTGAGATGTCGTCTGAAGCCAGATGTCATGCGAATTGCATAAGATGAGGAGGATACAATGCGCATTTCGTCAAAGATAGGGTCGATCATCATGACCCTGATAATAACATTAGCCTTTGCATGTGGTGGTAGCGAAGCTGCTCCCGACATGGGAAACACCACCGCTGATGAAGGTTCCAATGATGCCGGTACAACCGACGAAGGCGTAGCCGACGAAGGGACCGCCGACGAAGGTGCGACCGATGAAGGTGCGACCGATGAAGGTGCGGCCGATGAAGGCGCGGCTGATGAAGGGACCGACGACGAAGGTGCCACCGATGAAGGCGTAGCGGATGAAGGCGCGGCCGACGAGGGTGCAACCGATGAAGGCGCGGCCGATGAGGGTGCGACCGATGAAGGTACCGCCACTGTGGGATACGAGAGCCACGCAAAAGCCGTCCTTGAAACCTACTGCAGTGGGTGTCATTCCGGTGCCGGCTTTGGTGGTCATAACATCGCGTCGTCCTACGACGATACATCCAAACCGGTGGCAGGTTCCTATACCGCGTGTGCGGATATGACGGTTGGAGAGTGCTCCGTTCTGCGTGCCGCAGATGGGAGTATGCCCACAAGTGGTGTCTCCGTACCTGAGGCAGATATGCAGATCCTGCATGACTGGCAAGCCGGAGGCTTCCAGCCATAATTCCTTAGCTTGGCGAATATCTCCTCGCCTTGCCTGATCTCAACATCTTCAACCCCGCTTAGGAATAGGCTCTCCTGAAGGTATGAGAAGAGGATGTAGTTCGTCCTTAATCGGGCATTGACAATGGGTTAAGCGACAGGTATCAGGACTCCGCGCTGGCTGATTCGCTGCCTAGCGCATGTAACCAATTTGAAGGAGATGAGGATGCATATCCATCGATTGCTGGTTCTGGTTGTGGCATTGGGATTTCTGTCTATCGCCTGTGGTGGCGACGAAAACCATGATGGACATGATCATGGTACAACCCAAACGGACACTGGAAACACCGGAGTTGATGTAGCCACCGAAGATGTGGCCACGGAAGATGCCGGTACTGAGGAAGACACTACGGAAACGGTTGTAAGCTACGCCCTGCATGTTCAGCCGATTCTTGAAACCTATTGTGCTGGCTGCCATTCGGATGCCAATATGGGTGGACACAATATCACCTCCAACTATGACGACTCCTTCCTGGACTCAACCTCATGTCCCGGCGAATCGATGGGAGCCTGTTCTGTGACTCTGTCGATTGATGGCTCCATGCCACCTGGAAACCCCAAGGTCACCGCCGAGGAGATCGCTATTATGCAGGCCTGGGTTGATGGGGGAATGCAACCCTAGTGTTTGCCTATGAATAAGATTTCCCTTACGGATTTCTTCTCGCGTGTTGGCTACGATTGGCGAAGAGATGAAGAGTCTCTGACTACCATCTGTTATTACACCAAGTCCCGTGTCCGGGATGGTGAGGAAGAGTTCCATCTCACCTGGGGCTCGGAACAGCCTTTCGCCATCAAAGCCATCGCCGAGTGGCGTAACACCGTTGGTTTTTTCGAGATAGGTACGGGGCGAGGAACGGCCTGCTACTCGGTAGCTCTTCTTCCATCCACGGAAAAGATTGTCACCATCGACATCGTCCCCCATGACAAGAAGAAGAACGAAGCCATCGGCTTCAAACCCGCCTTCGTCTCCAATGCCGACCTCTATGAGCTCGTCCCCTTCGACCAAAAAGAGAAGATCCGTTTTCTTCTACGAAAACAGATGAAACAGGTCGTAAAGGCCGAACCGGAATCCTTTGACGTCTGCTTCATCGACGGCAATCACAGTAGCAAAAGAGTCATCCATCGAGACTTCGTGGCATGCGAAAAGCTATTGAAGCCTGGTGGGCTCATCATCTGGGATGACTACGACCCTGAGAAACATAAGGTAAAGGCCGTCATCGAAAAAGTCCTGAAGAAGGACCCTTCCTGGAATGTGCTACTACTCGAAACCCGTGGTGGCCTGTTTGAGACCGAAACCAAAGGCCCGGAGACCGACGCCGGTATGGTGCTTATGAGTCGGCGTCCTTTCTTCGACTAGCTATTCCGAAACGACGATTCGTTCTACTTTCACAGGTGTGACCGGGCGATCCTGGTAACCCGTTGGCGTGGTTTCGATAGAGCGGACTACATCCATACCTTCCGTGATTCGGCCGAAAACCGGATGTTTCGAAGGACCAGGAGCAAACCAATCCAGGTAGCTATTATGGGCTGTATTGATGAAGAACTGAGAACCACCACTATTCGGTCGCCCAGTGTTAGCCATCGAAAAAGTACCGGGTTCGTTAGAGAATTTTGCGTCCTCATTAAACTCATCGGCGATATTCCCATGAGGAGGTCCGCCCGTTCCAGCCTGTGGACTCTCAGCGTCACGACTATAGGGACAGCCAAATTGAATCATGAACCCACTAATTACACGATGGAAGTGTAATCCATCGTAGAACCCATCTTTCGCCAACTTGATAAAATTACCTGCCGTCGTTGGCATGCTGTCGGTATAAAGTTCTGCCGTGAAATCACCAGCGGTTGTCTCAAATCGTGCGGTTGGATTTGCCATGTCGTCTCCAATAAATTCCAGGTGCAGGGCTCGCCTAATCAGCCCACGGAACTGGCTTTGTACCGAACAGTTCCATGGACATCAAGAACAATCCTAACCCACTCACCAATACACTCCCACCTACCTCACACACGATCCGCTGATACCTGAACTCATCTAAAGTCCTGGTTTTGCGGTCGATTTTGATTGTACGGGCCAGATCAAAAACTGTGCCCAATTGCTGGACATCACCCATAGAAAGTTATATTGAGCTACAGAATTTTAATCCACGCATACCGTGGCAGGAATTGATGAGGAGAGAGAGAATGCGTATTCGTTTTACAATTATTATGGCCATTTGCGGTCTCGTTCTGGGCGGATTTACTGCCTGTGGTAACGGTGACGGCGGCGGCGGTGGCACCGATGTAGCTACCGATGAAGGTGGCTCCGATGAAGGTGGCTCCGATGAAGGTGGCTCCGATGAAGGCGGCTCCGATGAAGGTAGTGACGCCGAACCAACCCCAACCGACCAATGTCTTAATGAGGCTGATGGTGCTATCATTGCCGCCGAAGGCACATGTGACATCGCTGAAGGCGAAGACACTGGTTCTTGTTCTAACTTAGCTACCCGCGCCGACGGTTCCGCGTATGATTGCGCAGAAGATGGCGACTGCACCTTGTCGGGTCTAGCCCAATCCCTTGGCGTAGCTTGCGTTCTTGGCGGAGCCGCCGATGTCGGCGCTTGCGCTGGTCCAGACTACCTTGCCCTTTCGGGTCTTAGCCTTGGCTGCGGCACCTGTTACCTGGGTGCCACCGCATGTGGTGCGGAATTCTGTACGGCCGAATGCCTCGGTCCCGACGGTGATGCATGCAGCACCTGCGTAGCAGACAATTGTAGCCCGGCTTTCTTTGAATGCACTGGTCTTACACCGACTGCTAGCCTCTGTGACACCTACTGTGGCCTTGCTGAAGCCAACTGCACCGACGACAACGCCATCGACTTTGGTGACGACGACTGTGCGACCGCATGTGCTGCATACAGCACGGATGGTGGCGACGGCGATGCCGGTGGAGACACCGTACAATGTCGTATCTACCACCTCGGCGTAGCCGCTGACGATCCCGCCACGCATTGCCCCCACGGTAATGTTGAGGGTGGTGGTGTATGTGTCGATGCAGAGCCAACCCTCTGTGACACCTACTGTGACCTCGCGTCCAACAACTGCACCGACGACAACGCCATCGACTTTGGTGACGACGACTGTGCGACCGCGTGTGCTGCATATAGCGCTGATGGTACCGACGGCGATGCCGGTGGAGACACCGTACAATGTCGTATCTACCACCTCGGCGTAGCCGCTGACGATCCCGCCAC
>PBVT01000024.1 GCA_002728755.1 Myxococcales bacterium
CGGCTATTGAGAGTGTAGTCGGTCAGTTGTCTGATCTGTCTCGTGCTCTCGACGCCGTGCGGGGACCGCCGGACCTGTTGTCCCTTTATCTTGAGCAATGGCATTTCACGGTGGCACAGCGCCACCAGCTCGCAGCTTTGTTGAACCGATTAAAGGCGAGGTCAGTTCAGCTACCGGTTGTACCAAGGATAAATGAGTATCAAGACGCCAGCAGTGTGCTGACATGGCTGCAAGATAAACTATTGGCGATTCCGGTGAATCTATCTGTGCCTCAAGGGGGGGACGCCGCAGATCGGGTTGAACAGCCGTCATGATAGATACCATTTATGTGGAAAACGCCGTTGCGTGCCATGAACGTACAAAATCCATGACTAGACGTTTCCCGGATGCGGCGTGTGTCACCTGCGATCGATATCAGGAGGTTTTCAACCCTAAGGCGCAGAACTTTCGCCTGCAGAAAAAAAAGCCGGCCCTGATACTGGCAAAGAAGTTCGGGGCAACTGTCCTGCCGGCGCCGGAGGGTTATGGCATCGGTGGTGAGCACAATTACTATTTCTCGCATATGTTGAACTGCATTTATGACTGCAGATACTGCTTTCTACAGGGCATGTATCGTTCTGCACATTACGTCGTGTTCGTAAATTACGAGCGTTTTTTCGATGGTATGGCGGCAAAACTCGAATACCATCGGGGTGAGGACGTCTGGTTTTTCTCCGGCTACGACTGCGACAGCCTGGCGCTGGAACCTGTGACCGGATTTGTCCGTGAACTGCTGGATTGGTTGCGCCAGCATCCGCGTGCACAGGTAGAACTACGAACCAAGAGCACCCAAGTCAGAAGCCTGTTCGAGACTGTACCGTTACCTAATGTCGTAATTGCCTACAGTCTTACACCGGATCAGACTGCAGCAACGCTTGAACACAAGGCCCCGTCAGTTCAAAAACGCCTCGCTGCGTTGGCCGAACTTGCTGAACGTGGTTGGAACGTCGGTCTTCGCTTTGATCCGGTACTTTATGAATCGCGCTACCAGTCTCTTTATCAGAGACTTTTCGAAGATGTTTTCGATCGGGTTCCCCAGAACAGCATTCATTCGGTCACCTTGGGGCCGTTTCGTATGCCGAAACCATACTTTCGAAACGTTACCCGTTTGTATCCGGACGAAGCATTGTTTGCCGGCCCCTTTGAATCGCGCGATAAGATGATCTCTTACAGTATGGATTGTGAGCAACAGATGATGAGCTTTTGTTATGACCAGTTATTGCGCTATACCGCCGCTGACAAGATTTATACCTGTTCACCCTCATCCAGAGATTTGGTTACCAATGGATTGGATCGCGATAAATCAGTAGGAATTCAAAATGGCTGACCGATTTGATGAGAGAACTGTGATCGTAACGGGTGCCAGTCGAGGCATCGGTGCTGCTGTCAGTCAGTGCCTGTTGGCAAAAGGTGCCACCGTTATTGGTATCGCAAGAGATTTCCAGGACTGCACAATAGACAATACGCGGTTTCGACCAGTGCCGCTTGATCTCGCTCAAGTGTCGGCGCTGCCGGACGTTCTTTCACGACTGGCAAAAACTCACACGGAGATCACGGGTCTCGTTTGTTGCGCGGGTAGAGGACGGTTTGGTTCTCTCGAAGAGTTTGCCTACAAAGATATCCGTGAACTGGTTGATCTCAATCTGACTAGTCAAATGTATGTTGTCCGTGCCTTTATGCCAGGTATCAAAACCAACGGGGGTGGCGACGTGGTTCTGATGGGGTCTGAAGCTGCACTGTCCGGTGGCCGATATGGGGCGGTCTACTCGGCGACAAAATTTGCAGTGCGGGGATTCGCCCAGGCACTGCGGCACGAGTGTGCTGCCGCAAATGTACGGATCACGATCGTCAATCCCGGTATGGTGCGAACGAAATTTTTTGATTCGCTTAAATTTGAGCCCGGTGTTGACCCCGACAACTATATCGAACCCGAAGATGTTGCGAGCGCTGTTTGTGGGGCACTGTCGGCACGAANGGGAACNGTGGTGGATGAAATCAACCTGTCTCCCCTGAAAAGGGTGGTTCGCAGGAAAACANATGACGCCGNCAACTAGAGATNGNGGGTACTGAGTTAANTGTTTCGTAAACCTTTNCTGAGNGCCGCGATATGATCGGGTCCAATACCACAACAGCCACCCNCAATGCGTGCCCCGGTATCTAGCCATTTACGGGCACGATCTAAATAATCCTTTGGACTGATCTGGTCGACAAACGCCCATTCGGGCCGCGTCCAATAACCTGCGTTGGGGTAGGCACCCCTAAGACCGCCGTAATGTGACTGTATCAATTGAAGTGCAGGCAGCGTGGTGTCTACGGTTGAATGCATTACCAGCAGGGCCGATCCGGCTGTATTCATAATCGTATCAATGGCTTCTCCCAATTCCTGGTGGGCCAGCGGTCTATGGCTGTGGATCCTGCTTTCTTCGATACCGAGAAAGAGTTGGCCCGATTCATGATCTGCCGCACAGCTGACGGCGACCCAGATGGGTACATTGAACTCAGTGATGGCGTTCAGAGCGGTCACAATGGTAGAGGTCTTGGCACCCAGGCTTTCGAGAATAATGAAGTCGACACCGTTTTCCACCAGAATCTCTGCCTGATCCCTGAAATTGGGTGCCAGCTGTTCGTCTGTGTATTGGTCGGTGAAGTGGCCAAAATTCGACACTGATCCCGCAATCAGGATATTTCTATCGACTTCACTCGCATCGAGCGTCTCTCTGGCGAGCTGTACTGCCAGCTTGTTCCAACGCGTAAAGTTTTTCTCCATTCCACCGTTGGTGAGTGCATGCCGCGTCGCGGCATAGGTGTTGACAGTAATGATATCGGCACCAGCATCGATGTAGGATTTATGGACATCCCGAACCAGTTGAGGGTGGGTCTCGAGGGCCACCGCGCACCAGGCTTCGTGATCCATGGGTGCACCAAGCCGTTCCAGTTCAGTGCCAATTCCACCATCGAGAATGATTGGATTGGTGCTATCGATCAAAGTATCGAGTTTCATGGGTCCTCATGTGTTCCAGATTCGATTCATGCCAATGATTTGTACAAGAACTGAGCACAGTGGAGTGTAATCTGACTCGTTCAGAAATCGATTTGTCATGCAAGTTGAACGACCGTGTCCGCCATGACCTGAACCCCTACAACCAGATCGTCCCTGCGAGTATCCTCTTCGAATGCATGGCTGACACCACCGATAGAGGGCACAAACAGCATGCCGGTTGGCATGTGGTCGGCGAGGTTCATGGCGTCGTGCAATGCGCCTGACGGCATACGGCGCCAGCGTCCAGGAGCATTCAGGTTAGCGGCCTCAGAAAAGGCATTGATCACGCGTTCATCCATATCGACTGGTTCAACAGATTTGTTTTGGATTAATGAGATCTTCAGATTTCGTGCCTTCGCAATCTCTTGTGCTGTATCTCGGGTGATATCGCACATCAAGTCCAGCTGGTTCAACGCGCCATCTCTCATCTGGACAGAACAGCTGACGCTGCCGGGCACGATAGAAGGTGCGTTGGGATGGACTTGTACCCGACCAATAGTCCACACCGAACGAGGGGTAGCGGCAGCTGTATAACGCTGCTCCAGAGCGCTAACAAAAGCTGAAAATCCGGTCACGGCATCGCGCCTCAGCGACATCGGTGTTGTGCCGGCATGATTTTGTTGTCCTTCAATCACGACCTCGAACTGGCGACTGCCGACGATTGTTTCCACTACTCCGATGGTCTCATTGGCGAGGTCCAACACGGGCCCTTGTTCGATATGGGCCTCAAGAAAGTGACTGAAATAGTTTGTTTCCAGCGGCTGGGTCTCCTGGACCTCGGGCAGCATTGTCGCCTCATCACCATAACGCTGTCCCGCGGCATTGGTCAGATCGTATAACGTATCAAGGTCTAGATACCGGCTGAAGTAGCGACTGCCAGTCAGCGGCATGAATGCACTCTCTTCGTCCTGAAATGAAACAACAGCAACCGGAGGACCGCCGGACTCCTGACTTGTCCGGGCTACCTCGAGAGCGAGGATCACGCCATAGGCACCGTCCAGCCAGCCACCCTCGGGCTGGGTGTCGGAGTGAGAACCGATCAATATAGGCTGCCCCGACTGGGCCGGTAGACCAAACAGGTTTGCAGCTGGGTCCCAGCGGGGTATCAAGCCACAGGCTTTAAATTTTTCGGCCAGCCACCGCCGAGATGCAATATCCGGTGCCGAGAACGCGGGACGGACGACGCCTATGCCCTGTTTTCCGAATTCCCTCAGTGCATCGAGGTCCTCGAGAAAACGAGTGCCGTTAATTTTGAGTGTGTGGGCCATGATGTATTGAATTCGAAGATATTAAGGTGCGAGTCTTGGATAAGAGAGTGAGAGCGGGCCAGACAGGCACTACTCGCGACACAATTCGGTTGTTCTGGAGTAGTGGGCGGACCTAAGC
This sequence comes from Myxococcales bacterium, assembly GCA_002728755.1. Lineage (GTDB taxonomy): Bacteria > Myxococcota_A > UBA9042 > UBA3505 > UBA3505 > UBA3505. The sequence continues at coordinate 4,466 of PBVT01000024.1, forward strand.
AGCCTTTGCTCCCAGAGCGCTCAAACAGTTATCAGCCAGTGGGGCAATAGGGGTGAAATCACGATGAGCGATAAAGTTGGCCCGTTTATAGCGACGGATATGATTCGATACTGCACACAGACTTAAGTATACGATCGTGCGGCCGAAGGGGCTGATATTAGGTGGGCTGGCATGAACGAGATTGCAGTGGAACATTACTACGGAACCCGCCTTGCCCACAGGTGTTGCGATGCCACCCTGTTCAGCCAATCGGGTCACGGTTTCCCGATCCAGCGTCCACAGTGGGTACGACGTTGTTTCGATGTCGTGCCCAGCGGGGAGAGTGCCGTCCTTATGACTTCTGGGTATAAACAGTAGTGGCCCATTGGCTGCTGTAACATCGTCTAGATAGATAGCAATGTTCATGGCACGGGGTTCGGGCATTTCATCATCGCGGTGCCAGGTTCCAAAATCTTGGTGCCACTGCCATACTTCCCCATCAAACGCGGCCTTCGCATTGACCTTGTACTGGTGCATGTAGACGTCTTCATCGAGTAGCTGCATGACCGGTTTAATCAGGCGCGGATGAGCTCCAAGTAGGCGAAATCCCTCGTTGTAGGTGTGCGCTGCAAAAGCAGTGCGAGCAACCCCACTATTTTCACGAACAACTTCTTCCCGGTCCATTGCGTAAACCTTGTAGGATTCCTCGAGCAGTCTGGATGTTTCTGTAGCCGAGAAACAGTCGGGGATAAACAGATACCCCTCGGAATGAAAGTGTTCTATCTGTTGTTGTTCGAGTTTCATGACGTGAATAGTAATGTTTAAATCAGGTGATCGACTAATATTACGGCGTCTTGACTTTGAGTAAAAGCCTTCGTTGCCAGATAAAGCCTAAAGATCATTTTTGTTTAGTGTTGCCAGTTCATCATACAGATAGACGTTTGCAGCCACTGCTTTCTCAAAAACACCTAGATGCATAGATTCGTTAGGTCCATGAGCGGTAGTTTCGGGATCCATCACGCCATTTAGTATCAGTGGAAGGTGACTGTACCGGCGACCAAATAATGTGACGAACGGTATNGATNCACCAATGCCAATTCGTANCAGTGGATGCCCCCAGCTTTTTGAATAGGCTCGGTCTGCAGCATCGAAGGCGGGACCTGTCGGGTGATAGAGCCATCCCTCAGTCGACCAGGGTGCCGCGGTTAAAGTCACTTTGACTCCTTGTGGGGACGTATTGCGAAGAGTTGAATTGAGATCATCTATCATTTCTTCGATTGTTTGACCAGGAGCAAGTCGTATAGATAACGTCGCAGATGCTTTGGCTCTCAACGCGTTCTTTTTCTCTTCTGGTCTAGGTAGGGTGGTAGCTACGACGGTAATTGCCGGTTGGTACCATAACCATTCGGCCGGAGGAGTGCCACGATGCGGAAGTGGTGATACTCCTTCAATAAGATGAGCACCTTTGCGAATTACTTCATCATCAATAGGGATTTTCCACGCATCTTCTTTTGTAGTTTTGTCTACCTCGACACGACCGACAGAGAGTCGACCATCTTCATCGGTCAAGCGATCAATAAGTTTTATTAGCGTGATCGATACGTCCGGCGTCATGCCGCCCCAGATTCCAGAGTGGACATCTGCCTCTAAAGCTTGAACTGTTAGCTCAACTTCTAGAAGACCTCGAAGTGAAACAGTTAGCCCGGGCTGATCAACAGACGGGTTATCACAATCTGTTAGGACCATGATATCGGCATCAAATACATCTGGATAGGCATCCATGTACTTCTCAAGGTTAGGAGATCCAATCTCTTCCTCACCTTCAATTATCAATTTAAGGTTGCAAGGCAGTTTTGAGTGCTCGTCAAACCAGGCTTGGATCGCGGCGATGTGGCTAAGCCAGCCCCCCATGTCATCGGCAGCTCCACGAGCATACAGTCGGTCTCCTTGTCTTATCGCTTTGTGAGGTGGAGTCCGCCAGGGTTCACCCTCAACTGGTTGTAGATCAAGATGACCATAGATAAGAATGGTGATGGACTCGGGACCAGCCCTCAGCCATTCGGCCGCCACGATGGGCAGGCTATCCTCGATTTCAATAACTCGAGCACGGTCCATGCCCATCGCCTCTAAGTCATCGCGAACCCACTCAGCAAGCCGCCTGACATCACAGTGATGTATGGGCTCACAGGATATTGCCGGCACGGTGAGATATGAACAAAGGGTTTCTAGCGTATCGGGGATGCCACGGCGTGCTCGTTCGGAAACAAGGTCCGCCAGTGTGTTAGACATAGAATTTAACCTCTAGATATTTTGTTCCGAATAGTGGACGATATTTTAGGCTTGGTTGCCGGTATAGATCATGACAATGCCAATCATCGCGACGAAGGCACCTGTGATCTGAATTGCGATTATTGTAAATCAGTACGTGGGGAGTAGAATCGCCGTTTTGCATTTGGAGATCGGTAATTGTGCGACTCGGAATAATTGGAACAGGTAGCATCAGTCGTGATGCACTGACGCCGGCCATCGCTGAGGTGGCAGGCGCCACATTGTGGAGTGTGCTCAGCCGAGATAAAGCAAATGCTACCCGCTTTGCACAAGAGCACAACGCCGCTTCCCCAACACCTGCTTTCGATGATCTGAAGCATTTTTTATCTGACCCAGACCTCGATGCCGTGGTGATTGCTACACCAGACAAGCTGCATGCCGAGCAAACCATAGCTGCAGCAGCTGCGGGTAAGCATGTTCTCGTGGAAAAGCCCATGGCGACAACTGTCGAAGATGCTGATGCCATGATCCAGGCATGCCGAAGCGCTGATGTGCGACTGGGCGTTGCGTACCACTTGCGATGGCACCTGGGTCATCGTGAACTCGCTGGGAGGGTACATCGAGGTGAGCTGGGTGACATTCGGTATGCGCGCGCGCAATGGACTTTTCAAGCTCCCAATGCAGCCAACTGGCGGGCCCATGACGAAGTTGGACGCTGGTGGAGTCTGGCCGGCGTGGGGACCCACAGCCTCGACTGGTTGCGCTGGATGTTGTTGCCCGTGTGCGGTGAGGTGACAGAGGTTGCAAGCACCATCACTCGAAATGTGCTGGGCAGTGCCCACGATGAAACCGCTGCTGCCAGTCTTCGATTTGAATCTGGTGCTGTGGCCCAGTTTGTATCATCCGCGTTATTCGCAGCACCCAATCGTGGTGAAATCGGTGGTTCTGCGGGTTATGCCTACTGTTCCGAAACGATCGGCCGTGGAGGGGGTGGCCGGATTGATACTGACAGCGGTCAGATTACGTTTACCGAGGCCAATCCCTACGCAGGTGAGATTGCAGACTTTGTTTCCGCAATCAAAGAAGGTCGGGAACCAGAGGTGTCCGGAGAAGAGGGTCGGCGTAATATTGAATTGTTGTGCGAAATTTGTCCGCAATAGTGTCGCTAGAAATTCAAGTTCTCAGGTTACCAACCTAGGTCCTTCGGTTATGGAATTATTCAGCGAGCAGGCAGTTTATGATGCTTGTCCGGT
>PBVT01000036.1 GCA_002728755.1 Myxococcales bacterium
AGGCTGCTGAACGAGATTTCAGGGAAAAAAAGCAGGCCCTTATGAAAAAGGAAAACTACTCCCAAAGTGCGTCGGACAAAAACAATCCGACTTTCTTTTGTGAGGCAGCATCGGCAGATGTTTTGGGCCTGTACCAAAAAGAAGTGCGGTCACTTGTAAAGGCGGACATTGCTAACGAACTGTTGTTTTACTCTACCGCTACAAACTGTAGTGGTGATGATGTAGTTCGGTTCAACGACCTTCTTGGTACGGCTGACATCTCGAAATGGAAGAAGAAGTATTCGAAGATATATTCCGCTGTAGGCCTTGATATAAATGACCTGGACGCCTATGGGGAACGGTTGCTAGCCGGCCGTGCCGCGGGTATGGATCGACTTGTCGAATTGGCTACATCCTATGAGTTACGAGCCAAGAAAGGGGCGAACAAAACCGTTCTCAGGCTTGGGAAAAAGCGGTTGAAGAAAGAGAAGGCTTATCGTCGGTCGAGAGTCTTGAAGGCCTACAGCACCATTGAAGACTGGGATATAGAAAAAAATAGCTTGGGCGTACCCCTTCTCAGACGTTGGTTTGGATATACAATCTTGAAGATTCGCACGGAAAAGAATTGGTGTGTTGGAAAATCCTTCTGGGCGGAGGCAAAGTATTCTGGGGGCGGTCGCTATGGAAGAGCCGTAGGTAAGGCGCACAACGATCACTGTTTCGTGAAGTGCCCCTGATTCAGATTGTCTTTACGAGCCCATTGTTCGGGGTGAATCGTGCCTACAGGTACTTCAGATAGGTGGCCAACGCCTCGCGTTCTTCGTCCGTGAGGATCTCCGTATTACCCATATTGTAGAAGGTCGCCCAGTTCACCAGCTCCAGAAGAGATTCGGTTGGAGCGTCATGGAAGTAGGGTGCAGTGGCGCGGACGCCGCGAAGTCCCGGTGTACGGATCGTGATACCACCGACGTTATGGAACTGGTTGTCGGTCAGCTCGGGACCATAATGACAGGTGGCGCAACCAACCGACACACTGAAGAAGAGCTCTTCACCCCAGACGACCTGGTCCATCAGCTCATCAGGAATGGGGTTGTCGATATGGCGAGTCCAATCGATAAAGTTTGCGATCACGATTGCCTCTTCCTCTGTAAGGCCGCTTCCACCCATTCGGCCCTGGCTTGTGATCATGACCTCCTCCACAACCGAGACACCCGTCTCAAACCAGGTGACAGGCTCCTTCAAGGACACCATACCCGCTAGCGAAGGGGTCTGGCGGGGGAAGTCCTCAAACTGCCAGGTGAGGCCGTCATTACGTGCCTCGCCATGGCAGGTGGAACAAGAAACCGGTGAATGCGTATCGCTCATCCGAGTATCGATGGACGAATAGAAGAGCTTGCGGCCAAACTCGATATTGGGTTCCAGGCTGAAGTCGGTCAGCTTTACGGGGATATCTGTACCAAAGACCGGATAAAAACAGGTCACAAGAGAAGCATCGAAGGGTAGGGGGCTGATCGTAACGGTGGGCTGCTCAACGTCAATCGCCGCTCCAGCGGGCCCGTTACTGGGCGTGCCGAAGAATTCATGTTCTCCCAGTCCGGCCGGCGTACAAGCTTCTTCTTTCATTAATTCCTTTCGTAATTGCGTCATATCGATTCGACCCATATTGCGATCGAAGAGCGCATGTACGTAGAGGTCATTGTCGAGCCATGCCATACCGGTTGGGCCGGAGCCAGTAACGACGACCGTGGTGGGCGCTACGACTGTCCGTCCTCCGCCAATATCGAAGATCTGTTTATGGACACAGGCCTCGGTCGAGACATGGCAGAGGTCGCCTCTACGGCTCACACTGATAGCGTTGGAGCCCTCCATGGCGACGGCGATATGGGTACAATCAGAGGAGACCACGACGCCGGTTGGATAACTGCTTGTATTACGAACTGCGTTTTCTTCGGACTGCTCTGGATCGACCAGCATGATGGTGTCCTGTCGATACGTTACTGCGTTTTCGTCGTCGCGTAGTTCACCTTTCTCATCCACGGGGATTTCCGTGACTCCGGGAGTAAAACGGCCGGGGGATGCGTATCCACTCTGGCTTCCGCTTCCGTTGTCGAATTCACCACCGTCATGCACATCAACCGTCGAGGGTAGGGGGCTGTTATTGTCCACGTGTAGAACCGGCAAAAGTACAGCGCGTCCGTCGGGGCTCACGCTTAGATCGCCGGTAATGCGGATGCCATTGGAGCCAGAATGGAAGGAACTCCCCATGGGTCCGGATTCAAAACCGTCGATACCACCGAATAGCCCCGGTAAGGCGATAACTTCGCCTTTATCTTCTTCCGTGAGGTCGATCCGGCTTAATGTTCCTTGCATGGCGGAGCCCACGTAAAGCGAAGCACCGGAAGGGTGGATGGCTAGCCAGCGGGGCTCGTCGGAGACAGCCCAGGAGCGAAGTACCTCGTGGCTGGCGGCTGCACGCTCCTCCACGACTCCTTCGATGGAGACGGCCACATAGTATAGTTCTTCGTCGGGGTGGGAAATCACACCATAGGGCTCAGCACCCGTAGGTACGACGCTCTGAAGCACGAGCGCGTCGCCGGTATCTTCCAATACGGCCAGGGCTCGCTCGGCGCGAAGGCTTACAATCAATTGGTTTCCTACGCGCGCTATACGTGTGGGCTCTGCCCCAACCTCGACCTCTTCCGTATCTTGCGTCTCTATGTCGAGACGGGTCACCGTTCCTGCGTCACGGTTTACAGCGTAGAGAGCCCCGCCATCTTCGGACAATGCGACGGTCGAGCTCCCCATGCCAGGCCCGCGTAAGGTGCCTTCGCATTGCTCAATAAACGGACGGGTGGAATCCGGATTAAAGTTTGGCCCCTCTATGGGGTGGTCCGGTCCAGCGATGGGACCGGGAGTCAACATATCCAGGAATTTTGAACCGTTACCGTTACCCTTACATCCAACGATAGCCAGACTCAGCACGCAGAAAAAGAACGTGTTCGAAAATCGATAGGTTTTCATAAAATAAAGCCCTCAAAGCGTAGCACCCAAATCATACCATAATTCACAGGTTCAAAGGGTCTGAAAATTTTGTCCCTGATTCAAATTTTAAGTGGCCTAAATAGTGTGATGCACTTGAATTGCCTTGGCCAGCTTTGGCCCCTAGGAATGTCCTGGAGGTCCTTCCTGTATTTTGTGTGTTCTTGGTTGGCATTCCCTGGGAACCATGATTGAATACTCGACACGATCACTGGCGGGAGGGCTTCATGAGTGACATCGAAATGGCAACGGGCGAAGAGACTCTGGGCGAATGGACATTAAATTATGTGCCACCGGTTGGCGGGCGATATACGGGGAAGCTCCAGGTCACGAACCACCGTCTTCTTTTCGATGCCCAATTTGATACGAGCGTGAGTGGAACGCTGGGCGAATTGCTAGTCACCGGGGGCGGCCCTCACGGATATTTGAGTATTCCCAGGTCAGCGATTTCTCGAGTGGATGTAAAGACCAGCTTTTTTAAGAAAAAAGTCGTCGTGATGGTTGGAGAGCAGCAGGCCCACACCTTTGACTATGGTATGCTCTCCGTGAAGAAAATTGCTGCGGCGATTCAGGGGTAGTGTACTCATGATCGTATTTGCGACATATCTGTGGCGACACCGTGGCTGATTCGAAAACCGATTCCAACATACAGTCGGATACTCACGAGAGCGTTGAGTACACGCCACAGATCCCGGTCGGCGTATGGCGTTTTTGGACCTATCTCTACCGGTGGCGTGAATGGTGGAAGGGATGGCTTTATGTGCCGTTTGCCACCTTGATCCTTCTGATCCTTCTCAGCCCCTATCTATTAACCAATCGAATGGCAGCGCGAGCGGGTGTGACGGTCTGGGACCCCAAGACATTATTCGTCTTGTCCGACGGTAGCTATCTGGATCGAAGCATTCCCTTTGTGGGGTGGAGCGTCGTCATCTATTGCACCATCTATCTGTATTATTTGATGCCTGCTCTATTCGCACGGCGGACTCGAAAACAGAGCCTGGAGATGTTCATCGTCTTTCAGTCGATGTGTATAACCAGTTGGATTGCATACGGGATCTTTCTGGTCTGCCCAGCGGAAGTGGATTTGCGTGATCAGGTATTGACGGGTGGGGGATTCGAAGGTTGGACGGCTGGTTGGTACCAAATGTTCTGGGATCTCGATCGGCCCTTTAACGCCTGGCCCAGTTTGCATGTGGCGCAAACCTTTCTGGTGGTGGTTGCGGTCGAGTATTGGTGGGGGATTCGAAGAAAACCTGTGCTGATGACGATATTATGGATCGCCTGGGCGGCGCTGGTTATCAGCACGATGACCACAAAGCAGCACTTTCTATGGGATGTCTTTACTGGGCTTTCGTTGGGGCTCAGTGGTTGGTATTTTATACAACGACCGGGTTTCAAGCGTCTGGCCAAGCAACTTGAAAACGACGATCCCGAGCGGACCTGGTAGGTCCCTGCTAGCGGTCTCTATATCCGGAGGTTATCGGCCCATTCGGAACGCAGGTTGGCTCAGGATCCAGCGTATTAATGGTTTGATCTGTCGCCCATTGGAAACGAAGACATCGACCATCTTGTCGATGAACAACTTATGTTTCCCCATATGCAATCGTGTGCCACCGAATCGTTCGTAGAAGCGTTGGACCGTACATCGGTCGAACTCCCCAGAGGCCACGATCATCTTGGCAAAGCCGAGTGGACCGATGGTTCCGTCGCCCGCCACACCTAGCAAAGTGGTGCCGGCTGGTGCGAAGTCGATGAACCGTGCGTCGGAATTGAAGAGGATCTCGTCTTCCGTTACGGGGGTCATAACCGTGTTCGGGATAAACTGTGTGTGCCAGCGTGGTGGGGAGGTGTAACTCACCTCTGGCCATACCAGGTCATCCCAGCGGTATGGTGATAGGCCAACAGGCATGAGCGCGTATTTATCCAGGCAAAAGCTGGAGCAATTTTGAAAGCGCTTAAAGTGGATGGCCGCCGGATCAATGACGTGATGGCAGGTCTGACAGCTGCCTTCCGTGGCAGGATCGCGGTTATAAACCGAAAACTCTGTGTCGGGTGGAGGTGGCACGAATGCACGGCAGGTCAATCGTTCCAGCCAGCGTGCTGCTCGTGGTCTCTCTCGGGCGAAAGAGGCCAGGGTTCCAAAGGTTGTCAGGACTCCAGCGGACGGGATCCCAGCGGGTTCACCGGCATCGGTTCGTGGATCAAAGGTGGTATTTCGTTCCGCCAGGAGGAACGGGTAGACGTCTTGTACGACCACTTCCCGCCAGGCGGATGGATCGGTGATGGCCTGCCACCATGGATCGGTGTCGAGGTGTTGAAAGAAGCCGCTTTGGCGGGCCCAACGAATATACATATGTTGGAGCCCCTGGTTCATCACCGTGTAGCCAGCGGGTTCATTGCCCAGAGGAACTCCTACCAGATGACTGAAGGGCCGATCCTGAACGATGATATGTGCAAATAAACGGGCGGGCTCTTCAAAGGCGCTACGCCTTTGTCCCTGCGGGTCCGCCCGATATCCTTCATAGCCTGGTGACCAGGGGAGGGTTCCACCCCGATCGCAGTAAACCAGATTGGGGCCACAGGAGCAGCGCGGCGTGAGGGTTGGATCGAAGTTGTCTTTGCGGAGGTTGCCTCGACTGACCTGGATCGTAGCTACCCCACAATCGCGCATGAGGTTGGTGGGGTCGGATTCATGGGGAACCTCAGTATAACCCGCTCCCGCCCATCCGATGGTGTCGACCGTTGTGCCGGGGGCCCACCAGGGCTCCACCGTATGGGTCATGGCTACACAAGTCGTGTCCTCGCATAGGAAACCAGGACCACAATTATCGCTGGTCGAGCAGGTTCGCCCCACACAAATGCCGGCGTCGCAATAGAAGCCGGTGTCGCAAAAACCATTCTCTCCACAAGGGCCGTTACTATTGTCACACATTTCGATGGGATCACCCCATTGGGGGTATCCAGAGGCGAAGACACCGAGCCGCCCTTCATGGGTCGTACCTTCGGGACAGGGGACGAGTTGAATCGCGAAGCCAGAGGTCCAGTGGTAGGAACCTGTATGGACGGTGGTGGTCCCCCAGGGATCTCCGTGACCCAGATAGTCGAAACCAAATTCCACCATGCTTTTATAGAAATCTTCACTGTTGAGAGCGGCTTCGATGGTGTCGTTGAGTATGACTTCTCGAGCCTCGTCGTTCGGGGCGTCGAGAATATCTCGATATTGTTCCATGCTGGGATGGGTCCCTCGCAAGGTCAGATGTACGCGGCGTAAAAGACGAGACCAACTCTGCTCCGGTGGATTGGCGTAACCTGGATCCGGCGGGATCAGCCATGTGATCAGGACGCCCAGAAGTATGAAAATACGCCAATTCATTCGGCTTTCAGTCCGTTAAGCACGCCGGGGGCTCCCGGGATGAAGACCCCTTCGTTGATACCCATAAGGTCCAACGTGGTCGTGAGGACGTCGCCACTACGCGGTGGGCGGTTAATCTGTGTCCCTGTTTCGTCGACGAGATCTACGGGCAGTCCCATACACCCACTTGCTTCGGGAGGTCGGTTTTCAAAGTCGTAGCCTCCGAGCATCTGGTTTGGAACGATAGAGTTATTTGCGAAGCAGACGCTCGTCGCCGCCCAGTGGTCGCAACCGTGGGTTGGCCAGGTACGGCCGAACTCACTCATCACCAGTACCAGCGTGTCGTCCAATAAGGTGCGTCCCCCACCGATTGGAGTGGCTTTCATCTCGGCGAGGAAACGGCCGACGATCTCGTGGAATACTCGTAACCATACGAAATGTTCGCGAGGTTTCCCGTGGTGATCCAGGTGAAAGACGTTGAGTATCTTCGATACCTCCAGATTGACCGCGCTGGTCAGATCACTCTTCAAGAGTTTTAGGGCCAGATCGAAGGTTTGACCGATATTATCTCCGGGATCCATGGAGCAAAGGCAGCCACCGAGCACAGACTTATAGAACGGCGAGTTGGTCGCCATCGGTACATAGCTGGGGGCCGTTAAGTAGTGTTCTTGCCCGGCAGTGTTCTGGAGAACCGATACGACATCTTTGGCCATTTGATGGCTCACGTTTCGGTACGTGTCGTACATACGCTCTAAAAAGATGTCGGTGGCATAGTTTGTGGTTCCCGCCATGGCACGCGCTCGCTGTAGCATGACTTCGTCCATGCTATTTGTGCCAATAGAAGAACCTGCGTCGCCCCCCCAATAGTCGAATTCTGGACGGTCCTGGCGGTTGCGGAGTCCTTCCCACGCGTTTTCTACATTTACGGGTGGCCATTCATCGAGATGGGAGTTCTCCGACATGGTGTAGCGGAGTGAGTTCTCACTTGTAATCCGAGTCGGCGAGGCGAACGCTGGGAGATGGACCGATAGGGGAGAAGGGGCTGTGCCCAATACGACGGATCCAAGGGGGCGGTTTTCACCATAGACCTGGTGCATGGCATAGGCCACCCAGGCGTGGAGTGCGGGGCTTTTGAACGTTGTTCCGGGGACACCGGAGAAGGCACTTACCCGTGCACTCTGATGGGTGAGCGTTCCCTGGTCGATACCATGCACGATAGCGCAGTTGTCGGCGAGGTTGAAGTGCCTCCACGAATAGCCCAGATGGGATCCTACCGCTGTAAAATCGTTTACACCCATATCGAGGGCGGCCTGGTTCCATAGAGCTGGGCCACGGATTCGAGAGCCTCCGTTGGCTGCGGGGGCGTCACCTGTACCATCGAGGTTTTCTACTTCATCGGGGTTAAAATAGACACGTTCGTTGGTATAGCTCACGAGGGGAGGCATAGAGGCTGCGATCTGGTCGCTCGTGAAGGGACACCATAGATACCATGGCACCCAGCCTCCGGGCAGATAGATGGTTAGAAGCTTTGTGGGGCCGGTCTGTGTACCGGGGGCGCTCGGATTGGCGTGACTCGAGCGGATTAATGGCAAGCCCATACTTTCCAAAAGGGCCAGCTGCGCGGCACCCAGGCTTAACTTCAGGAAATTTCGTCGAGAGGAATTCATCGGAGGAGGACGCTCAATAGGTGATGCCGAGAGGGCTACGGAGGAGTGTGGAACAGATCGCTGTCCAGGCGGCGGTTGCGGCGGATATCTCGCCCCAGGCGTCGTCAGCCGGGGTAAGACCTTCGATCTCGACAAAGAGATCGAAGAGCTCTTTGAGTTGGTCATCCGAGGCTTCTTCACCCACAAGGCGGAGATGCATGTAGGCGATGTTATTTCGAATCACGGTCGGGTGCTGGGTGGTGTTGTGGGTCAGAGACGCCTCGACCATCAGCACATTATCGCTGTTCTTGGTGATCCCCAATCTACAATGGGCTTGAACCATGGGAACCAGAGTCTGAAAAAATAGATTCGAGACCGATTGATCCCGTGCCACACGCCGGGCCCAGTCGGGACCACCCAGCCCCAGGAATCGCTCCGTCGCGAGTGGCCAGACATACGAGGTCTCGCAAGAACCAGGCGGGGCATCGGGGCTTATAATGGGGAAATTTTCCAGTGGACCTTGTCCCAGGCAGGAGCCGGGGTCGAAGAAGTCCTCTGGGCTGGTCCCCAGCAGGTCGAATAAACCCGTTACAATATGCTCGGCACGTAGACGGCGTAGCAGAATATGATCTGTTGGAGCTTCAATCAGCGATAGATCGGGTGGTTCAAGGTGTGCGATCCAGGCCTCCAACTCAGAGATGGTAATCTGGGTCAGATCCGCTGCTTCCATTTCTGCAAACGTCTGGTTTCCCATGGGCATGGGCACGAAGCCAGGTTCGCCTTTGAGTATAGCGAGTAGGCCGCTCTCAGAGGGGGCTCCTGGTACCACCAGGTCGGCATTGTAGACGATGCCGCCAAGAAAGGATTCCATATCGTAGAAGAGTGGCAGGGTACCTTGTAGATGGCAGCCCATGCATGTTGGCTTGAGGCGTTCAAAGACGGTCTCACTGGACAACGGTGTTGGGGCGGTGGACACCTGCAGAGTGGGTCCGTCCGTGGAGAGAGCGCCAAGGCTGTCTTCGGCTTGTACGTCTAGAGTGTAACTGGTCTCTGGTGACAGGCCATCGACCCAGATCTCTGTCTCGTTTGTTCGAAGAATGTCACCACCATCCACGCGAAGGTGGTATGCCACAACACCATCCTCATCCTGTGCCTCAGTCCAGCTCAGCTGTAGGCTCGTGGGGGTCTTCGAGAGGAGGTTGATTTTGCTATCCGAATTCCAGGTTGGCGGTGTCGGTGGCGGCCCCTGGTCGAGAGACTGGGTAGTATCCGATGTTTCAGTATCGGAACCGAGATCCTGCACCACAGGAACATCGATGGGGTTTGTGGAAACGTCCTCCGTGGCTATTTCCGTAGAGGCGTCTGTGGGGTTCTGGTCGGGAGACTTGGTTGTGCAGCTTAAGAGAAGCAGGCTCAGTGTAATGAGCAGGATAAACGATAGGTTCCAATACTCTGGAACGAACCGTCGACACACATGTTCGCCGTTCCTACTCATCTGTCACCGGGAATAACCAATTGGTTCGGTTCAAGCTGGTCTCAGCCCCCATGTACGTCGACATCCAGATACCCGAACGCATTATACGGTTGGAGCGATTCAATTGTAAACGCGGTGAGGAGCAGTCCGTCATCGGCTGCCAATGGTACACGGTGTTCTACCCCGGTTTTGATTCCATACTTCCCTTGAGGTGGATATGTCTCGTATGATGAGTATCGATACGGGCCAGCCAGGTACGTGACCAGGACTATCTATGATCGAGTCGCCTATGTGGATGAGACGATTTCTATTATTCGGTCTTACCTTTGGTTTCCTGTGGAGCTGTAGCAGCTCATCAGGTTCCACGGATGTCTCATTATCGAAGGATGCCGGCGACGCGACTGCGAGTGATGCCGAAGATGTGACTCCTGCGCCCCGACCCAATCCCACGGGACTCCTACCTCTGCCCGAACACGGTTTTCAGATCACCGTGGGGCCGTTTACTGTAGGACCAGGGGAAGAGCTGACCCGGTGTAGTTATGTGACTCTACCTCTGGAAGAGACGTCAGCCTTCTATCGGATTGAGACCGCGATGGCGACGGGTAGCCATCATATGAATCTATATCTCGCCTTTGCTCCGATTGATAAGGAAGGCACGGCCGAATGTGGCAGCGACACCATGGGACAGCTCGTCGCCTTTGGGGCCCAGCTCCCCTATCACGATGTGACTCTGCCAAACGGGATCGGTTATCCCATGGGGAAGAACCAGCAGATGATCCTCGAAGCCCATTACCTCAACCCTACGTTGGAGGAGATCGAAGGGCTTGGGGTTGTGAATATTCATATGGAAAAAGAGGACGAGAAGATCGAAGAGCTGGTCGGTATTATGGCCCTGTTTCCTGGTGATATCTTTGTCCCGCCCAATGACTATGCGGTCTCCAAGACTCGATGTGTGGTCCCGTTTGACGCCGAGCTAGTGATACTGATGTCCCATATGCATCGTTTTGGGCAGTACTTCGACGCCTACCTGGTCGATACGAGTACGACTCCGGAGACCAAGGAGCTCATCTATCTGAACGAAGATTGGCATGTACCGGAATATACGATCTTCGATCCGGAGAACTTCATTCCTGTGAAGAAGGGGGATGTACTCGAATTTGCGTGCCATTACGAAAACTTCACCGATCAACCTGTGACCAACGGTTCGAGCGGCGAGACGGACGAGATGTGTATCTTTGGGGCCGCCTATGTTCCCTACCATGGGGTACTTCTCTGCCAGTCGGAGAGCGCCACATGCCCCGACAATCCGGTACGAGACTCTGTGGACCCAAACGGTAGTCTATGTGCCCATTATATGGACTGCATGGGGCGTTGTGGCGGGTTGAACGTGCCATGCAATAATTGCTGCACACCGGCGATGCATCCAGATTGCATGATGTGCATGCAGGGGCTACTGGGTTGTGCCACGCAGAAGGGTTGTAGCACCGGATATGCGAACTTCGATCTGGCTTGTATCAGTGAGAATTGCGGTGAACTATTTGCCGAATGCTTTCTTACGCCCCTGGATCCCTGAGGGCTGAAAACGTCGGGTGGCAAAAACAAAAACAGCGGCCGGAGAGGCCGCTGTTTTATAATGTACCGTTTGCTAGCAGTAACGCATTCGGTTGCGAAATATTACTGCATGCAATGCTCGTACTTCTTCATTGTCTTTTTGAGACAGGCCGTGTCATTTCCACAGGCCGTACCTTCGTCGATTATGGTTGCACGGTCTGGGCACTCTACTTTCTCGGCCTTTTTCTTACCGCAGGCCGTTGTAGCCGTAGCCAGACAAATTACCATAAAGATTCCTAGAATTGTTCGCATTGTTATCTCCCTAAAAATAAAAACAGCGGCCGGAGAGGTCGCTGTTTCTACTGGATCTGGAAAGTGTTATTTACACTTTGCTTCCATGGCTTTCTGAATGATGCCCATGCATTTATTTGCAAGAGCTTCGCCGCCAGCCGTGACCTTAGCCTGGTCCATACAACCAGCAGACTTGGCCTGACTCTTGAGCTTGTCACACTTGCTTTGACCACAAGCGGATGTGGATGCTGCAAGACAGATAACCATAATAATTCCGAGAATTGTACGCATTGATGTCTCCTTGAATGCTCGCGTTTCAATCCGCACGTAAGCGTTTGAGCCCACGATGTGAGACCTGAGAGTACTGCAAACATTCGAAGTTGTCCAAGCGGGGGGCGAATGGGTGACTGCGCCCTATTGTTTTGAAATTGGAAGCGGAACTTTCTAGCGTGTTGGGCATATGCAGATTTTATGCTGGAAAGGAGTTTGTTATGAAACGTTTTGTATATTTGTATGGTTTATGTGTTCTTTTGATTGTGTCGTTGTTTGGATGCCAAATGCCGATGGGCATGCACGAAACGGCATCCGATGCGAGGCATCGGCCGGGCGCACCGATGGTTGCGTCCGAAGGGCAGGTACCCGAGATCCCCGTGGACAACACGGGCGACACCTTCGAGGACGTGGGGACCAATCCTTTTGTGCTCGTGGATGGCGATCCGTTGTCTACCTTTGCGGCGGATGTAGATACCGCGAGTTACGATATTTTCCGTCGTGATATCAACAACGGGCTTCTGCCTGTTCCAACCAGTGTTCGGTTGGAAGAGTATGTGAACTATTTCGACTATGATTATCCGGTCCCGATCCCCGACCTGGACGGGCCCTTCACCCTGACACTCGACTCGGCCCCCAACCCCTTCACCGAAGGAACGGATCTGATCTCGATCGGTATTCGTGGGCGAGAAATGGCGGCTGAAAAGAAGCCGACCAATCTTGTCTTTCTGGTGGATACATCGGGGAGTATGTCGTCGACTCTGAAGATTGGCCTGGTGAAACTGGTGCTGAAAGAGACCCTCGAGGTTCTCTACGATACCGATACGATCTCCATCGTCACCTATGCGGGTAATACCAGTGTAGCTCTTGAGGCTACCCCTGTATCCGACAAGGCGGCCATTCTACAGGCCATTGATGACCTCGGCGCACATGGGTCCACAGCTGGTGCGGCTGGATTAACCCTCGCCTATGAACAGGCCGAAACCGCCTTTATCGAGGACGGTATGAATCACATTCTGCTCTGTACCGATGGTGACTTCAACGTGGGGCCATCCAGTGATGATGCTCTGGTGGACCTTATCGAGGAGAAGCGAAAGACCGGTATTACCTTCACGGTACTAGGTTTCGGTACGGGGAATCTCAACGACAGCATGATGGAAAAGATCAGCAACGCTGGGAATGGCGTGTATGGCGTTATTTCCGATGCCGATCAGGCCACCAATTATGTCTACACCCGTATGCTTTCTACGATGCTCTTCATCGCCCAGGACATGAAGATTCAAGTGGAATTCAATCCGGAACAGGTATTGGCCTACCGCCTTCTTGGGTATGAGAACCGTGCCATCAAGGATGAAGAGTTTCGGGATGACAAAGTCGATGCTGGTGAGGTCGGCGCGGGGCATACGGTGACCGCTCTGTACGAGATTGTACGAACCGGTGGATTAGTGCCTGTGCCAGAGGGAGCTCCGGAGCTCGTCGACAATCCTCCTTTCGATGGGGAGACCCAGGTAGAGGCCGATGAATTATGTCGGGTAAAGATCCGTTATAAAGAGGTCGGCGCGACGGAAGAGGATCCGGCTTTTGAGGTCTGGAAGAGTATCTCGACAGTCTCAGATGACCTGAGCGATGCCTCTGCCGACATGCAATGGGCAGCTTCTGTGGCTGCAATTTCAGAAGTCTTGAAAGGCAGCCCCTACGCCAGCATGGAGAAGCTTGAGCTTGCGGTTTCACTTATCCACGCGAACATAGGAAACGACCCGCTTCGAGTGGAGTTTGCTGCGTTGCTGGATCAGGCGATGCTTCTGCTAACGGAAAACCCAAACTAAATCGTTCCTCCGCGATCGAAAAAGCCGCCCCGAAATCGGGGCGGCTTTCCTCTATGGGGATAGTAGAGGGAGTGGGTCTAACGACAGCGTCGAGCCGGACTGCGAGCCGTGCAGCGCCGCTTGGCGACATGTCGGCGCGGGATAATCGAGCTTTTGGGAGTACGGTGTGCGAGAGGACCTCGGGGTGGAAGAATCCAGATCGGTTTCTGGGCGTTGATCCATCGGCCCCACGAGTCCAGGCCCAGAGCCTTTTTCCGCGTATCTCGTATATCTCGAACGAGAACCGTTGATTTGGCCCGCACATTGGGTTTGTACGCCGCAACGCTGTTCGAGAGCACCGCATTATTCGATGTGGGACGCTCCAGAGGGGCCGCCGACGCGTTCGATATGGAGAGCAGTAGAATGTGAACAAAGAAGACAGAACATACAAAAAAGATGCGCATGACAAACCTCACATAAATACAAAAACCAATACTCCTCCGACGCGCTGTAGCTGGGTTTATTCAACGGGAACTTTTCAAGAACAGGCCAACGTGGTAGACAATTCGCTCTAGATCGTTGCTATGCGGTCGGTTTGATTGGGCTTTGGATAGGAGAGGATCATGACGGTGATTATTCGCGGGGGAACCGTTGTTACGAGCGAAGATACCTTTCGTGCAGACGTTGTATGTGCCGATGGGATCATTCAGGACATCGGGGAAAATCTGGATGCTCCTGCGGGAGCTGAGACGGTAGATGCCGGTGGTTGTTATGTGATGCCCGGTGGGATCGACCCCCATACACATATGGAGCTTCCCTTTATGGGAACGGTCGCTTCCGAAGATTTTTTCTCGGGTACGTCGGCCGCGTTCTGTGGTGGCACCACGATGATCATCGACTTTGCTATCCCGAACCCACAGCAGCGTCTGATGGAAGCCTATAAGCAATGGCGAGAATGGGCGGAGAAGTCCGCTGGTGACTACTCGTTCCATGTTGCGGTGACCTGGTGGGATGAGACAGTTTTTGAAGATATGGGCACCCTGGCTCGTGAACACGGTGTGAACAGCTTCAAACATTTCATGGCCTATAAGGGCGCCATTATGGCGGACGACGAGATCCTGGTGAACAGCTTCACGCGGGCGCGCGAGCTGGGAGCGTTATGTACAGTTCATGCGGAAAATGGAGAGCTGGTCTTCCGGCTGCAAAAAGAGATCTTCGATAAGGGGATTCACGGCCCAGAGGGACATCCACTGTCTCGTCCTCCAGAGGTGGAGGGAGAGGCGGCCAACCGAGCGTTGCGTATCGCTGAGGTGCTGGGCGCGCCGCTATATGTTGTGCACACATCCTGTATTGATTCTCTCGAAGCCATAACCCGGGCACGTCTGGAAGGACAGCGGGTCTTCGGAGAGGTGCTTGCCCAACATCTGATCATTGATGAAAGCGTCTATCGGAACCCTGATTGGCGTTCAGCGGCGCATTACGTCATGAGTCCGCCATTCCGAAGCAAGGAGCACCAGGACGCCCTATGGCGAGGACTGCAGTCCGGGATGTTGCAAACAACGGCCACGGACCATTGTTGCTTCTGCACACCGCAAAAAGAGATGGGAAAGGACGATTTTCGGAAGATTCCGAACGGTACCGGCGGTGTCGAAGATCGCATGAGCGTGCTTTGGCATCATGGGGTGCGAAGTGGCCGCCTGACCCCGAATGAGTTCGTTCGTGTGACGTCGACGAACTGTGCGCAGATCTTCAATATCTATCCTCGTAAGGGCGCGGTGCAGGTAGGAGCCGATGCGGACCTGGTGGTCTGGGATCCTGATCGCTCGCGGACCATCTCGGCGGAGACACATCACCAGAACATCGACTTCAATATCTATGAAGGGATGGAGGTCATCGGTAACCCTGTGACGACCTTGAGTCAGGGGAAGGTGGTCTTCCACGACGGTGATCTTCGCAGTGTCCGAGGAGCCGGCCGCCATATTAAACGTCCATGCTTCGCGTCGTATTACGATGCCCAGTCCAAATGGACAGCCTCACACGAGCCCTCAGCCGTCGATCGCGATTAAGTTAGACTGCCGTCTCGAAACGGCGTCGTAGGATGAGGCCAACGCTCAGAAGGAGCCCGAGCAATAGGTTCGAGCCCTCGGGGTAATGGGTCGATTGGCAACCGCCGCCATTGGATCCAGTGGAGCTGGATCCTATGTCCTCTACGGCGCCGATGTCCGTGGCACCAGTTCCTTCGTCGGGGTCCACATTCCCCTCGTCGGGGTCCACGTTCCCCTCGTCGGGGTCCACATTCCCCTCGTCGGGGTCCACATTTCCCTCGTCGGGGTCCACATTCCCCTTGTCGGGGTCCACATTCCCCTCGTCGGGTTCCACATTCCCTTCGTCGGGGTCCTCGCTTCCCTCGTCGTTTCCGAAGTCGTCCAGAGCAATATCTTCGGTTTCACTCACGTCGGCTTCGGTTCCACCTGCGTCCGCGGGACCTCCAGTGTCTTCGCCCCCTCCCGTGTCGGGGTCGGACGATCCGAAGCCGGGCGGAACCGATCCTGCTACGCCTGGAAGAGAGACCTCGTTTGGAGAGCCGGGATCAGGGTCGCCTTTGGTCCAGAGACAGTCGGGATCGCCCAACTCCAATCCATTGGAGGCACCGTCACCATCGGAATCTCCCGGGCAGAGGAGATCCCACTTGGGTGGTGTCCCCGTGGCTGCGACGGTATAGCCAAAACTTCCCAGAGACGGATTCCCCGCGAAGGGAATACCGGAATGACAGTTGGAACAGCTGTTAATTTCACCATTGGGGATGAAGGAGGGGAAGGTCGGCTTCCCTTGCGTGGTAGACACGCCAATCAACAAAACAAAGGAGGCGAGGAATAGACTGCGCATGGGTACCACCGGTTCAAGGGTTTGTTTACAGAGTCATGAAAATCTGGACCCTACGCAAATTTTCGGGCGCAGCGTATCTAGACGGTTCTGCTGCGAAAAATGAGGCGGTCCAGTTTGAAATCATATGCGGGATTCGACACCATATTTGCGATATGTCTGTATTCTCGCATAACAATGGAGTCTGAACGTGAACTAACAGGAGAAAATTTATGTTTGGTTTGAATCGTTTTTTGATTTGCTTTTTGTTTATTTCGATTTTGGTTTCTGGTCTTTGGGGTTGTGCAGAGGATTCTGCCCCCGTGACGTGTGAACATGCTGGAAACACCTACAACGCCGGGGATAGCTTTCCTGCAGGTGACGATTGTAACTCCTGTTCTTGTACAGACAGTGGTGAGGTCGCCTGTACGCTGATGGCGTGTCCGACCACCTGTGAATACGATGGTGAGACCTATTTTGCCGGAGATAGTTTTCCTGCCACAGATGGCTGCAACACCTGTGGCTGTCAAAACGACGGTACCGTAAGTTGTACTGAGGAGGCCTGCGCGGAGTGTCCGCCTCCAGTGGTTACTGACGAGCCATGCGACGAAGTAATCGCCCATGCGAAGGACCCGGAAACCGGTCTCTGCTGTGAATATGGAACCCCCTGCCAAGCACCCGAGGGTTGGCTTGTATTCTATACCGAGGAAGACTGCGCCAAGGGCTGCAGCGGAGAGGACTGCCCCACCACCTGTGACTACAATGGTCAAACCTATAATGAAGGAGACTCCTTCCCTGCGACGGATGGTTGCAATTCCTGTGTTTGTGATGCCGATGGTTCCGTCGGTTGTACCGAGATAGACTGCCCCACCACCTGTGACTACGAGGGCACGAACTATGATGCGGGCGAGACCTGGGACGCCAGTGATGGCTGCAATTCCTGTACTTGTAATGACGATGGTACGATTGACTGTACCGAGGAGGTCTGCTCGGAGTGCCCGCCTCCAGTCACCTTTGAAGGACCGTGCGAGGACGTAGTCGCCTATGCAAAGCACCCAGAAACCGGTCTTTGCTGTGAATATGGAACGCCCTGTGAGGTGTCCGAGGGTTGGCTTGTGTTCTACACCGAGGAAGAGTGCACCAAGGGCTGCAGTGGTGATGACTGTCCTGTCACCTGTGAGTATGAAGGCGCGACCTATAATGCAGGCGAATCCTGGGATGCCAGTGACGGCTGTAACACCTGTACCTGCCATGAGGATGGGATGATCGCGTGCACATTGATGCTCTGCCCGGAAGGCTGCACCTCCAGTGCTCAATGTGGTGCAGAAGAGGTATGTGATTTCGAATACGATAATTGTGGCATGTGGGGCCAGACAGGAACCTGTATCCCACGCCCGCAGATTTGTCCGGCGGGTGGTGTCGGAGCCTGTGGTTGTGACGGTACCCCGGCCTTGAACTCCTGTGAGCTACAGGGACAAGGCACCGATGCTCTGCAATTCGGTGGGTGCCATCTTCAAGGTTCCGATCTGGTTCGATGTGGGGAGATCGATTGCGATCCTACGACCCACTACTGCAGCATCGCCATCAATGATATCGCAGGACCTGACCAGCCCGAGTATTACAACACCTGCAACCCAATCCCCGAGAGCTGTGCAGGCAGCGAACCCGTCGACTGCGGCTGTATGGAGATCGGTGAAATGGTGGAGTGCTACGATAAGGCCAAGATTGTGATCATGGTATACCCTGGCGGCTGATGTCTTTGTGAATGGAGGAGATCGGCTTTAGCCGCCGGTCTCCTCTTTCACCAGATCGCGAAATGCGTCGAGTAGTCTACGTCCAATCGGACCTTCGCCTGGAGCGGGGCATCCACAGATCGAAACAACCGGGGCCAGCTCTTTCAAGGTCGAAGAGAGATAGAACTCATCGTATGTTGCATCGAAGGGCAGGGGCCTCTCCTCGTAGGGGATCGCTGCTTTTGCCGCAGCTTCCAGCAGGGCGCTGCGGGTTACACCCGCCAGGAACCGTGTGTCGAGAGGCGGCGTTAGTACAACGCCATCCTTGACGACGAGGACGTTGGAGCGATTGGCTTCGAGGATAAAACCACCGGAATCGACGAGCAGAACTTCGGCCGCATTCTGTTGTTGGGCGGCGACGATCCATCCTGCTCGGCTCCCGTGTTTGACGACCCCTGGCAGCCATTCCGGGGCTTGCCAGTCGAGACGGCCGACCGAGATTGGAGCCCAGATACGAGACATATCGAGGGGAGCCACATCTACGATTCGGTTGCCATCTGCGGTGATTGTATAGCGTACGCGCATCGGAGCGTCGGCCGGCACCTGTTCCAGACAGAAGATGATCTCATCATGCATGGTTCGCTTGTCAGGACATTCGATGAGCATCTGCTCGGCGGATCCGGTCAGCCGTTCTAGATGAGAATCTAGCCGAAAGGGGACCCCACGATAGGTACGGATCGTCTCAAAGACCGTCAGCCCGAGGAGGACAGACGTGTCATCGGCCGGTATACCGGCACCTTCGATACCGTTGACGAAAATGCGTTGCATTGCTCAGGGGTACCAGGGGCAGATCCGTTGGGGGATCTGGAATCGATTTCCCTGGGTACCACTCCAGTTGGGCCCGATCTGCGTCTCTTGCCCAAAGGTACCATCACCCTGGCCGAAGAATATCACGAGCTTGGAAGGAGGTGACCAGGGACCGGTATAGTTATAACCCAGGAGCACATCCATACTACCGTCGAAATTGAAGTCGAAGGTTTTCGCAGAGTTCGAATGCCCCACGGATTCACCACAACCGATGTCGCAGTTGGGATTGATATCAAAGACCTTGGTGGAGTTACCGTCGAAGACCGCAAAGGTGTTGGTACCGGGATTGGATTGTTCTTCTTCCTCGCCGAGATATAGCCAGGCGGCGCCTGCGTCGCCGTCGTCATCCAGGCCCATTATGACATCGCCAGTACCGTCTTCATCGTTATCGAAGTCGGCAAAGAGTATCGAGTTGGTTGGGCTCTGGTTTTGACTCGCATTATGCTGGAATAGCGGGGAGGGGGGACCAAAGGTGCCATCTCCGAGGCTTGGCACTACGTATACATCGGTGGTGGAGTTGCCTCCGTCTGGGTAGGTGCCAAAGACAATGTCGTTATAGCCATCGTCATTGAGATCGAGGGCCTCTCGCGCTCGAGGTGCGCCCCATTGGTTGACGATTACGCTGTTGATGTCGAGGGAGTCGTTCACGATCGTAAAGGCGCAGTTTTCGGCCTCGGTTCCGGCGGCACAGGAGGTTGTACTATCAATATAATTTCCGAGGTAGGTTGTGCCGGTACAGGTGTCGAGCCTGTTATTTACTTTCGTGAATTTAAATGCGACCACATCGAAGCGGTAGTCGTTGTTTACATCACCCAGAATTCCGCTGATGGGCCGTTCCACCGTTCCCAGATATTGTTGGGGGAAATTGCCCGATACCGTAAGCCGCTTGAAATACCAGACCTGATGACTCGTCGCTTTGTATCCTTCACAGCTGATGCCTGCATCGCAGTCTTGGTCATCGGTGCAAGTGGTGGCGGTTCCGGCACAGGTTCCGAGTTCCGGTTCGGAAGGGTAACTATGTGCGATGAAGTCCATCCCACCATCGGCATTGAAGTCGGCAATAAGGATGTTGTAGTAGCGCCTCTGTCGACATACGGTTCCTGCATCACAGGCGGTGTCGCAGAGACTGATATCTTCGGGAATGCAGGTACCCATGGAACAGTATTCCCCTGGAAGACAGGCGTCGCAATTGGTGTCCATGGGTGCACATAGAGCTCCGAGATCCTGCCCTACGTCGAAGGGTGCAAGGAACTCGCCCTGCCCGTTGGACAGAGTGACGGTGATGGTTCCGTTGGTGTTTTCCTGGGTCAGGAAAGCGGGGTAGGGGTCGTTTGGATAGGCGTCGTCGGCATCTGCGACTCCATCGGAGTCGGTATCGGATAGATGCGGATCGGTGATGGAACAATCCTCGCCAAACTGAAGCTCTTCGCTATCCTTCAGGCCATCGTTATCGTCGTCGTCATCGCAAGGATCACCCAGGCCGTCTTCATCCGTGTCGGGGAAGTCGTTTTCTTCGCAGGCGTCACCCACATCATTATTATCACAATCGTATTGCTCCGGATTGTATACCGAGGGGCAGTTATCCTCGCCGTTGGGAATATTGTCTCCATCGGCGTCGCCGTTGGGATCCGACACGTCCAGAGCAGGACCGGTGTCTGTCCCTGTGTCCGGGGCTGTGCCGAGGTCGGGTTCAACATCTAGACCGGACCCCTGATCGGTTCCCGTGTCGACCAGCCCCTCATCGGAGCTATGGATATCTTCCACCACATCGGGGGTGGGGCATTCGAGCAAGGTACAGGAAACGGCTCCACCTTCGTGGCAAAAGCACGTGTTACAGCCATCTTCGGATGGGAAGGATTCGCCGACCCCATAGGTCTGATCTCCATAACTACAGCTACCGGCATCGGCGATGTCTACACCACTATCCGTGGGCAGATCTGCAGAGCCACCATCAATAGGCGTCCCGCTCGTACTGCTGCCACAAGCGCAGAAGAATAGAATGAGCAACAGATGTAGACAGCGTACGCGCATGATGTACTCCTGGGGAGACTTGGATGACCGGCATTGTACAAATGCCTGCTCTACTTGGCGAGCACGGCATTTTTCTGGATACTATGGGCTGGAATCGGGCGTTTGAACTCGAACGATGGTATAAGAAAATCGTAGGACCGACCATAGAGCCGTTGGAGAAAGTCATGAGTAATCACGTAATCCGCATACTCGTTGTATTCGTACTTTTATTAGGAGTCCTTGCCTGTGGCTCTCCGGACGACAGTGGATCGGATGTCCTGGCTACCTGTGAATATGGTGGGCAGATCTATCAGGGGGGTGACACCTTCCCCGACCTCGATGGGTGTAACACCTGCAACTGTACAGATGATGGTTATATTCAATGCACTGAAATGGCTTGTGTTACGACCTGTGAGTACGATGGCATGGTCTACGAAGCGGGTGATTCCTTCCCAGCCGATGATGGCTGTAACACCTGCCAGTGCCAGAGCGACGGGACCGTCGGTTGTACGGAAGAAGTGTGTCCCACGACCTGTGAATACGGTGACGAGACCTATAATCCTGGGGACACCTTCCCTGCGGATGATGGGTGCAACACCTGCACCTGTGGGGACGATGGATCGGTAGCGTGTACGGAGATGGCCTGCAGCGCAACCTGTTCCCATGAGGGAGAGACCTATAATGTCGGTGACTCCTTCCCGGCCGCAGATGGCTGCAACACCTGCACCTGCGAAGAGAATGGTGCGATCGCTTGTACGGAGATGTTGTGCTCGGGAGATTGTGAATACGAAGGTACCTTCTATAACGCTGGCGATACATTCCCGGCCTCGGATGGCTGTAATAGTTGTACATGCCAGGAAGATGGGCAGGTGGCGTGCACCCTTATGGGCTGTGTGCCGGAAGGTTGCCATTACAACGGCTATATCTATCCCTATGGAACCGGAGGAATACCTTCCACGGATGGTTGTAATACCTGCTTCTGTAATGAGGACGGTGAGGTCGCCGGATGTACCAAGATGGCCTGCGCCCCCTTCTGCTTGTACGCCGGTGAGAAGTACAGTGACGGCGAATCCTTCACAGCTATCGACGGATGCAATACGTGCACATGTCAGGTGGTGGAATTGGAAGGGGAGCTAACGGCCCATCCGAATTGCACCAAGATGGGATGCCCCTGTGATCCGGAGCTGGACTGGTATCGGGATTATGTTTCGACCGATCCGATGCAATGTGAGGTGATCGATTTCGCCTGTGCTGAAGGGACGACGGTACCATTCAACAATAGTTGTGGTTGCGGTTGCGAACAGCATTATAGTTGTCCGCCAAGCTTTGACTGCTCACCCAACGAGTGGAACAGCGTCTGCGACGGGCCGGCCCTTGCGGATATGTGTCCCAATTCCATATTGGATTACGGCGATACGGACGAATAGCCCAGGGGCTAAAAGGTTCGACGTAACCCGGAGCGCAGGACGCGTTCCTGGGGAAAATTTAAAAACTTGGACCGGTCTGGCTCAAGAATGCCAAGTAGCGGCCGATACCAGAAATTGGGAACCCCGATTTTGGTTGTTCCGCTCAGAAGTAGTGACCAGGAGAGTTTGATGAGTGCACGTGTAAATGCAAATAATCTCAAACAGTTGATGAAAGACATCAAGCAGAACTGGACACAGCCTCCAGGCGACGCGCTCTGGCGTTGTGGGAATGGTTCTCTGGAGATTCTCTGGTCGGGAGAAGAGGGGGCGATGGAGACCCACAGCACTGGCGAGACTTGGCGCATTCGGATTACTGGAGCGGCCATGCGGAACCTTATTCAGGCTCTACCCAGTGTCGGTGATCTTACCCTACGGGTGAACACGCTTGAATCGCAGTTGGAATTGGGGATGTTCTCCATTCCCTGCGAAGTTATACAGCCTCCGGTGGTTCAATTGGCACCGGCGACACCCTCGGCGCTCGAGCTTCTGGTTCTCAATCGAAAGCACGAGGATGAAACCCTGAAACGTACTGGCGAGGGTTTGGCCCATTCGATCGCTGTTACCGAAGCCAAGTTGCACGATTCGATCACCGACGCGGCTGAGGCCCTGGCTTGGCTGGGGATTGACGAGGCCCAACTACGAGCCTGGATCGAGAGGCGTTTGTCCGAGCGAACCGCCGCCTGAATCTGCAGACAGCGGTCCACTCTATTTGGACAATCTGACCTTGTACCGCAGCGAAATGGAAACGGTCGCTGCAGTCATAAAGAGAAGGGTCGGTTTAGTCACACTTCTCGATATCTGCCATGGTCTTGGCGGCGAGAGCGCACTTTAACTTTGCGGGGTCTGCATCTTTCTTGCATTCCTCGACACACGCGCCTTTCATGCCGTCCATCTGTTTAGACA
>PBVT01000037.1 GCA_002728755.1 Myxococcales bacterium
CTGGTCGAAGGAGGCAACATCGGTGATATTTTCAAGCAACACGGGGCTCTACGCGTCATCGACGCCACACGTGTCTTGGTAGATGCTTGCCGAGGCATTGCTGCGGCTCATTCCGTGGGATTGGTCCATCGTGACATCAAGCCGTCCAATCTACTGATCAGCGATAAAAACAGTGTGAAAGTGGCAGATTTCGGTGTCGCCAAACGTGAAGACGCTTCCACAATGCAACTGACGGGCGAGGGTAACTTAATTGGTACCCCTTATTTTATGAGCCCGGAACAATGTTCCTCAGAGCCGGCTGACGCCCGCAGCGACGTGTATTCCCTGGGCGCTACGTATTACGCACTGTTGACAGGACAATACCCGTACCATGATGCACAAACGACAATGCAGGTGATGTACTCGCATTGCCACGCGGATCCACCGAATCCTCGTACGGTCAACCCGGCTTTACCTCACGCCTGTACTGCCATCGTGAACAAAGCGATGACAAAGTCTCCCGGTGACAGATATCAAACCGCTGCACAAATGCTGTCGGATCTGGAAAAACTTGCTCGCCAGTTAACCGGCGCAGATTTACAACAAAAAAACCAATCCGTTAGCCGTTTGTCGGCTGTAACCACTAGTACCCCTGTTGAGACAGGGAGTAGAAAAGCCAAAACAACCACAAAACGAAATACACCAGTCTCTTCCCATTCCCCAGGAGGGGGCTGCTTTTCTGCGACGTTACTGTTGCTGTTGCTGGTCGCAGGTGGTATCTGGGCAGTCACAAGATTTGGGCTAGTGGATATTTCTCCCCTGTTTCCAGCATTTGCGTCCACTTACAGCCAACCGACGGCAACTGTGAATGTCTTGTGTAGCCCGGAAAATCAACATTGGCTACAAAGTGCCGCGGATGCCTTTCATCAGACACCGGCGGGCCGCACAATTCACGCCAAACTCAAAGTATCCACCTGGCGTCAAGCCATTCGCCATATTGACGATGGAAACGAAGAAACTCACGTCTGGTGTCCTTCGAGTAGTACATTTCGTGACTTACTGCAGAGGAAACTTTCCAACTCGGATCCGCCATCGGTACCAACACAACGAAACATCGCAGGAGTCGATCTGGCCAAGTCTCCGATGGTGTTCTGCATATGGAAAGACCGATACGATAAGTTTATCGACGGATACGAGCAGTTGGACTGGGACAAGATCCGCCTGGCAATGACCAACGCCAATATCTGGGGAGCCATCGCAGCAAAGAACGACTGGGGACCTTTCAAATTCGGTTTCGCCGATCCTCTCCAGGATGATAGTGGCGCTATCGTCCTCTGTTTGATGGCATACCATCATCTCGATCGTAATCAAGATATTACCGAAGAGATGGTCTCAGACCCCGAGTTTCAATACTGGTTCCGCGAACTGGTAACCCCGATTGTGTCTCAAGGTAGCCCCCTACCGCCACACAATGAGGCATTACTGGACGCAGTTTTAGAACATGGCCCCACGTTGTACGACGGTTTTATGGTTTCGGAAAGTGTGTTGACTCGTTATTTGCATTCTACCGAGAGTCGTTGGCTAAAGCTGCAGGTCGTATACCCGTCACGCAACATGTGGCATACCAATCCCTACTTCGAACTCGCACCATCACATGCAAATGCGGTCACCAAGTTTCGGGAATTTTTAACCTCGGTGCCAATGCAAGAAGAGGCATTGCGCATGGGATTTCGTCCAATTAATTTCGATGTACGCGTTCCCATCCACCAGCGCCCCATCGACAAATACAGATCTTACGGATTTCAGTCAGACATTTCTCAAGTCTGCCAGCCTCCAAGCATCGAGGTGGTACGTAAGTTACTCGATTTATATCTCGATGTTCGTGATATAAAACCAACCACGCCTGCCGACTCCGAAGTTTCCTCGTCATAGCACGTGTCAAGTTCTTCTCAGGCCAAGTCGCACTTTTGCAGGCGCGAGTGCTCTAAATATTTCCCCATTTCTTTGGACAATTTCAGACAACGGCTTCGCGGCCGAGCCCACTTTGTTGAACCATTTACCTTGCGTCAGAGGGGCGTCGCGACATACCTGAATCAGCCGAGAGATCACTTGATGGTTGTTCCATCACTTATCCCCAATATCATCATCCCACATGGAATCGAGGTCCGCTTCCCATTCGGTTCCTTTCTCCTGACTTTGAGGGGTAACTCCATCGTCCATCGCCCAATCAGATGCTGACTGCCGTGGACGCGTAGCCACCACTTCAAAACCAATCTGCCGGGAAGGCAATGGTTCTAATTCGAGCTGCGAGGTCGGCAGCTTCCCAAACGATTCGAACAGTCGCTGTTCTGCGGCAAAATACGACATCCTCGCTGATTCTAGCTGAACGCCCACTAATTCATCATTTCCCCCTAAGCTTCTGCCCAGCAAACCAAAGACCGCCTCATCAGTATTCAAGGCCCTGTCCATACTTGACTCGAGAGACAAGGTCGGCGGATTCATGTCTTGATGGCTTGGTGGCAACTCGTCCAAAAATGATTCAACCCAGATTCGCGGTGGACGGTCGTCGGTCGGCGTCGTATTGCCCTCATTGGGATCTTCAAAGAAGAAAGATGTCTGCTCAAAGGCCAATGCGAATGATTCAAAAAACGCTCTTAATCCAAGCAGCCCCGCGCCCGTTTCAGGCTCCACCACAACGTCCGAGGTAGTACTGGATATGGACGTGCCTATCACAGTGGTCATCGTGGATGAGGCATCCGCTGATGCAGTAACCGACGTGTGGGCAAGCGATTCCGTCACGGTCGGAGAGATGTCTTCCAGCCTCGCAATCCGGATGGCATCAGCCACCGTGTACTTATTGCTGTCGGAACCTGCTCCCAGAGTCACGACCAAACTGCCACCGGTAACGTTGACCGTGCCCAGCATATCCCAGCCGTAGCCTCCATGGACAAACTCGCTCGGTGCATTCTGCTGATTGACCGTAGCTGTTGCCAGGACGGTACCGCTACTGCCGCTGACGATCGAGAAAGGTGCATCCAGAGTGTTGTACCTGTTGTTGTATTTGTGGGCCCAGGTGGCGGCTACCTGGTACTCGCCATCCACCAGACCCGAGAAGGTCCAACTCGCCGTGCCACTGCCACCCTGCATGTTATGGTTATCGCCATCATAAGCAGCGGTTACCTGAATATTGTCCTGATAGATAAAGCCCGTATGGGTAAAGCCAATGTCTCCGTCATCAAGGATCGTTACAAACTTGTCTCGACCTGGCCCCCCCTCTATGACATCGGCCCCGTCGTCGCCCATCAACGTATCATCATCAAGACCGCCTAAGAGAATGTCATTTCCATCCTTGCCGATGATGTCATCAACACCAGCCTCGCCATCGATCAGATCCACGCTACGTCCACCCTCTATCTGATCGGCTCCTGGTCCACCCAGAATAACATTCAATTCGTTGTCACTCAGATCATTCGATTGACTATCACTTCCACCACCAAATAGGCGATCGTCTCCTAGGCTCCCGTCAATCAAATCGTCGTCCTCACCGCCAATGATCACGTCATCACCATCACTGCCGATCAGCACATCATCACCAGACAGACCGTCTAACTCATCGTTACCAGAGAGTCCAATTAGTGTATTGTGCCACTGATTCCCCTCAATCTTATCGTCAAATTCACTGCCAGTAACATCTTCCACCGCATGGCGGGGGTGGAGCTGTATCTTAAGATTGGTATCCCCTTCAAAAAGCTCACCATTAACCGTCTGGGTCCTGGATCGACCAAGATCAACATCGACCATTCCTATGAAGCTGCTAAAGTCCAGGCGATCGTGAGGATCGTTCGACCTGCTATCCGAGTCTCTTGATTCAACGATGACATCACTACCGAGACCACCACCAGCAAACACGAACGAATCGTTGCCGTACTGCCCATAGATTAAATCGTCGTCTTTTCCACCCTCAAGCATGTCATCTCCACCGATGTTGTCATCCAGCAACTCAAGACCAAGGACATCGTAGACATCCACGCCGCCCTCTATGGCATCATCGGCACCGCCATGGAAATCGAGACCTCTCACCTTACCCTCAAACACTAACAGCTTCGCATTGTCTCCGAGAATCAGGTCGTGACCCTCCTCACCAAGGATTTCGTCAATACCGTTCCCTCCTACCAACACGTCAGCATCCTCTCCTCCCTGAATGAAATCAGCTTGTACGGTGGAATCGACGATCGAGTGATCGGTCGTCACAAATTCAACCAACTCATCATTCAGCAGGCGGGCTTCGCCGTTGTCGCCAACCACCGTATCGACGTCAAAATCACCTCCAATCACTACACCATCTTTATCTGGCCCACCAACGATTTGCAGACCATTAATTGCCGGGCTATTTCTCCAACCGCCGCCGACAACGTGTTCGTCATCAATGCGAAGTGAAAAAGCATCGCTCGTCACATCGCGGAAGACCACGAAGTTACCCAGTCCAGGAGCCAAACGATCAGTCGATGAAACTTCGACAAACGTACCGGTGAAAGTGTTCCCCTGGGGATCATCCAGATAATAGGTCGTTGTGCCGTCCGACACGCTTCGCACCGAATGACCGGGACCCGATTCGCTGTCATCGGCGTCGATGTAAACGTAGACGTCATAACTATCAAAGTATGCATTGAGACCCTTGACATCCACACCCAACGTACGGCTTCTGAGACGAGTATGCGTGTACCCATTGAAAAGCCGTTCATTCTGGGTGTCAGGATCCAACTGGTCATGGAAATCGTCAAACAAATCCTTCTCAGTCACCAACAGGGTATCGCTGCCGGCGGAATACCCGATCGCAGTAGCAGAAATCGTCACGGCTTGCGTCCCATCGGAAATAATATCGTCAACCGCGGCAATGTCGAACGTAGCACTAGCCTCTCCGTCGAGAATCGTGACCGTAGCCGGTACGGTCGCTTCGCTGGTGTCATCGCTTGTAAGCGTGACCACCAGGTCCCCAATCGTTTCGGTGCGTGTCACAGTGGCCGTAGTAGCAGCGGCACCCGCTGACTCAACGATCGATACATCCGCAATCGTCACGGTCAGCGTCGGAGAGACGCCGGCCAGTTTCTCAATCCGAATGGCATCCGCCACCGTGTACTTAGTCCTACTTGAGCCTGCTCCCAGAGTCACCACCAGACTACCACCGGTAACGTTCACGGTAGCGAGCGTATCCCAGTCGTAACCTTCATCGACAAACTCGCTCGGAGCATTCTGCTGATTCACCGTAGCCGTTGCCAGGACCGTCCCACTACTGCCGTTGGTAATTGAGAAAGGTGCATCCAGCGTGTTGTACCTATTGTTGTATTTATGGGCCCAGGTGGCGGCTACCTGGTACTC
>PBVT01000038.1 GCA_002728755.1 Myxococcales bacterium
GAGTTGCGACGGAATCGACAACGACTGCGATGGCACCATCGACGAGGAGCTTGGCTCTACGACCTGCGGCCTGGGTCCTTGCGAGACAACCATCGAGAACTGTGTCGATGGGGTAGAGCAAAGCTGCGAACCTCTAGATGCGGTGTCCGCCGAGACCTGCGATGGCGTCGACAACGATTGCGATGGCGCGGTCGATGAGGAGCTTGGGACCACCACCTGTGGCCTGGGGATCTGCGAGACGACCATCGATAATTGTGTCGCCGCGGTCGATCAGACTTGTGAACCGCTGGATGTCTCGGCACCGGAAAGCTGCGACGGTCTGGACAACGATTGCGATGGTACTGTGGATGAAGAGCTGGGCAGCACGACCTGTGGTCTGGGGCCCTGCGAGACGACGGTCGCCAACTGTGTGGGCGGCGTCGAACAGATCTGCGCGCCTCTCGATCAAGCAACGGCCGAGAGTTGTGATGGGCTCGACAACGACTGCGATGGCTCGGTGGATAATGGTCTTGGCGGCACCACCTGTGGCGAGGGGGTCTGTGCCCATACCGTGGCCAATTGCCAGGGAGGGGAAACCCAATTCTGTAACCCCTTTGAGGGGGCCAGTTCGGAACTCTGTGACGGCCTGGACAACGACTGCGATGGGAACGTCGATAACGGATTAACGGCGCCCGCGGCTCTGAAACAGCATGGGGTCTGCGCCGGCCAGGTACAGCTTTGCGGAGGTTCCGAGGGCTGGCAGGAGCCGGATTACGATTTGGTAGCAGACTATGAAGCGGTCGAGATCAGCTGTGACGGACTGGACAACGATTGCGATGGCAATGTGGATAATGGCGTAACCGCGCCCCTCGCGGACAACCAGAACGGCGTCTGTTCCGGCCTGGTAAAGGTCTGCCTGGGCGTGGACGGCTGGCAGAATCCGAATCTCAATACAGTAGCCAGTTATGAAGAGCTGGAGACGACCTGTGATGGCCTGGACAACGATTGCGATGGGGACGTGGATGAAGAACAGGGCTCGACGACCTGTGGCCTGGGGTCTTGTCTGACGACGATCGAGGACTGCGTCGCCGGGGTTCCGCAGACCTGTGAACCTCTAGACGTGGACGTTCCCGAGATATGCGATCTGGTGGACAACGACTGCGATGGAAGCGTTGACGAGGACCTGGGCTCTACGACCTGCGGTATGGGGCCGTGTGTGACAACGGTCGTGAACTGTGTCGCCGGGGTCGATCAGATCTGCGAGCCCCTCGATGTCGATGGCCCAGAGAGCTGTGATGGTATCGATAACGATTGCGATGGCGTCGTCGATGAAGATCTGGGCTCTACGACCTGTGGTCTGGGCCCCTGTGAAAATACGATCGACAACTGTGTTGGTGCGGTCGATCAAACCTGCGAGCCTCTCGACGTTGATGGTCCGGAGAGCTGTGACGGGATCGACAACGACTGCGATGGCGAGGTCGATGAGGAGCTGGGCTCTACCACCTGTGGCCTGGGAGCATGTGAGACGACCGTTGAGAACTGTGCTGGTGGCGAGACGCAGACCTGCGAGGCATTGGACGTGGCGTCGACCGAGATCTGCGATGGGATCGACAACGATTGTGACGGTCTCGTCGACGAGGATCTCGGCACGACCTCCTGTGGGGAGGGGGTTTGCACGTCAACCATCGACAACTGTGTGGATGGTGTGGACCAGAGCTGCCCAGTCCTGAACGTGACGGGTGGAACAATCTCCAATGTGGGGGCACGCACCGTTCATACCTTCACGACCCCCGGCTCGTTTACCCTTACTGTCCACTCTGGTTGCGCTGTCGCCGAGATCCTTATGGTCGGCGGTGGTGGCAAAGGCGGCGTCTCTGGAAGCGGCGGCGGAGGCGGTGGTGGCCACGTATTGCATCAGACATCGGTCGCCCTGAACGAAGGGGAGTACTCCGGCGTTGTCGGTGAAGGCGCGATCTTGAACCCCCAGGGATATTCAGGGGGGACTACTGGGGGCGACGGTATAGCCTCCAGCTTCGACACCTTCGTGGCTCCCCCGGGTACCAACGGCAGTGGTCATGGTGGCGACTCGGGAAATATCCTGAACGGTGTGGTTACGACCTATATTGGTGGCGAGGTTCTGGCGTCTCCGTCGAATGGCGGTGGCGCGGGGGCCGGCTCGAACGGTCACGATGGGAGCTCATCGCCAGGCGGGACTTCCGGTAGTGGCGGAAACGGTGTGGAATCCAGCATCAGCGGAACGTCCACCTATTATGGTGGTGGGGGTGGCGCCGGATACCACTGTGGCGCCCATGGTTGTCCTGGTGGTGGAGACGGTGGCCTGGGCGGAGGCGGTAGCGGTGGCTCTGGCGGGAGCTGTGGCGGCTGTTTCCCCAAGATTGGTAATAGCGGCACCCCGGGCCTGCCGAACACCGGCGGCGGCGGCGGAGGCGGCGGTGGCGTCTCGGGTTGTTGTCATGGCTATGGTGCCAGCGGTGGTTCTGGAATCGTCATTATCAGTTACACACCCTGATCCACCTGGACCCGTGACTGTATTGGCACCGCGTCAGGGGCAGCTCGAGAGATTGGCGATCCAGTCCTCGATCAATGATTTTGCCTCTGGATCGTGGCGCGATGTGGCGAGTGGTGGCATACGATAGGGGGGCTGCGCCAGGATCCGCTGATAGATCATACTGGTGGCGGGTGATCCGGCACTGAGCAGGGTCGCGCCATCGATCCCGAGATTTCCCTTATTGGGACTCACCTCGCAGGTGGCGCTGTCGCTGAGTGCGGTCGACCATCGTAGGTCCATATCCTCGGGTCCGCCCACTCCCATATGGCAGCTGGCGCAGTTGACGTGGAGCCAACTACGCGCGCGATCGTCGAGGGATCCCGTCTCGCCTGGCTGGGCGTGCGCGGGTAGACCCGCGAGTGACGTCGGGGCGCTGCCCTCGCTAAATAGATCCCAGGTGGTCCAGGTCGTGAGCTGGTTGTCGACGGGGCCATAAAGAGAGGTCTCGCGGTTCAACTGGGCCGTCTCCAGTCCAAGAATGCCGCCGGCTTCGGGCGTATGGCAGCTCTTACATTGGTGACGGGCCGGGAACTGCCAGGTGAAGGGGGTCGGTGCCCCGGCCTCGGTTACGACCACCTCACGCGTAGCACCGCTCTGGAGCAGGGTCGCTTCGGTGCCGGCCTCGTTCCAACGGTAGACATACCCTCGTACACCGTCGGCTTCGTGGACCAGGAAGCGGGTCTCCAGCCGAGTGGGGCTCGTCGGGTTGTCTCCAGCCTGCTCGATCTCGAAGTGTTTGATGAAGAGGGTGCCCTCTGGGATGGACCACGTGCCGGTTGGGTCGAAGCCGATCTGACCGCCATCGGGAAGGACCATCCAGCGGAACTTCTCAGCGCCGTCGGACCAGAAGGGCAGATTGAGCTCGTAGGGCA
Organism: Myxococcales bacterium; assembly: GCA_002728755.1. Taxonomy (GTDB): domain Bacteria; phylum Myxococcota_A; class UBA9042; order UBA3505; family UBA3505; genus UBA3505. Next base: position 3,421 of record PBVT01000038.1, read on the forward strand.
GGACCCCGGCGGCCGGCTCCATCGTCGCTAGATCGGTGAAGCAGCCCGTCTCTGCCAGGGTCTGTGGGAAGGGCGCCGGTTGTTCTCCGGGCGAGCTGTCGCCGACCTCTTCGAAGCGGTAGATCGTTCCGTTGAGGAGGCCGAGCACATACACTTCGCCCTCGGCGTCCTGGCCGAAGCCGGCGATCTTGACTGGGGTCGTCAGCGCCGGCCCCTCGGGGGGGCTCTGATCGGTGGGCAGAAGATACAGGCTATACTGTTCGTAGTCGGCAAAGATGTAGGTGCCGTACAGTGACGGGACCTTGCTGCCCCGATAGACGTAGCCGCCGGTTACCGAGCCTTTGCCGTTGGTCGGATATTGCATGATGGGAAGTGTCAGACCGCTCTGGTCGCAGCTTGCGAGCTCCGGGGGAAAGCAAGCCATCCCCTCCATGGCATTCCAACCGTGATTTTCTCCCAGACCAATAACCGCGATCTCCTCCCAGTGATTCTGGCCCACGTCGCCGGACCATAAGGCACCGGTCAGCGTGTCGAAGGAGAAACGCCAGGGGTTGCGTAGACCCCAGGCGAAGATTTCCGCTCGTCCGCCACCCTGTGCGAAGGGGTTATCCGCCGGTATGCCGTAGTTCAGCCCACCAGCGGGGTTGTCCACATCGATCCGCAACATGGCTCCGTGCAGAGTATCGGTGTTCTGGCCGTGGCCGTAGGGATCGCCACCCCAGCCGCCATCTCCCATCCCGATATAGAGGTAGCCGTCGGGTCCAAACTCGATCATCCCGCCGTTGTGGTTGTAGAAGGGTTGGGCGATGTCCAGCAGGACCACCTCGCTCGATGGATTGGCCTGGTTGGGGTTCGACTCGCTCACCGTGAACCGAGATACGATGGTGTGCATGGTCGAACCGATCTTGATCGTATAGTTCACGAAGAAGTGGCCGTTGTTGGCGTAGTCCGGATGAAAATCCAGTCCCAGCAGCCCACCTTCGCTATCGGTGGCGATGACGTTCGAGAGGTCCAGGAAGGTCGCCCGGGTCGACACCTCCGGATCGTTGTTGAAGACCGCGATAGTCCCGAAACGCTCCAGGACGAAGAGGCGACCCGACCCGTCGTTCGCGTGGGTGAGAAGTAGTGGAAAGCTGACGTTCAGATTGGGAAAGGCGTTGGTCAGCACCACCGAAGTGTCGGATGGTGGCTCGGCCGGTAGGTTGCAAGCTGTGGAGTAGACAAAGGGCTGCAATGTGCCCGCGTCGGGCTCTACGTCCGGCGTCACCTCGGCTGTGTCAGAGGTCGTATTGTCGGCTGCGTCGGTGGTCGTATTGTCGGCCTGTGTGTCTGCCGTCGCGGTATCCGGCGTATCCGTTTCTGTGCCAACATCGCCGGGGCTGGTGTCGCTGCCAGGGCAGCCGACGCAAACCAACGAGAGGGCCATAAAGAAGAGCAGGTTTCGCACCATATATCCCCGATTCATGAGGTATTGGTGTACCAAACGGTCAAGGGTGCAGCAAGAGGTCCCCAGTCTTGGAATTGTCTCTGGCCGGGTGCAATACGGTCCAGTTCACGCTACACTATTGCGCTCAGGGTTGGATCGGAGTGTAAGGGATGTATCGTACGAGTCGTGGGATTACCGTAATCCTCCTTTTTCTATGGGCCGCATGTACCAGTGGTAGCGACGTTGAGCCGGTTCCAGGCGATGCCGAACCGCAAGTTGACCTGGGTACCCCCACCGATCTGATCGTTGACCAGGCCTCTACCGATACAGCACCCGAAACCTCCACCGAGATCGTCGAAGAACCCGACGTTGATCCGGGTTGCGATCCGGGCACGGGCTGCTTTGGCGACCCATGCGAGAGCAACGCCGATTGCATCTCTGGTATCTGCTTAATGCATGAGGGCGACCTCATCTGTTCCAAGCCATGCATTGAAGATTGCCCCCAGGGTTGGAGTTGCCAGCCGGTCGATACCGGTGGGACCGATCTCAGCTTCGCCTGCGTCTCGGACTTCAGCCACCTCTGCCAGCCCTGTATGTCCAAAGAGGATTGCTCCGCGGGCAGTGTTCAAAATGTCTGTGTCGATTATGGCGAGGTCGGAAAGTTCTGCGGCGCGTCCTGTTCCGATGGGGGCCTATGCCCCGAGGGCTATCTCTGTGAAGAGATCGCCTCGGTCAGCGGTGGCGTAAGCGCCCAATGTGTAAACGCCGACGGGATCTGCGAGTGTGGCGAGACGGCCATCAACCTGGCCTTGTCGACCGAATGTAGCCTGTCCAACGATGCCGGAACCTGCCTGGGCATACGAACCTGCACCACCGACGGATTGACCGACTGCGATGCTGCGGAGCCGGCCCTGGAGATCTGCAATGCCATCGACGATAACTGCGATGGTTCCATCGACGAATCCACCTGCGATGACGCCAACCCCTGCACCACCGATGTGTGCGCGGGAGAAGAGGGCTGCCAATATACGGTCCTCATCGATATCCCCTGCGATGACGGTACCGCCTGCACCATCGGCGAGACGTGCACCGACGGCGTATGCGTGGGCGAAGACGTCTTTTGCGACGACGGGAACCCCTGCACCGACGATAGCTGCGATCCGGCCGTGGGCTGCGTCTACACCCCGAATTCCCTCGACTGCGACGACTATAACGATTGCACCCTCGGTGATGTCTGTTCCGACGGGGAGTGCGTCTCGGGCCTGGAGATCGCCTGCGACGATGGCAACCCCTGCACCGACGATAGTTGCACCGACACAGGGTGCTCCTTCTCGGCCAACACAGAAGATTGCGACGACGGGAACCCCTGCACACCCCTGGATGTCTGCTATTCCGGAGTATGCCAGGGCCTGGGGATCCCCAACTGCGACGACGGAAACGACTGCACCACCGATGTCTGTGATGCGGGCAGTGGCTGCATCTCCACCAATAATAATCTGCCTTGTACCGACGGGAATATCTGTACTCTGAACGATGCCTGCGGGGAGGGCGCCTGCCAACCGGGTGAGTCCTCTCTCCTATGTGACGATGGCAACCCCTGCACCGACGATAGCTGTCATCCTTTGACCGGTTGCGTCTTTACCCAGAACACGGCGCCGTGCGACGACGGAAACGCCTGCACCCCCGATGATGTCTGTTCCGTTGGCGTCTGCCAGGGCTCTGGGATCCTGGGTTGTGATGATGGCAACCCCTGTACCGATAACGCCTGCGATCCGGCGACGGGCTGTACCAGCTCCAACAACTTCCTACTCTGTGAAGATGGCAACGTCTGCACCATCGGCGATCTCTGCCTCGACGGCCTCTGCGTATCGGGTACAGGCAGCATGAGTTGTAACGATGGTAACCCCTGCACCGACGATGTCTGCGACCCCATCGAAGGCTGCGTCTATCTACCCAATACGGCGAGCTGTGACGATGGAGATCTCTGCACCGAAGGAGATGTCTGCTCCGAGGGAATCTGTACCTCTGGCACCGAAGTGGACTGTGATGATGGCGTCTTCTGTAATGGAATCGAGACCTGCCATGTATTACTTGGTTGCCAGGACGGCCCCGATCCAGAGGCGGACGATGGTGTCGATTGCACCGATCCGTCCTGCGACGAAGAGAATGATGTCATCGTTCATACGGCGGACGACTCCAAATGTCCGGCTCCTGCGGCCTGTGAAACCGCCGCATGTGATGTGGAGGCCGGCTGTGTGGTCACAACCCTCTCCGACTGTTGTGGTAATGGCATCACCGAGGGAACGGAGGAATGCGACGATGGCAATGCCATTGATACGGACGAATGCAGCAACAGCTGTATCAGCGGTGCGCTGGTCGATGTACTCTTCACCCATTGTGGCGCGACCGGAGCCTATGGCCCAACCCAGGCAAATTGCGATGGCGCCTACCCTGGTACTCTACTGCATGGGAATGTGACGGTCTCGGATGGTATCCAGTCCTGGAACACTCCGGTGTCCGGCACCTATCGAATTACCGCTCGTGGTGCCGAGGGGGGGCAGCATAACTATGGAGATGGTGGACTTGGAGCCGAAGTGATCGGAGATTTTGTACTGGCTGCGGGAACAACCCTGAAGGTTCTGGTGGGGCAAAGAGGTCAGGACGGTGGCGCCTACGACAATTCGGCTGGGGGCGGGTCCTTTGTGGTTCTGGTTGATAACACCCCACTGATCGTAGCCGGAGGCGGAGGAGCCCGTGGAAATTGCTGTAGTAGCCTGGAAGACGGCCACGGCCGTGCTGCGACCGGTAGTGGCAATGGTGGGGGCGGAAACAACGACGGAAACTGGTGCGGTTGCGGTGGATCCGGTAGCGCGGGCGGAGGGTTCCATACCGATGGGGGCCCGAACGGATCGGGAAAAGCCTTTATCTTTGGTGGCGCAGGTGGAACCGGTACACGACCCGGCCAATGTGTAGGTGTTGGCGCCGGCGGCTTCGGCGGCGGTGGCAATGGAGGCAACGGCGGTGGCGGCGGTGGTGGCTACCAGGGTGGTGATGCTGGCGGCGGCGGAGAGTACGGTGATTGCTCCGGCGATGGCGGCTACAGCTATAACGGCGGCACAAGCCCCACCGGCTCGGACGGGGTGAATGCCGGACACGGTACCGTACGAGTGCAGCGACTATAGGCCGCACTTCTTATAGAAGACGATTAGAAGTTGGTCTCTGTGTGGCTGCCGGTTGCGCCCGCTACACCGGGCTGACCTGCGCTGAAGCCACCATTTCCACCACTACCGGCTGCCCCGGAGAGCGGGTAGATATTCGATGCCATCGGTGCGGTTGATGCCGCAGAGCCTGCTGCATGGATAAAGAACCCATAGCTGGGGCCGCCGCAGCCGCCTCCACCACCACCACCGGCGCCACCAAAGCCACCGGCTCCTCCATAGCCACCGCCCTGGCCACAGAAGTTGATGGGGAAGTCTCCCTGTCCCTGACCGGAACCACCGCCAGTACCCCCGAGGCCACCTGCTCCGCCGAGGCCTCCGGCACCACCGTCGCCACCGTTTCCACCGTAGCCACGATAGATCTCGTTATCGGCCACTGTGGGATAGGTGTTGGGTGCACTGGACCAGTAGGCAAAGATCCCGAAACTTCCACCGCCAGTTTGTCCTGCGCTGCCGCCGCTGCCGTGGCAGCCGCCGGCTCCACCGCCGCCACCCGATCCGCCGACCGAATGTCCGGGCCAACCGCCGCAGGTCGTGTTCACGTCCACGCCGCCACCAGCGCCGCCACCGCCGCCACCGCCGCCGGCGTAGCCCGCGAAACCATCGCTGGAGGGGGTACCCTGCCAGAGGCCGTTAGAGTCGACTCCACCTTGCGAGTTATTGCAGCCGAGACCGGCGTCTCCATCGGCCCCCTTGCCTCCTTGTAGGCCGTCGCTCCCTTCACTCGGATGGTTTTTGCTGGAGCTGCATACGCCGCAGCTGGACCAGCCCACCATGAGATCCCAGCCAGCCACACCGCCGTTTCCGGCGGCCCCTGGATTGTTCATTCCGTGGCCACCCGCTTCAACCGGTGAGGAGGTCTGGGGGTCATTTTGTACATCGCCCGGAGCCTCTGGGCAGATACGTCGACCGCCGTTCCCGCCGTTGGTCTGGGTGCCATCGCAACTCTGTGCGCCGCCCAATGCACCCGCAGCCTCGTTGGCGGCGTTGCAGTTCTGGGAGCCGACGTTTTCTGCTGCAACCCCGGTTCCTCCGTTGCCCCCATCCTGGCCGTTCGATCCATTGAAACCAGAGTCGCCCGGGCTTCCATCGTCGGCCACCACTACATTATTGGTGAGGGTAAAGAGACTCCCCACATTCTTCATATAGACCGCATAGGAGCTACCGCCGGGGGAGGGGTCTTTGTTACCGAATATGCTGAACCCATCGACCACCGTCGAGGCGTTACTTCCCACGCTGATAGCGTTTACCGTGCCGGGTTGGAATAGAGAGGTGGAGCCCCCCAATAAGGCGGTCTGGTAGGCGTTGAGATCGCGGATTGAGAAGTCGGCGCTATAGCCGCCATAGACCCGGATACCTTCGGAGAGCTGAATGGATTCCTGGTATACACCGGTAGCTACGTAGACGTCGGGCTTTCCTGCATCTTTCGCGATGTTGATACCGGCCTGGACCGTCAGAAGCGGTTGGTCGATGGTTCCAGGCGCGCTGTCGTCACCCGCTTTGGATACAAAGACCGCGTTGGCGACGACTCCATCGACTCCGTCGCAGTTGGCGTCATGCCCGAGAGTATCGGGATCATCGTTTTCCGATTCGGGAAAACATTCGCAGCCGTTATTGGAGATGCCGTCTACGTCTTGCCACCCGTCGATACAGGCGTAGGTACAGGCGGGGGAACCGCTCGAGATATCGCAGAACGATTCGGCGTTGTCGGCCGAGATGGCGGCACAGGAGACGCCGCAGCTACCGCAGTGATCTACCGTAGCGTATACGCCCGCTTCGTCGCGGTACCCCTCATCAATGGACCCATCACAGTTGTTGTCGAGCCCGTCGCAGATCTCTACGGGCAGATCACAGGTTCCCCAACCGGCATCACCACAGATCTCGAAACCCGTGCAGATGGCACCGGGTTGGTTTGGATCGGAGCCGCTCGCTTCGACCGTGCAGGTGCGCGCGAGTCCGATGTTGAGCTCCATACATTGGCAGGAGGCGCTGAGGGGAAGGCATTGGGACGATTCCACCCCTTCGATGGCCTGGCAGCTATAGCCGTCGGCGCATTGGGTGTCATCCTCGCAGGCCTTACCGCAGTAGTTGCCATCTTCGAGGGCGATACAGGCGGCGCCTTCACCAAGGCAGCTGGCGTTGGTCTCACAGGGCTCACAGAGGGACGCCTTATCCGGGGGTGGTGGAACACAGAGAAAGACGATGTCGGAGTCTCCGTTCTGGATGCCTTTGCAGGTGAACCCTGGCGGGCATTCATCCACGCAGATTTCGGTACAGATGTAGCCGTCTTCGCCCTCAATGCAGAAGCCGCTGTCGCAGTCGTCGTTGCTATCGCAGGGCCAGCCCAGACCACCCGGCTCGGGGCCTCCATTATCCTGGGGCGGCGCCTGGGTGTCTTGCGTGGTTCCTGTGTCGATCCCACCAAGGTCGGTAGTCCCCAGATCCACTGGACCGGTATTGGCTACCGTGGTGTCGTCACAGGCCGTAAAGCCTATGAGTGCTATACAACAAGCGATGAATCGAAAGGTGCGCATCATATCTCTCCTGCAATTATCTGTCCCGGCCGTGGGGACAGTACCCTTTATCGTCACCATTGGTCCAACGGATCTCGGAAACAGGACGAAAAAACATGGGGGCAGGGATGTATACCCCTCGCCACCACAGCGTAAATGAGTTAGGTTGAGCACGTCGCACGCGAAAATTTGGAGGATGCAATGCGGTGGATACTCGTCTGTGGTCTGATGGTTGGAGTGGCAGTCTCTGCTTGTGCGAGCGGGAACAGTGAGCTGGGCTGTACACCGAACGAAGCGGTACAGTGCGTCTGCGCGAGTGGTTTGGAAGGCGTACAGGAATGCAATAATGAGGGCACCGGCTTTAAGACCGGCTGCCAGTGTGGCGGTGAGAGTGATGTATCCGATAGCGACACTCTGGTTCCAGATTCCCAGGAGAGCGATACGGGAGGTGAAGCCACTGACACGGGTGAAGTCACTGACACGGGCGAAGCCACCGACACGGGCGAAGCCACCGACACGACCGAGACTGATTTTGGCGACCCATGCGACCCCGATCCCTGCGTGTTAAAGGAGCCAACTTGCGATGGCTATTCATCGGTTGTCTACGAGACCCCTGTCTGCGTTTCGAGCGGAGCGACCGCCGACTGTAACCATGCGTTTGAAAAGACCAGCTGTCTTCTGGAGGGACAGACCTGTGCGGACGGGGCCTGCCTCGCGATCGATCATCCGTCGGATTTCACCTATGGCCCGATAACCATGGTGGTATCACGGCTGAAGATCGGGTATCAGACCGGGCCCGACCTGTGTTGCTTTGACCTCTCCGGGGATGGAGAGCGCGACAACGCTCTGGGCCAGTTAATCATGAGTGTGGAAGGTCTTATCGATGGGGCGACGAATAACGAGGTCCTGGCGGAGATGATTCAGTCTGGATCGTGGATACGTCTCTTGAACCTTAGTGGGACCGTGGAGACCGAGGAGGCCGTGGTCGTTCATGGACTCGTAGGACAAAGTGAGAATGGTAGCCCCGCAGACAACCTGACTGGAGACGGCGTCTTTTCTGTGAAGCCCACCAGTTTCGAGCCCGGTAGCCTTTTACCGTCGATCCGGTTTGCCGATGGAAGCATTTATTTCGATAACGAGTGGAGTCTCCAGGCTGAAGGCGCGCAATGGAGGATACCATTGAGCCTCGGACCCCTGGGGGAGAGTATTTACACGGTCCGTTCTGCCAAACTCGTAGCCGGCCTCGTAAGCACGGGCAACGGATATGGCTTCGAGGATGGGATGCTCGGCGGTCATGTATTGCTTGTGGACATTCTCTCGGGGCTGAACGAATACGTGGCCAATACCTGCAGCTGTCTGGGCCTTGGCCAGCTTGATCTGGTTACTCCCAAGCAGGGCGGGGGTTATACGTGCACTCCCATTGGAAACTCTTCTTGTACGGGGGACGAAGCTCTCTGTGATCAGCTCGGTGTGTACTGTGGGGCCTCAATACTATTATTAAAGCCCGATCTGGACACCGATGGGGATATGGAAGACGACGCGTTTAGCGTTGGGTTCTGGATTGACGCCACCAGCGCGACTCTTACGGGAGTGAATGTCGCAACTCCCTAGCTGCCGTTGGTGATCACCGGTAGGAGATCTCCCATCACGGTTCTTGCCTGGGCGTAGTCTGCGGCGCGGCTCTCGTCTACATGATGCAGTCCGTAACCTCCCGTTGCAGCACCCGTGGTGTAATCGGTAAATCCACCATACTCCGTTGGCTGTACCCCCATAGAGCGTAGAACATTATCCAGGAACTGGTTGTAATAGAGCCCCGGATGTTCCAGCTGAATGGCTGAGTTACTGGCGTTCAATTCTGCCAGATCGTTATAGGTGATGTTCTGGTTTCCGAAGTCCACATAGAGACCGGTGTTGAAGAATCCACCGGCTGAGCCCGCGGTCACGATGGGATAGCTGGTCGTTCCTGTGTGGTGGGTTGTTTGACCCGCTTCCTGTACGAACAGGATCAGGCTGTTGTCGAGCAATGTGGTTCCGTCGCTCATGGGAACGTTATTCATCTTCTCTGCCAGGTTCACCATGATGTGCTCGAACGTGCCCTGGTTGAAGCCCAGGGTCCACCCCTGGGCAACGTCGGCCCCCATTGAGGCGTGGGCCACTTGCCCGTGCCAATCGTTGATGGCCTGGTCGGCGAAATGCACATTATTGTAGCAGGTGCCGACCCGGGAGATCCCCGCGGTAAAGGCCGCTACGATCACGTCATTCATCAGGTCGAAGTAGAGTCGGTTTTCTTCCGGATCATGTCGGAACGAATGGTGGGTCCAATAGACGTTCGAGTCTGAACCCGGTGAGGGTGGAATATTCTGGAGTTGGCTTACAACCTGAAGTTTACGCTCAATCTCAAACATCCGCTCCACATGTTGGTCCAGGCGCATTCGGTCGCCATGAGAGATCCGTGGATGGGCGCGAAGACGGGCGTAGCTCTGCTTTACCCGGTCGATGATATGTACATCGACGCCGTTATAGGCCGTGCCAGGATCGAAGAAATAGCGAAAGAGCTCCAGGTTATTTGTATGGGATGGCATTGGCACGACATTCCCAGATTTTGTGGCGGGCGAGGCGAAGTTCCAGGAAAGGTCACCATTGACCGTACAAAAGCTCCTCTGCGTCATAAGGGCGTTTAGATCGTTTTCACAATAGAAGTTGTCGGACCACGCGATGATCTGGTCGATGGTCGCCGTTGTGAAACGGCTTGCGTCTGTTCCCTCGATACTTGTGCCAACGGTCTGGGCGAAATTGCCGAGGTATCCTCCGGAGTGGTGGCCAATGCGATAGGGGATATCGATGGCCCGTAGAACATTGAACTTGCTGATCAGCTCCGGCGTGAGGGCCTGGGCTGTGCAGGTAGGAGATAACGATGTCTGGGCCGGTAGATTTCCGTAGCGCACTTGTTGACCCGCATAGTCCATCGACTGGGTCAGCAGAGAATCCGATGGGTACATATTGCTGCCCCATATACCGCCGTGACCTGTGCCGATGGCGAAGAAGCATTTGGGGATGGCTCCTGGATCACTACAGGACGCGAAAGCGCGACTGACCATCGAGGGCAGGAAGGGAATGGCGAGGGCAGCGCCTCCCGCTCCCCGAAGGAATTGTCGTCGATTCATGGCGGGACTCATGGTGTCACCTCCGGGGTCTCGGGCGCTTTATACAGGGTCTTGAACTGGGGCAGATGGGCGATGGCCTTGAAGGCATCTCCCAGGGTCGCCCCTCCCAGGAGTTGTCCGGTGAGATTGTCGATACTCTCCTGGTCCACATCCCACTCGGCGCGTCCCATGGTGAAACGGAAATACTGGCGAGACCAGCAATCCTCCAACTTCCCACTGGTCGCTAGTAGATCGGTTAATTCATGGGCCCCATTTACGGTGACCATACTGCCATTAAAATAGGTGGTTCCCGTCGCGTCGATGGATGGCCATTGGCTCTGGTTGGCTATGCCACAGCATACGCCAGGCCAGACCAGGGATGAATTGAATATGGGCTCTGTATCCCAATACTGACCTTTCGATGAGAAATGGTTCAGAGCGTGCCCAAAACCGTTGATTAGAGTCGTATGACAACCGGCGCAGCTCGAACCTTCCACTTCCGTAACCGCCTCGACCTGTTCGCGAACGGTCATCCCCGACATGATCTCGGGGGGCTTCACCACATCGCAACTCTCCGGCGGAGGAATCGTCTCGCATAGGAGCGTCTCTCGAATATAGAGTCCCCGACGAATCGGGCGAGCCAAAACCGTGTCGTGGCCAAGGAGCGCCAGGCGGGTGAGCAGACCCGCTCGTTCGGGATTGGGAAGAGTGATGGGTGTACTGACGCCGTCCCAGCCGCCGCCGGTACAGTCATCGGTACCATTACAACCACCGATTCCGTAGGAAAACTGGCTGTATGGACCGGCTCCAAAACATTGGTCGGGTGCCCAATTGGGGTAATGGCATTCGAGTAGGTGAAGATTGCTTCGGAACATCTCTTCGTAGGTTCCGGGCTGATCCAGTGTGAACCATTTACCCACATTGGCCAGCTCATCCATCATCGCAGGTTGGATACTGTTTATTGCGTTTCCATAATCGTTATAATCGGGACCTCCGTGGTATTGGTCGGGACCATCCTGCTGGTGGATGTTTGGCAGGTCCTGAACACGGAAATAGTCGCGGTAGAACTCATCAACGGCTCGACGGGCGCGGGGGTCAGCAGCCATACGATCGACTTGCGCTGCGTACCCGGCCTCGGTCAGCAGGCTTCCATCTTCTGCTGCGTCGAAGAGGATCTGGTCGGGCATGGTATTCCAGAAATGGTAGGAGAGGCGGCTGGCCAATTCCCAGGCGGTGAGATTGCCGTCTTCGTCACCGATCTCGACGCGGTAGAGAAACTCGGGAGAATTGGTGATGACAGCGATGGCGTTGCGCAGTCCGCGGGCCGCCATCTGCCGTGTATTCATTCCCTCGCCTGCGTAGAGAGTGCTCGCTTCAAGATAGGTGTCCATAAAGAACTGGTGCTCTTCGGCACTCAACGGACGGCGAAAGGCGAGCTTTCCAAATCTCGTGATGTAGTTGCTGACGCAGTTCTCGTTAATCTCTTCCGGGGTGGCGAAGTTGGTGACACCGTTATCGTTATCCTGCTGACAGGCGTCGAAGACCATATTGGCTCCCACCCATCCCTCGTAGGAATAGCCGGCGATCTCCATGGTGGAACCTACCCACGCGGCCACATGGGCGTCGTAGACTACCTGGTCCAGGCGTTTATACCCACCACGAGGTTCTTCGGTCCCGTTGACGTGGGCGTCTGTAGGGTAGGCGATTCGATAATCCCCCCAGTACCCCCAACCCTGGCCAGTAAACATGGCGTAGAAGATATCCGCGTCTTGCCTCCAGGTATCGTCGGGTGTTGTTTTGGCCCACTCTTCTTCCCAGATGGTGCCGTGTAGATCGGACAGTGTGCGGTTGTATTGTTCCTGCGTAAGCCGTTTGAATCCGGGGTCGTGGTCTCGTGCGGTTGTCACGGTGGCGCTTAGGCCATCGGTGGTCCAATTCCCCGCTTCATCGCCGGCCTGAATTATGAACATATAATCGGTTTCGGGGAGTAGGCCGGTGGCGACATATTCCAAACCGCTCAGCTCGGACACCATGGTGTCATCCAAGTAGACCCGGTACGTGACAACACCGTCATTTTCGTCGGTGGCTGCGGGCCAGTTCAGGTAGACCTCGTCGATGCCTGCCACTGCAAGGAGCTGAGCATCGGAAGACCATTGGGGTGCTGTGGTGTCACCTGTCGGGATTGTATCTGTTGGCTCCGAACCATCGTCGGCAGGCGTGGTATCGGTCGGTGCGTTTGTGTCCGTAGCCGTAGTTGTGTCCGTAGCGGTAGTTGTGTCGGGACTACCGGTCGTATCTGGGGAGCTAATGTCCGGTTTGGGTACCGGGTCGGGATTGCATCCTGGAACCAGCAGACATACGAAAAGAATGAAAAGCGATAAACGACAAGGACCCGCTACCATACGCAAACTCCCGTTACCCTCTTCGTAAAAGAATATCGTCAAATCCTATGAATAGGTCAAATGGGGACGAAGGGCTGGTTGTTCCAGATGAAGCATTAGAATGCGGACCGAAGTGGATTCCTATGTGAAATCGAAAACAAATCGGTGTAGACTTCATGCTTCGTGCGTTTTGTTTATTACGGATGGACCTGGATGCGTAAGATCAGTCGACGAGATCTTCTCCGAATTGCGACGACCGCTGGTGTGGTCGCGGGTTCTGGCTGTTCTAAGAAGGTTGTCGGAACGACAAAGCCGTCGTCGGAAGAGGCGCCAGCCGAAGATGCGACGAGTGAACAAGTCGTGAGGACGCCGACGGTCGATCCAGTGCTGGGTGTCCGCTCTTTGCCCGCGTCCGGGCCCTGGCCCACTGCGGATCCCTTTCTATTTTGTGTGCACCATAACGACACCTACCCGGCCGGAAACGCCGATCTGGGCCCTGCAGTCTCTCTATCGGGGCGACACCTGGGACAGGATTTCGCCAATATCGATGGTTGGAATATGTACCACGGCATGGATGTCCCCGGTTTTCCGCGTCATCCCCATCGAGGATTTGAGACCGTGACCCTGGTACGACGTGGTTTGATCGATCATTCCGATTCCATGGGGGCCGCAGCCCGGTATGGCGACGGCGATGTGCAGTGGCTGACGGCGGGTGATGGCATCATGCATGCGGAGATGTTCCCGCTTCTTCACCGTATCGAACCGAACCCCACCGACTTTTTTCAGATCTGGGTCAACCTCCCGGCCGCGCGTAAACGTGTGCCACCCCATTTCTCTATGTTCTGGCGTCAGATGATACCGGTTGTGGAGTCTCGGGATACGGCCGGGCGAAGTACAACGGTCACGGTTGTTGCCGGACGTTACCTGGAGCATAACGCGCCCGCGCCTCCGCCGAACTCCTGGGCTGCTACGGATAATGATGTCGCCATCTGGACCATTGATCTGAGCGCCAAAGCCAGCTGGACATTGCCGGCCGCCCGGTCCGATAGCCAACGTTCGTTATATGTGGTGCGTGGTGCGGGGATCCGAGTCGGTGACCATACGGTCGGTCCGCGTACCAAAGTGGATCTAAAGCCTGACGTTGCCACGGTCCTGGTAGAGCAGGGAGAGGGAACGGAGCTGTTGCTATTGCAGGGACGGCCAATCGGCGAACCCGTGGTGCAGCATGGACCCTTTGTAATGAATACGCGCGAAGAAATTCAGCAGGCGATACGGGATTACCAGCGTACCCGTTTCGGTGACTGGGCCTGGGATCGGGATGACCCGATCCATGGGGCAAAATATAAGCGGTTTGCACGTTTCATCGATGGAACGGAAGACGTTCCGGGCTGAACGGAAATAATCTCCTCCCATAGGTTGATGGGGCCATGCAAGGTATCGTTGCATTGAGGAGGGAGAATGAATGCAAGATGGTTTTCTCAAGTAATTCCAATGACCCTGTTTGGTTTGGCCTGTAGCGGGAGCCCGACCTCCTATATGAACGGTGACCCGGGGAACGCGTTTCAACGCTGGGATGGCGGGACGGATGCGTCCAGCCAGGAGAGCTTACAGAGCGCGACAGACATCGGGGCGAGCGACGAAACGACGTCGGAGAGTATTCCCCTAGAAGACCTTGTCGTGACCGAAGAGATAGTACCTACGCCAGCGGACGACGCGGAGATGGCCTCATCCGACTTTCCTGGTCAGCTGAC
>PBVT01000039.1 GCA_002728755.1 Myxococcales bacterium
CGCAAACACACATCGGCTGTTCGTCCCGAGCCGCTTACTACTGGGGCACGGTTTGGGCGGATACGGCGTTCGAAGAAACCATCCTTCCAGATCTCAAATTGGAGCGCTATCCCCATCTAGAGTTCGTCCACCGTGCTGATAATTTTGTCCAGGAACGATGTTTTGATGCGCACAAGACTTAGTCCTGCACGTTTCCGGACGGTTTCTACGAGCGCGGAATTGGGGCGAAGGAACTCGGTTTCGATGACATCGCCCTCGAAATCAAACACCTGTGGCTTCTCCGATTCCTCCGGATCGGCCGGCGGCGCGGCAACGCTCACCTGCATCCCGGCATATAGAAGAACCATCACAAAGCAAATCTTACGCATCATGCACTCCATGACGTACCAGACGGACTATAAACGAGATCGATCTCAAACGCCAACCTTCTGCGCCCTTTTCTATCCCATTGGATGCGCCCGCATCCGACGTTCTGCCGGTTTTTCCCCCGACATTTTTTTTCTCGATTCCCTTCATTGCCCACATATGGAGACTACCGGTTATTCGGGTGTCTCCGTTGCATTCGTCTTGTCCGCCCCATCGTCTGCCTTCTCTTCGCCCTTCTCTTCGCCCTTCTCTTCGCCCTTCTCTTCTGGACTCTCGACCGGTGCTGGAGCTGGCTCATTCGCCATCTCAATTTTCAGCTTCATGCCCTCAATTCGATTCTTCAGCTCCCGTGCTTTCGGGTGTGAGGCCCCCACCATGGATTGCATTTCCTCGCACCACTTCAGGCCCCCTTCGGTATCATTCTCATGTTCCTGCTTCAGAACACAGAGATTGTATCGGGCCTCGAGGTTGTTTGAATCGATGTCTAGAATCCTCTGGTAGGTTTTCGCCGCCTCAGCGAACCGACCCAGACCACGCAATGCCACGCCCCGAGAGAGCAACATCCAGATATGATTGGGATCCACCTCCTGGACTGCATCGAAATGTCGTAAAGCGTTCTCGAAGTCATTAACACTCAACGCAAAGGATCCCAGATTCAACTGCGCAGCGACATGCCCAGTTTCAATGGAAACAGCCTTTCGGTAATGGTTCCCTGCCATTCCCAAACGGTCTTTGGCGGTAGCCACGATACCCATTATGTTGAATATATCCGCGTTCGTGTCGGCAATCTCCATGGAGGACTTACTGATCAGGCGTGCCATATCCAGATTGCCCATCTTGTATTCCGCATAGGCCATCAAGGCATACGCGTTCAGATCGCGCGGATTACCAACAAGCGCGCTTCGCGCGAATACAACAGCGGCCTTATAATCCTCGGCAATAATCGCTCGATAGGCTTTAAACACATTGGCCACCGGGTGCTTCGGTTTGAGCTGCAGAACCGCGTCAAAGTCCCGCCCTGCTTCCGTCGGTTTCCCTTGCCGCCAATACACAACCGCTCGAAGGGCCAGTAAGTGCGGGTCCTGAGCCTTAACGCCCAGGCCATTGGCCACACTATTCGAGGCCAAATCCAACTTCCCCATTCGGGCCTGAACCAGACCAAGACGCAACCATACGGCCGGGGAATCGGAGTGGTTGCTCGTCAACCCTTCCAGCTGGGAGGCGAGACCGTCTAGAGTGGATTCGTCCAACTGCTGCTGGTCCAGCTTTTCGTCGATCTGAACCAATACCGCACGGTCAGGTTCTCCCGCGTACGCCATCGACACGATCAGGAACATCCCTATGGCAATGAAGACCCTCATGGGTTTGCCTCCTCGTTGGGATCAGGTTCAGGTGCAGCAAGTGTTCCTTCTTCGGCCTCCGTAAGGCTACCAATCATGGGTATCGAACCACTAAGACGAACCTGAGCACTCGGAACGACGTATTCCTTCAAGAAGGGGAAGGTGAAATCCAAGCGCTTGAGCGCATCCAACGCATCCTGCGTGTACGTGTTGAACCAACGGTTCGCCACGGCCGCCTTTAAAGCTGTTCGATACATTTCAATCGCCTTCTGGCGAATGGGCTCGGCCTTCTCCTCACTTTCCTGCTGGAAATACATGGTCTGTTCATAATTCAAGCCACGAGGTTTCACCTTCACCAGATCTTCCGCCAGTCTCTCATAGGCATGACCAATTCGAGAAAGACCAGCGATCGCCCAATGGCGGTTACCATAGGACACAACACGATCGAAGATCTGCTCGGCCTGTTTGATAAGCAGGACCTTATTCTTCACAAGAGTCTTGATGTCTTTCGCTCGTCCCTTGATTTTGATTCCGGCCGCATTCTTTAGCACCACCTCACCCAGCATAAAGTGAGATTCCGCCACGGCGGCTATACCCGATGGGGGCATCTTCCGTCGGACATCCTCAGGCAGCTCTTCGAAACGCTTCACGTTCTTTTCGAAGATCGTCAACGCCCGACGACGGTCTCCTCGATTTCCACCAGAATAGGCCTTACCCAATTCGAGGCGTGCTCGGAATTCGAAATCCGCTCCTGCGCCTTTCGGCGGCCTCTGCAACGCCTTGGTCAAAGCACGTACAGCACGACTTCGTCGCCCTGCCTTTTGCTGTAACACCCCGCTCTCTACGACAAGATTCGGGTTGTTCGGATCCGATGGATACATCTTTCGATAGAGCGCGCTGACTTTCACCGCCCTCGTATGCTGCTGCAGGGCTTTACGGAAGAGATAGGCAAATTGCAGAGCCTTCTTTACATAGCGATGGTCCGGGTGGTTTTTCGCATACATCTCATAGAATTTCGCGCTCTTCTCATAAAGAGCGATGGAGCGGTAAATCTCTGCGATACTGTATAAGGCCGTAGGTGCCAGTGGATCTTCAGACATCTCGTTGTAGAGATCCCCCAGGGTCGTCAGGGCCTTCTTGATCATCTTTGCCCGGTTGTAGGCTGCCGCCGCATAGAAGAAGCCTCGTGCACGAAGCTCGGTATCCGGGAATTCCTGTACGTACTTCTCAAAGCATTGCGCCGTCTTCAGATACTCCTTCTTGCGCTCAAACTTGAAACAGCGCTTGAAGCTCATCTGGTTGCGCACCTTAAGAATAAAGACCGCAAACTCCCCCTGGTTAATCTTCGGGTTCGCTGCAAAGCGATCTGCATAGATCTGAAGGTTATCGACGTCGCGCTGAAGATCATAACAATACAACAGCATACGCGCCGCCATCGGCACGAGACTATCGTCCGGATATTGGTTCAGAACGATAAGCAGGTTCTCTGTGGCTGTGTCAAAGTGGTTGAAATGATAGGCAATTCTTGCCAATACCACATGTGCCTTGGAGACCTCTGGATCTTTCCCCTTTGCCAAGCGAATAAAGCGACGCGCGGACTTGATCGCGTTCTGGTAGCGGTCCGGGTATGGAATGGGGTTCAGATTGAGCTCAGCCGAGTCCTTCGAATCGACTTGTTCGTTCTCTACAACGTTATAGTAGGCGAGCATGATGGCCCGGGCAGCATCTGCGGCGTACGGCCCATCCGGGTTCATTTTGATTACCTTCTCGTAGATCTCCGCGGCCTCTTCCCAATTACCGATGTCCTCATTGAGAACACCAAGGTTCCAGGTGACCTCATACGCATCTTGCGCGTTGGGGAATAGAGCGAGATAGGCCTCATACAAGTAGGTTGTGTGCTGAATCGTGTCCTTATGGCCGTACTTCTCAGCCTCTTTGTGGTAGACCGTCGCCGCCGTCTTCACCAACCCTTCAAGGCGCTCATTCACACTCTTCAGAGCCCGGGCGTCCAGATCTGCGGTCATAGACCGGAAGTCCTTCATCACCTGACGGACACTATCCACGAGCATCTTTTTGTCGCCCACATGGTACCCATTCTCGGCGATACCCAGAAGGTATTTCGCCCGGTTTGGGCTATCTTTCCAATGCTTCAACAGAAGTCGATATACGGTGATACTCTTATCCCAATCGCCTTCTGTGAAGTACATATTGGCCAGCGATTCGGCCAATAGGAACTTGATCCCTGGAGCAATTCTCGCGAAGAACTTCAGAGACTGTTCGGGTGAGCCAACGACAGCATAGGCCCGGACCGAGTCCTGACGCGCTTCTCGCTCCAGCTCATCCCGGAACGGAAGCAGCTTACCCTTCTCCGATTGTGCATGAAGAATGACCCGGATAAAGGTCCGTAGTGACTTCTGGTAGTCGCCCATATTGAAGTAGCACCAGCCTTGCCGATGTAAGGCCATGGCATAGGCCGCGCTATCTTCGAATTCCTCTACTTTGATGTAGAACTGTAACGCCACATTGAACTTACTCTTATCGAAGTAATGATCGCCAATATGGTAGAGGGCGTCGGGGACATAGCGACTCGACGGAAAGCGCTCAAGGATCTTGCGGAAATAGGTCGATGCCGACTTCTTACGATTTACCTGCAGTAACTGGTACCCCAGATAGTAGAACACCATATCCAGATCGTTATACGCCGGGAAACGAGTCTCGATAGAGCGATAGACCTGAATCGCTCGTTCACGCCACTTACGCTCTTTCTCCAGCAGGTCATCCTGCCGCATCCGCGCGCTGTCCTCGGCCTGAACATCGCCCCGCTCCGACGCTTCGTAAATCTCACGTTCCAGGGTCAGGTCGTAGGCTTGCTCGTAAAAATTATCCGATTTATCCCAGTACACATCGCCCAGTGTAAGCAGGTATTTCGGCAGATCCGGATCTTCAATATCCGCGCTCTCGATCAACATCTGAAGGGTTTCAATCTGTTCTTCTATATTCGCATCGAGTGCTTCCTGTACCCGATCCTTTCGCCGCAGGAGCGAGCGCCGCTTTACAGGTCGCGTCTTCTGTTTCTTGGCTTTCTCCGCATCTTTCTTCTGTTGCTTCAGACGGGTCGACTCCAAGGACTTGATAGCGCGTTTACCCTCTTTCCCTTTTGCGGCCATAGCCGTCGGGACGGAGCACACCAGGATGAAGGCGATAAGGCTTCCCAACAGGCGGGGCCATCTGTACGATTTCGACGTTTTCATGCCGTTACTTTGCTGGACATAGGTCACGCACCTCGTAGAGGTAGGTGCCGAGTTCATCCATCCAATACTCACCATCGAAGTTGTACAGTACGTGCTCGTCATCCACCTTCACGGCGGACTTGGCGGAAGCTACCTTCATGCCGGGCTTTTTCTTTCCGATCTTACGGCGAATACGGCGGATCGTTTCGAACTTCAAACGAAGAGAGTCCGTCAACATCGCGGAGACATCCTTACGAACACGGACCAGACGCGAGCGCGAGAGATCCCCGGCCTCCGCTATCATCAGCACCCGGAAATCCACCAGGTCCTGTTCCAGTTGTGTAAGCACATCGTTCTTGCCCAGTTTCTTTTGCAGTTCCAGCACTCCTGCAACCTCTTTGTTCAGCTGAATGATGAAGGAGAAATATCGTTGGATTCGTCGGCTCGACAACGCCCCATTGAACAATTTTCGAATCTCGAGAGAGAGTTTGTTGGAGCTCGTCGCCGCCAATTTGGCCAGGTAGAAATAGAACTCCTCTGCATCTGTAGCGCGCCCAAGAATCGACTTAACTTCCCGTTGCAGCCCCTGGAATTCCGGTACGAAGCCATTGACCAGCTTAATAGCCATGCGGTCATTGCAGGTCGCGAAAAGGATCGTCGCCTGCAGTAGCTTCGCCTCTGGGAAGTACTCGTATTCGAAATACGGAGAATCGAGGGTCCACAGATTCCCCATGGATCGAGCGTAGTCGCCCATATGGAAGTAGGTCCAGGATAGTTCGTATACAGCATCTAGCCAGTACTCAGACGTCTTCGGGATTCTCTTATAGAACCGTTCTGCGGCTCGATGATTCCCGACCGTAAAAAACATACGTGCGAGAGCAAGGGTACTCAGGTCACGAAAACGCCGAGAATCTTCATCGGGGCTACCGCTCGCTGCGAAGTAGCGTAATACGTCCTTAAAGGACTGTTCCGCCTCTCGAGCCTGCTTCAGCTCGACGTGAATAACACCCGATAGATACCGAGCCTTGATATAGTAGGACCGGCCTTTCTTACGAACCTGACGGAATTGACCAAGCGCCTGTTCCAGATCGGCTTCGCTATAGTGAAAGAGACCGATGAGGAAATGGATCTCATCTAGCAACGCGTCGGGATATACCGACGGAGGATAGGATGCGATCTTCTCCAGGACCGCCATATTTCCAGGGATCTTTCGATGCAATCGAACAAGCCATTGGAGCGCATCCCTATGACGCACATGCACCGCCCCCTCATCAGCGATACGCTCAAAGAACGTCAAAGCGGATTGGAAAAGACCCATGTCGAATAGAGTCAGCGCAATTTCGTATTGTGCTTCCTGGTAATAGGTTTCGATATCCTGACCATCACTCAGAATCTCGGATAATTTGGTAAAGGCTGCCTTATACGAACCCGCACCACGGAGGCGACGGGACTCGGTGAGAAGACCATAATAATGATCCGGCGGCCGGATGGGCTTCAACTCAACAAAGTCGTCATCCGCTGCTTCGTCGGTCTGACTCCAGACCGGTCCCGTCCAAAACAGTCCGGGTAATACAGCGATAATGAACAACCAACGTGGGATGGAAAGCCCCATTTATTCATCCAAAAAATGTGTATTCGATTTATAGGTGTGACAACAACCCATTGTCAATCAAACGAAAGCCTGATTAAAGCAGGCACATGACCCCTATGCAAAGTTTCACAGACCCCTTCCCCGACGCGCTCGACAGTCCCAACGTTAGCCTGGATGCCCTTTCCGGCTCGTGGCGCATCTACCAATTACGCGATGGGCACCGGTTTTCGACGGACGATGTGCTCACCGCACACTATGCCATCGAGCATTTTCCTGGAGTCCCCACGCGCATCCTGGACCTGGGCTGTGGTATAGGTTCCATCGCCCTTATGTTGGCCTGGACCTGGCGGTCGGCGACGGTTGTGGGGGTGGAAGCCCAGGCCGGAAGCGCGAAGCTCGCGAAGCGTTCCATCGCCTACAATAAGGAAGAAGACCGTGTGAAGGTCATACACTCAGACTTCCGGGAACGACATCATATCCCCGCCGGTCCCTACGATTTGATCACATGTAGTCCACCCTATCTACCGGTAGGAAGTGGGACCATCAGCGAACATAGCCAGAAAGCCTATTGTCGATTTGAGCTGCGCGGTGGCGTCGAAGACTACCTGGCCACAGCGCGTGCTCTGCTGGCGCCGCAAGGTGGCATATCACTGGTCTTCGGAGCCCGTTGGAATGACCGTGTAGTGGAGGCGGCAAGAAATGCTGGACTCGCGATTCGCCAATGGCAGGAGGTGTTCCCCCATACCGAACGAGAGCCCCTTATGACTCTCTTCTGGCTTCGTCCAGAGACTGGGGATTGGACCGTACCCACACCCGAAAAGCCTCTCATCACTCGAGACATAGACGGTCGGCGTACTCGTGCAATGCTCGATCTGCGCCTTCGTTTAGGTATGCCATTGATGCCCTGGGACGCGGCATCGGAAGGATCACCATGAGTCGACCTGGACGCATTCGGCCCACAGACGTCGTCCGTTTCCAAGAGGACAACGCCTCCTATGACACGGACCATGTGGCGACAGAAGAGCCCCTCGAGATTCGGGTTCGAGCCGGCGACACCGTGCAAACCCTGGCGGTAACTATGCGGACACCGGGGCATGATTTCGAGCTGGCGGCGGGGTTTTTATTCAGCGAGGGGGTCATCACAACGGGCGACGAGATTCAGAGTATCGCATTTTGCTCGGACATAGAGCCGGGCGCAGAAGAGAACGTTGTGCAGGTCAATCTGCGTGGTAATGAATTGCCCGACCTGGCACGGTTGGAGCGCCATTTCACCATCTCCAGCGCCTGCGGTGTCTGTGGCAAAACGAGCCTTGAGAGTTTAGAAGCAAGAGGTGTCGGCCCTGTGGACGATGTCCTGCGCATTGGGTCGGACACCATCTACAGTCTCCGGGATCAGCTACGACCCAAACAGGCCGTCTTCGAGGTCACCGGTGGTTTGCACGCGGCGGGTTTATTCACAATCGACGGCTCTCTCCTCTCCTTGCGGGAGGACATCGGTCGGCATAACGCCGTAGACAAAGTGGTGGGAGCCGCTCTGCTCGCTGGTGAGATCCCTCTGGCCGAGAGGATCTTGATGGTCAGCGGTCGAAGCAGTTTCGAGATCCTTCAAAAAGCGTTGGTGGCCCGTATCCCGGTGGTATGCGCCGTATCCGCACCCAGTAGCCTGGCGGTCGATCTCGCCACCCAGTTTGGAATCACATTGGTAGGGTTCCTACGACCCGGTCGTTTCAACGTCTACACGGGTGCCCATCGATTCGTTGGGCTACCAACCGACAATCTGGACACCGACTCGTAGGCCGTATCGAATCAGATACTACAGTTGTTGAGCATCCAACGGCCCTTGTATTTAACCGTATCGAAAGGCGTCGACTTCGAAGCCCGGTTCTTTATGAAGAGCTTCTTTCTCTTCGTCGCCTTGGAGTCGCTGGTCGGCTTCAGGTTTTTCACGTCCATAAGCGTATAGGCCGGCTTCGACTTCTTGGCGCCCTTTGAGACGAACTTATCTACCTTGCGCCGGAAGCTATGGTAGTAATCTTCACAGGTCCGACTTCTTCGCGCTGGAACAATCAGCTTCTCAAAATCGCGGTACCCTTCCTCTGCGTCTTCCGCCAACCCGCTCGCGAGCACCTTTTGCACGAGCCCTTCTGGACTATTTGAAGACGGGTTCTTAATGGTCTCTCCGCCCATCTTCCGCTTGATACAGCGACATCCGCTCAGGGACCCGAGGGATACCGCGAGCAGGGTGAAAAATACCAGGGTTGCGCGTCGTGTCATCCGGTTCATTCGATCTCCTTTATCCAGCCAGATCAGGTCGTGAGAGCCGCATAATCTACCGCGCTAAGTAACGCGTCGGCTCCGGATTCTACCCGCATTTTGATCATCCAACCATCACCATAGGGATCCGTGTTGATGTTCTCTGGCGCATCGATCAACAAACTATTGACCTCCACGACTTCACCCGCCATCGGCGCGTAGAGATCAGACACAGACTTCGTGCTCTCCACCACACCAAAGGACTCTCCTTCACTCAGAGACGTACCCACCGTAGGAAGCTCGACGTAAACCACTTCACCAAGCTGTTCCTGGGCATAATCGGTAATCCCTACGCATGCGACGTCCGCATCCAGGCTCACCCATTCATGATCTTTTGTGTACCGATAATCGTCTCGGATAACCATCGTAATTCAATCCTTTCTTGTTGGTAAATCGGGAGCCTTTAAACAAACGGCAGCTTGGCCACACGCGCGGACCGAAGTTTTCCGTGAATCTCCACTTGAATCTCGTCTCCAATATTCACGCCTGATGGTACATATCCCATCGCGATAGCTTGTTTCAACAAAGGAGAAAATGTGCCACTTGTGATCGTGCCATTCCCCTCGCTCGTATGAATGGAATACCCGGTTCTCGGGATCCCGCGTTCTTCCATTTGTATCGCCACCAGCTTGGATTGCACTCCATTTTCGCGTTGCTTCAAGAGGACCCCATCCCCCAGGAATCCGCCCTTGTCGAATTTCACAGTCCAGGACAAACCGGCTTCCAGCGGCGTTCGACTCTCATTGAGTTCGTTTCCGTAGAGACAAAATCCCTTTTCCAGTCGCAGCGTGTCCCTGGCGCCAAGGCCCACAGGTTGCACACCCAGATCGGAGCCTTTGTCCATAAGCGCTTCCCAGAGGGATCGGGCCGTACCCCAGGGAACAAAAACCTCCGCACCCCGTTCGCCGGTATAGCCTGTGGTCGCGAGAATACACGCGGCCCCATCAAACTCTACGGCCCGAAAGCGCATGGGCTTCATCTCTTGTATTTCCGCGCCGAAGATACGGCCCAGAAGCGCAGGCGCATTTGGCCCCTGTACCGCGATCTGCCCCGTACTACCGCTCGCATCGACGAGCTCTACAGGGGCCACAACATGCTTCGAAAACCACTCCCGGATTTTCGTTACATTGCTAGCATTTACACAGAATAAGACGGACTCTGGGCTATGTGGATAGGCGATGACGTCATCGAGAATACCGCCGTCTTCGTTCAGCACAGCACCATAGAGGGCGCGCCCGACGGACGTTTCACTGTCCGGCAGACCTTTCGACACATCATTCGTGAACAATCGATTGGCGAGAGCCAGGGCCCCTTCTCCCCGAAGCCAGAGTTCACCCATATGGGAGACATCAAATAATCCTATCGCCTCACGTACGGCACAATGCTCCTCCGAGATCTGGCTATAACGGATGGGCATCTCCCAGCCCGCAAATGGCGCCATGATTGCCTGGTGCTCCGTATGCCAACCGTGGAGCGGAGTTTCCTTCAGTGTGTCCGACAAACGATACTCCTGATAACAGCTTTTGCGGGACTATGGATCAGTCCGGAAAGAGGGTCAACCGGCTTCTGCTCGAAACCGCAAAAAACCGGGCTTCTACCCAACGTCCGGGATTTCCGCTCGTTGCACATCCCGTCAAAATCTGGGAGAACACGCCCATGAAATCGCAGTCCCTCATTCGACAAAGCAGCTTTGCCGTACAGACGACCGGTCGAGGCACCTATGATGTGAGCCGGGATATCGCCCAGATTGTAGAAGAGTCTGGAATCGAGATCGGGATGTGTCATGTCTTTGTACAGCATACTAGCGCGTCCTTGATCATCTGTGAGAACGCGGATCCATCCGTTCGACGCGATCTGGAGTCCTTTATGGCTCGGACTGTCCAGGATGGCGCCAGCTATTTTGAACATACAGCGGAAGGGCCCGACGATATGTCGGCACATATACGAACGATTCTCACGACGAACACAATTAGCGTACCGGTATGCCAGGGAACTCTGGGCCTCGGGACCTGGCAGGGGATCTACCTGTGGGAACACCGAACACACGATCACCGACGACGGCTGGTGGTGACCGTACAGGGTGCCGAGAAGTCTTGAATCACCACGCTTGGATAGGCACCAAATTCAAAGGTCCTGGTAAACACGGTTGACGCGCACGCGGGCGTGGGCTAGGTGGGAAGGCCCACTGGCAGACGCGGAGTTCCTGACCAATGAAAACATCCATGCAATTCCACCGTGACACCTATTGCGGCACACTTCGAGCGGAACACGAGGGCAATGAGGTCGTTGTAGCGGGTTGGGTTCAGTCCTACCGAGACCATGGTGGCTGCGTCTTTATCGATCTACGGGATCGAACGGGGATCGTGCAGTTACGATTCGACCCCTCCGTGGCCGAAGGAGCACATAGCGTCGCCGATCGGCTCCGCCATGAGGATGTAGTCATTGTAAAAGGCGCCGTCGTATCCCGGGGCGACAACACAAACGACCGGCTCCCAACCGGAGCTATCGAGATTTCGGCGTTAGAGCTCCAGGTTCTCTCCAAAGCCAAAACACCGCCATTCTTGATTGAGGACGATATTGACACCGCCGAGCTCGTACGGCTCAAGTACCGATACCTCGATCTTCGTAGAGGGCCCCTCCAGGAAGCCCTGTTGGCGCGAGCAAAGATAACCGGCGTGGTGCGACGTACCCTGGAGGAGGAAGGTTTCCTGGACCTGGAAACTCCGATTCTTTTGAAGAGCACACCGGAAGGGGCGCGGGACTTTCTCGTACCCTCCCGTATACATCCGGGTGAATTCTACGCCCTTCCCCAGTCTCCACAGATCTTGAAGCAGATCTTCATGATATCGGGCTTCGATCGATACTATCAGATCGCCCGCTGCTTCCGAGACGAAGACCTCCGAGCCGACCGCCAGCCAGAATTCACGCAGGTGGATGTGGAGATGTCGTTCGTGGAACCCGACGATGTCATGGACATCATCGAATCCGTATTGACCAACGTCTTCAAAGAAGTGGCCAACAAGGACATCACCACGCCATTCCCGCGTATGACCTACGCAGACGCCGTGGGAACCTACGGGCTCGACCGCCCGGATCTCCGCTTCGGCATGCCACTTACGGATGTAACCGATTGGGCCGCGAACTGTGACTTCAAGGTGTTCGCATCGGCGGTTGAGCGAGGCGGCATTGTGAAAGCGCTGCGAGCCGAAGGGGGAGGTGTCAGCACCTCTCGTACGGAGATCGATCGAATCGTAAAAGATCATTGTGCCTGGGGCGCGCGGGGTATCGCCTGGATCCGTAAAAACGAAGACGGGTCGTTGCAATCCCCTATCGTGAAATTCTTCTCGGAAACGGAGATCGCCGAGCTGCAAGAAGCCGTCGGTCTACAAAATGGAGACCTGGTGTTCTTCGTCGCCGATCAAACCAGCGTCGTGCACAACACTCTTGGGAACCTTCGGAATACTCTGGGCCGTCGCCTCAACCTGATTGACGACGACGAGTTCAACTTCGTCTGGGTGACGGAATTCCCCATGTTCGAATGGGACGAAGACGAGCAACGGCACAACGCCATGCACCACCCATTCACGGCTCCCCTCTCCGAAGACGCCTCGCTGCTGGGTGAAACCCCCGCCAAGGTTCGAGCCCTCGCCTATGACGTCGTCCTGAATGGGACGGAGATCGGCGGCGGTAGTATTCGTATTCACGACTCGGAGCTCCAGGCCCGGGTATTCGAGCTTTTAGGAATCAGTAAAGAAGAGGCCGAAGCACGCTTTGGATTCTTTATGGAAGCCCTTCGGTACGGAACACCACCCCATGGTGGTATTGCTCTGGGCCTCGATAGGCTGGTCATGCTCCTTACGGGCAAGCCGAGCATCCGCGACGTCATCGCCTTCCCGAAAACCCAACGGGGCACCTGTCTTATGACCGAATCCCCGGGACCTGTCGGTAGCGAACAGCTCGAAGAACTACATATCGATGTAGTCCCTGACGATAACTGAGCGAAGAGCGGCTACTTATGTAACCAGACGCCCTTGCGCGCGGAGCGCGGGATCTCGTGCAACATATAGTGGTTCCCGTCGTCCACAACCTTGACCGTGACGGTGCCAGCATAGCTACTCGCCAGGCTTGTGAGGTATTTTCGCCATGGCACACCATAGGGATCAACCGATCCAAAGACGCCCGTGATGGGCACGCCCTGCTCGGCGAGGCTTGCAAGTTTCTCTTCTTCTGCGACACACGGGGCCTCAGGCGGCACAAGGAATAAGGGATATCCACTCGCGCCAAGAGCCCGCGCCTTACGGGTATCTGCCACCATGGTATGGGCCAACATCTCCTGGTAGTGACGTGCCCAGACGTCGGGGTGGAATTCATTCTTCTTCACCGACAACATCTCAACAGCAGACGACAGATGGGAGGGTGCCATCCCGCGAATCAACCCGGTCATATCCTTCCATACATCAGCCTCTAAGGACATGGGCGAAACAGCCACCAGCTGGGAACAGCGGGAGGTATCCGCCGCGCAATAATCCAAGGCCCAGACTGCCCCAAGGGACCATCCGAGCACATCGACAGGTTTCTTATCCGCCCGTAACACTTTGCGAACCTTATCGGCTGCTTCTCGCATCCAGATGGGGGTAAGGCCATTCACGCGGTACGGCGGAGCCTCCTCATTGTCTACGTAGAAAAACGCCAACTGTCGCTTTCGTGCGAGGCCCTTTAAGCCTTCGAGTACCGGCGCCGGATCACTAATCGGTAGGGGTGAAAACACCAGCATCGGCTTTCCGCTACCATATAGCACAACATTGACCTTCTGATGTTGCACGGTGACCTTATAGGTTCGAGTACCAGCCTTGCGGCGCGTCTTGCGGGCGTTGAATGGTTTTAAGCCCGAATAATGGGAAGCTTCGGCGTTCTTTCGCACCAGGGTTCCACTCAGTCGGGCCGCCGTCTCCACCACAACGGGTCGGATATCGGCATCGCGTTGTCCGCGTGTTTTCGCGAGTACGGCCGGCGTGGTATGCCCATCGCCAAGCCAGCCAAGGGCCCAGATGGCAACCTTTCGGACATCAGCCGGCTCATACTGAATCATCTTCTCGATATCTTTACGTCCCTCCGTCAGGCCGAGGAACACCGCCGCGCGGAGCGCTTGAATCCGAAGTTCGGGGAGCGGCTCTTCTTCGAGCATGGCGACGATTGTTTTTCTAGCACGCAGATCCTGGGTTCCAACGATCACTTCTAGCGCACGGCTACGGATGGCAGGATCGGGCCCACTCAACATCCGCTTAAACAAGGAGACGACCGTTGGGTTTCCATAATGGGAGAGCAGAAGATCGATCAGCTCCATACGCGTAGGATAGGCCTCACCCGACTCCCACATGCTCAATAAGGTGGGCACAATCCTCTCATCGGGGAAGGAGATCAGGATCCACTTGGCCTTCTCCCTTACATCCGTATCGGAGGATCGTAACATCTTAATAAATCGAGCGGGCTCAATACGCCCCAAGCGGAAGAGTACCGCCAATACACCGGGCTCCACTCTCGGATCGGCCGTCTTCATCACCAGCTGTAGTCGTGGCACAACCTTCTCGCCCATCTGCACGAGGGCATTTACAGAATGGTGCTGCAGTTCTTTAATGCGCAAGGCATCGATCAGCGTCGGGATCGAGTCGATGCTACCCAGCTTCGCGAGGGCATCAATGATCACGCGGCGCAGGCGAAGATGCCGTGGCGTGTACCCGAGCTTCGACCGGTTGTATACCAGGTTCAGAAAGCGTGTGGCTTCTTCACCATCCATTTCCGATAGAGCATGCACAGCTTCGATTCGCAGTTCCAATGGGCGCTCTTCCGAAGGAATGATCTTCTCAAGCCAACCACGCAATTCGGGGTGGCGTTGAAACTGCAGCTGTTCAAGCGCTAACAACGCCAGTCGAACAGGCTGCCCGGGTCGAAGGCGAACCAGCATATTCGCACTTAACTCTCGCGAATGTCCGTGGGCAATCAGCGCCTTATAGGCCATCTCAGCCAGGATGGTGTCATCACCCGACGCGATCTTCTTGAGGTTCCGTTTCCCCATTTTCCCGGCATCACCGAGAATCTCCACCAGTATTCTCTGGGCCTCTCGATCGGATCCAGTGTTCGCGAATATCTTCGTGATTGTCGCGTCCGCTCGCTTGGCCGACATTCGATGCAATATCGAGAGTGCTTCAGCCCGCGTAGCCGGATCGAATATCATTGTGCTGGGATCCGGCGCTGCCGATGCGGCGGCAGGAGCCAAAACCAGAAAGCCTAATAAAAGAAATAGGAACGGTATTACACGACGATTCATTGTCTGAACTCTCGAAGAAATCTTCATTACCCTTAGTCCTCCACACACCACCCATTCTGACAGACTTCTCCGGGATCGCAATTGACGCCGGCACAGTTTAGCCATCCTGAGCATTTGTACTGGTTCGGTGGGGTGCACGCCCAGCCTGTGGGACTACCCGTACCAGAGCTCATGACGCAGAACGTCCCGCTCGGACAAGATGTCTGATCCAATTGGCCTGTACACGAGATCGAACAATGCGGTGTAACGCCCCCGATCTGGGCGCGATGGCATATCTCCGAACCGCATTGCCAGGGGTACTCACACGCTTCACAGAACTGGTACACATAGGCCTGGCATGTGGCGACAGCACTACCCTCCACTTCCGCCAGACAAATCTTACCCTTTAGCCTCTCCTGGCAGACATGGTCGTCTGAGCAATCGGCGTCCTCGGCGCATATCGAGGCACAGTATTGTTCTCCCGTTTCGGGTGAAACATAACAGACGAACCCTTCATTGCAGTCGGCCTCCTCGGAACAAGGAGAGCAATGGTTTCCATCTCCTTTACAGCTGCCGGATACCGGGAGGCAGAAGAAGTCTGGATTCGTTGGATTCGGCTGATCGCATTTAAAGCCCGGCCCACAGCTTGGCGCGCTAGGGTTACAGGCCTTCGTACAGAATTTATCGCCGGTAGCTTCCGCCGCACAGGCATATCCATAGCCACAGTCTGCTTCTGAATCGCAGGTAGAGCAGAAACCGCGTCCTACACATTCCTCATTATCCGTGTCGCAAACACTCCCCGCCGGACAGTCTCCATCGGCCGTACACGCGGTGGTACAATAAAATGGTGAAGTAAAGACGGGAGCGCACACTTTTTTATCGGCAATATTTCGACACTCGTTGCCACTAGGACATTCGATACTTCCCAGGCATTCCAGGCTACATATCGACGGGGCCCCCGCAAAGCCAACACAGCTGAGCGTAAGACCATCGGTCGAATAGTCAGCACAGTCCGCATCCACATCGCAAACTACGCCCACGCCCTTCGTTTTTTCTACATTGCACTCCAGGCCCTCTTCACAATCCGACGGCCGGCTACACTCACCGCTCACACCGACCTTTGTCGACCCCTGTGCATCGCCCGACACTGTATCACTACCCGATGTCTGATCCTTCGACCCGGGACAACCTACAAGCAACAAACCGACAACCAACCCGAGCATAGAGGGTAAATATACTGACCTCCGGCCATTCTTCCGATGTTTCAATTCAACCTCCAGCTACCGGTCCACAACTTTCATCGTAGTCGAGCCCACGGCGCATCTCAAAATACATGGTTTTCGACGCTTCGCCACTCTCAGGCCTCCGAATCTGCGTACGCGGGGTGATGTCGTTCCAGCCAACGCTGTACGAGCCCCATATACGGAGCCACCCGGCGGCGCGAAGAGATATGCTCAAGAGCGCCCAGAAAACCCATCTTATACGGCCCCGCGAGAACCGCCGCCGCGACGGTAGAAGAGCGATTTATGCCCGCAGTGCAGTGCAAATAGACACGCTCCCCGGCCTGGAGACGCTCCGTAACCACAGCCACAGCCTCGTCCATTCCCGCCTCCATGGAGCGTTCGTTAAAGTCTTCTATGGGGACCCGAACCACATCGAGCCCTTTGGAGACCATATGTTGCCACATCAAACTCCAACGCAGACGGAGACTCTCAAAATCGCCATCCGTCTGCAGATTTACGATGGTGTCGACCTCGTGGACCGATACCAGCTCCGTGACATGTTCCGGGCTACGGGGGCACGCTCCGAGGAGCAGCCCATGATCAAGAGTACAAAGACTTAGGGAAGCGCTCATGCGGACGTACCACCTCCAGCGACAGCCATCTCTCCAAGCATTAGCGTAGGACTCGACACGCCACGATAGGGGTCCAGATCATTTCCCACCCCCTGGATACCCAACAACATCTCGCGCAAATTTCCTGCCACCGTGAATTCATGAATCGGTGCTCCCAGATCGCCTCCTTCGATAAGAAAGCCTCTCGCACCCTTCGAGAAATCTCCCGTCACCAGGTTCACACCAAACCCCATGAAGGAGCTGACATAGACACCGCGCTGTAGAGTATTCACCAACTCCCGGGGGGTCGCCGTGCCCTTCCCCAGATGAAGATTTGACGCGCCGGCCCTTGGGGGTGATCCCAGCCCGCGAACCGCCTGGCGATTTGTGTCCAGTCCCAGTCGACGAGCCACATAGGAATCCAGAATGAAATTCTCTAAAACCCCATCCCGAACCAGGACTACGGGCCGGGTATGCAGACCTTCTCCGTCAAAGGTCCGCGACGAGGGCGCGTTATCAATTAAGGGGTTGTCCACGAGCTGCATCGCAGAGCTCATGATCTGTGTCCCACGCGCATCCCCTAGAAAGGTTGCTTTACGTAGAACAGAGTAACCGTTGATCGCTTCCGACAAGGAGCGTAGAAGTTGCCCAGCAGCCTCCGGTGACAACACCACAGGATACCGCCCCGTCGCTGGCAGAATGGAATTCAGCCGCGATACGGCACGAACCGCAGCCTTCTTACCGATGGATTCGGCCCCAGGAAAATCTTTCATACTCCGCCGAGCAGCCCACCACTGGTCACGCTCCAACGCGTCGGACCCTGGGCTCTGCGCCAACACCTCACACGAAAGGCCGAGTCTTGAGCCTCGCCGCACCCGTGTCACTCCTCGACTACAGGCGTAGACGGAAAACCCACGTAGGAGCTCGCTCTTTGCACCTTCTGAATTCTGAATCCGTGCGTCCTCGTCGAAGGCCGCCTGTTCGGCCGTAGATGCCAGCTCCACCAGATCTTGCGTTTCTAAGTTCTCTAAAGACGCATCGTATAGTTCGACCGATTCCGCGTCGTCGTCATATTCTTCGGCCGCAGGAAGACCCACGTCTCCATCTGGCGCTGCAGCCTGGGCCATATCCAGAATCCGCCGGCCAAAGGTTTTCAACCGCCCCGCATCAAGATCACTCGTGGAAGCGGAGGCCTGATGACCATCCACGATAACCCGTAGTCCGAGGCCACTCGAACGGGCCTTGTCGACGAGCTCATGCTCTCCTTTACGAACACTCACGGCCAGTCGATCGGAGACCCGAATGATAACATCCGCCTGTGTAGCCCCCATGCTCAAGACGGAATCGAGGAGCTCTTCGGATATACGCGCTGCCGCTTCCGGATTCTCTACCATATGCTGCTCTCCTTCGTTCCTATACGACCCATCAGGTCGCCGTTCCGCCAACGGTCATTTCTTCGACACAGATCGTAGGCAGGCCAATTCCAACGGGCACCAGCTGGGATCCCGTCGTGCTCCCTTTACCGCAAGTCCCACTCCCGTGATCCTGCTCCAGGTCGTTACCCACCATATGAACCTTGGTGAGAACATCCGGACCATTTCCAATTAAGGTCGCGCCCCGAACCGGCGCTGTGATCTTACCGTTCTCAATCAGATACGCCTCGTTCGCGCTGAACACGAATTTGCCGCTGGTGATCTCCACCTGCCCGCCACCAAATGATGCGGCGTAAATCCCATAATCTACGGACTGAACGATCTCCTCCGGATCCCTCGAACCCGCCAACATAAAGGTATTCGTCATACGAGGCATGGGCGAATGGGCATAGGACTGACGTCGTCCATTCCCAGTGGGCTCCACACCCATCATGCGCGCGCTCATCCGATCATGCAGATAGCCTCGTAAGATACCATCTTCAATCAATACATTGCAGTTGGTCGGAGTCCCTTCATCGTCAACATTCAAGGAGCCGCGACGCCCTGGGAGAGTACCATCATCCACGACCGTGCATTCGGGGCTAGCCACCTGACTACCGATTCTACCCGAAAAGGCGCTGGTGCCCTTCTTATTGAAGTCCCCTTCCAGCCCGTGCCCAATGGCTTCGTGTAGAAGAATGCCGGGATTCCCAGGCCCAAGAACCACCGGGAAAACGCCTGCCGGTGCGGGCCGTGCATCGAGCGCGACGATCGCCTTTCGCACCGCTTCATCGACAAAGTACTGCCAACGGTTCTCCTCTCCCACATAACTCACCATAAAATTATCAAAGGAGAAGCGGCCACCACCACCGGCCCGTCCGGATTCACGCCGTGCGTTATCTTCCACAACAACACGAACATCCAGCCGGCATAAGGGACGACGATCGGTAACTAAACAACCATCGAGCCGCGCCACCACCACTTCTTTGTCTTCCAGGGTCAAGTTGGCGAAGACCTCTTTCACCCGAGGATCGGCCGCTCTTGCCCGGCGATCGATATTATCGAGCATCGCCACTCGACTGCTCACATCTCCATCCAGAGGCGATCGCTCCAATGGGTAGAGATCCCTTGCCTTACCCGCCGCCAAGGCCGGAACCGCCAGGGTACCCGATTGGTCACTGATCGCACCCGCCGTCTTCGCGGCCGAGAGCAAGGTGCTCGCGTCCAGGTCATTGGAATGAGCATAGCCAAAGCGGTCTCCTACGATCGCCCGGATGCCGGCCCCCTGACTACAATGTCTTGTCGCCGTTTTCAGAACCGAATCTTCTAGCGAATAGGTCTCCGCCTCAACGTACTCCGCGTAGAAGTCGGCGTCGTCCATTTTGCGCGTCGCGGCCGCCCCGAGAACCCGGTTCACCAGCCCATCATCGAATCCAAACCGACGCACAAGAGTACTTTTCTGCCCTTCCAATATCATCGTAACTCCCTGTTCGCTCGTGGGAACATATAGTAGATATCGTCATCCACGTCGCAGGACAAGGTGGATTCGAAGGAATATAGATTTCTATTCCGTATCCTCGGATCCGAATATCTCGTCGGCCGTACCGATTAACGTGGGATCATCGGTGGTGCGCCCAAAGCCCTTCGCTTCCATGGCGGCGTTCTCTTCAAATTTCGCATAGGCAGCATATTCGAAAACATTGGAGCCGATACGAATCCGGTCGCCATGCTGCAATAGAGAATCCGAGACGCGGCGATCGTTTAGGTAGGTGCCATTCGCGCTCTTCATATCGACAACCTTCAGCCCACCATCCAATGGCTCCAAACGACAATGAACTCGTGAGGCGTCCTCTTCCTTGACCTGGATAAAGTTACCCACCTTACGTCCGATCGTGGCCATACGCCCACCCACATGGTAGGTCCGTCCAGCCACCTCTCCTTCGACCCCTATCAACCAATTCCTGGTTAGGTTTTTATGGGCAGTCGACGTGTCCGACGCTCTGAGGTGTTTTGCGGGAATCTTCCCGGTCCTCGTTGGCGAGCTGCGTTCATAGGACGAGCCCCGAAGATACAGGGACAGCAATAAAACGACGCACAGCGCCAAAGCGCCTATCAATAGATATTCTACCACGAACACCTCTGGTCTGTTCTCCTATGGACTCAAGAATCCCACGCCGTCAGGAGACGGGCAAAAAAGCCGAATTGAGATCTTGACATCGCTTTGAAATAGGTGGAGATCGGTCCAGCTTGACCGAGTCGGATCCCGGGCATAGGATGACAACCATCTCGGATCGGTTTTCTGGTCACGAGATCGGACTCATGTCGACACTATTGCACATCTTTTCAGCCTAAGGACGGCTATGTCGATCGAACTGCGGACATACACTTTTCTCGATAGCTTACAGCCCCAGCTGGCTTCGTTTATTGGGAAAACA
>PBVT01000040.1 GCA_002728755.1 Myxococcales bacterium
AAGCAACGGGTCGGGTGGCCTCGGATGCAATGCAAACTTATCGGCCGGCTCCGTTCTCGGCGGGCATTGGTATGGCGGATATGGAAGCTCCGGAATCGCCGGTCAGGCCGGCGGCGGCGGTGGCGGTGGTGGCGCTGGCGGTGGAGGATACTGCAACGATTTCCTTACCTGCACGACCGATCGCCTGGGCGCCCATGGCGGCGGTGGTGGATCGGGTGGCTGTGGTGGCCAGGGGGGCGGCGCGGGTCAGCCGGGGGGCGGATCCTTCGGGCTATTTATACTCTTTGGAACCGGACCTACTCTGCAAGACAACCGAATCTTTCGTGGTATCGGAGGCCCCGGAGGTCTCGGAGGCAACGGAGGTGTCGGTGGTGCGGGTGGAAATGGCGGCGACGGTGGGCTCTGCCTAGGCGATTGCTGGTGTTTCAAGAGCGCTGGTAAAGGTGGAGAAGGCGGGAACGGTGGCCACGGCGGTGGTGGTGGCGGCGGCTGCGGTGGACT
The DNA here is from genome assembly GCA_002728755.1 of Myxococcales bacterium. Lineage (GTDB taxonomy): Bacteria > Myxococcota_A > UBA9042 > UBA3505 > UBA3505 > UBA3505. Next base: position 502 of record PBVT01000040.1, read on the forward strand.
ATCCGTGGGCATCTACACCTGGGGTGTGACCAACCCACCCGACTATTGCACCGCGGGATTCAACAACACCTTTGTCGGAGGAACGGGCGGCGCCAGTGGCGTCGGCGGTGTCTCCATCGGAAATCCGGGTGGTGAAGGTGGCGCCGGTGTGGTCATGGATTGCAGTGTAAACTGATCGAATCCACGGCAGATGAAGTCTTATATCATGTCAGCGTGGGGGCGTAGCTACGCTCCGGCTTTTGTCGTGCGATGAAGCTATCCGCAAGATGCGCGAGGCCAAGCAGACGCTGCTCATCCCAGGGACGCCCCAAGAACTGGAGCCCTATGGGCAGGCCGTTTTGATCGTAGCCCACAGGAACGGATATGCCGGGCAAGCCCGTCAGATTCGCCGCGGGGGCAAAGCGCATAATCCGAGTCACAAGGGCCAGGTTGGTCTCTCCCGCCTCCAAAGCATCGGCATGAAGAACCGGAGCCGTCACTCCGGTGGTGGGGGTGGCGATCACATCAACCGATTGGAGCACATCGAGGAATTGCTCGGTCAAGACCTCACGATGCCGGCGGGCGTTGATGTAGTCCACCGCGGTCAATGTCTCTGCAACGCGCAACAGTAGGCGCGTGTCACACCCGTATTTATGGTGTTCGCCTCGAGGCACCGCCTTTTGAGAGGCTGCCATCTCGGACGCTATGGTGATTAGATGCGCCGTACGCACCAGGTCCAGGTCGTAGAGCGTTATCGGAACACGCTCGGCACCGCGTGCCACCAGCTCGTCTATGGCATTCGCACAGCTCGCGATGACTTCATCGTCTGCGTCCTGGAACCATTCGTCGTACACCCCAATCTTGAGACCTTTACAGTCGGCGTCTTCCAGGCCCGCCAAGGTCACCGTTGGCTGGGCCAAGGTATTTGGATCTCTTCGGTCAACCCCAGCCATGGCAGCGTATCCTATGGCCGCGTCGGCTGCCGTGAAGGCCATGGGCCCAAGATGCGCTACGGACCAGCATAGGGGAGCCGCCCCATGCTCACTGATCCGACCATAGGTCGGCTTCAGGCCGACCACACCGCAAAACGATGCCGGCACACGAATCGAGCCTCCACCATCGGCACCAAGGGCCAGAGGGCATAGCCCCGCGCCAACGGCCGCTGCGGATGCGCTGGATGAGCCCCCCGTTATATGCTGCGGATTATAGGGGTTTCGTGGTGTGCCATGGTGCACATTGATGCCTGTCACCCCCATCCCCAGCTCATGCATATTGAGCTTGCCGATTAGCAAAGCCCCCTGGGAACGTAATCGCCCAACACTGAAGGAGTCTTCCCTCGCTTTTGTCTGCCCGTGTATGCGAGTCCCCACCGAAGTCCCATAACCCGATTGATCGACTTCGTCCTTGACGCCTACAGGGACCCCATCGAGTATGCCGAGGGGCTCACCACGCCGGTGCCGCTCTGCCGAGGCTTCCGCTTGGCGCATTACATCCTCAGGATCCTGCGAGATAAAGAGGTTCATATCGTCCTGTTCTATGGCGTCATTCGCCAAGAGGATCGCTTCGGCTACAGAGACTGGGGTTGTTTCCCCGTTTCGGTATGCATTCGCATAGTCCTGGACGCCCAGTGGTCGGTACCCGTCTTCCGGTGTCCGCGGTGATAGGCCATCTCTAAGAACGTCGCCGACCTCCGGCGCGCCAAAACGTGTGTCCCCAACTTTTGGTAGAGGCTGCGCCGTTGGTGTTCCCGCCGAGGCGGAACGTGCCCGGAAGCGTTCGACCCCCACGTCCGCAAGCATCCTCTGCGTGATCGCTCCCCCACTGACCGGTTTCTCGCTCAGGGATGTGACCAGTTTCAGCTTCCACCCCGCGATACGTGGGCCCTTTACGCTTTTGAGATCGTAGGCCATGTACACCCCTCCAATTCGATAGATCCAGCCTCATGGCAAATGACAGGAAAAACCTGCTCCCGCAAGAACCAAATCACGGGCCACCCCTTAGAAGAAGGGAGCGTGCCGTTCTTTGTGCACTTTATTGTGCTGAGGATAGGCTTGAATTCAGGCCCCAGGACATCTATCGTTACATGGTCACGCTTTGAGGTAAGGGATATGCAGCGGTTGCGTTGGGGAACTCTAATAATTCTATTCACGTCGTTTGTGTTTTCGAACGCTATCGCACCGCAACAAGCGCGCGCGTGCGGCGGCTTTTTCTGTGACGCAAACACCTTGAGTCCCATCTACCAGGCCGCGGAACGCGTGGTCTTTGCCCGCCATAACGACCATGTCACCATGCATGTGGAGATCGCCTACGAAGGTGAACCCACAGATTTCGCGTGGATGGTCCCCCTACCCACCTTGCCAGAGGATGCCCTTGGGAACCCCCTTCCCCTTGAGCAGATCCTTAGAACCTCAATTCCCCGCCTATTTGATCTCCTTCAATCCGCGACCAACCCAACCTTTACGGTAAACAACACCTTCGAAGATTTTGGGTGCAACCAGGCCAACGGAACCAGTGTGAGTGGAGTCATGGACGCAGGCAGCTGGGATGAATCTACCGACCCGAATTCAGAGGAACCTGGCGGCCCACCTCCTGTCGCCGTTTTGCAGGAAGCCGAGATCGGCCCATTCCAGGCACAACTTATTACAGCTACAGATAGTCAGGCGCTCTTCGAATGGCTTGGAGAGAATGGCTATGTGCAAGATGAAAACGCCATACCCATTCTCGATAGCTACGTTACGGGGGAATACCTTTTTCTGGGCATCCGTCTGCAAAACGGAAAAGACACGGGAGACATACGTCCTATCGAGTTGAACCTCGGCGATACCGACGCCTGTGTGCCTCTTCGACTCACAGCAATCGCCGCCACACCCGATATGCCTATTATGGTGTGGGTCCTTGGTGACCATCGAGCGGTTCCGAAGAACTTCCTCCACGCGGAGGTTAATCCCAAAGCGCTCCAGTGGCCCCAGGTACCGAACTATATGGAGACCATAAGTGAAGCGGTCGACACGGCCGCTGGGCGGGCCTTTATCACGGAATACGCGAGTCCAGCTAAGATTATGGATGGGGCGATCTACAACGACGCATTGGCTTCCCGGCAGGCCTCCGTTGCGGAAGCATCCGACATTATCGTCTTATGGAACCAGCTGGTGGCCCTGGGGGGCGTGTCCAACCCGGAGCTTCTATCGATATTGCAATCGCATATACCTATGCCCGAAGATCTGAGGGGCTACCCCCATGGGAATTGTTGGTACGAGCCCTCTCCATCGGAATGGCGGCGAGAAGAGATGGAGATGATTTGTGAACCCGACGAGGATCACGTCACCACAACCGCGGAGTTCTATAACTTTCTCGGCTATTGGCTGGCGAAGTTAGAGGCTGATGGTAAGCCACTGGCTATCGACCTGGATGCAATCAAAGAGGACCTCCTACGCCAGTACTTTGAGCCCCGCCAGCGGATCCAGTCCATGTTTGATCAGGCCGAATGGATCACGCGCCTCTACACCTTGATATCCGATTCGGAAATGACCCGTGATCCAATCTTCGCGTTTAATCCGGACGCTCCCGAATTGGGCCGGGATCGAACCTTGGAGACGGTAGTGAAATCGGACGAGGACTGTGATGAATCCTGGATCGAAGCGACCTATGATGATGGCTCACGATATATCTTTCCTTGTGAAACTCCGAGCCAATGCATGGGTACCCCCACGGTAGGCCCGGTGCCCGATGCGCCCGCCCTTCTTCATGTGGCTGTATACGATGAGAGCGGGGAGCCCCGGTACTTTGACCCGGCCGACGCCGAAGAAGTGGACGTGCTCCTGGACAAAGCCGTCGTTGGCCAGCCATCCCTGCCCGAAAACTATGACCTGAGTGAAGAGCCTGAAAACATCAGCGTAGGAACGAACGCCCTTCCCTCCGGCACCACAAAAAAGTCTAGTGGCTGCACCACTACGGGAGGAACCACTCCAATCTCTGGGCTGGTCATCCTGCTAGTCTTCATGCTCGCGATAGGGCGTAGACGATACCAGGCCTGAAACCTCAGGGGCTAGCACAGGCGGACTGGATCTTGATGTTGTCCAGATATACGCCCTCGCCCAGGTTGTTTTCTCCGTCGACTGAATCGAAGTTAAAGCGGAGCTGAACCTCTATGCCCATGGTGTTGGCTGGAAGATCCGCAGATTTGTCGACCCAGACCCCCATCTGCGTCTCCGAGATCGGGAACCATGGAAGAGTGGCGAAGCCCTTCTCCCAGATCACGACCGGGGCCTCTCCTGGCACCAGAACTTCAATCCAGAGCTTGTCATAGGAACCGCCCGGATCCGTGTCTACAAATGCCTGGAAATTGAGCGAGGAAGATACCCCAGGCGGCAATAGAATAAACGGCGTCGTGGCGGAACCCGAGACCCGGCAGAGGTCATCGTTCGCGCAACCGAAGAAGCTGGTGCAACAGGCCGGTGCGTCGGGTTTTGAGAAGTTCGAGACGAGTGGATCGCCGAAATACAATGCCAGGGTCGCGCTCGAGGATTCACCACCACCGTGCAGACTCCACCCCACCGGCAAATCGGGGTTCTCGTAGGTGAAATCACCGACAAAATCGCCGAGAAGCGGGGTGTCGAACGTCGCCAGGAACGGCTGCGAATTGCAACATCCCGGCGTATCAAGCCATTGGGTCTCACAAGTGTTGTCTACACATTCTCGAGTGGTGCAGACATTCCCGTCTTCACAATCTGCGGTCTCATTGCAACAGTTTGGATCGGGGTGTGGATCGTAGACGCAGCCGTAGTTGATGCATACATCCACCGTACAACTGTCCGTATCCACGCAATGCGAGTCCTCGGTGCAACAGCCCGCCACTCCGGTTGGAGTATAGCTACAGGTTAAGACCTCCGCCTCTGGCGTGCTTTGGGAGCAGGTCACGATGGTGCAGTCCGAAACATTCGGGCAGTCATCGACCGTATTACAGCAGAGGGGATCAGAATGGGGTGTATGGGTGCACTGATTGTTCACGCAGGTGTCGATTGTGCAGCTGTCCGCATCCTGGCACTCGCTGTCAGCCACACAGCAGTTGGGGTCGCCCAGATCATCGAACACGCACCCTCCTTCCGCTTCGGAGCAGTAGTCCTCGGTGCAGGGTGAATTATCGTCGCAGACCTGAACTATATTATTGCAACCATCCAGAGCGTCACAGGTGTCTTCCGTGCAGGAGAGCCCATCGCCACAATCGATCTGTTGGTACTGGCAGCCCAGGAACGGGTGGCAACTGTCGAGTGTGCAGATGCTCCCATCGGCGCAGCTCTTACTGACCTGAACACAACCCGAGCCCAGGACGCAGGTGTCGACTGTGCATTCGTTTCCATCCTGGCATTCCACATCGCTATTACAGCAATCCGGATCATCGACTTCCACAGAAGAACACGCTCCAGTATTCGTATTACAGCTATCTGTGGTGCAGACATTTCCATCATCACAATCTACGGAGATGTGTTGGCACCCATGTATCTTCTGACAGCTATCGGTTGTGCAGGCGTTATTATCATCGCAGGAGATGTCTGAATATACGCAACCGCCCGCCGCAACATCACAGATTTCGTCAGTACACGCATCACCATCATCGCAGCTCAAATCCGGGAAGTAACAGCCCGTATCCGGAGCACAGAGATCAACGGTACAGATCTGACCATCATCACAAGTTATCTCATCATACACGCATAGCTCATCGACACAGCTTCCTGTGGTACAAGCGTTCTGGTCTTCACAGTCCTCATCCTGGGCACAGGTGGTAGGGATAACGAAGACATCCTCTGCCGCGTCATCTGCGACATCTTCGTCGGCGTCCGCGCCGTCCGTATCTACGGTCTCCTCCAGGGCATCCTCAGGGGATTGAACATCGGCATCTTCCACCGCGTCGCCCAAATCGTCGACGTCCGTTCCCGAGTTGCCATCATCCGGGTCCACAACGTCCGTGCCAGCGTCTGCGTCCGGAACATCTTGTCCAGTTCCCGGGTCTGCCCCTTCATCGACCGTGCCGGGATCTTGCACGATATCGGTTCCCTGGTCCGTGGCGTCGGAGAGCACATCTGCAGGGGTGTCTCCATTCCCGCCGCAGGACCAGAGCCCTAAAAACCCCACAACGGAAAGAGCCAGTACGAATCGTTGATTGGAAATGTCACGAAAAAGCATTGGTTTCTTCAAACCTCAAACAGATACAAAATCGGCCATCCCGTATCCCCGTATCACAGCCGGCTATAAAGAATAACAGAATTGAAACGGAATTGCCTTTAGCCCTTATAGCCCATGCTGCGCCGTGAATCTACTGCCTTCCATACCGCTACTTATCGCGCGTTCGGCGATTAAACACCGATCCCCCCTGACACCTTCAACACGTGGATCCACAAGCCAACCGTACATGCGCCGTTCTTCGCCTTGACCAGAAACCCTGCGGTTGGTTAGCGTGCGCCCCGTTCTCAGAAGTGCTCTCACTATGGTTGCTACCCCCCAAATAGCTGACCCGTCCAAACGGTACGTCGTGGATCCCGACCAGATTGATGCGATCGATCTATCCGGTGAGTCGGCCTGGTGGGAGGATCTGTCGTTAATCTCGACGCGAATCGGTCCGGTAGAAATACCAAACCGCTACTTCCTGGCGCCTATGTGCGATGTCACAAACCTTCCGTATCGTGTTATCGCACGCACACAGGGGGCTTCTCTTCTCGCCACCGAGATGTTGAGCAGTGTAGCCCTCGCCATGGGAGGACATAGAACCTTCCATATGATGGAATTCCTACCCGACGAAAAGCCCATCATGGTGCAGATCAGCGGAACCGACCCCGACATCATGCGTACCGCTTCATTGATGATTCAGGATTACGGGGCATCCATCTTGAATCTGAACTGTGGTTGCCCTGTAAAAAAAGTCATCAAAGGGGGAAGCGGTTCCGCCCTCCTTCGCGACAAAGAGGTCCTGCGAAAGATTTTACGAACGCTTCGACCTGTCCTTGAGATTCCACTCACGGTCAAGATGCGGGCTGGCTGGGACGCAAAGTCCGTAAACGCCGTCGACATCGCCAAGATGTGCGAGGACGAAGGTGTAGACTCGGTAATGCTCCATGGCCGCACTCGCAAGCAGATGTATGAAGGGAAAGCCAACTGGGATCTGATCGGAGAGGTGGTCCAAGCCGTCTCTATACCCGTGATTGGAAACGGAGATATATTCACTGGCGCGGACGCGCACCGAATGCTGGAACACACGGGCTGTGAGGCCGTGATGCTCGCACGCGGGGCGATCGGAAACCCTTGGATTTTCCGGGAATGTATCGCGCTGGAGTTGGAAAAACGGGGTGAAAAGAACCTTCCGCCAGGTCCCCCGACTCCGGAAGAACGACTGGAGATCATCTGGAAACACTTTGAGCTTTTTGCCGCGTACGCAGGAAGAGATCGTGCCCTGGTTCGGATCCGCAAGCAGTTGATGGCGTATGTGAGGGGCCTCCCAGGCTCCTCTGCGTTCCGGGCCCGGCTGAGCAGCCTCTCCTCCGAAGAGAACCTTCGCAGCAGCCTCGCCGAGTTTCTGATCGAAAACCGTCGAGCGTCCCAGGTTACGGACGAAACCCACATAACGCCGCAGCGCGCTGTTGGGAGGCCGGGTTGAACCCTACGGCGGAGAAGAGTTGGACAATTGGATCGATCCTTAATTGGACCCAGCAGTACTTCTCCCGTTGTGATCTGCCCCAAGCACGCCTCGATGCCGAGCTGATCATCGCGCATTCTCTTGGCCTGAAACGAGTCGACCTATATGTCCAACACGATATGCCCGTTCGGCTTGAGGAGCGAGCCATCATTCGGGAGCTCGTAAAAGCTCGCGCCGACGATCGTGTCCCAGTCGCGTATCTGCTCGGTCGTAAAGAGTTCTACGGGCTCTCCTTTCAAGTGGACAGCAACGTCTTGATACCACGACCAGAGACAGAAGCCCTCGTTGACGTCTGTATCGAGAAGCTCAAGACCTTTGAGTCCCCGACAGAACAAACGATTCGCATGCTTGATATAGGGACAGGCTCGGGCGCCATCGCCATCGCCGTCGCCAAACATATCGAGGATGTAGAGATATTGGCCGCCGACATCTCTCCAGAGGCTCTGGAAATTGCCGCGAGAAACGCGGAAGAGCATGGGGTGGTGGATCGCATCGAATTCGTCATCGCAGATATGTTTACGGACCCGCCCGACTTGGGAACATTCCAGGTCGTTGTGAGCAACCCTCCATATATCGACCCCTCCGAAAAAGGAGAGCTTGCACCCGAAATCCAAAAGCACGAACCAGCCCTCGCCCTTTTTGCTCCGTCTGCGGGAGAAGCGTGTATAGAAGCCCTGATGACAAACACAAAGCATCTGGTGCATGATGGGGGCTTCCTCGCCTTTGAGGTTCAACCACCAGTCCGCGCCAGGGCGTGGGCAGATCGCGTTTCAACACAGAACGGCTTCACTGATGCGCAACCAGTATTCGATATTTCGGGAGAGGCACGTGGGGTCGTTGCACGCTTTCATAGAGAATCACCCGAAGGATAAGGCATGCCGTCTATAATCCTCGAAAGCCCTAGCCTCTCCTCCCGTACGCAAACCCGGTTCGACACCTTTCTCCTGGTAGGGCGAGCACCAGGCGTCGATCTGCAGATCCTGGATACCAGGGTCAGTAAGCGCCATGCCACCATTAAGCTCATCGGTGATGGCAGCTTCGTTGTGGAAGACCTGGGGAGCCGAAACGGGACAAAGATTAACGGTGTGGAGATCTCTAAGGTCACGGAAATTCAGGACGGCGCAATTATTGAAGTTGGAGATTCGAGACTAACCTTCCGTGATGACACCGAGATCTCCGACCAATTCAACCGAACGTCCACCGTAACGATCACAACCGAACGCGTACTGAAAGGCTTTCCTCCGTCGAAGGATGTGACCACGATCACACAGCTAAAGGAAGACTATGACCGGCTGCGGCTGCTCTGGAAAATCTCCATGGAGTCGAGTTTCGAGCGTCCTATGAAGGACCAGATCTTCGAGATTCTGAAGATGCTCTTGCAAGAGATCGATGCAGATCGCGCGACGCTGCTCCTCCTACCCATCGAACATCGTGAAACAAACGATCCCTCGCATCTGGAGTTGCTTGTGGCCTGTGACCATAAGGGTCAGGCGTACGATAAGCAGACACAGGTCTCGGAAACCATCCTGGGCGAAGCGCTCCGAACCAAACGAGGCGTCCTGGTGGCCGACGCCCGTATGGACGAGCGCTTCGATGCTTCGCAGAGCGTGGTGATCCAGGGGATTCGTTCCACCCTATGCGCTCCAATGATGTCTAGAACGGGCACAAAGATAGGCGTCATCGCCTTGGACTCCGTTAGTGTGACGGCCGCCTTTCACCAGAAAGACCTCGTCGTTCTGGAAACCCTCGCGAGCCAGGTCGGCACGGTCATTGAGAATATACGACTGATAGAGCACGCCCGGATGCAGGCCATCGCACGGGAACGCCTTTCGAGATTCCTATCTCCCAATGTTGTTGACGAGGTGGTGGCCGGCCATGTCTCCATCGCAGATTCGGGTGAGGCACGTAATGTGACCGTATTGTTCACCGACGTACGCGAATTCACCGCCCTATCCCAACAATTTGCACCCGACGAAGTTCTAGACAGCCTCAACAGCTATTTTGCCCTCGCCGTTGATATTATCTTCAAGCACGAAGGAACCCTCGATAAATTTCTTGGTGATGGGCTTATGGCACTCTTTGGAGCTCCGCTCCCACAAAAGGACGCGACACTCCGTGCGGTCGCAGCGGCCCAGGACATTCAAAGGGCGCTCGTGGGCTGGAACGAGCAACGCGTAAAGGAAGGTAAAGAGCCCCTTCATGTCGGCGTTGGCATTGCGTCCGGCCCGGTCGTCGCTGGTGCTGTAGGGACACCACAAACGCTCTCGTACACAGTGGTAGGCCCCGCGGCAAATCTCGCAGCTCGACTCTGCTCGGTGGCTGGCGCCGGCGAAATCCTCGTCTCCACTACGGTAGCCCAGGCGTTACCCGACAATGTGCCCGTAGAGCGGCCACGCATGTTGGAGCTGAAGGGTTATGAGAAACCCGTGCCCGCGTACGCCGTGCATGCGGATTAGGAACGAGACGCATGTCGGCTATTGACTTCCAGATACTCCACCGCGCTTCTGATTCGGCCGCGAGAACCGGGCGATTGGTAACACCCCACGGGGAGATCCGGACGCCCGTATTCATGCCCGTAGGCACGCGCGCCGCGCTCCGTGCGCTCACCCCCGAGCAAGTCATCGCCGCCGGAGCCCAGATCGTCTTGGCAAACACCTACCATCTGACCATACGGCCGGGTGAAGCGCTGGTTAAGAAATTCGGTGGACTGCATCAATTCATGTCCATGCCGTTACCTATTCTCACGGATTCGGGAGGGTTCCAGGTCTTCAGTCTTCCAGGAAAAGAGGTGACGGAAGAAGGGGTTCGATTCCGTTTCGAGAAAGGAGGCGAGAGAGTCTTCATCAGCCCAGAACGCTCGATGCAGATCCAGGAGGATCTGGGCGCGGATATAATTATGGCATTCGACGAATGCGTGGAATACCCAGCCACCTACGAGCGCGCGCGTTCCTCTATGGAGCGAACCATCCGATGGGAGAGACGATGCCTGAACGCGCATAAACGATCGGACCAGGCCCTCTTTGGAATTGTGCAGGGCTCCACATACGAGGACCTGCGGCGCGAATGCGCACAACGACTCGTGGAGATGGATTTCCCGGGATACGCGATCGGCGGCCTCAGCGTCGGGGAGGGTCTTGAAGTGATGGATCAGGTGTTGACGTACACAGCACCGGAATTGCCCGATCACAAACCACGCTATGTCATGGGCATTGGGCTCCCTGAAGATCTGCTCTGCGCCATCGGGCACGGCATCGACATGTTCGACTGCGTGATCCCCACCCGGCATGCTCGAGGCGCTGTCGTTTACACGACCAACGGCCGCCTTCGACTTACCCATCGACGATACCGCACCGATGGCTACCCTATCGACACATCGTGTGAGTGTTACTCATGCAAAAATTACAGCCGGGCCTATCTCCGGCATCTGTTCGAGGCCGACGAGGTTTTGGGCACGACACTCGCCGCCATACATAATATCCACTTCCTCTCACGCCTTACGGCCGACGCAAGTCAAGCCATCGCGAGAGATGAATTCGAAATCTTCCGGACCGAATTTCTCGCAAAATACGGATCCTCGAAGGGGCCGAACTCAAAGCAAAAAGGACCGCGGAAAAAGAAGAAGCGTCGAAAGTCTAAGTGAGAATGGCTTCGGCCTGCGGAAACAATCCGAAAGCACCGCCGGTATGTATGAACAGGCTTCGGTCACCAAGCCGTCCACCCTGGGGCTCAGCCAACAGGCCAGCGAAAGCCTTCCCCGTATAAACAGGGTCCAAGATAAGAGCATGATCCGAGGCCGCCCGATAGATCGCATCACGACACGCCTCGGTGGGCACTGCATAGCCAGGCCCCACAAAACCATCAATGATGGTGTCCTCTGGGTTCAAGGGAAGCTCCAGCCCCAACCTGTCACCAAGCTCTTCAAGGAGACCATCCGTACGACGAGTAAAGGTCTCTGCGTCGTCGCAAACATTCACTCCTAGTACTCTCGCTCCCAGACCCACCAATGCGGTGCCAGCGCGAAGCCCCGCGTAGGTCCCCCCGGAACCTACCGCGCAAACGATACTGTCAAAGGTGACCCCCTTTTGGCGTTCGAAATCCGCGATCTCCTTACAAGCCCGCACATACCCCATACAACCCAACGCATTCGAACCCCCTTCTGGTATTATATAGGGGACACACCCTTCCTTTCGCAGATCCGACGCAATCCTCTTCATATGGGCGTCGCGTTCGAGGTATTCCTCGGGGGTGCATGGGTGAACATTCGCTCCAACGAGGTGCATCAAGAGAAGATTACCCTGAGGTATTACGCCGTCAGCGCCCCGCAATAGAACATGGGTCTTAAGCCCCAGTTTCGCCCCCGCAAGAGCTGTTGCGCGGGCATGGTTGGACTGCACACCGCCACAGGTGATCAGAGTGTCGGCCCCGGCCTCCTTTGCTTCCCATAGCAGGTATTCCAATTTTCGGATCTTATTTCCCGACAGCCCAAGGCCTGTCAGATCATCGCGCTTTACCCAGATTTCTACCCCATCTTCGAGAGAAGAAATTTTTTCGATCGGCGTATCAAGTCGCCCAAGGGGTATCCGATTGAATTGTTCGATGATCTTTTGTTCATTCATGAATCGCAATATCTCCAAAGGCAAACATGCCACATACGGAATTCCCGGCAACACCTACGTGTACGCTAGCATCGTCCCGTGTGGGGGTAAATTGTAACTCGGTATGGACAAAAGAAAGCACCCCTAAATTTGACACCCCTGGGACTACACTCATAGGTTTAAGAGAATGGATAGGGCTGAGATGTCGAACTGGCTTGAAGTACGATCTATTGGTCGTTTAATTTTTTCGCTAACACTAGGTGTTTTACTGGTTGGTAATCCTGGTGTTTCCAATGCACAGCTCTCCCCCGTGCAGTTGAGCATGCAATACGAGGCAAAAGCCGCGCTTCTCGCCTCCGCTGCGGAGACAGAGCAGAGCCTCTCCTTGTATCGGAAAGCATGGGATTCCTACCCGCAAGATCATATTATCTTTGCGATGCTTAAGGTGCCCACCGGCACGAACCCGCCCGGCGAGCACATCAATTTTCTACAAGATATACGCGCGCAGATAACAAACCAGGCCGTGGTGAAAGCGATCGATAACTATCTCGCAGCCGTGCTACCCAGTTTCCAGATGCGCCACGCTGGAATCGAGGTTTTTGTATACCCACCATCCGCACGCGTTGTGGCTATGCATGGTGATACAACAACCCGAATTACAAGAGGCAGCCCCTTATGGGTGAAGCCCGGTGTTGTGACGATTGAAGCCGTCTCGTCAGGTTACCAGGTTACACGTCAGACCGTAGACGTACGGGCTGGTGTCGTTAAAAAAGTTCGTATGGGGCTCACGCCAACCGGACCTCGCGGCTCCTTGGATGTCGACAGTAAGCCTGCGGGCGCGCGTGTGTATTTAAACGGTGTCGACATGGGGGATGCTCCTGTACAGGCGCTCTCGCTTCCAGAGGGTGACTATGTGGTGTCCGCCGTACTTCCCGGACATAAAAACGTGCGAAGCTCCGCGCGAGTCGCCAAACAGAGTAAAACCAATATAACTCTGAATCTAACAGGTATACAGGCGGCGAAATCGACCAGGCAGCAGGCCGGTGTCGCAGCCGCTTCCTACCTACCGGAAGACACTGACACCACGAATGATCAGCGAATAGAGTTTGCGCCCGTAGGATCGACTCCAAATGTAATGCGGAGCAGAGGATCGGGCGGGAACGCTATGCGAACCGGTGGGTGGCTTATTATGGGCACGGGAGTAATCCTGCTAGCAGGCGGTGGTGGGCTCACCTATCTTGCGAACAAGCTCATCACAGAGGCCAACGCGATCGACATCATCGATCCGGTAAGTGAAGCCGAATACGATGACCTCGCCGCACAGAGCGCCACCTATCAGAACTATTCCTTTATTGCCTACGGCGTAGGAGCTGCAGCAACGATTGGTGGCCTACTGATGGTGGTCTTGTCTCCAGACTCTCCCTCGCCAACGAATTTTCAACTTTCACCAATCCCCGGCGGAGCGATTCTTACCACCGGCGGTGAATTCTAAGGCGAAATTACATATGCTAAGTTGCTTGCGCAGCGGTTTAGGAGTTGGTTGATGACGTTTGGGTATATACGTTTCCAGAAGTCCAGGTCTGTCTTACCTTTTATCGTCTGGTTGTTTTTTGCCGTCTCGGTGACTGCCGGATGTGTCTCTGAGCTGGAGAAAAAGGTAGTACCAGACGGGTATATTCTTAAATCAGAATGCCCCGACTGCCCCGACATTGTCGTCTCCGATGTTCCGCCCATGCCGGATATTCCGCCACAGTGCCCGGGCGTATCCGACTGTAAGACCCTTGGAATATGCGCGGAAAAAACGGTCGTAGAATGTATAGACGGCGAATGGGTCTGTGATTATTCCGAAGTAACGGGTTTTGAGCCTGATGGAGAGACCCTTTGTGATGGGCTGGACAACGATTGTGACGGCGTCGTCGATGACGGCCTCACCGATGTCGCACAGAGTGATTGCCGCACCGAGGGTGTATGCGCAGGAAAGACCAAAGCGATCTGCTCCGACGGAAGCTGGATCTGCGATTACAGCGCCGTTGATCATTACGATGGCCAGGCAGAGAGTCGATGCGACGGGTTCGACAACGACTGTGATGGTGAAGTCGACGAAGGCATCGCGATCACCGACGGTCCCGCCTGCCCCAACAAGGGTGTCTGTCTCGGCTTCAATCAATCGGTCTGCGTGGATGGCGTCTGGGAGTGTGATTTCACATTCGTGTTCCATGAGGAAGAGGAAGTCACATGTGACAACCTGGACAATGATTGCGATGGAGAAACGGACGAAGACATCGTGGTCTTTACTGCGGGGGTGTGCCCAGCTGATGGAGTCTGTGCCGAGGCGGAAAAGACCCATTGTGTAGACGGAGCGCTCGTATGTGATCTGGGCGCTATCGAAGGCTATGAAGGGCCTGCAGAGCTGAGTTGTGACGGCATCGACAATAATTGCGACGGCTCGATCGACGAAGACATCACCGAATTCCCTGGAATCGATGTTTCCTGTATTGGGCTCGGCGTATGCGCAACACCCGGCTACCTGGTCTGCCAGAATGGTTCTCCGGTATGTAGTTGGGAAGGCGTAGAGCATTGTATCGAAGGCGAAGAAGGCACCGAGCCGGAATGTTACGCCTACGAAGGACTCCAGGAGATCTCCTGTGATGGAGCCGATAACAACTGTGACGGTCAAGCCGATAACGACATCATCGTCGAGAACTGGATCAGTTGTAGTACACAGGGTGTATGTGGCCAGCCCGGTACACATATATTCAAGCGTTGCGCTGACCCGTCCGGACCGAACGCGAAGACATTCGTCTGCGATTATAGTGAGGTGGTGGGTTTCGAAGCCAACTCCATGCTATGGGAGCCAGGCACAACGATCGCTCAAGAGACCTCCTGCGATGGCCTGGACAACGACTGTGACGGAGAGACGGATGAAGAAATCTTCGACACAGGGGGCACGCCTCTCGGCTGCAAAAGTGAAGGACAATGTGCGTCAGGCCTGGTCGTCGGTGCTTGCACGGCAGAAGGTCAGGCATGCGACTACACCTTCGTTGTTGGATACGAGGAAGAAGAGACTCTCTGTGACGGACTCGACAACGATTGCGACGGCGCAGTTGACGAAAACATTACCGACCTTTCTGCAAGTACGTGCCGTACCGCGGGCATCTGTGATGGCACAGTGAACGCGTCGTGTGACGCTGGTTCCTGGGCCTGTGATTACACGGGTGTGGCCGGATATGAAGACGTCGAGACCACTTGCGACGGCATCGACAACGACTGTGATGGGCTCATTGATGAACAGATCGTCGATCTGGAAGCGAGTGACTGTAAGAACCTCGGAGTCTGCTCGGCAGGTGTCTCGGCCGTCTGCGTCAACGGTGATTGGAATTGTAGTTATGGGCTTATCACCAGTTACCAGGGCAACCACGAGAGCCTCTGTGATGGGCTCGACAACGACTGCGACGGAGATACGGACGAATCGTCCTGTGGTGTCGGTGAGCCCTGTATAACCGGAGCGCAATGTGTATCATCCGTCTGCCTGCCCTTCCCCGGCAACACCGGCCCAGGGTTCTGCGCCAACAGCACCACCGACTGTATCGCGTCCCTACCGAATGGCACGGCCTCCATTACGGAAAGCACCGAAACGGGCTGCGTATCTCCAACCCAACTCGGTTCCTGCTTAGCGGGAAGCTGGACCCCAGGCTCCGTATGCAGTGACATCGACCCGCTGAATCCAGTATGTGCGGACGGAAGCTGCCTTAATTGTGAGCCGAACCGTATCACATGCGACGACCAGACCATCCTTGCCTGCGCGGCAGACGGCAGCGGATTCAGCCCCGTGGTTGACTGCCCCAATGGGCAATCCTGCTTTGGCACAGGATACTGCGCTCTCACGGGAGAGCTGCTCACCAACACAATCACCACGGGCGACCAGATTCAACCCGATATCGCTACCGCCACAAACGGGGATTACCTGATTGTCTGGGCCACCACGACCACCGCCAGTGGACCGGGTAGCAGTACGGAGATCGCGGGACGATGGTTCCACGCCGATGGATGCCCCTACGGAACCGCATTCAACGGGAATTTTGAGTCCTGCGACCCTGTTGCAGGCGAAGATGGTGGCGAATTTGTCATCAACAGCACAACCCTGGCCGAGCAGAGTTTCCCGGCCGTGGCAATCAACAGCGAAGGGAAAGCCATGGTTACATGGATGAGCCTGAACCAGGACGGTAACGGCGAAGGTGTCTTCGGACGATTGGTAGACGGCACGGGCCCGTTGGGTGACGAATTCCAGGTCAACACCTTCAGTCAATACAACCAGAACAGCCCGACGGTGATCGCCTTGACCGATGGAAGCTTCGTCGTCTCCTGGGTCTCGGACCATGAAGACGGAGACCTTCGTGGTATCGTTGTTCGAGTCTTCGACAGCAACGGGAATCCAATAACCGATAATATCGTCGCCAACTCCTATGTAACGAACTTCCAGGTGCGGCCAACGGTCGCGGCATTACAAAATGGTGGGTTTGTCGCCGCATGGGCATCCTTTATGCAAGATAACCCTGGGCTCGCGGATATGGGCACGTTCCTACAGGTCTTCGATTCCAAAGGGAACCGTGTAGGGGGCGAAGTTCATGCAAATCAGGAGACGAATGATAACCAGGATTATCCAGCCTGCGCATCCGTCAGCGCCAATCTCTTCCTCTGTTCCTGGGTAACAGATAATCAGGATGGCGCCGGCTCGGGGATCTACGGCCGGCTCTTTGCCAACGACGGCAATCCGATCGGAGATGAGTTCCAGATCAATTCCTCGTCCCCAGGCAATCAAGCGATGCCTTACGCCTTCTCCCTCGGGTCGGGCGGCGCGGGAGTCGCTTGGCAGGCGGATGTCGGCATATCGGACTCAGAGACCTTCGTTCGTTATTTCAATGGGCTGGGTATTCCAATTGGTGATGACGCGCAGCTCAACGTTACGACGAGCGGTAGTCAACAAGATGTCCGGTGCGCAGGAGCACCACAGGGACAGGCTGTTTGCACCTGGATGAGCCAAGGCCAGGATGGGTCGCAAAATGCGATCATCCACCGCTTCACGAGCCAGTAATTCCCAGGGGTGAGACCCCTCACGCGCGCACCGGTATAACGCAGAAGGGCCTTATACCATAAAGGAATTGCACGACTATCTTGACTCTAAGTCTCGTAAGAGCTAGGGTCCGTCGGCTTCGTACCTTAGGCGCGCGCCTGAGTGTACGTTTTTTGGATACCAGCTCAGCCGCAAAAGGACAGGACAATGGCACTAACATTGTTAGGTAAGAAAATGGGAATGACCCGTATCTTTGACGAGAACGGGAAAAATGTCCCTGTAACCGTAATTCAGGTAGGCCCGTGTGTCGTCACACAAATCAAGACGGACATCGCTTCTGAAGATGGTGGATCTACGGACGGATACAACGCCGTACAGATCGCCTTCGAAGAGATGCCGGAGCGCACGGCCACCAAGCCACGCCTTGGCCATTTCGCCAAAGCGGGCACGAAACCGCACCGTCATCTGCGCGAATTCAGGGTAGAGAGCGCTGATGCGGCCGGTGGTTATGAGCTGGGTCAGACTCTCGACATCAGCCTGCTCGAAGAGTTCGAGTATGTAGATGTGCAGGGCGTCAGCAAAGGTAAAGGATTCGCAGGTACCTTCAAGCGCTGGAACTTTACCGGTGCCAAAGAGGCCAGCCATGGTAGCCACGAGAAGTTCCGTCACGGTGGTGCCATTGGTATGAGCGCCTACCCGGGTCGCGTCATGAAAGCGAAGAAGATGGCCGGTCACCATGGTAATTACACCAAGACCTCCATCGCTTTGAAAGTCGCCGGAATCGACGCAGAAGAAGGTGTTCTTCTTGTGAAGGGCAGCGTCGCTGGTCCCACAGGCGGCGTGGTTTCTATCGCGAAATCAAAGCGTCGTTAGTTGAAACCCGGCAGGACGCCTTTGGTCGCGTCCTATGGCTTTAACCCTGGTCGAGTCACTCGCGATGTCGTTTCCTTTTAAGAGGCTCTCTGAAATTGATGTAATGGGACGGCGTGTGCTCGTGCGTCTGGACCTGAACGTTCCCATCCGAGATGGGCGGATCCAGGACGATACACGTATACAAGCCGCCCTACCGACACTCCGAGCATTACGTGAACAAAAAGCTCGCTTGGTGATCTGTGCTCATCTGGGTCGCCCCAAAGGCACCGTCAAGCCAGAGTTTTCTCTCGCGCCGGTTGGAGAGCGTTTGGCCGAGGTGCTCGACGAGCCCGTGCTATTTCCAGAGGACTGCGTTGGCGATGCAGCGTTGCGACTCTCTCGCAGTATGAATGACGGCCAGGTGATGCTACTGGAGAATCTCCGGTTTCACCCTGGCGAAAAGGCCAACAGTACCGAATTCGCCGACCGTCTACGGCAGCTCGCCGACGTTTACGTGAATGACGCATTTGGCAGCATGCACCGCGCCCACGCCTCGGTCGACGCAACCCCACGCCTGTTCGGGGAGACCGCCGGTGGATTGTTGCTGGAACGAGAAATCAACGCGCTCCAAAAAGTAACAAGAAATCCGGACCACCCCTTTGCCGTGCTGCTTGGGGGCGCGAAAGTCAGCGACAAGCTCCCTCTTCTGCGTGATATCGTGAGTCGTGCAGATGCTGTTCTTATCGGTGGCGCAATGGCTTATACCTTCCTTCGGGCGCAGGGGAAGCCGGTTGGGAAATCCCTGGTGGAAGATGAGCAGATCCTCAAAGCTGGCGACATTCTGCGGCGAGCCGCGAATCATGGTTGCGAGATTGTGCTCCCCGTCGATCATATTGTTGTCGATGAGATCAGTAATGATTCGACCACTACGACGTATCGAATCGAGGATACACCGGAGGATGGCATCGGCGTAGATGTTGGCCCCCGCACTCTGGAGAGCATTCGTGGCGCCCTACAAGGCAAACGTACGCTGTTCTGGAACGGCCCCTTTGGAGTCTACGAGATCCCTCAGTTCTCGGAAGGCACGGTCGCGATCGCTAAGATGGTCGCCGACGCACCGGGCTATACAGTGATCGGTGGCGGAGATAGCGCCGCGGCTGTACGTCGGGCAGGACTGGCACCGTTCCTCGATCATGTCTCCACCGGTGGTGGTGCAGCCCTTGAGTTGCTCGAGGGGAAAGATCTTCCCGGTATCGAAGCACTTCGCGTGATCTGAGGCTTCGGAGTCAACCATACTATGACAACACGCAAACAACGTATTACCGGCAACTGGAAAATGAACCTCGCCCTGGACGAGGCTCTCGAGCTCGCTCGTGGCATACGTAATCGCGTACGCGCGCATGTGGATAGTGATGTGGCCGTCTGCCCCCCCTACCCTTATCTTGAGCCCATCGCGCAACTGCTGAAAGACAGTCCAGTGCAGGTTGGCGCCCAAGATATGGACGCCTTCGCTTCTGGCGCTCGCACGGGAGCTGTTTCGGGACCTATGTTACGGTCGGTAGGGTGTAGCTTTACTCTGGTCGGCCATTCCGAACGACGCGCGATCTTCGGCGACACAAACGAAATTGTTTCCGCGAAACTTCGTGCTGCATTGGAGCACGACCTGGATGTCACTCTCTGTGTTGGAGAGAGCCTCGAACAACGAGAGGCGGGCACCACCTTCGACGTCGTACTAGAACAAGTGGAGAGCGCCCTTTCCACGATCCAGGCCGGCCAGATGAACCGCATTGTAGTCGCCTATGAGCCCGTCTGGGCCATTGGCACCGGCCATACGGCCACGCCCGCACAAGCGCAGGAAGTTCACGCACGAATTCGTTCGCATATTGGGCATCTTTATGATGCAGATATTGCGAATTCGCTCAACATCCAGTATGGCGGCAGCGTAAAACCCGATAACGCAGCCACCCTTAAGAGCCAGCCCGATGTGGATGGTGCTCTGGTGGGTGGCGCTAGTTTAGACCCCGAATCATTTATCCAAATCATCCGAACCTGAAGGCGGAGCCAAAATGTTCCTCAATCTGCTCGTAGGATCCTACCTAGTCATCTGTTTCTTTCTGATCATCATCATTCTTCTCCAAGCTGGAAAGGGTGGTGGAATGGGTGCCGCCTTTGGTGGTGCGGGCTCATCGACCGTTTTAGGCGGCTCCGGTGGTGCCGGTACGGTTGGAAAGATTACGTGGTGGGCATCCGCACTTTTCATGCTTCTTTCGATCATGATCACCGTAACCTCTGGTGCGCGAAGCAAAATCAAAAACCGAACGGATAAGACGCCTCCTGTCTGGACCGCGGATGCTGCGCTGACCTTCACAGAGGTCACGCCGAATAGCATGAAGGTGGCCTGGACATCTGCCTCGGACAACCGGGGTGTCACGGATTACTTCGTTGTTATCACGCAAACCAATGATGAGACTCGTGTTCGCGAGAAACACATCACAGCCGACGACGACAACACCATCCTTTCGGAAGTTGTTGTAGAGGACCTACAGCCCGAAACAGATTATAGTGTCGTCGTAACCGCACGTGATGCCCAACGTCTTTCGACGGAAGGCCCCAAAGGGTCGCAACGCACAACCGCCGCGACAGAGGCCCCAGAGCCTACGGAAGAGCCAGCGTCAGATCCTGCTCCGACCGTGACGCCCGACGCAGGCGGAACCGATCCTGGGGACACAACCTCAACGACGAACACCGATGCTACGGAATCAACATCATCCGACACGTCTAGTGATTAGCAACGGGATCCGAGGTCGCGAACCTTCTTCCGGCGAACAGTAGTCGGAAACAGGGAGCAGAAGACGAGATGAGGGACCAAGAAGCGGGAGAACTGAGAGCCGTCCGGTTTCGGGACGCCATCTGGCGCCTTGGAGGCAGCCCCTGGTCTTTCTATTTCTTAGGTGCCCTTTTGGCGGTATGGATCCTGATTGGGTCGGCCGTACCCCAGGTCCCCATGAGTGAGCTGCAGGGTATGGCGTCTGTCGAGATACGCCAACTTACGCGCCTCTTCGAAGCAAACGAGCTGGCCTTTTCATGGTTCACCTATTTACTGCTAACGCTCCTGTTCATTAACGGGCTCGGTATGGCATTTGCCAAACGTTTGGGACCAGCCTCCTTTCTTCTACCCATTGCCTTTGTCCTCGGTGTGGTGGGCTTCTATGCCTCCACCCACGTTGTACAGCGTGGCACGGTCTGGGTTCGGGAAGGCGGAAACAACATCCACACCGACTTTCGAGCAATCGCCGAGACCAATAGTGGAAGACTGGATATCACCCTTCCGTTCTCGTTGATGTGCCCGCCGCAGGATGGGGATAGCCTCAATTGCATCGTTCAGCACGCCAAGAACGGGAAAAGGCAGTCCATCGTAATCCACACCCCCGGTAACGGTGTCTCAACCATTGGCTCGTATCGTATGAGCTGGACGCAAACCCGACCGGCTCAACGGCCGACTAGCGAAGCCTTCGACATTAAACCTCCCGCACCCTGGGTCTACCTGGGTTCGAACGGTGAAAGCGGCGTTGTGTGCAAAGACGAGCCTTGTCCGAGGCCGGGAAAGAGCGATGCCCCCGTAGACTCCTTAACGCTGGGCCCCTGGAAACTCTCCTTTCTTTCTACCAAGAACGACGGGGCCGTTTTGGTCGCGAATGGCCCAGGTACGAGTTCTGGAAAAACCCGTGTTCTGGTGGGGTTGGACTCCCGACTTCGTGAAGGTCCCGATGCCCCTGTGGCCAAGGGCGATGCAACAACTCATCTCCCAGGCTCCGTTCGAGCCCCACGATGGCTTGGCATGAGTTTCGTCCGCATCCCGGAGAATTCTCTTCTCTCCACCCTATATTGGGCTCACCCATTATTTGTCCTGGCTGCGGTTGGATTGCTCATCTCTCTTCTTCGCAGAAAAGACGAGGAGAAGGTGTGATGCCCGCGATTCCGATCACCCTGCTTGTCGGGGCCGTCCTCGCCTTGGCAGGCTTTACGGTTCCTCGTGGCCATCGCGCGATCTCGCTGCTCGTCATCGGCGCGGTAATCGGTGCTATCTCGCAACACGGCTCTTTGGCGTTTGATGAAGCCTGGTACGTTCTCGCTTTGAGCACCTTAGGCCCCCTCCTATTGGGTCTTATCAACCGAAACCACGCGCGCGAAGCCCTCGCGGTTGCCACAACCCTTTTATGGCCAGCCTGTCTTCTATTTGTCTGGCGCATATCAAGTCATACCCCGAGCGCAGATCTCGATCTGGTGACGGGTATTCTCCTCACACTTGCAACCACAACAACCGCTACCATTTTTGTACGTGTAAGCTCGTCTCTATACGAGGCGGGGGAAGGCAAGCTCTGGAACGCGCTGGTCCTGGCGGTTCTGGTACTGATCACGTTATTGCCCTGGGCTGGCAGTACCGATGCAGTGCCGGTGGCTATATCCGCCACGACGGACACCTTGGATGTGCCACAAGTGGTAACATTGATAAGCCTCGAGGCATCGAGCGGTATGTCCAACGAGACCAACGCCATCGCTACAGGACATATCGAGTTATTAGCGCACCTTCGTACGGCCCTTCTCTGGTCTGGAATTGCGAGCTTGCTCCTCTTGGCTTTCTCGGCGATTACGCGCCACACTACCGCGCGCCGCCTCTCCGACCTCACATCTGTTGTAACGGCCGTAATCGCGACTCTGCTCCCTATAGCCGCCTTCTTCTCTGTGATGGAGTCTCCGATACCTCGTGCGCATATCGAAGCGGCCACACTGGCAAGACTGGGCTTGCCGGCCGCCACAAGTTATCTCCCTCTTGGCACACTCCCCAGTCCGAATGGACACTTCCTTCTGCTCGGGCTTCCTGTGGCAGCCGGACTGTTGCCTGGGCTCGCAGCTGCCCTATTTACGGGGCTAGCCCATTCACGGCCCAAGGAGAACCCGACGGGTGCCCTGGAAGAGAACGCATCCGCTCCTACCCGCTGGGTACTTCTCGTATTTGCTACCCTAAGTGCCGTCTATTGCTTTGGCATGTTCGCGACCGAGTTGTCGGGATCGGGTTATGGGCTCGGTCGCGCCCCCTGGTCCACAATCCTTTCCGCCCTGATTGTTACCGCAGGGACCCTGGTGGCAACAAAGGAACAAAAGGATGGGAAGCGTTTCCTCGGAACAGGCATGCTCGTCGTCCTCACACTGATACTGGCGGGTATCATTGGACCCGGCGAAAGCTGGTTCCCTTGATATGAAAACCCAGGCCATACGGCTCGACACCTATTATAGAAAACACGCGCGGGACCTTCCCTGGCGGCATACGACGGACCCCTACCGGATCTGGGTCAGCGAAATCATGCTTCAGCAAACCCGCGTCGAAGCCGTTCGCGAGCGTTATGTACAATTTCTTGAGAGGTTCCCTCACGTCTACGCGCTTGCCGCTGCTAACCTTGACGAGGTACGTGCCGAATGGTCCGGGCTTGGGTATTACCGGCGTGCCCGCTATTTATGGGAAGGAGCCCGGTATATAGTGGAACAACATGGGGGCGTCTTCCCCGACAACTCCACCGCGTTGCAGGCCGTTCCGGGTATTGGTGAGTATACATCCTGTGCCGTAGCCGCGATCGCATTTGGTGAGCCCGTCGCGGCAATCGATGGGAACGTCCTGCGCGTAGGGAGCCGAGTTCTCGGAATCGACGCACCAAAGAATTCGGCGGCGTTACGAAAACCAGTGAAAGCCTGGGCAGACGCTATCGTCGAGAACGGCGAACCGAGCATTCTTGTACAGGCATTAATGGAGATTGGTGCCACAGTCTGCACCCCACGAAGTGTGGCGTGCGCAAAGTGCCCGTTTGGCGAAGACTGTATCGCCAAATCGACCCTACCCGATCCCACGGTGCTCCCCACAACAACGCCCAAAGCTCCCAGATCCCAATGGAAAGGCGTTCTTTTCGCCGCGCTAACACCCGATGAGGCACTCTTTCTACAACGAAGGCCAGAGAAAGGGCTCCTGGCCGGGCTTTGGTTTCTACCTGGACTGGTAGGCGAGCAGGCGGATCTGATGGGCCGACTGGATGACCCTGCCAGCCTCTTGCATTCGATCCTCCCCGGCGCGACGATTGTCGATGCACCTCCCGCAGTCGGGACCTGGCAATTCTCGCATATAGACCTCAACGCCACCATCTATCGCGCCCAGCTCCCAACCGGTTTCAATGGCGCAGCGGGAAGGGTTAATCCCCCTCCGGACTGGGCAAAAGAAGCACTGCCCAGCGTAACACGACATCTCCTCTCGGTTGCCGATGTGCATATCGGATCGGGACCCACGGGTAAGACATCGCCCCCTTGAGTTTGCGCGTCAACGGAATCTGAAGCACCATCGAGGAACGGTCCACGTACGCTGCCTCTCTGGTCGAGCTCCCCCTATGTGCCCAAAGAAAATAGAAAACATCCCCCTACCCCTCGCCTACGACACGCCGGATCTACACGCCGCCGCTGCGGACGCCCTGGGTCGACCCCTGGAAGAAATTGGGGCCGTGCGTATGATTCGTAGATCCCTGGACGCAAGACGGCGTTCGCCACAGTTTCTTGCAAACCTTGAGATCTTCTCCCCAGGCGAAGACCCAGCCCCATTGTGGAATGGCCCGCAATACGCAGCCAAACAAAGCACCAGGAACTCGCCTTTAATCGTAGGTGCTGGACCCGCAGGCCTCTTTGCGGCTCTACGCCTACTCGAACACGGTATCAAGCCCCTGGTGATCGACCGCGGGGCTCCGGTGGATGAAAGAGGCCGTCATGTGGCCGACTTTCGACGGAACGGGGCCCTAAACGAGGAGTCCAATTACTGCTATGGAGAAGGAGGCGCAGGCACCTTCAGTGATGGGAAACTCTATACCAGAAAAAAGCATGTCCTGGTTCGCACCGTGCTCGAATGGCTCGTGGCGTTCGGGGCCCCTGAGTTTGAAACCCTGATCGAATCACGCCCCCATGTTGGAACCAATTACCTGATCCCTATCTTAAAGAAGCTTCGGGAGGACCTCCAGGCCCACGGAGCGGAGATTCGCTTTCACACCCGCCTCCTACGATTCTTGTACCAGAACGATGGCGGCCATCAGAAGATTGTCGGGGCAGAACTTTCCGATGGCACCCATGTGGAGTGTGAGAATGTGATCCTGGCCACAGGGCATAGCGCGCGCCCATTATATCGGCAGCTCCTGCACGAAGGAGTCGCGATGGAATCGAAACCCACAGCGATTGGATTTCGTCTCGAGCACCCCCAGGAGATGATCGACGCGTCCCAATTTGGTGCCTCCGCTGGTAAAGGCCATCTGGGCGCCGCAAGCTATCGGCTCGCCTGCCAGGCGGACGGACGTGGAGTCTATTCCTTCTGCATGTGCCCGGGAGGCTTCGTCATTCCAACACCCGTGCGGGACGGGCACCTGAACGTGAATGGAATGAGCAATTCCAATCGTGGGGGCCCCTTTGCAAATAGCGCCATCGTTACCACGGTAGACGCAGAGGATTATGCCAAACTTGCTGCGCCCGATGTGCCTCCCGCCCTCGCAGGCCTTGCCTTTCAAGATGCATTAGAGCAAGCCTGCTTCACCCTCGGCGGCGGGTCCTATATCGCGCCGGCACAACGGATCCCGGATTTTCTGCGAGGACGCACTGGGGACGTACCTGAAAAGACGAGCTTCCGGCCGGGCATTCAGGCCGCGGATCTCACCACGATTCTACCCGGCCAGCTCCATGGGCCGTTGCGTGAAGCGCTCCAAACCTTTGCCCGAAAGATCCGTGGGTTCGATAGCCGTGAAGCCGTGGCCATCGGATTGGAAACCACGACCTCCGCACCTCTACAGATTCTACGGGACAACCAGAGCCTTCAATCCCCAACCGTAGGGGGGTTATATCCTTGCGGGGAAGGAGCTGGTTTTGCAGGTGGTATTGTATCGAGCGCCATCGATGGCATCCGTGTAGCTGACGCCATCGCCGACCAGCAGGCCTAACCGCTCAAGTCCAGAGTCCCCTGCTCCACCTCGACTGCTGGCCCTGCCATACGAAGCCCGAAATCGGACTTTCGCACCTCGATCTCCAGAGAACCTCCGGGCAACCATGCACTGACCGCGGTATCGAAGGGCGCCCATCCCAGGCCGGCTGTTACGGCTATCGAAGCACATGCGCCGGTGCCACAGGCCTGGGTAAACCCACAGCCACGCTCCCACACGGCGACTTCTACACTTCCGTCCCCATTCATTTGAATACATTCTACATTCGTCCGCGCTGGAAAGTCCGCGTGAACCTCCAATAATGGGCCAAGACGCAAAACTCGATCTACGACGGACTCATCGTTTTCTGGCAACACCACGAAATGAGGATTGCCCATATCGACCCGATAGCCCACAAGCTCTTCGCGGCCGTAGGCAGTGTCTAACGAAATCCTATGGGGCTCCCCATCCAAGGGGTCGAGGACGGTCGCTACTCCCATATCGACGGACACCCAGGCCTGTTTGATGGATTCCCTCCGTACGGCCACAGCCTTTTCACCGGCCAGGGTGTTGATCACGAAGGACTCGGGCGCCCCTCTATGATTCACAAGATATTGGGCTACGACGCGCACGCCGTTCCCGCACATCTCGGGCACGCTGCCATCCGAGTTGAGAATATGCATAAAAGGGGGATCGCCCCCTGCTACCATCAATATGCCGTCCACATCATAGCGGTCTTTGGCGCAAAGCTGCCGGGCGACATCCGGGGTGATTCCAGAGGTCGAAGGGTCCGACTCGACGACCAAAAAGGAATTTCCAAGCCCATGCCCTTTTACGTAGCTGATCGATCCCATCGCAGCTGCCTCATGCCTGGTGCATACGCACAGACCGGCGGCGGCCCAACACGAGTAGCCCCAATAGAAGGGACAGCCAGGACGCTCCGCCCGCTCCGCTAGAGCAACCGGATGATGACCCCGCACCGTCCAAGCCCGGAGCCTTCTCTGCGGGCAATACGCACATGCCGTAGAGGTTCACCAGGCCGGGAGGACATGGATCGGTCCAATCTCGGCCCAACACCGGCCCTCCTCCATTATTTGCTCCTTGCACACAGGCGCCAGATACACAGTTGTAATTGGGAGCGCACACGCCACAAACCCCGCCACAGCCGTCAGGACCGCACTGGGTATTTGGGCAGTACGGTGTACAGCCCTCCGGTATGCAGGAACCCGCCAGACTACATGTCTCGCCGGTACCGCAAACACCACAGGAGCCACCACAACCATCATCACCGCAATCTTTCCCAAGACAGCTTGATTGGCAGGCCTGGCAGACATTCATCGGCCCACATTCATACCCAACGCCGCAATATCCACAGCTACCCCCACAGCCATCGTCACCGCACTCTTTTCCCGTACAATTGGGCTGGCAGCCACCGGCAGCACAGAGGCCATTATTACAGTATTGCCCGGCACCGCAGGAACCACAGCTCCCGCCACAGCCATCGTCACCGCAATTCTTCCCGTTACAGTCACCCACACAGCTAGCTGCGCACATACCGCTAGGCGAGCACGTCAGCCCTGGCGCGCATTGCCCACATAAACCACCGCAGCCGTCCGAACCACATTGTTTACCTGCACAGTCCGGCGTACAGCTCCCCGACGGCACACAGAGCCCTAAGACACACGTCGCGTTCACAGCACAGCTCCCGCAACTCCCGCCACAGCCATCGTCGCCGCAGACCTTTCCACTGCAATTGGCACTACAGGGCCCAGAACATTGCCCCTGGACGTTATCACAGGTCTGGGACACGGGGCATGTGCCACATACGCCACCGCAACTGTCGGGCCCACACTCTCGACCCAGACAGTTTGGAGTGCACGAAGGGGTGCAGAGGTTGTTTACACAGCTATACCCTCCAGGGCATCCCCCACAACTGCCACCACAACCGTTGTCGCCGCACACCTTCGCGAAGCAGTCCGGCACACAGCCAGATGTCGGGCAATTATATGGGAAGGCACCCGATGGGTCCGAATTGGTGTTCGATGTGCAGTCATAAAAACCTTCGGCATTATTCCAACCACATAACTGCAAGGACGGATCGCTATTGTCCTGACACGGGTAGACCTGGATTTGCCCATTAAAACAGAACTGCATCGAGCCCGTCTCATCACAACAGCCTTCGTTCCCAATCGAGCCACAGTCTCCCCCGGTTGTTACACCGCAGAGATAGGGGTATTGGCCCGATGGATCGGCTTGGCCGGGGACAGCGGCGCAATCATAAAACAAGGCAAATTGGTTCCAACCGCAGTAGATATTCGCGCTCCCGGAGGCAGCGTTCGAACCACAATCGATCATGCACACCTGGTCGCTCGCCGTATCACACCAGCTGAGCACGGACCCACCACTACAGCACCCACTAGGAGCGACATCGCCACACGAGCTGCTGATCACCTGCGCATTGGACGGGCACGCAGCTTCCGCTACTGGCATGCTAAGGAGCGCCAGAAAGGCTGCTAGAATGATGGTGCTTCGAACGTTCATAGTCTCTATGCAGGATTGCCGATCTTTAGAATCTCTCTTATTCGCATACGCGGCTATGCCGCCTACATAGATAACGATAAACGAAACTATGGCCTGCATCCAGTTTGGGCATATTCGCCCTGCCCTTCAACTCCGACCGAGGAACGGGTCTTCCCGTCGTCGGTACCCGAGCATCAAGGCCAACGGCACAAGCAACATAAACCAATGTCCCTGGCTTGTATGGCTCGCAGAACAACCACTGCTCGTGCCTGCACCACCACTCGCTCCTGGGGTGTTGCCGCTGGGATAGACGCATTCCCCATAGAGGGGAACCTTCCCTTCTGGGCAGAAGTTCGACCAGCCATCCCCACTGTTCAAGGGCCCGGTGTCTTCGGGAGTTGTGCCTGCATCCGATCCGGAGGAACCCGTATCGTTGCCTCCACCATTATCTACCGTACATTGACCGAGCTCCGTGTCACAGACAAAGCCATCGGAACATTGCCCGCATAATCCGCCACAGCCATCATCCCCACAGTTCTTATTGGGGCAATAGGGCTGACAGCCTTCCTGAATGCAGAACCCGAAGGTGGAACAGGTTTCACCAGCATCGCAATAACCGCATTGACCGCCACAACCATCGTCACCACATTCCTTGCCGTCACATGTGGTTATACAGTCCTCGCATGTAAAGTCCGCTCCGCAGATCTTTTGCAATCCGCAATACCCGCAGCTGCCTCCACAGCCGTCGTCGCCGCATTCCTTTTCCGCACAGTCTGGCATACAACCGCCCGCATTGGAGCAGACACCATTTTGGCATTGCTCGCCCGCCCCACAGGAGCCACAGGAACCGCCGCAACCATCGGCCCCACAATTCTTGCCCTGGCAATCGGGCGTACAGCCGGACCCTGCCTCGCATTGGCCCGTAGCAGAACAGGTCTCACCGAAGACACAGGATCCACAACTACCACCGCAACCATCCTCGCCACATTCTTTGCCTGCACAATTGGGGACACAGCCGCTTGTGCAGTTTGCGGGGTTGTTCTCGCAGGCGTCGGGATCAAGACAGATGCACGGGAAAGCGAACGCCGTGGCGCAGCTCTCGTTGGTCGATGGGCAACAATCGCCTCCATCCCAGGAACACTCCAGGTTGTTGTTCCCATTGTCACAATACCCATCGCCTATCCAAATCTCATTCCCGCCACAGGTTCCCCCGGACACACATACGCCACTATCGCAACTCTGCCCTGCATCACAGGTGCCACAGCTTCCACCGCAACCGTCATCACCACATTGCAGGCCGGTGCAGTCCGGCTCACAGGTGCTGCCACAGTTTGCCGGATTGTTCTCACAGGCGTCGGGATCCTGGCAGTCGCAAACGGAGAATAGATTGTCATCGCAAACGGGGTTCGTGGACAGACAGCAGTCTCCTCCATCCCAGGCGCACCCCTCATTATTATTACTTGTGTCGCAATAATCATCGTCTATCCAGGACTCATTCCCTTCACAGACAATCGGGCCACATACGCCATCGCTGCAGACCTGCGCATCTACACAGTTGCCGCAGCTACCGCCGCACCCATCGTCCCCACAATTGAGGCCGTCACAGTTGGGCACACACGCCGCACAGTTCGCTGGGTTGTTCTCACAGGCATCCGGATCCTGGCAATCGCAAGGGTATGTGGGGCTTGTGGCACAGCTCTCATTGGAGCTCTCACAGCAATCACCACCGTCCCAGGAACAGAAGACATTATTATTGGCCGAATCACAGTAACCATCGTCGATCCAGCTGGGATAACCGCTACATTCTCCAGCCGTACAAACGCCACTATCGCAAACCTCTCCCTCGCCACAGACTCCACAGGTTCCACCGCACCCGTCCGAACCACACGCCAAGCCATCGCAGGAAGGTTCACACCCTGGCACACAGATAAAGTTGTTTAGATCACAAGTTTCACCAGTCCCGCATTCTCCGCAGGTAGAGCCGCATCCATCCGCACCACACTCCTTCCCCTGACAGTTGGGCGTGCAGCTCACAACGCATTCGAAGAGATTCAGATCACAAACAAGCCCACCGGCACAGTCACCACAAACGGACCCACAACCATCCGCTCCACACTCCTTGCCCGCACAATCCGGCACGCACCCGGCGCAATTCGCTGGGTTGTTCTCGCAAGCGGCGGGATCTTTACAGTCGCAGGGATAGGAGAAGCTCGTAGCACACGCCGGGTTGGTCGATTCACAACAGTCCCCGCCATCCCAGCTACAGCCCACGTTATTATTGCCGCTGTCGCACATATCATCGCCAATCCAGGCTTCCGTCCCATTGCAATCCGCCGCCGTGCCACAGTTGGTTGGGTTGTCCGCCGCACAATAGGTACAGATGTCGGTACAACAATCCCCAAGGTTAAAGCACAGAGAATCGCAATAGCAGCTACCAGCCGAGCCTCCACAGTTCCCCATGCAGCTTCCATTTGTGGAAGCCGGACAGGTTAGAGGGTTTATCCCCGTTGGGTCGGCGCTCGGAGCGTCGGCGCAATCATACGCTCCATTACCTTGATCCCAGGCGCAGAAGATTTCGCCACTCGCTGCATTCCAGGTCGGACAATCGAGCTGGCATAAAACATTGCTGACGCTGTCACACCAGGTCACCTTATTCCCGTCGCAACAGCCCGCGTACGAATACACGCCGCAATTCGTAGAAAGCTGCGTGGCGTTCGCAGGGCAAAACCCTTGCGCCACCCCAGCCCAGCCAAAAAGGCCGATTCCAACCAGCAAAATCACCCTATGCATGTACAGAACCTCTACGGCAGACCACGTAGTTATAGGCAGACTTTGAATGCCATTCAACCCAAGAATTCAGGGAGCCTACCATAATTCGTTTCGGAAACCTCATACTATCTCCACATTTTACAAAAACCAGCCGGCCACACGTAGAAAGTGCCCATCTTCACACACCTGCAATTTTAAACCAGTTGAACCCCAGTCCCATCGCATGTAAAACCCATCATGCACTTTTATAAGAATACCAAATTATTCCTCTTTTCAGGATCGTACACATTGAATTTACACGCCGCTCGACGCACACTTCGCACCGTACTACTGGGCTTGCTGTTCCTGGGCCTGCTTCCCACCACAGCACAGGCCAACTCCAATGACCTCGACTTCGGCATAGATGGCCGACTGCGTTACCGTCACAGTGGTCTGACCGACTTTCCGTTGGACACGGATGGCTTCCTCCATGGGCAGACCAGCCGGGGCCAGGCCTTATTGCGAATTTCCCCCTATCTCAACTATGGGGAGAACTTCGGACTGAAACTCACCCTACAGGTTCTGGATGGCCAGCTCTACGGCGCACCTTCCGATGCGGCCCAGCAAACCATCGGAGGGGATCAAGTGCTGAACCCCTTTGTGGACACTCCCTATGGAGACCAGCTATTCCTACGTGAAGCATTCCTGCGTTATCGCTTTGCGTTCGGGGAGTTACGGTTCGGCCGCATGCTATCCCACTGGGGACTCGGCATGGTGGCCAATGGGGGAGACAAAGAACAATACGCCTTCTCGGATGCGAGCGTGGGCGATATATCGAATCGGGTTATGTTTCTTACTCGTCCCCTGGCTCCCATGGGTGGCAGTATAGGCAAGCATCTTGTTCTTGTGCTCGCCGGTGATCTGGTCGAGCAAGACGATCTCGTGGATCGGAAAGATGGGGATAAGGCCATTCAGGCCATCGGCGCATTGGCCTGGAACGGGGACAACCTGAACGCGGGTGTCTATGTTGCCCATCGCCGCATCGACGACCATGCCGACGATAAGACGCGGGCTACCGCTGTGGACGTTTTCGCGGCCTGGAAGCACGACGTCTGCCCAAATCTTGGTTTTGACTTCGCATTCGAGGCGGCGATGATTCGCGGAGAGACGGAGCTCGCCCGCTTCGAGGGGGCGGAATATCCAATACAGTTGGAGCAGTATGGTGCCGTGCTCCGTACAGGAATGACACATCGGCCGATTCACACAAGGCTCCAGCTTGAAGCTGGCTTCGCGTCGGGAGACAACCATACTCGGGACAGTACAGCGCGAGCCTTCAAGTTTGATCCCGGATACAAGGTCGGAATGATTCTTTTCGAGGAGATACTCCATCG
Source organism: Myxococcales bacterium (assembly GCA_002728755.1). Classification (GTDB taxonomy): domain Bacteria; phylum Myxococcota_A; class UBA9042; order UBA3505; family UBA3505; genus UBA3505. Next base: position 33,330 of record PBVT01000040.1, read on the forward strand.
AGTGTCCGCGAGAACCTATGACCATGCCACTGATCCCAATTTGATGGGAGAGCCCCATAAGGGTGTGAATCTACTTCCCTCGAATGGCTCGGTCACAAATACGGTATATGTTCACCCCACCCTCACCTATGGCGCCGACCAACCGGGGATCGACGCATCCGTCGGCTTTCTTTTCGCTTATGCACCCGCGGACCTGGTGGATGCCTATCAGAGTGGTTTAGTGGGCGGCTACAATCAAAGCGCGTATGGCAAACGCAACGCGAACGGTGTTCTGGGCTACGAGGCCAACATTGGACTCGGATACACCCTCAACCTTGGCAAAGAGCTCTCCATGCGTGTAGGCGGCCAATACGGCTTCTTTAAACCGGGTGATGCGCTGGCAGCGGCCGAGGGGGTCGAGGGTCTTGGCAATGTGCAAAAATGGCGTCTGCTTGCAGACCTGAATTGGTAGGAGGACACGTCATGATGAAACGATATACACTCTTCGCTCTCACTCTCTTACTCCTTCTATGTTTTGGCTGCGCTGGTGAACGACCGGATGTAGTGGCGAGCACGGACCGCGCGGGTGGTGTCCGTATTGCCTATGAGGTACTGGACAAACCCTTTCCTACGATCCCTCTACCGAACGACACCGCTACCCGGCTAGACGACGACTCCCCCACGGGCCGGTTTATCAACATCAGCCATATCGGCCCTACGTTCATGGAATCCGAGACACGCGCCAAGGCCGGAGATGTGGCGGGTTTCGGTGTTTTCATGCCAATTAGCGTACCCCTCACGGGCCCTGTTGACCTCGCCAATATTGTGCAACGGCAATGCACGGGAACAGACGTCGAAGACTGGGAAAAGAAATGGGCAAGCAAAGAGTGTAACGATCGAGATTTCTCCAACGATGTGGCCCTTCTTATCAAGTTGGATCCCGACAACCCAGATGTGGTCCCATTGGATTTCGGCAATGGTAATTTCCCCATTGTTCTCGAAGTCACCGACCTCTACTTCGACAATGACCCACGGTCCGAAGGCCAAAACCTCATCTTCGAAACAGAAGACGAAGACACAAACGGAAATGGGGAGCTCGACGCCGGAGAAGACACAAACGGTGATGGCATCTTGAATGTCCCCAATGTGATCCCCGGTGTCGCCGAGGCCCTGGCGGACGACCCCGACTTCGTAGCTGGCGTGGATGATCTCGCGGGATTTTTCGAGCTGCAGACCAATACCCTGGTCTTTCGCCCCGTCTTCCCTCTACGCAGTAAGAGCACCTACGCGGTGATCATCACGAAGCACCTCCTGGACACGAACGGTAAATCCGTCGAATCACCATTTGATGGGATTCACCCCGCCGACCAGTATGAAGCCCTGAAAGGCCTCGGCTCCTTATTACAGCAAGCCGACGTCGGAATCGAGTTGGGTGACGTAGCGTTCGCCTGGAAATACACCACGCAGGACACCACGGGAGACATGGAAGCAATTCGTGCTGGGCTTTATAGCCACGGGCCCTTTGCAGAGCTGGATGCCGCCTTCCCACCCACAGAAGTCGATCTCTTTCAAATGACGACTGAGCTCGAAGGCAAGGCCTATTCTCTACCCATGAGCGTTTTGAATTCCTTTCTTCCACTCGTCATCGACGATTTGGCTGGGGGAAGTGACGAGAGTCAGAACCAAATCCTCACGGATCTATCGTTCATCGATCATATCGTCATGGGGGCAACCCCTGGGCCGAATTTCCTCGCGGACAAAGACGGCATCGCTACAGACACCTATCCAGCGGATGACGACGAATCTTTCGCTGTGAACCCCAAAACCGGTGAGATGTTCTATGGAGACACTCGCATTACCTGGTGGTGCACAGTCCCCAAGGCGGATTCCGCGTTTTCTCCGCCCTTCCCTGTCTTCATGTACGGCCATGGCTACGGATCCAATCGACTCGAAGGCCTCGGCTTTGCCGGACGGCTAGCCCGGTTTGGTTACGCCTGCTGCGCTCTGGATGCCTATGGGCATGGCCTGGCCTTCCCGGACGACGAGATCGATCTCGCTCCATTGCTCGAAGCAACAACCATTATGGGGGCGTTAGAAGAATTCTTTGGCGCACAGGGATACGGCGGGCTCCCCGCAGGACTCACCGCCGGCCGTGCCCGTGATCTCGACAACGATGGAGCCATCGATAGTGGTGGAGATTTCTGGACCTACGATCTCTTCCACACCCGCGACATCGTCCGACAATCCGTCGTGGATTATATTTCTTTTGTGCGAATGGCTCGCTCCTTTGATGGAGTCAACACCTGGGATTACGACACCAATGGAGACGGAGAGAAAAACCTCGCTGGCGATTTCGACGGTGACGGAGTCGTCGACTTCGGTGGCCCCGATGTTCAATACACAGTATCGGGAGCAAGCCTCGGTGGGATCCTCGCAGGGATCATACCCGCCGTAGAGCCGACCATAAGCGTAGGCCTACCCATCGTAGGTGGCGGGGGTCTTACGGACGTCGGTGTCCGCAGCCGACAAGGCGGTGTGCCAGAGGCCGTGCTAATGCCTTTCTTTGGGCCGTTGATCCTGGGCAAACCAAACGAGGAAGCCACCAGTGTCACGTTCTCATTCCTGGTACATAATGTGCGACGTCGTACGTTTATCTCGTTCCATACTACAGATGCCATCGAGGCAGGCGATCGCGTGGTATTGGAAAATGTAGAGAACGGACATACTGACGAGGTAATCGTTGGAGAAGAACTGAAAATCCGGCTCGGTGTGCCCTCGGACGCCCTCTCCGCCACCGAAAAACGCCCGGTTCTTGGCATGCTGGAAGACAACAGTAATCTTCCCATCGATGTGGACGATCCCGCCCAACTGGGTGATCGCCTCCGGATCACCATCTATGACGGCAACACAGATACGGTGAAGGAGACCATCGACCAATGGCAAAACGAGGCCATATGGCAAGGGGCCCGCTTTCTGCCCGACACTCCGCTCGTAGCCCTGACGAATGGCCATGGAAAGAAACGTCAGACACCAGATTTTCGACGCTTCTTTTATCTGGCCAGTATGCTGATCGAGCCTGGGGACCCCATCTCCTATTCTCACCATTACGCGATTGACCCGTTCAACTTTGATTACGACCCACTGGTTAAAGACGGGACCTTCGCAGCCGGCTCCAATATGCTGTTCATCCCCTCTATCGGCGATATGAATGTGCCAATCAATACCGGGATCGCCAACGCACGGGCCGCGGGTGCTATCGATTATTGGGACACCGACACCCCATGGGGCATGACGGAAAATGATGTGCTGATCCGTCACCGAGTCACGGAAGGGACCGAACGGACAAACCGATACCAGGTAGAGACCGAAGACGGCTCCCTTCGCTCGGTCCTATTTGACGTGGACGATCTCAACCACGGGAACCCACGGTTTGGCGAACCGAATCTGGAAGGCCCCCCTCTACGTGCGACCAAGACAGGGCCCGAATTCAATAATTACGTTGTGGCACTCCGCTTGCCATATTCGGACGACCACGGCTCCCATGGTTTCGATCTCCCGGATGCTTCGCTACCCTTTGACATCGGAACCTTTATGATCAATCAAATCGGGTATTTCTGCCTCAGCAAAGGCGAGATCTTATCCGACGACCCATGCCTTGAAGACAATAGCTGCTCCTTTTTGCCGGAGCGAGTGCGGCAAGATCCAGCCCCCTAATAGAGATCCAGGATTCGATGAAACAAGAAACAGCATTATTCGGTGCTATCGTACTTTTTCTCATCAGCTTTCCCGCTGGGGTATTGTTGAGCCCAAAGCCCGTGGCCTATAAGGCCCCGGTGCAAGTCGAGGCTAAGAAGCCTACCCCGAAACCACCGAGCACCATGCTGGGGAAGGCACCTCGTATTGGCAAGCCTGACGCACCGGTGAAGATGCTTGTCGTCAGCGACTTTCAATGCCCCGTTTGTCGTCGCGCGGCGGTAGAGATGTCCAACATTCATGAGAACCTGGACGGGAACGTTGTTATCTTTTTCATTCAAAACCCTTTGAAGATGCATCCACGCGCGATGCCCGCGGCTCAGGCCTCGACCGCCGCGCATCAGCAAGGCAAATTCTGGGAATACCATGATCTGATCTTCGCCGACCAACGAAGCCTCTCTGACGAGGACCTGCGGAAGCACGCGACGACCCTGGGCCTGGACATGGAACAATATGATCGAGACCGTAACGACCCCGACATGTTGGCGCATATTCAAAAGCAGGCCGAAATCGTAACCACCCTCGGAGCCCGTGGCACCCCCGCGTTCTTCATCAACGGCAAGAAACATGTAGGCTGGGGAAGCCGTATTGGCACCGAAGGATATATCAAAAAGGAACAAGCACAGGTCGAAGCGCTGCTCGAAAAGGGGCTCTCACCAGAAGAAGCCTATCGAGCACGGGTCCTGGAAAACTCGGAGAATAGCGAACTCTTCCTAACTCACTTTTCTCGTATGTAGCCCCACCGGAAACAACCAGAACATCTGGTTTGTTACTGTGGTCAACGTACATCCGGTGGGTAAAGCCCTCCTACCTGGCCAAAGGCCCGGCAGACAATCTTGCGACACCAATTCCTTCTGTTACACTTAGCGATAAATCCCTTCCCAACCCTATATCCATATGAGCGATAAGGACGACAAAACTACCGACGACTCCCAGGAAGAATCCTCGGAATCTTTCGATCTCGTAGGCCGTGAGTTTCTAGGTCGCTATCGTCTATTGGAACAGATTGGCGAAGGCGGGATGAGTGTGGTGTACCGCGCTCAGCACCTCAAAATGGACAGCATCGTGGCTGTGAAGGTGTTGTCCCGGAAGTTGATGCAAGACGACGATCAGGTCCGTTCCTTCAACAAGGAGGCCTTCGCCTGTAGTCGACTACGTCACCCAAATACCATCAAAGTTTTTGATTTCGGTGAATCCTCGGATGGGTTCCTGTTTCTCGTCATGGAGTTTCTGGAAGGGGAAACGCTGGGAGATCTGCTACGCCGGGAAGGACGGCTGGAACGGTCAAGGGCCCTCCATATCGCACGCCAGATATGCAAAAGTCTGGCAGAAGCGCATAGCGTGGGCATCGTGCATCGCGACATGAAGCCCGAGAACGTATTCATCACCGAGGTCTACGGAGAAAAGGACTTCGCGAAGGTCCTCGATTTCGGTATCGCAAAGGTTCTTGATGTTGAGCTGCGAGACGATGGGGCCCAGTCTGGTGGAGGACGCTTCTGGGGCTCCCCTCTCTACTTAAGTCCAGAGCAATTCCTCGACAAACCCGTAAACCCCTCCTCGGATCTCTACAGTCTGGGCTGTGTCATCTACGAAATGCTCGTAGGTGTTCCTCCATTCGTAAGCAAGAAGGCCCTCGACGTAGTCATGGCCCATATCGAATCGGAGCCTCGCGCACCCTCCGAGCTCGCACCCGACCTGAATTTCGAGCCGGCTCTCGACAAGCTTGTGCTGGATCTCCTGAAGAAGGACCCGGCGAACCGGCCCAAAACGGCAGAGCAGTTACTGCGCTCCCTCGACGATGTAGAGACAGCCGTCGTAACCGTCGACCCCACGATCGATTTCCTGGAGCCGGACGATGAGCCATCGGTTCAGATCGTTGCGACAGAAGGGACGGGAGAAAAACCGGCCTTAACACCCCAGACAGACTCTCGAACCGACATTAAGATTGAAGAACCATCCCGCCCACGATTCTTGATGATGGGCGTGCTGCTCGTACTGATCGCCGGTGTTGCGGGCGTCTTTCTCCTTCGTCAGAACGACTCCAACGGAAAGAGCCGGCCCGACATACAGAATTCGACCGACACCCGCGCCAGCACCATCGCCTCGAAAGCCGATACGACCACCACCCCCGCAGCCACACCCGACGCTTCCAGAGCCGACGCCGTGGCCGCCGTGGACACCGCGCCCTCCAAAGCCGCCGATGTACCACCCCCCAAGCCCACGCTCCTACGCAAGCATGTTCTCGTCTCTAGCGAGCCACCCGGGGCAACAATTCTGGTCGATGGGATGGAGATTGGAGAAACACCCGAAGCATTCTTTTATGACGAAGAGAACCCGCCAAGCGAGATCACGCTGAAAAAGAAAGGTTTCGTGGAACAATCCAAGAACCTCAGTCCCCAACTCATTCGGCTTGTAGGTGACGAAGGGATTGTCTTCCGGCTCGACAAGAAGAAGGTCACCCGACCCCGCCGACCAAAGAAAAAAGACCCGTTCAAGAACGCCTGGGAATAGGAAACACCATGTATCGCCATGGCTCAGCAGACCCTGCTAGCTGGCGTTCCCAGAATATCGTGGTAAAAGAATCAGTATGTCTGTAGCCTCCGGATACTGATTGTCCGGCCGAGTACGCTGATGGTTTCCAAACTCAACCGAATGTCCATACCGAGCCACCGCTCCCGGTTTTGCAGAGCACTTATCCTCTGTGCGTTCCTGCTAGGAGGTGTGTCTTTTATGGGTATGGGCCCTTCCACGGCGATCGCACAAAGCTCGGCGCGCGCAAATCAGGCACTGGAATTATTTCAACAGGCACGAGTCGCCTATGAGAAAGGCGATTTCCAAGGGGCAGAAAACCTATTGAAGCGGGCCTGGGCTTTGCATTCGCATCCGCTCATCGGACTGAAGTTAGCCGATGTTTTCGAAAAACAGGGGAAACCAGAGGAATCACTCGAAGCCTTACAAGGCATTGTAACCGACGACGAGCAATTGGCGTCCAAGGTGCGGATTCGTATGCATGCGTTGCGTAGTTTTCTGGAGCAGCCTATTCCAATATCCGTCATCTCGAATGTTTCCGAGACCCGTGTTCTCGTGGACAATGTTGAGGCGCGCCAGACTCCGTTCGAAATCAAACTCACCCGTGGGCTTCATGTCTTTGAAGCTACCGCGGAGGGCTATCGTTCCTCAAGAAAAGTGGTCGACGTTCGAGGCGCGGGAGCGCTCCTGGTCCGCTTCCAATTACAGCCTCTAACCGGAACTCTCGCCGTTCGCGCGCCAGGAAGCACGTTACAGGGTGTAAACATCATGTTGGACGGCCTCCCCTGGGAGCTACCGGAGCATATTCAAATCCGTACGCGAACACCTCCTCGAACGGTTCAGGTGGGGACCCACCAATTTGTCTGTTGGCGCCCGGGCCAGAGTAAAGACATCCGAACATTCACTGTTCGCGAGGGAGAAGACCTTGTGCTGGATTGCCAGAGTCATGACCTGGGAGCGGGTAGTAGTCGGCGTACCTGGGGTTATGTAACGGCCTCTGTCGGAGCCGCCACACTGCTTGGCGGTGGCTTCTTGCTCTGGTCCTATTACCAGGATGTGCAAAAGGCGGAGCGAGAGAATCTGATCATGGAATCGAATAAGCAATACTTTGGCGGTGGACTCGCCGCAGCGGGGCTCGCGCTAGGTGGCCTCTCCTACTACCTATTCCAACAAGCCGCCGCCCTTACACCAGAGAAAGCCTCGACACGCCTTTCCCTTCGACATTTCCTGATGAATGTGCAACCCGACGGAAACCTGGGCGCATCGATACATTTCGATTTCTAGATTCGAACAACCCGTAAACCGATGGGAATGGCATGCAGCCATTACTGAAAAACCGCACCATTATGATAACCGGAGCGTCCTCTGGGATCGGCGAAGCCTACGTACGTGAGCTGGGATCGGTGGCGAACACGTTGGTCTTGGTAGCGCGTCGTACGGAGCGACTCGAACAGATCGCCGACGAGGTAAAGACGAAGAATCCCGAGCTGCGTGTCAGCATTCAGACCTGCGATTTGCAGCATAGAGAGGCCATAGACTCTATGCTCACGTCTGTAAAAGAAGACGTGGGAACCATCGATGTCCTCATCAACAACGCCGGATTTGGCGACATCTGCCTGGTAGAGAACGCGGATTGGGAAAAACTTGAGCGGATGGTTGCCGTCAATATCAACGCCGTTTGCTATCTGACCCGCCGACTCGTGCCGGAGATGGTGGCGCAGGGACATGGGGGCGTCATGAATGTGGGTTCCTATCTGGGCCTATCCACCATGCCGGCCTTTTCCATGTACACCGGCACCAAGCATTTCATTACGGGCTTCACAGAATCTCTACGTGCGGAGCTTCGAGGGACCGGTGTGGCTGTTACTCTGGTATGCCCTGGACCGGTCGACACGGAATTCAAAGCCGCTGCTGCGCTGCCCAGCTACGCCAAACCGCCGGGCTGGCTTGAGATCTCTGCTCGCACCTGCGCGCGTTCCTCTCTCCGCGGCTTTCGCTGGCGGCGCCCGCTGGCCATACCCGGACTCATACCGAAAGTGCTCTTTAACCTATTTCTGATCTTCCCACGCCCGGTCCATCGGGTCGTCAATGGGTTCATGGGACGCTTCGTGCGTAAGAACCAGAATCGCTTATTGGGACAGAGCGGACTTGAAAATACTGACCAAAATCAAGGATCCTGAGGGTGGAGGCTTATAGAATGCGCCGTTGCTCCTCGAGTATCGTACTCTTCCTCGTGGCTTTGACAGGCCTCGCTTGTGGATCCTCGGCGACCGGCCCGGGCCCCGACATAAGCGATGCTAGCGGTGTCGACATCGTGCCCCCCATGGACACCATAACCGACAGCTCCGTACTGGATGGTAGCGACGCGGATGATACCGATCTTATGGATACTGGTCCCTCGGACATCGCGAACGATCTGGATGGAACGTTGGATATACCGGAAGAGGTCTTAGCCGATCTTCCCCCCGAGATTATCGATCTTGGCAATGACGAGGGTGGTACGGACGCCGTGTCGGATATTGCCGAAGACATCGGCCCGGGACTGTCCTCATCCATCCTCTATGCCCAGCCCTTCTCCCTCGCCTTTGCCCAGGTTCCGAACGGGCAATCCGTCTACCAGATCGTGACCCTACGGAATATTGGCACCGAGGATATCCATATATCTCAGGCGGAGATCACCGGCTCCAACGCCTTTGCGATCAAATATGACGGCTCTACCTATCCTGTGGGGGAGCCATTGGTGTTCGCACCCACACATGTGTTGGAGTCAGAAGAGCAGATCTCCTTGATGATTCGATTCTCCCCCTCGGAAGACGGTTTCTCCTCCGGGCATCTGGTGGTCCACGCCAACACCGAAGCGGCTGTGAATGGACTGCACATCCCCTTACAAGGCAATGTGGAGATGCCCTGCATTGCATTAAGCCAAACCCAGATTGATTTCCATGGTGCGATCCTTGGCGGGAGTCCCAAAACCGCGGACCTCAAAATCGAATCCTGCGGCAACGTTCCTGTAGGGATAGAGTCCATACGCCTGGCGACCGCGGACGATCTAACGAATCCCCAATATACGAGCCTGGGAGTGGAGGCATGGAGCCCCCAGTTCGGTCTGAATTCCGAGTCCCTCCCCGCCCCCGGTGCCCCGGTGATCGTCCCCCCCGATACGGATGTAAGCTTTGAGCTCCAGTACGAACCTACCGAGACGCCGTCGGCCCTGGATCCCATCGGAGTCCCGGTTCCGGACCGCTCTTTTCTCATCATTGAGACCGACAGCTACACGCCCGTCGTCGTCGTCCCACTCCATGGTTATACCACCGCGGACAGTTGTCCCGTGGGCATCATCCAGACCAGCGCGCACAGTTTCGTGCCGATTGGCACCACCATACTGCTCGACGGCTCCGCCTCCTACGCGCCCTATGGTGGCGTCGTCAGCTATAGTTGGAGCGTAGATCAACCCATCGATAGCGAAGGAACGTTCATACCCAACAGCCAGGAGGCGGCCGTAAACTTCACGGTCACCCACCTGGGCACCTATGCCTTCCGTCTCGAAGTCTTCGATGAGACAGGACAGGCATCCTGTGGGCGTCCTGAATTTCTTCTGGAGGTTCTCGCAGGGCCTTTACTCCAGGTCGAATTGACCTGGACGACCACGGATGGACAGGAAGCTCCGGCGGACGCCGACCTTGATCTGCATTTTGTCTCGACCTTAGCCGACGGACCCGACGTAGACGGTGATGGGCAGGCCGATGGCTACTTCGACCCGGTCTACGATTGCTATTGGTTAAACCCCTACCCGAACTGGTCTGAAATGGCAGAAGGCAACCCGTACCTCAGTATCGACAATGCGAACGGAGGACCGGAGCTTGTTACACTACAACTTCCCCAGGAAGGGCTTCCCTATCGAATCGGCGCCCATTATTGGGGAGGCCCGGCCCCTATGGCCGCCACAATACGCGTATTGAGCCTCGGACAAGAGGTCTGGGTCTCATCCCCCGTCACCATACAGCCGAATTCACTCTGGAGTGTCGGCACGGTGGCATGGCCATCTCTGGAATTTCAGCCCGTCCTCGACGGGCAGACTGTAATCGACGATTACCCAGCGAACTAAAGCTCAGTCGTTCCGTAGAGCCTCGTAGCCCCGTTCCAGGCAAAAGCCCTTATCTGTCGGTAGATCGCAGGCCTCCCATCCTGGCTCCAAGGGCCTGCCCAGAGAATCTCTCGAACCACCCCAGCCCGCAGAGACGTCCGCTACATTGGTGTATCCAACACCCACCAACATCTTTGCGGCCAACGCAGACCGGCCGCCCATCTGACACCCCAGAATCAAGGGGGCGTCCTTCGCGAAGTTGCCCTCCATAACCTGCAGGAACTCTGGGTTCATAAGCATTTGCATTGTACGGGGATCGCGAACAACGAAGGGGACATTATAGGACCCCTTGGGGCGCCCCGTCTGGTATTCACCCTCCGTACGCACGTCCACATAATAGGCCCCCTTTTGCATGAATTCGTGGGCCTGATTTGGAGTTAATATCGGCACGTCCATAGTGGGGTCTTCCAATCCTTCCATGCGTTCCTGATGCGCGATCGATTCCACCCGAATGGGCAGATTCGGCTACATTCGGTACGCTAATCTTGTACTTGCTTAAAGTCCAGCCGGACGTTAGCGTGCGTACTCATTTCGGGAGAGAATGAATGAAGGCCCTCTTGCATCGCCGAGCGCTCCTATGGCTCATCGTAATATCACTACTGCCATTGAGCGCATGTAAGAGCAGCTATAAAGCCAATAGTGGTACGCCCCTCAATTCCAACGATCCCGTCCAAAAGAACCGCCGCGCCACATCGCAGCAGCGACAAGCCAGCGCCCCCCGTAAGGGGCCAGACCGCCTGCCCACGCAAACACCTACAGAAACAACGCCAGAAGCTCCACCGGCTGCGGTGGAGACGCCAGCAGCCCCTACGCCCGTCGCGCCTACCCCCCCGACCGTGGAACCTTCACCGGAACCTGAGCCTGCGGCCGTCGAGGAGCCTACACAGGCACCGGTAGCCGAACCAGAACCCGAGCCGTCCGCACCTGCAGCCGCCGTACCCCTTCCTGACGATTCAGGATCGACCATCTCGGTCAACCGATTGGTGGTGTGCACCGGCGTTGAAAATCGAAACCCCGTCGGGGTCAGCGATCAGTTCTCGACCGAAGACAGCCCTTTGACCGGTTTTGTTAGTCTTAAGAACTCGGGGGCCCCAACAAAAATCACGATGGTATGGGTTCACGAAGGTAAGGTACGCGACCGCATTGAGCTCAAAGCGGGGAGCAGTAGCCGTTGGCGTACCTGGTCCCGAAAAACCATACGACGTCGCGACCAGGGAAATTGGCAATTGATACTGCTTGATCATAAGAATCAGGCGCTCAAATCCCTCGATTTCGTAATTGAATAGCGGGCTATCCATCGAATTTTGCTTGTAGATACACGCCAGCTATGCGATACGCACTGGAAACCAATGGAGACCATCATGGGTAAAAATTCCACATCTCTGAAGATGCGCCAGAAGAATGCACGCCGCAAAAAGAAGGCACGTGCGATTCGTAAGATCGAAAATAACAAAGGCCGCCGCTAATCGCACCGACCATTGTCCGCCGCAATTACACAAGAGATCGGCTCGCTCCGATGTCATTGCCTGGGCTCCGACGCACCGGAGCAGGTTGTTGTAATAAGCCACGGGTATGGAGCGCCTGGGGATGACCTCGTCCCCGTAGGAGCTATGATGCTCCGACGGTTTCCACAACTGATGGAGACCACTCGTTTCGTCTTTCCAGAAGCCCCCCTATCCCTGGACCTCTTTGGGTTCTATGACGCGAGGGCCTGGTGGCATATCGATGTGGGCCGTTACGAACGGGCTATGTCGGATGGTACGCTCGAGGAACAACTGGATGAGCTACCAGAGGGGCTCGGTGAAGCCCGTCGCAAGTTACATCATGTTGTAGATACGGTATTGCAGCAGGCAGGCCTTGGCACGGACCGGCTTGTGCTGGCCGGATTTTCCCAGGGAGCGATGTTAGCCACCGACCTCAGCCTTCGCCTCGACGAATCGCCGGCCGCCCTGGGGATCTTCTCGGGTTTCCCGATCTGCAAATCCGAATGGATTACCCTCGCAGAACGCCGTAAAGGCCTGCGTGTACTACAATCCCACGGTACGCGGGACCCTATTCTTCCCTTCTCCATAGCGAGTACCTTACCAGGACTGTTGGAGGAATCTGGGCTTACGGTGGATTTCCAGCCCTTTGATGGGCCCCACACCATCCCCGCATCCGTGGTGGATAGTTTTGGCACCCTCCTCTGCTCGCTTCTGCCTTCGGACGACAAGGGCTCTTCATGATCGAACGAGTGGTTCTTATAAAGCTCGAAGACGACTACCTCGCAGCCGACACTGTATCGGCGATAGCAGAGCATAGCCGAGAGGTTCTATCCGGCGTACCGGGAGTCGACAGGGTTCGTATCATGCGACCCGCCGAACCAGTCACAGAGCAAGCGTGGGATCTGCAATTTGTCCTGCAGTTTGCTAGTCTGGAAGCGGTCGAGGAATACCGTGTCCACCCCGATCATCGCCAATATGTAGATGAATATCTGCGCCCCCGAATCGCTGTAATCAAAGCCTGGAACTTCGAAGAAACTTCAAATTAAGCTGGCCCTATGCTGTACTCTTCCAGTATAGGCGAGCCGTTAACCAAGCAATCGGTGCCCCATGACACAACCAATCGATTTCACAATTACTGATCAGGCTCTCGAAAAGATCGCCTCTTTCCTCGAAATGCACGAGAGCATCGGGCGTCCCATCCGTATATCCGCTCGCCGTCAGGGGGTGGCATTCAAATACCATATGGATTTTGCCCTTCGTGACGACCCAGCCGATGACGACCACGTATTGAAATACGAGGATATTCAGGTGTGGGTCGATCATGAGAGTGGAGACCTTCTCGCCGGAGCCACACTGGACTTCATCACTACCGATGATGACGCTGGCTTCAAGTTCCTCAACCCAAACGAGGACACCATTCTCACAGACAACCCTGTTCTCGCCCGAATCCAGACGATTCTGGATGAAGAGGTTAACCCCTTTGTGGCAAGCCACGGCGGCGTAATCTCCCTTGTGGATTTCAAAGATGGTACGGCCTATGTGCAAATGGGTGGCGGGTGCCAGGGCTGCGGCCAGGCGTCGGCTACACTCCGCCAGGGTGTCGAGCAACGAATCAAGGAGCTGGTCCCCGAGGTTACCGAAGTGGTGGACACCACCGACCATGAAGCTGGCGCCAACCCCTACTATTGATGGTTGCGCCCGTTACGGTCGACAGTCGCCCTCGTTAAAGGCCTTCGACTCCTCGGCACAGATGCCACCGAACTTATTACAATCCGGATCGGCTTCTACATAACAGGTCAGGAAGGAGCGGAATAGATCGCGACAGGTGCCACTTGTGGACACCCAGATGGCCGAATGGGAGTCCTCGCAATCGGCGATGGGCATCTCACCATGGGAACATTCGTGCCATTTTTCACAATATGGCGTGATTAGATCCAATCCGTCGTCATCGGTACAATGTACGATGGCAAAGACAAGGCATAGAAATAGGATGCGTGCCACGGGCCCGATTCTCCTTTGGACGGAGAATTCATCTGCCCAGACTACGGGCCGATCGTCAACCCGTTCGTTTCATGCCCTATCCCTGCGATCAGAAGAACGCCCGACCACCTACGGAGATCACCATAAAGTCCGTCGTGGTCACATTTCCTTTCTGCATGAAAAACGGGAACGATGCCGATACGCCAATATCACCCCGAGTCATCCCCTGTGACGTCAACGTATACACAAGTCCGGCGCCGAGAGGCATGATGTATTTATCGAATTCAAATTCCGGAGCCCGAACACCCGTGTTCAGCTGAAAGGCGAGATGCTCGTTTAGGTTATAGGAGACTCCGATGGGTATCTGCAGTGACTTCTGGGCTGGATCCGTGAGGGCGTATCCCAATACCACACCCGTATCGATTCGGAGGGGGCCGGACCGCCATCGAACCGGTGCCCCAACGTTCAACTCGGCCGCGCTCCCTTCTTTCACCGGGATGCTGGTCTCGATCTTCAGACCGGCTTCCAGTTCCTGGGTACGATGCATCCGGAAGATTGCTACGATAGCCGGGTCATTGGTTTCAAAGGTCGGATCCACACCCATGGGCAGGCTCAGGCCCAACTGCAGATCATCGAGAACGCCGTAAACAAATCCAAGGCTCGCGTCCGTGGATTCCGTCGGATCCGTCATAGTATGCCCCACTCCAACATCCGCAGCGACCACACCCTGTTTCAAAGTTAGCGGGCGATCCGCTTGGCGTGCCGGGATCTGTGCCGTCGACACCGTAGCCGAGGCCAATACGAGACCAGATAGAATGAGGGCAAAGAGTATTCGTTTCATTAGGTCCTCCGGGGGCACCCCGACGGGATGCGTAGATGCGGGTTCATATTGAAGCCTATCATCGGGTTTCGTAGCACCCAAAAAATAGATTCAGCGCAAATCTCCTTGCAAATTTTGATGTGGTTGCTTAACTCGCCCAACACGATCAGCAGGTGTTCATATGCGCGTAGGACTTTGTGGTTATCCCGGATCGGGCAAATCAACCGTATTTGCAGCCCTTGCACCGGGCGGCGGTGCAGACCGCGGCGGTGTGGCCTATGGGAATATCAAGGTACCCGATTCTCGTATCGATCAATTGGGGGAGATCTTCAACCCCAAGAAAAAGGTCTATGCGGAGATCACCTTTATCGACGTAGGCGGTGGCGGCCGCGCCGACACGGGCGCCTTCCCCCCTGAGGTTGTACAGAATATGCGCAACGCCGACGTACTTGTTCACGTCGTTCGTGGTTTCGACAACCCCATGCTGGTGGACGCACCCAAACCAGATAAAGACCGTAACCTCTTCAATGAAGAGATCGCTCTTATCGACTTGAGCATTCTGGAGCGGCGCCAACAACGTTGGATCAAAGAACGCCATAAAGGGCCCGAGGTTGAGGTCAACGATCGTTGCGTGGATCACCTCATGGAAGGACAGCCTCTTCGTTCCCTCGACCTCAGTGAAAACAACCTGGAAACCCTGGCGGGCATACAGCTGCTCTCCCTCCGCCCCTTAATCACCCTGTATAACCTCTCCGAGGAAGCCTGGGAGGACCCGGCCTTTGCCGATAAGCGCGAGTTGACCGTGTCGGGTACAGGAGAGGTGAGCCTGGCCATATGTGGATCGATTGAGGCGGAGATCGCCGGTCTAGAGCCAGAGGAACAGACGGAATTCTTAGAAGAGCTGGGGTTAGGCGAGCCGGCACGTAACGTCTTTATTCAAGCGGCCTATAAGCTCCTGGATCTGATCAGCTTCTTGACCGCGGGCCCCGACGAATGTCGGGCGTGGCCTATCCGCCGGGGTACTATCGCCCGAAAGGCGGCTGGGAAAATTCATAGTGATATTGAACGTGGCTTCATACGCGCGGAGACCTACACCTACTCCGACCTTATGGAACACGGCAGTGAATCAGCCCTGAAATCCGCGGGAAAAACCCGCCTCGAAGGCAAAGAATACGTCGTCCAGGATGGGGATGTGATCAACTTCCGGTTCAACGTCTAGAGCCAAAACGCCTTCTCTCGGAGGTCCCTTGAACACGAAGTTACGCGATCGCAGCCTAGGTCTACTCTTCCTGGCTGCATTTCCACTTTATGGTGTCGGCAGCAGTCTTTTAGTGACGGAGTCGGCCACTTTGGGTCTTGTCCTGGTGCTAACAAACTCCCTGGTCGTGGCGGCCATCGGACGAATCCTGCAAAGCATTGCCGCGCCATATGGCAGGGCAATTGCAAATTCTTATCTCGTTGCCCGTCTTGTCGAGGCTCTGCTTCTCGGCGTCTCCGGCTATCTCGTCTACAAGGCGGGCATGGCCGACAGTGGTTCACTCTACTACCGGATCGCCATGATCGGATTGGGGATTGGCAGCCTGCCGCTTTTGGCTGTCCTGACACGGGTGGAGCAGATGCCCTCATGGCTCGTCCGATTTGGGATCGTGGGCTATCTTGCCCTCATTTGCGGCATCGCCGCCGATGGCTTTGGATCCGTTGACTTTGGGCTTTTCCTGATGATCCCGGGTGCGCTTTTCGAGGTGACCTTTGCCTTTTGGCTCATCATATATGGGTTCGGTTGCGGGACTCTCCACGAGACTTGAGTATTTCAGAGGACGCCTAGTCCTTGAGTATCGATTCGACCTCTATTTCCCTGCCCAGCGGAAACTTGGTGAGAAACGGCGAGACTGATTTTGAAAGTCGTGGGTTTACCGATGTTTACGAGGCAGATTACATTTCGGTTCAATGTGTAGTAGAAGCCCCAGGGAAATTTTTACTAAATGGGTTTAACAAGCTTCGGGGAGAACCATGAGTGAATCTCAAACACCACCAAAATCTTTTAA